>JAJRQO010000037.1 GCA_024280215.1 Candidatus Zixiibacteriota bacterium
ATATAAAAAGTTTTTTTAAGGCGCTTTTTTCACTCTTTTTCCGCTATAAACGAATCAGTCACATGGTGTTATAGTGAAATGGCTTTGCCTGAAAAAATGGCTTAAAGCCATTTTGGTTCATATTTATTGTAGACTTTTTGTGCATCATAATTTTGTTCCAAAATTTAAGTTGTTCATACAATGCGAAGTGCTGTGAAAGAGGGGAGGAGTTGTAGAGGTTTTGCCGAAGGAGAATAGGGGTAGACGAGGGCTGTTTTGTCACACACAGAACCACAAAGTAGGTCTTTAAAAGACAGACCTTTTTCATTCAACATTTTGGTTGCATGTACGTTTATAACAATGTATGATTAATTATGCTACTGAACTTTGAGGGTCTTTTATGAACGCAATAAAAACATTGAGCTATTACTGTCTTTTTTTATTTATTCTTAATTTACATGCTAATGCGGACGAAATTGAGAATCCTGATTGTAACGCAGTTCACAATGTTGGCAAGCTTGTTCTAAAATCTAATCTGATTCCCCCTTTTGGAGGTAAAAGCGAGTTCTACGAGATAACTGAAGAGGAAAGAATTGATTGTTTTAATCGTAGACAAGTTTTTGAGTATGGTGCTGAGTATCCCATAGGATCTAAAATTTCTATTTTACATGGTGGAACTGTAATTATCGGAGGCATTATTGACAATGATACTCTTTTGGTGCAAGTCGAGTACTCACCTAAGGGAATGAAAATTTACCGTTCAACCTTAGACCCTACCGACTCTAATTTTGAAAATGCTGTTTCGGAACAAGACTATATCTCAGTTGGTGTTGACAATATTGAAGAGTTTTTTGACATCTATGGCTTAAGATTTAAACCTCTCAATATTCAAGTGACAAAAAAATCGTATGCATGGTCTTATGAGTATGCTGAAGATTTTGTTCTCTTTGACATAGAAATAAAAAATATAGGTAAAGAGACAATTAAAAAAGCTTATACTGGGTTAGTCTTTTCAAGTGCCAATGGATACTTCAATGGCTCAAACTATCCGTATTTAGATGATTTAGGTGGCTATTACAGTCATGAAAAATCCTTCGATGATTGCAATAATATTATTGATAATTTTGATTTAATGTGGGGAGCAGACAATGATGGTGACCCAATCAACGAAGTCTTTACTAACAGGTTAGGAATTGTGGATGGTCAATCTATCAAGTCTGCAACTTCTGTATCTGGAGTATTATTTTTAGAAAATCTAAATGGTAAATTTAATGAAGTTTTAAATAAATCGTGTAATTGGTATACACTTGAATTTAATCCTCAATCAAAATTGAACTATAGAGAAATAAAAAATAATCTCGGTGGTGCTCCTTTTACAGTTGAAGATAATTATCATCTTATGTCAAATGGTGAGATTGATTATGACCCAATGTATACTGCATCTATTAGTCAAATTGACCCTACATGGCTTTATCCAAATCAAGATTATGCTGAAGACATCTCTAATGGGATTGGTGTTATTTCTCATCTCCTCTCTGTCGGACCGTTTGACATTCCCCCAGGTGGAGTGTTGAAGATTCCATTTGCATACGTTGCTGGTGAAAACTTTCATACTATTCCAACAAACATCGATAACCTGCCTGATTTCCCAAGCAGATACTATAGCAACCTTGACTTTTCAGACATTGTCACCAATGCTCAATGGGCTCGGTGGATATATGACAATCCAGGCGTTGACACCGACGGTGATGGTGATTCGGGTCTCTATCAAATTTGCGTTTTAGATTCACAGCTTGTCGATGGTGAATGGACAGCATCAGCAACTGACACTTTTTGGTATCGGGGTGATGGTATCCCTGACTGGAAAGCAGCAGGTCCTCCTCCTGCTCCGTATGTCTGGCTTGATGCGACGCACAACGGCATACATGTACGTTTCAATGGTTCACGCTCAGAAACTGAAAAAGATATTTTTACCCGCATTGCTGATTTTGAAGGATACAATATTTATTTCGGACGTGACGAACGAGAGACATCGTTGTCACTTGTGGCATCATACGACAAAGACAACTACGACAAATTTGTATATGACTTCGGAGTCAAACGATACATAGTACAAGACATTCCGCTAACGCTTGAACAAATACTTTGTACTTACGCAGATAGTTGTAGCGACAGTTTGTTTGACCCTCTCATATACACTCGCTCCGAACCTTTGTTCAAACTTGACTCGCTCATCTTTTTTGAGAAGCACGCCTTCAATGTTGAGCAGTCAGCAATCACAAAAGTATACCCGAACGCTCGAGACCCTCGGCTGGTTCATGCCGATTCACTATTGGTTTCTGACTATACTGATGACGGCTATTTTAAATTTTTTGAGTATGAATATTTTATTGAAAATTTATTATCAACTGTCAGCTACTGGGTCAATGTCACCGCCTTTGATTTTGGTTCACCAAAATCGGGACT
Source organism: Candidatus Zixiibacteriota bacterium (assembly GCA_024280215.1). Lineage (GTDB taxonomy): Bacteria > Zixibacteria > MSB-5A5 > GN15 > FEB-12 > QQUK01. Next base: position 2,446 of record JAJRQO010000037.1, read on the forward strand.
CAAAGCTCTTGAGACATCTAAAGTCTTAGGCATTCAGGAAGCGTATCCGCTTTTACACACTGATGATTTGTCTGTCGAACGGAAACAGGTATTTATCTACCCTAACCCATATAAAATCAATGGCAATTATCGTAACCTTGGTTATGAAGGACGCACCGAAGAAGACCGTCCTGACTACCGAGTGAGAGAACTGAACTTTGCCAACCTACCACCAAAATGCGAAATAAAGATATTTTCGTTGGATGGTGATTTGATTCGCCACCTCAGTCATAACATGCCCGAAGGTGACCCGACCAACAGTCGTCATCGGTGGGATTTGATAACACGTAATACTCAGATGATTGTGAGTGGGTTGTATTATTGGACAGTTGAGTTCCCTGATGGTGAAGTACAGATGGGGAAGTTCGTCGCGATTATGTAGAGAATTATTATACAAAAAAAGCGGAGCCTGTGTAGGGACTCCGCTTTGTGAAAAAAATGCAGCATGTCTATGTCGTACTAAAGGTAAAAAGTATAAAAGTTCTATTTCACTTTTCTAATTAAAGCAACAGGGCGGGTGACATCATGTTCATTCTCAATAGGGTGATTGAAATCCCAATCTTTCCACCATCCGACAAACTCAAAATCATCACGCTCTTTTATAAAATGTAAAAACTGTTCAGGTAAAATCGCTTTGTTACGTTCGATCATATTAAACTGTTTATGACGCCCTCGGTCATTGACATTAATCGTCCAGATTTCTTCATACATCTGGTTGGCTTTATCTAATAATTTGATTTGAAACTCTGACTCAACCTCGATACCATCTTTTTCAATTGTAAATCTGTTGTTACCATTGTGTGCAAGGGGATCTCCAAACTGGATACACCAATCAAGAAAATAAAGAGAACCGACATTGAGCATACGACTCATTGAATCAAAATGAGATTTGATTTCATCAAAAGAATTAAGATAGAGAGAACCTAACATAACATAGGCAAAGTCGATTTTTTCAGGATAGCTGAAATCAATCATGTTTGCCTCAAGCAGTTGCAATTTGTTTGGAAGGTCTTTCCATTTATATGCAGCGTAGTCGAGCATATTTCGGTTTAAATCGAGTCCATGATATTTGTATCCCAACTCTGTCAAAAGACCAGCATGGGGTGCATTGCCACAAGCGATTTCAAAAATGTTGGTAACATTAATTTTTGAAAACTGTTTTATGCATTGGTGAAGAAACTTGGTTTCCTCTTCTATATTGCGAAAAGAAAAGGCAGTTTCATAATATTCTGGATAATCATATAGCATAAATCTATTTACCTTCCGTGTCTTGTACATTGTAACGGCGACTTATAGAGGTCTCTCAAGGAAAACAGAGTAATTTAATCTCTGTTTGATGAATTCTGTATAATTGTTGGAATAAGTATAGGGAAATACCTATTACACAATTTTAGAATTATTGGAAACTGTATAATTGCAGTCCATTCTATGGGGGATTTCCTATATATCAGATTTTGAAAGAGAGATTTTATTGATAATTTACTTAGATTGCTGTTCTTGAGCTAAAATTGCGATAGTGAGTTTTCACTTGAATAGAGGTTTAAGCTGTCGTATTATATATCTTGATTGAAACTGTATCAGATAATGAGCGTATAGAAAATAAAAGAGAAGACAACTATTTGCGCGAACAAGAAATGAAATTGATATCTGAGGCTTTAGACGGCTCTCAGAAGGCATATCGGGTATTAACCGAAAAACACCAACTCTCGGTCTTTCATATTATCTTTAAGATAGTTAGAGACAAGGAAACAGCCAATGATTTGGTGCAGGAGACCTTTATGAAGGCTTTTTCCTCGCTCGCCAGTTATCGGTCAGAATATCGGTTTTCGACCTGGTTGTACAAGATTGCCGCCAATGCATCTATTGATTTTTTGCGTAAAAAGAAGATAAATGCCCTTTCATTGGATCAAAAGATTGAAACTAAAGATGGTTCAGTTGGTTTTGAGGTACCAGACTACTCATATCACCCTGGGCAGGAATTAGAGCGGAAAGAAACACGATTTGGTATAGATGAAGCAATTCATTCTCTACCAGAGAAATATAAAGAAGTTATCGTATATAGGCATAAAGATGATAAATCATATGACGAAATAGCCGATTTATTAGATATACCTGTCGGGACTGTTAAAGCTCGGATTTTTCGAGCCCGAGAGCTATTGAAAAAGAAACTAAAATCGATTAGATAATCTTAGATTAGTTAGGAACTTCATGCGCTATGTAAAAACTCTTTATATATTTTCTCTATTGCTTCTTTCAGTTATGCCAACTCAAGCGGCAGAATATACATTTGAAAATCAGAAAATAATTGATATAGCCGAACCGCTTACAATTGATTTGAATATGTTCAAAGGAAAAGTTACCGTTATTGGCAATCAGACAGATAATGTTATTATTGAAGCGGTTAAAATTGTACGAGCATCAAATAGAGATGAAGCCGAAGAGGTCGCCGATCATATTGAAATCAAAGTGACCCCAAAAGGAAATCATATTGAAATAGCGACAAACTATTTAAGAATGATAAATCGATCTGAATCTTTTTGGAATAAATTTTTAGGAACTTCTGGTGCCGAAGCGTACGGTGCAGTTGAGTATTTTATTTCAGTTCCAACTCAGACATCTATTTCAATTACAGGAATGGAAACCGAAATTGAAGTATCGTCACTTGAGGGTGATATCGAAATAAAAAATTCAAGTGGGACGTTTCATGCCGAATATATCTATGGTGCGGTTACTGTCTCACAGCCAATAGGCAATATCGCTCTTGACTGGATTGAAGGGGATATACGGGTGAAGTCAAATTCCTCTAAAATTCGTATCAAGCAAGTAAAAGGTGCCATTGATTTGGCAACATATTCTGGTGAAGTACATATAGAAACAGAACTTGATTCACCAAAAGATTATTATATAGAAACAACCAGCGGTAAAATAATTTTTTCATTACCATCATTAGCGGCTGGTGAATTAAAAGTTGAAACTGAAACAGGAAAAATAGCAACTGAAGTTCCAGTTGTAGTAAAATCTGTTTCTCGGAAAAAACTGGTAGCCAAATTCGGAGATGGTGGTCCGACGATTCATATCGTTTCGACAACCGGAGATGTTGATGTAACCCAGTTTTAGTTCCGTTATTTTATTTACATAGGATGTAAATATGTCGGGAAGACATTTAAAAAAGATAATTTTTACTTTTGCGTTTATATTTGTAACGTCGATTTCTCTCATTGCACAATCAAATCAATCTCCAGCAAATCCACCTGCTGATACTATATTTAGTAATATGTACCTCTCTGATGATGGTATTGCTGCCGTTGATACTTTAGGGAATGATTGGTATTATGATTTTGAGCTTGATATGTTTGTCTCTGGTTTACTTCAAAGATCAATTACGAACCAAAGAGAGAATAATGATTTCGAACCAGTTGAGACTCGATGTATCGTTGAAAAAAATGTAAAACCTTCTACGACCAAGAGTATAATAGTTGGTGTTGATGAAGTTGTTAATCACGATATTATTGTCTTAGGTCGGGTGACGGTCAAAGGATGGGTGAAGGGGAATATTACATCATATAACAATAAGGTAATTGTAAAATCGACTGGGCGGGTTGATGGGGATATATATGCACCATCTATTAAAATCCATGATGATGCAATTGTTCTTGGTGAAGTGGATGAAAACAGTTTAGATTTTACACCAGAATTTCAGGCTGATGGTTTTTTTGTCATTATGATTATTATGTCATCTTTGTGTGTCATCCTCTTTATGATTATTGCTCTTATGCCCAAAAAATTAGAAGTAGTTTCAGATTGCTTCAAAAAATATAATCTTCGCTCTACTCTTTTAGGCTTTCTTTTCTTGACCATTGGAATACCTATTTTGATGGGGCTTTTAGTCATAACAATAATTGGTATTCCTGTCGCTCTCTTGGGCGTGCCTTTAGCATATCTCTTGGCTATGATTTTTGGAATAGCCGCTTTTAGCAATGTACTTGGAAATTTAGTTTTTGGACGATTTTTGTCTTCGGGTAAGAAAGTTTTTATGAAAATATTTTTAGGATTTTCACTTTTTGCATTAAGTTGGATAATCGGTATTTCATTTATGAATGATCCCCAAAATTCTGATCTTGGTATTTTCTTTTTTGTAATTTCAATACTTATGTCAATTGTACCACTCTTTGGTGGAATAGGTGCATGTGTTTTAACTCGGTTTGGAACACGTCCATATATGAGCTGGAAAGAGAGAATAAAACATCACCCACAATCTATGACTCCTGCTCCTCCACCGATGCCACAAGCTCCAGATATTAAACCTCCTCCAAAACGACCATCAAATAATTCTTAGTCTCAAATTGAAACTCATTTAAGATTTTTGCGTATCTTAAAATAACTCTATTGCAAAGGATATAAAAATGAGAAGAAATTTTATTACTCTACTGGTATGTCTATTACTCGTGCCATCAGTTTTTGCCTCTCGTATAATAAATGAGACTGAAACAATTGATATGCAGGGTGCTAAGAAAATATATTTGAAAGGGGAATTGGGAGCGGGTGAATTTAATATTACTTCTGAGAATCAAAGTGAAGCCTTAATTGCAAATATCTCTTATTCCCCAAATGAAGTTGAATATTGGGTGAAATCAAATAATAGATCTGATAAATGTATCATCGATATTGGTTCTGAACGTGATGGTAGTTTTAATATGGATTCAGAAGAGAACAAATGGGATATTAAGCTTTCTACCCAATATCCTATTGAGATTGATTTAGATATAGGAGCATGTGAATCCGATTTTGAACTGGGAGGACTACCGATTGAAGAGCTTTCTTTAGATGTTGGTGCTGCCGATGCGACAATTTCATTTACAGAAAAAAACGAAATTAGACTCAAAGAAATAGATATCAATGCTGGAGCTTGTTCACTTGAAATGAACATGATTGGTAACGCTAATTTCGAAAATTTTAATATCGAAGGTGGTGCTGGTTCATTTGAGCTTGATTTTAGAGGTGAATACGATGGGGTTTCTACAATCTATATAGAAATCGGATTAGGCTCAGCTGATATTGTCTTACCAAAAGGTGTCGCTGTTCAAATTCATACTGATGGTTCAAACTGGCTCTCGTCTATTGATATTCATAATAATCGTCTTGATGAAGTTGATGATGATGTTTACGAATCGGATGATTTTGAAGATGCTGACGATAAGATAATTCTCAATGTCTCAGTCGGATTAGGCTCAGTGGATATTCGTTTCCGCAAATAAATTGTTTCTCTGAATTTGTTATAATTATAACATTGCACTTGCCGAATCTAATAAAAAACGATTATTATCTTTTGTAGGTGTTTTTTTATATCTATTGAACTTTTTAATGGTATAATGGTTATGATATATAACGTCAGAGGAGCATACATGAAGTTTTTACTTCCCATATTTTTAATTTTCACTCTTTCTGTTTCGGCAGTTAGCCCAGACAGATCAATTCAAGATAAAATTTATTCAGCCCGTGATAAAGTTATGACGGCACTTGTGCATATTCAACCAGTCATCAAAAACTATGCAACTGGTGAAATGGAAAAGCAGGCGGTGATTGGTTCGGGTATTGTTATCCATGAAGATGGGTATGTGGTGACTAATTATCATGTTGCTGGTAAAGCTGAGCGTATTATCTGTACTTTGGCAGATAAAGAAATCGTAACAGCAACATATATTGGTGGTGACCCCATGACTGATATTTCAGTTATCAAGCTTGATTTATCAAACTATAAAAATAAAATTGAAATTGCCGAATTCGGAAACTCCGATGAAGTACAAGTTGGGCAATATGTCATGGCACTCGGTTCTCCGCTTTCACTTTCTCGTTCACTTTCGTTTGGTGTTATCTCGACCAAAGACAGATATTTTTCTTCCAACGTAAGACTACCAAGCGGCGAACGTACAGGTCGCTACAATCTTTGGCTTCAAACTGATGCTGCGATTAATCCTGGGAACTCTGGCGGACCTCTTGTAGACTTAGAAGGAAAAATTGTAGGTATCAATTCACGAGCTCAAACATTTGCGAACAATATCGGTTTTGCTATTCCTATCAATGTTGTCAAAGCAGTTGTTGCTGAAATTATTGACCATAAAAAAGTTATCCGCTCATGGATAGGACTTCATTGTCAGCCGTTACAGGAACTTGAAGAATATTTTGGCACCAATGGTTATTCGGGTGTTCTTATTTCCTCTATAGACCCGAGTTCTCCTGCTGAAAAAAGTTTTCTAAAAGCGGGTGATATTATTTTAGAACTTGATGGTAAACCTGTTTTTGCACGATTTGTTGAAGAGGTTCCTTTTTTCTATAATCAAATTGCACAATACAAACCTGGCTCGGAGATTTCTTTAAAAGTTTTACGTAACGACGAGACTTTTAACTTTAAAGTGGTTACAAAACAACTTGGCGATTTGCAAGGTGAAGATTTTGAATCGAAAGAATGGGGTTTTACTGTCAAAGAAATAACTCGTCAGATGCAAGTGGAAAATCAACTGGATGATATGACAGGTGTCCTTGTCGTTGGAGTAAAAAATGTTGGCTCTGCTTCAGAGGGAGGACTTAGACGTCGAGATGTTATCAGTCAAATTAATAGTACACCGATTCAGAACTTTGAAGATTTTATTTCTTTATACAATGAACTTACAATACAAAAAACAGAAAAAATTCTCTTAACAATAGACAGATCAGGTGCTACCAGATATGTCTTGTTAGATATTACTGAAGAAGAAGAGGATAAAGAAGATGAATAAAAAGTTGTTATATGTTTTCACGTGTGTGATTATTTCATTGTGTCTTACGCAAAATAGCATGGCTCAATCTTTTGAATTCGACAAACTTCAAAAACTTGTTGAAGAGGTTTCTGTTGTGATTGAAATGAAAGTCTCTTACTCATTTGGAGCTCATGACAATGAACAGGAAGAACGCTATCTCGGTACGGTTGTTTCGGAAGAAGGGTTAGTGCTTTTTAATGGTCTTACACTGGGGACTGAGAGTCCTATCCTTGCCTTGACTGGTATGAATGTTAAGACAACTCCATCGGTGATTACCGTTACATTTTTAGATGGGACTGAGTATCCAGCAGAGTTTGTGGGGGTTGACCGTTTTTCAAATATTGGTTTTCTTAAAATTAAAACAGAAGATGATAAAAAGTTTAATTACTTACACTTTAAAGATGATAAAAAATATAAAGTTGGTGAATGGATGTCGCTTTATATGTTACTTCCTGAATATATCCAACCACCACTTTCAGCGGATGTTGGAATGGTCTCAAATTTAATTGAAGTTCCTGAAGAATTTCCTTTGATAGTTGGTTTTAATTCATTGCAAATGACATCGGTGCTTTTTGATGAAGACCTGAACGCTGTTGGTGTCTTAGGACGGTTAAGTAACCCATCACAATCAAACACAGACCAAGCAGGCATGATAGAATCATTTGGGAATTTCGGGATGCCTCTCTTAGGAGTGATTACCGAAGAACGTCTGGCAAAAATGATTGCTAACCCTCCCGAAAAAGGGAAGACCGACCGTGGATGGCTTGGGATAACTTTACAAGCATTGACGACCGAGATGGCAGAGTTTTGGAATTTGGATATCGAGGGTGGAATTATTATTAATGATGTTGCCAAGAATTCTCCGGCATCAAAGGCGGGACTTGCAATCGGTGATATTATTTTTGAAGTTAATGGACAAACTGTTGAAGTCAACAAAGAAGAGAAGGTTCCGATTTTCCAACGAAAGATTGCTGAGATGGGACCATCGGCGGCGGTTGAGTTTTCAATTATAAAACGAACCGATAGTAATGTCGATACTTCAAAGGTTCTTGCTACGCTTGATAAAACCCCGATGACTGCGACCGATTCACCTGACTATGAAAACGAAGCACTTGAGTATACTGTACGTGATATGGTTTTCTCGGATTTTCTTTATCATAATTTGGATGCGGATGTTTTTGGTGGTGTGGTTGTCTCTGAGCTGAAATCTGGTGGACTGGCAGAAATCGAAGGTCTTAGGTATGGTGATATTATTCAACGTATCGGCGACCAAGAGATTGCATCGGTTGGCGAGGTAGAAGTTGTCATGGATGAACTTGAAGAACGAAAAGTTGAAGAGATAATTTTCTTTGTTTGGCGAAACCAGAAGACACTGTTCGTGAATGTCAAAACCGACTGGTAGAAGTTTTATAATATCTTGAATTGTAGGGTTGAGGCATGCCTCAACCTTTGTTATAGGAACAGACAAGCCAGTTCGTAGGGAAGAACCCTTTAGTGGTTCTGCCATTGTTGATTATAAAAATTCAATTCTACGGACAATCAGCTGGGGCATCGCCACCTTGAAACATGTACGCAACTAATATGACTAAATCTGAAATATCAATTGGTGTTTCACCGCCCGACCCATCAATATCTGCTTCATCTTCACATGAATACGGGAACCCACCCTGAAACATATAAGCGACTAAGTAGACTAAATCAGCAATATCAATCTGGTCAAGAAGATCAGAATCAACATTACCTCTTATACCTACGCAACAGGATGTCCAAAAGTGCTGTCTGTTTGACATAGATGATACACCAAGTGAATCTGTTGCTTCAACTTTCCACCAATATTGTTTACTGTATTCAAGTGGGAATGTAAGTGTATATGTATTGACAGCTATAGAATCAGTAGAATAAATAGAATCGATCACTGTTTCAAAGATAAAATTAGAATCAATAGCTAAATGTAATTTGTAATAAATATCAAAAAACGGATCGGGATCATCTGATTCTATCCAACTAAATGTCGGTTGCATATTATAAAGAGGCGATGTTGTCTCGTCGGGATTTAATGCTACCGGTGCCGTTGGGGGTTCATTAACATCATTCACCCAAAAAGCAGATGATAACAAAGTCGTCCAACCAGAATATTCGTAGCCATCGTATGCACGTACTTCCCAAAAGAAAAGAGCATTTTCTTCAAGAGGAGACGGGACATCAAGCGATGTTGAATCAGTTTGTTCTACTATTTTGTTACCAACAAGTAATGGTTCATAGACCATTCCTGTGCCTGTAAATTTATTGCCAGAGAAATCGTAGAAGAGTGAATCGCCTTCAACATCAAACGAATTATCTATCCAAAGAGTCGGGGTGCTGTTTGTTATTGTATTATCTATTGGTGACAAAGCAACTGGTGTTGTCGGTTTTGAATTCATCCGAAATGAAAACTCAAACCAGTCCGACCATGCCGTACCGTTTGAAACTTTTAACCGACCATAGTATGTTTCACCGTCTATAAGTGTCGAACCGTTGTATGTAACAAATGTATCAGCCGATGTCAATGGTGCAGGGTTCCACATTTCGGCAACTACCCAATCGTTGTCAGTCCCGATCGCAATTTCAATTTCGGTTTGTAATGAAGATTCATTCCAACTTAGTTCAGGTGAATGATTGATTACATTATCTGATTCTTCATTTGATAGCAAAACATTGTCAATAAAAGGAAAAACACATCCAACACCAAAAGCACCAATTAAAGTAGAGCAAGCATTATTTCCAGGTGCACATGGCGAGTTATCATAAATTTGATAATTACTGTTTGCTGTATCACAAAAGAGAGGGTCAAGAGAGAAATTGTTATTACTAACTGATAACCACGTAAAATCAGTAGACCAATCTTCATTAGCATTAGAGTAAAAATTTGAACAATAAACTTTTGGAACATTTAAAGAATCAATAATTTCTATAGTTCCTCCACCCTTATTATAAGCAAATATTGAATTACTAATTGTTGATAATGAATCTAAACCTCCAAATACTCCACCATAATTGATAACCCCAAAATCATCCTTAACAACAAAATTACCAATAAAATTACTACTGCTTATACTACAATCACTATTGTTTACAGAATATAGAACTCCTCCTGAATTGATAAAACTATGCCCAGAATAACTATTATTTCTTTCAAAAATACTATTAAGTATTGTAACTGATGAGCTATCTACGTAAAATACACCGCCAGCATCATATGTTTTATTGTCAGAGAAAGTACAAGTATCTATATAAATATCAGAATTATTTTCTATATAAAAAACTCCTCCTGACCAACTTGCTGTATTCTCAGTAAAAACGCAATTGACAATGTTCATGATAGAGTTGTCAGAATGGATAGCTCCACCATTACCATTATATCCTGCCAAATTATTGTTAAAAATACAGTTTAAGAAATATGCTTCCGAATTGCGACATGAGACAGCTCCCCCTGCATCGATTTCATATATATTGTTATTAAAGTTACAATCTTCAAATACAACATTTGAATTACCATAAATTGTAATTGCTGCTCCTAAACCTCCCCCGAATTGACGGACAGCAAGTTAAGAAGTATATTCCGTAATAGGAGGTGTCCAATGACACGAAGACGTAAATATGACCGTCAATTTAAGATAGAAGCTGTTCGTTTAGTAACAGAGAATGGTCGCAAAGC
>JAJRQO010000038.1 GCA_024280215.1 Candidatus Zixiibacteriota bacterium
ACTGATGGGTACGGTAACGTAGGATTCCCTAACAATACTTGCCTTAACGACAACTGCCCTGACATTTACAACCCTGACCAAACAGATTCTGACTTGGATGGTATTGGAGATAGTTGTGATACATGCACTGACACTGACAATGATGGGTACGGTAACGTAGGATTCCCTAACAATACTTGCCTTAACGACAACTGCCCTGACATTTACAACCCTGACCAAACAGATTCTGACTTGGATGGTATTGGAGATAGTTGTGACACATGCACTGACACTGACAATGATGGGTACGGTGACATAGGTTTTCCAAACAATACTTGCCTTAACGACAACTGTCCTGACATTTATAATCCTGACCAATCTGACTCAAACAATGACGGGATTGGTGACGCTTGTTGTTGTGATGGGATTCGTGGTAATATTAATGGTGATCCATTAGATAAAATTGATATCTCTGATTTAATAACAATGGTAGAATTAATGTTTAACAACAATTTTATAGATCCTATTTTCTGTGCTTCAGAAAATGACGTTGATGGATCTGGAGAGTTAGACATCGCAGACTTAGTTTACATGGTTGCATATATGTTCCAAGGCGGACCTCCACCAGTAAACTGTCCATAATTCCCCTTTGTTCATTTAGCAAATTCGTTCTAAAAAAGTACTCTTTTACACAACATTTATTAAGCTCAAAATGACAAAAATACATATTTGCTGTATAAAAAATGGACAATTGCACTTACTAAGCAATAATACTTAATTTATCTTCTATAATATATATCTATCTCACTAAAGTTATTCAGTCTGTCACCGAATCTGATACAAACATTAGAAATAATAGTCGGTAGTCTACTATTGTTATTTTTAAATTGACTTTGAATAAATACTTAAATTTTCTCGAGATAAGGGCTTCTATTATGAAAAATAAATTACGGGTAGTTAGCTGTTTTATATTATTATCTGTCGTTCTCTTAATTGCCACACCTACAATGCAGGCTGGAGTAGCACCACCTAATATGGCGGCTGGACTCATTATACAATTCTTAGGATTTGAGAAAAATTTAATCTCTATAAATGATGATTTAATAATCCATGTTGTCGGCTCATCAGCATTAGCAGATGAACTAAAAAAATCCATTGGGACAAAAGTTTCTAATCGTAGTTTAAGTAAAGTAACACAAAGTGGTAGCATACCAAAAGAACACGTCGATGTATTAGTCATTGCTGATGCAAAAATAGTCTCTGATGCAATCGCATACACACGTAAAGAAAAAATTCCAAGCATAACAAATATTCCAGAACTTGTTCAAGAGGGTGTCTCATTAGGTATCGGAATGAATGAGACAGGTGGACAAAGCATTGTAGTAAATCTTACTGCGGCGGCTGAAGAAAATCTTGATTGGAAACCTGTAATTTTAAAAATTGCTAAAACTGTAAAATAATTGTTTACCATTTAATATCTTTTAAGGAGCACATATGAAATTAACATCGATGAAAACAAAGATAGTCGCACTGATTGCTATCGTTGGAATTGTACTGGGAAGTTTTGTCGCATTTTATTCTCCTCACCAAGCATCAAGCTTAGGTTCAAAGATTTTAACCAATGATACTAAATTCATCACATCATTGTTATCTGAAAACCTTTCCTTAGGAATGCAAACTTTGTTTTTTGACAAAGGGGCATCTTTAGAACAAACGATTGGACTACTTAAATCTGATGATCCTTCTGAAGAATCTACTATTTCCAATGTTTGGGTATATGATAACGAATTTAAAATGGTTGCAAGTTTATATAATAACAAAGGACAACAATTCCCATCTGCACCAATTACTGATGTTACTGTTGAAGAACAAGATAAGATTATCGTCGTCTGGGCACCTTTGTTTGACGATGAAGAAACAATCATCGGTTATGTAGATATCGAATTTTCAAAAAAATTCTTATTAACCGAAGCATCTCAAACGAGCTTTGCCGCACTTATGCTTTCGTTATTTATGGTTGGATTAGTTATTATCGTCGGATTGATATTGAGTACTCGCATGACAAAACCAATTACCCAATTAACTGCAATCGCTGAATCTGTTTCAATTGGCGATATTGATGTCACTATAGATGTACAATCCAAAGATGAAATTGGAACTCTTGCCAATTCTTTCAAACGAATAATCAGTTATATGAAAGAGTTGTCAGATGTCTCGGAACAGATTGCTGCTAACAATTTGACAATCTCTGTTGAGCCAAAATCGGATAAAGATGTATTAGGAAATTCTTTTAAATCAATGATCACAAACCTCAGCATTATGGTTCGTCAAATCAAAGAAAACTCAGAACAATTAGCAAGTGCTGCTGTTGAAATTTCTTCTTCCTCCGAACAGATGTCAAAAGGCGTACATGAGCAAACAAATCAGATGGATCAAGTCTCAACATCAATTGAAATTATGACCGCAACAGTTCTTGAATCATTTGAAAATACAGGTGAGGCAACTGAAGCATCCAAATCCGCATCAGAAACAGCAACCTTAGGTGGACAACTTGTATCAGATACCGTTACAGGAATGCAAAAAATATCCGATGTTGTTCGAGAGTCTGCTGAATCAATTAGTAAATTATCACATTCTGCTGACCAAATCGGTGAAATCATAGGTGTCATTGTTGATATTGCTGACCAAACAAATCTCTTAGCATTAAACGCCGCAATTGAAGCAGCTCGTGCTGGTGAACAGGGTCGTGGTTTTGCGGTTGTCGCCGATGAAGTACGAAAACTTGCCGAACGTACCAGCAACGCTACGGGGCAAATCACAGACATGATCAAAGGTATCCAATCAGAAACAGACGATGCCGTTCAATCTATGGAATCTGGTATTCAGGAAATTGATAAAGGACGAGAACTTGCTGACAAAGCTGGTGATAGTTTAAATGAAATTGTTAACATGTCTCAACAAGTTTCAAATATGATTCATCAAATGGCTGCCTCTTCAGAAGAACAATCAAAATCTGCGGAACAGATTGCGATGAACGTAGAAAAAATTTCTACCATCAGTAAAGAAACTGCCACAGGTGTTGAACAATCAGCAACTGCTGCCGAAGAACTCAGCCGACAGGCAGAGGGAATGAAAGAGATGGTCTCACAGTTTAAATTGGCAGATTCTAACTAATAAAACTACATTACAAGTACTTAATCATAAGAGTGGCAGACAATTAGTCTCCCACTCTTTTTATTGCACTCTCTTACCTATTACATTTTCCCTAATTAACACGTTTCCTATATATAGTAAAATCACATCTATACTTGACAAGTTATAGATATTTTTGTATACTTTTATATATCTGATAACTTATACATTATTATAACTAAACGTACAATACGACTATGTTTTCATAATGCAAAGGAGGCTTAACCAAAAATAATAAACTAACTTTTTGGACGATATAGTAAGAGGACACATCATGTACATACAAATTAGAGCATTTAATTCTTCTTATTGAAAATTATGAACTAACCTCGAATAAAATTGAATTAATTTCGAGCAGACAAACTCTGGGAGGAGTTTATAATGAATTCAAGTAAACACTTTGTCATTGCTTTATTGACAATTTTTCTATCAACAGGTGGAGCTATCATAAATGCTTCATCAAGTGTTCAGGTAGATGCTAACTCAATTGAAGTAACCAATTTAGTTGCTCCTAACATAAAAAGAAGTATTCCAATTAACACATCGGTAAATACAAACAGTCCTACAGCTTTAAACAGGATACAAACAACTGAAGGTTCTACTTTCATTAATTTATTAGAACCTAACCAAAGAACTATACCAACTCCGTTTTCATCACTTAAAAACAGTATGGCAACTGATTACGATGCTGCTCAAGTAGCAAGTGCTCATTATCTCCGAAAAATGCAAGCAGATATTACTGAGGATAATGCTGGAAATGGTAATGCTTCTATTCCTGATGATGATCCAGATGATGCTGGTTGGGATTGGACAACGACAACTTTCACGCATTCAACAAATGCCAGTCCTGTAAATCTTTATGGACCTACAGTCTTGGGTGCTTATTATACATACCTTGAAACTGGTAACCCCGCCTTATTTACTGTTATGCAAGATGTTGCTGACCATTTAGTTACTGTTGGTACTACTGCGAGTTATTACAGTTTTGATATGAAATTTTTAATGCTTTTTAACGATCTTTACTCTAACGAAGTTACTGCTACAACAATTTATGCTGACGCTGCCAAAGCAAAATATGACCAACGACTTGCTGATCATGGTGGAACTGCAACATCATTCGCTGAATATATTAGAGATGGCAGAGGGATAACTCAAGGATATCAAAATGGAATCATAGCTTGGGATATTGGTAGCTATGCTGTTGCCGCCCAAATGTTGTTTAACCAATTTGGGGCACCGTATGACACAGATGCCGATGACATCGCTGAAGTTCTTTGGCAGGATTCTTACAATAGTAACCCTGGCTATTTTGATATCATTGCTGATGCTGGCTGGGATCCTACCTACGCCGATAATAATTTTTGGTGGTACACACTTGGAATTACTGGTCTTATCGTTGCTTTTGATGCGACTGGAAGTCATACTGCTGAAATCCCTGACTTAGTTGCTCGAATTCAGGCAAGTCAATATGCCAACGGTGCAATAAGTTCTGGGTATGGAGCTCATACTGATGACGATAGTTATCAAGCTACTGCTTATGCAATGATGGCACTTGGAACCTTAGACCAAGTTACTTACCAAGGCGACATAAACAGCATGGGTGAATGGTTAGGAAACACTCAAGATGTTTCTGGTGGATGGCTCTATACATCAGGTGATCATAATCCTGAAATTGGTGGAGAATGTACTTCTGGTTTGTACTTCACTTTATCATCAATTGGCGATGTAGTTGATTTTGATGCTGCTCAAATTGCTGGTGCTGACTACCTACGTAAACTACAAGCTGATATTACCGAAGATAATGCTGGTAACGGAACTATGGACGACCCTGACGATCCTGATGACGGTGGTTGGGATTGGGTAGCGACTACTTTTTCTCATGGAACATCCGCTAGCCCTACAAACATTTATGGAGCTACTGTCTTAGGTGTTTATTATACTTATCTCGAAACTGGAGATGCAGCACTATTTACAGTAATGCAAGATGCGGCAGACCATATTGTTTCTACTGGTCCTTCTATTAATAGATCAGCAGCAGATATGAAGTTTTTATTATTGTTTAATGATTTATATACTGCCGAAATCTCGGCAACAACTGTCTATTCAGATGCGGCAAAATCTAAATACGACCAACGTCTTATTGACAATGGTGGTACTGCAACTTCTTTTGCTGTATACATAAGAGATATAAGAGGGGTAACACAAGGGTATGCTAACGGAATTATTGCGTGGGATATCGGAATCCATTCTGTTGTTGCTCAAATGTTGTATGAAGTCTATGGTGGTACTTATGATATTGATGCCGATGACATCGCAGAAGTTCTCTGGCAAGATTCTTACAATAGCAATCCAGGTCTTTTTGATGTTGTAGCTGATGCTGGCTTTGACCCTACTTATGCTGACAATAATTTCTGGTGGTATACTCTTGGATTAACTGGATTGATTGATGCTTTTAACGCATCTGGTACACATACGACAGAAATTCCAGACCTTGTGGCAAGACTTCAAGCAAGTCAATATCCAGAGGGTGGTATTAGTGGAAGTTATGGTGCTAATCCAGATGATCAAGATTGGCAGTCGACAGGTTATACTATGATGTCACTTGGTGAATTTGACCAAGCTACCTACCAAAGTAACATAAATAAGATGGGTGACTGGTTAGTTGCCACACAAGATGTTTCTGGTGGATGGGTATATAGCTCATCAGGAAACCATTATCCTGAAATCGTTGGTGAGTGTACTGCGGGACTATTTTATACATTAACAAGTTGCTGTATAAATATTCGCGGCAATGTTGACGGCAGTCCTGATGATTTAGTTGATATATCTGATTTAGTATTTTTGGTCGCATATCAATTTGAAGCTGGAGTAACACCATCATGCATAGAAGAAGCAGACATTAACGGTTCAGGTGGTGCAGAACCTATTGATATTGCTGATTTAGTTCTCTTAGTTGCTTATATGTTTGACCCAGGTTCAGGACTTACTCCATCGGTTTGTCCATAAACAATTATTTAATTAGTAGAATAGATACAAAGCCGTCTTAATTCGAGACGGCTTTTTGTTTAACAGGTAGTCTACTTTGTTTAGTTACATACAACTGGAGCAGCACCTAAAGGTGTGCCAAACATAAAATCTTTTAAATATATTAAATCCGCAATATCAATTTCATCAATTCCATCGACATTTGCTTCTTCAAAACACGACGGTGGTGGACCTCCTTGAAACATATATGCTACTAAATAAACTAAATCAGCTATATCAATAGATTCTAAAGGATCACCATCAACATTACCTCTTATACCCACACAACAAGTAGGAACATGGTTAACCCATAGTTCTTTTACAACAACATTCGTTGGTTGTTGAGTCTCTATACTTCCATATACACTTGTAGCGGTAATTCTATAAAGATAGTTACCAGTAGGCAATTGCTGTCCTAAATCATCCTTACCATCCCACACAATTGTTCCTTGTCCAGAATACTGACCACCATCAAACAAGGTTCTCACAACACTCATCAACCCACTTGGTGCGTATGTCATCACATCAACAACTATAGACGATGGGTCGATAACAACATAATCAAGCACATGTCGACTATTATCCTGATTGGAACTTATTGAAAAATCAACTAAATCTGTTCCTGTTGAAAAATATTGTAGTCCACTTTCTTCATCCCAAGACTCTGTTACGGTCATATTCCCAGATGCAAGGTAACCACCTGTATTTGATATTGATGTTGGCTCCAAGAATTGATTAGTTCCAGTGCCAGTAGAACCAAAAGTACATAGTGGAAATAAATCATATGTATATTTTGTAACAGAACCATTCACTTTATCTAAAGCCCAAAGCTGACCGAAGTTATCAACTTCCAAATCAATTATCGTAGATGTAGTCGGAACTTCTCCTAACCATGAAATAACTTCAGTCGTAGTGTCAACAGATAACCAGACAATCCGACTGTTACCTGAATCAGCAACATAGAAATAATTATTATTAGCATATGGGTCGTACGGAGCAGACAATAGTGAACTCCGTCCTGAGACAACAGCTGTTGGTTTACAAAACACACCAGCACTCCCATCACATCCATATTGACCAAAAGTGCTTTGTAATACACCGTCAATAGTAAATCTTTTAATTACGCTCCCTATGCTTATGACCCACAAATAATCATCGGCATTAGTTCCAAAGGTTCCACCATTATTAATATTCACATCTATTGGTCTTTGTAAACCAATTTCTGTTATTGGTGCGAACCAACTCACCGCTTCGGTTTGCCAATTAAATTTGAGCCTGACAATTCGATCATTGTATGTATCGGCGATATAAATATCATATTCTGAGTTATACCCAGAAGCATCGCACTTGGCATGGGCATCAATACTTTTTGGCCATTTTACATTATTATCACCTGTCCCAAAAGTGGCAAAATCACGAATCCAATTTTTTAAGTTATCGGTATATATCATTCGGTTCCAACTTGGGTCGATGGCAAAAAAAGTACCACTATATAAATTATAGCTCGGATCCATAATATACCCCTGAGTCCCTACTCTTGGATAATTAAAAACATCTAATCCCCAATATGAATTAGCAAAGCCTCTGCTTAGTTTCCATGTTTCAGGGTTGTCATATATTTTATGGCTTATGAGAGCTTTATCACTTACAGATTGAGTATGAACAGTTGTGACAACTCCTATTAAGAGAAAAAGTATAATTAGAAAACAGCTTAAATTACGCATTACTCCTCCTCAGTTTCAAGATTGTTTTTGTCTTGTAACATTTGTTTATTAAGTTTTCCAATACGATTATTTTTGTTTTCTTTTAGAATTGCTTCTATCACTTCAACTTCGTCAGGTAGAAAACGGTTTTCACGTAATCCCCTTATAAGACCAAAATTATATCCTGAATTTGGATATCTTTGTAACAATTCAATACTTAAATTCTCTATATTAAGAATTTCTTCTGCTTCTTTTTGAGTGGGGTACATTCCAATATGTAAAAGGGCTTTGGGTGCATAAACAGAAGAACTGTAATCATCTATTAGTAATTTAAAAAAATCAATTCTCTCTTTAAATTTTTTAAAATGAGTAGCATGAAATCCATCCATTAACAATTTCAATGCTTTCTCTTCTGAACCATTAGGCTCAATTATTTCAAAATTAATTAATTCAGAACAATTTGATCCTCGACACAATCGTATTGAATACATTTCTGGAGGTAGACTCTTAGGATAAAATGAACCATTTATATACGACCCATTTGATTCTAAGAGATTATAAGTTGTGAATATTCCTTCTTGAGGTCCGTATTTGTGCTTTGAAATTTCCCCATGAGATACATTCCAAATCATTCCAGTATATTCATAAAATTTTCCTTTACTATCTTTCAATTCTATCTCAAGAGAACCATCTCTACATTCAAGGCATATCCAGGGCAAAGATAAAGAATCGTTACTGACATTTTTAAAAAATACATCTAACCAAATTGGTTCATAAACTAAGTACTTGCTTTTTGATAAATTTATTTCTAATTTTCGATTACTTTCATCTGCTTTAATCTGAAATGATAACAAAACAACTATCAAAGTAGCTAAAAGAAGGTTTTGAATAATATTTTTAATCATTTGTTACTCCCACGTTATTTTTTTTAATCGTTTTTTATCAGCATTACAAAATGTAGGATTTTTGGAAGTATTGCAACTGGTACATAATGAATTTGGTGCTGCCCCCATTACACAACCACAAGCATCATGATCTCCATCTTGTACCCATGCACCTTGACCTGGCCCATTAAAGTTTGGCTTCCATTCACATAAATGAGTAAGGTTTGCCCTCAGGTGTCTAAGTTCATGCACGGTAACGCCTTTAACTACATCTCTCCAAGTAGTTGAGAATTCATCTTGTACAGCTTTTACAAAAATAAAAGCCATACCTTCTCTGGTACCTGCTGTAGAAGCAACAGTGACTCCCATGATAACAGAACCAGTTGATCCAAGAACTGTTGGTTTATCAACAACATCAGACATTGCAATAAGATAACCTCCAAATTCCGCTGATCCATCTGCCAAGTAATCTCTATTAGCTTTCCCATAAACACTAATGCTATTATAACTTATATCAACTGCAGGAACTTCTAGTTCACCATCATTATATCGAGCATAAAACACTGTACTGCAATCACTAAAAGCATCAATTACAAATTGATCTTCATCAGGATACGGAAAGACATCATAACCTACTTGGTAATCGTATTCAGGCTCAAAGTTAGAAGTCCCTACTGGTACGACTACTGTATTTTGTGGAAACAACCAACAACCACAAAAATTGAATAGCACTAAAATAAATAACAGCTTTAAATATTGTTTTATTTGTTTCATTTTTGCCCCCCACCACTCTTCTCTATTTGTACACTCTTATCACCAAAATCTTCCAAAAAAGAGAATAAATTCTCACAACTTACCAATGCCCAACCACCAGCTTTTGGGCTTTTTCTATCTAATTTTTTAATTGAACCCCACTCGTGGTATCCCTCTTCAACTACCGTTGGTTTTACTTTTTGTGGAGCAAAAAAGACAAATCTCTCAGATACTTTCAACCCCTCACTACCGGCACCCCACAATACCAGTTGACACTCGACAAATGCCGAGTCATCTCGTATCTCTATCTTAGGAGATAGAATATCAAAATCCCACATATTAGAACGGATTTTGCCACTTGCTGATTTAGAAAAATTGTTTTTGGACAATTGAAATGGTCGTTGTGATGCGTTATCAAAAATAGATTGAAATTTTTGACTCAAAGATTCTTTATTAGTAATTATCGCACTCTTTGTTGCAACTTGAGTTGCAAAAACAGATGATACTTGAACTATGTTTTCCTGTTGGATTCCCTTGCGAATCAAATCAAGCGACAGTTCGATATACAATTCATCAGATATATCCGCAAATTGCTGTGCTTGAGAATTAACTGTAATACACAGAATAATTCCTAAACAAACAATTATGTTTTGACATTGTTTTGACCTCCGATGTTAAAGTGTTGTTGTTTATATCCTCAACTACCTCAAGATATAATAATGACGCATCAAGTCAACAATTGTTTAAAAAATATTACTACAACCACAATTTCCTATCAAGTGTTCTGTAGTGAATCGCTTCGGCGATATGACCCATCTCGATACGTTCTGTTCCTGCTAAATCAGCAATCGTACGAGCTACTTTTATAATCCGGTCATAAGCACGTGCCGACAAACCTTGTTTTGAGATTGCCATCGATAGTAAATTTTGTGATTTATCATCAATTGGACAAAACTTTCTTAAATCCTGTGATTCCATGTGGGCATTACAAAAAATAGTTTTTTCATTTGTAAATCGTTCACGTTGCATTGCACGAGACGACTCAACTCTCACCGAAATAGACTCTGATTTTTCTCCCTTTGCTTCCGATGACAAATCCTCAAATTTTACCGCTGGTACAGTAATATGAATATCAATTCTATCCATTAGTGGTCCTGAAATTTTAGACATATAGCGTTGAATCTCGGCTGTAGAACAATTACAATCATGATGATGGTCACCATAGTAACCACACGGACATGGATTCATCGCAGAGATTAACATAAATCCAGCAGGATAGGTAAGCGTCATCAAGGCTCTTGAAATTGTCACTTCGTTATCTTCCATCGGTTGTCGAAGCATCTCAAGAATATCTTTTTTAAACTCAGGTAGTTCATCCAAAAAAAGTACACCGTGATGAGCAAGCGAGACCTCACCAGGTTTTGGAATTGTCCCACCACCGATAAGCCCGGCATACGAAATCGAATGATGCGGTGTACGAAACGGTCGTGTCGCAATAAGAGCAGAATCAGTCGGAAGCCTCCCCGCCACCGAATGAATCTTTGTCGTTTCGAGTGCTTCCTCAATCGACATCTTAGGAAGTATTGTTGGCATTCGCCTTGCAAGCATTGTTTTGCCAGAACCTGGAGGTCCCACCATTATGATATTATGCCCCCCCGCTGCGGCAACCTCCAAGGCACGTTTGGCTGATTCTTGTCCTTTTACATCTGAAAAATTTACATGATACCGATGAGCATCGGTAAAGACTGATTCGATATCTACTTCAAACTGTTTGATTGTAGACTCATCTTCTAAAAAATGTATTGTCTCTTTAAGTGACTTAACTGGGTAGACAGGAATTGTATTCGCCATGGCAGCTTCTTTGGCATTTTCGTACGGTAACAAAATTCCTTTTATACCATTGTTCGGTTTAAAATTCATAACCATCGGAAGCACTCCTGGCACAGCACGAACAGTTCCATCAAGAGATAATTCTCCAAGCATGACAAACTCATCACATCGGTCTCTCAAAACTTGCCCTGTGGCAGAAAGAATTCCGACCGCTATCGGTAAATCAAATGCAGACCCTTCTTTACGAATATCCGCAGGTGCAAGGTTTATCGTAACTCGTTTTGCTGGGAACAAAAAATCCGAGTTTTTTATCGCTGCCGTAACTCGCTCTTTTGATTCTCGCACGGCACCATCGGGCAGGCCAACAGTTACGAATGCTGGAAGCTGTTGCTGTATATCAGACTCAACTTCAACGGTATATGCTTCTACGCCGAGAGTTGACGATGAAATCACTTTTGAGAGCATGCTGCTCCTTTCATTATAATTTTAATCGGAGACCGCTTTGGGAGGCGGTCTCCTTTTTTGTTGTCCTAACAGTGATATTAAGAAAGGAAAATATGCACTGTTCCCAACCGCACATATTATAAGCAGGGCTACTGACAGGGGCTGTCAGTTTTAATTGAGTTTTCTTGAAAAAATCACTTATAATACGATTTGAAGCATAAAAGGAGTATTTAATGTCACACACACTATATCAAGTTGATGCTTTCACTGACAAACCATTCGCTGGCAATCCTGCCGCTGTTTGTATTTTAGAAAAAGCAGCCGATGAAAACTGGATGCAACAAGTCGCTCTTGAAATGAATCTCTCTGAAACCGCATTTTTATTCCCAGAAAAAGATGGCTTCAACCTCAGATGGTTTACGCCAACTGCCGAGGTTGAACTCTGTGGGCATGCAACTTTGGCAACGGCTCACACCCTATGGGAACAAAATATTATTGAAGCAAATAAAAGCGCATATTTCTATACTAAATCAGGAAAGCTCACCGCTGTCAAATTAGACAACCTGATAGAGCTCAATTTTCCCGCCACAAAACCAATCAAGACCGATTCGCCTGACAAACTATTGGAAGCACTTGGTTGCGTTGCTCTTTATGTAGGTAAAAACAAATTTGACTATCTAATTGAAGTCGGTTCTGCCGAAACAGTCAGAAAGATAGCACCAAATTTTTCACTTTTAAAAAAGATAGATGTACGAGGTGTCATTGTAACGGCACAATCAGATATTGACAAGTATGACATCATCTCCCGATTTTTTGCTCCAGCAGTCGGTGTTGATGAAGACCCCGTGACTGGTTCGGCACATTGTACCCTCTCCCCCTACTGGTCTGATAAACTTGGCAAAAATGAACTCAAAGCATACCAAGCATCAAATCGAGGTGGCGAGCTGACAATTGTATATCATGGCGACCGAGTACTCTTGCGAGGTGAAGCAGTCACTATGATGAAAATCGAGCTACTTTAAAAAAATAAGTAACCATTCATACAAGCAATATATGCGAAAGTATTCAATACTAAAGAACTCCGCTTGACAAAAATCATAGATTATTGTATCGTCAATAATAATAAAACAAAAATAATCCACATTTTCATCTACGTAACAAAGGTTACCCTATGAACACTCCTCTACGCTTTATAAAGTATACTTTTTTCTCCTTTTGTCTTCTATTCGTAATTTCGGGATGTGAGGATGACAAGACAATCACAATTACTGAACCACCACTTACCGACACTTCAGCTGTCCCGTTTTTAGCATCAGATTTTTCCGTTGCTGAAACCTGCCAATCATGCCATCCACAGCATTATGCTGAATGGTCTGGCTCTATGCATGCTTATGCTGTCATTGACCCAAGTTGGCAAGCGATTCGAGCGGTTGGTCAAGGGCAATATATCAACGCTTTAGATGGTGCCTGCTCGCCATGTCACTCCCCAATAGGTTTACGCTCTGGTGATATTGAGTGGGGTCCATTAGACATGGATGCTTTAGAGCCTATCACCCGTGAGGGAATCGGTTGTGATGCCTGCCATACGATTACAGGGCTAAGCCGACTTTCCAATGCTGGTATGCAACTATCCCCAAGTGATATCAAACACGGTACTATCAAAGACCCCGTCTCAAATGGATTCCATGAATCTCAATACAACGACCTTTATGCTTCATCAGAGTATTGTGGTTCCTGCCACGATTTTGTTACCGATGCTGGGTTGCCACTTGAGATTGTTTTTCAGGAATGGCGTGAGGCTGGTTTTGCTATGACAGGAAAAACATGTAACGATTGCCACATGGAAACCTACACAGGACAAGCCGCAGTTGGAGGACCTGAACGTACCCTGCATCGTCATGATTTTATCGGTGCTGATATTGCGATGATAGATTTCCCAAATAAACCACAGCAACTTGCAAAAGTTACCGAGATGCTTCAGAACGCTCTCACTCTTTCAGTAAGCGGTGATTCTCTTGCTGATCGTAGATTTACTTATTATTTAAATGTAGATATCACCAATGATAAAACTGGGCATAATGTGCCATCAGGGGTTCCATTTAATCGTCAATTGTGGGTCTCGGTGGTTGTTCGGGATGTTGTTGGTAATATACATTTTTCAAGTGGACAATTAGATGCCAATAATGACCTTATGGATAGATACTCAGAATTTTCAGAAAGAGATACCAATTTATTTAATGCACAAGCAACTATGCTGAAAGCTGATGGTTCCAATGCGTCAGTATGGGACGTCGATTCATTGGTGAACCCATCTATTAAACCAGGTGAGACAAAAAATTTACGTTATGGTTTTAGCGTATCTTCAGTTCAAGGGACATCATTTACAGTTGAGGTCAAAGTTCGTTTTCGTTCTTTTGCTCCATACCTTTTTAGATATCTTGGGCTTGATTCATTATTGCCGATTCCAATTATCGACATGAATATAGCAACGTTTGAAGCAACTTTATATTAAAGGAAAAAATGAAAAATATATATCTCTTAATTTCAATACTCACACTCATGATTTTTTTATCATGTGGTGATGATGGCAACCCTACCAACAGTAACAACGGTAATCCCGAAGGTTCTCTCTATGTTTTAAACCAAGGTGATAATACTTTATATATTTACGATACAAAAACAATGACACGAACCGATTCAATAGATACCAAAGTAGCAATGCCCCACTATATAGAGTTTTCACCTGACAAACAACATTATTATATTACTACTTTAGAAGCAATTGGTCATTTGGCTAAATTTGATGCTGTGACCAATATGTTTATAGATTCAATTTCTATCCCATTTCAACCAACTGCGATTGCTATTACAGCCGACAGTCGATTTGGTTATATTTGTAATTTTTCATCTGGAAACACTTCAACTCGTACTAAAATTTATAAATATGACTTATTGAATATGACTCTTGTCGATTCGATACAAGCTGGGGCTGTTACACATGATGTTAAAATTACTTCTGATGGTTCTGTTGTTATTGCGACCAATAGGTATTCAGATAATGTAACACTTGTTTACCCAGATGCTGATACAGTTATAAATATTTCTGTTGACCCTGATGTTGAATATCCAACTCCATCAAATACGTATGGTCCATTTGGAGTCATCATAGATACAAACGATTCACTCGCTTATATTGCTTGTGATGATGCCAGCCAAATTCGTGTCCTTGATATAAAAAACAGAGTGGTTATAGACTCAGTAGCTGTTCCAGATACAAGCAGCATTACAACAATTTCGGGCCCTACTCTTCTTGCTATTTCACCTGATAACTCACATATTTTTGTTACAACACGATTGAATAATATAATTGCAGTGATTCAAACATCTCCATTACAGCTTGTCACAACAATTCCCCATGAAACACCTGCATCTTTTGGTATTGATATCTCAGGTGATGGTAGTCGGGTCTACGTCGCTTGTATCAACACAGCAAGCAGTCGAGGGCGTGTATATATTATAGATGGTAATTCATTTGAAAAAATTGATTCTATTGATGTTGGTAATCAACTGTTTGGACTCAGATGGCAACCAAAGAGATAGGAGATTATTTTATTATATAATCTTTTTCATCAGCATGTTTACCATCAACAGTTATGATTTTAAGATTCAGTGAATCAGGTAAGTCTGCTTTATCGATAAAACAGATTGCAGTTGTATCAGTTTGGACTTCAAACAAAAGAAGGTCAATATTTTTAAATGATTTCGGCTTTTTAAAAGTCCCTTTGAGTTCTTCTCGAATATAGTATTTGCGTAAACCTTTACGACTTTTATTTAAAATTGATTTATAAAAAACAATTTTACTGTTTAACTGTGTCTCAGCCGAAATGGCCGTAATTGGTAAGCCATTAATTTCACCCTTTTTACCAAGCCATATTCGCCGTAAATCGACAGATGATATATCTGATATTGAGTTATCTTTATGCACAAGTATCACCAACTCCAAACTGGCAGCATGAGATATTTGCAAGATAACAAAAAATAGCAGGGCTATTGAAAAGTTTCTTATATGTTTTGTTATATTATTCATCTGTCTAAAAAATCAACCCTAAATATAATGCCCAACTGTTATAGTCTTCGTAATTTACATTATCAGAGCTATGAAAGTCATATTCTACTTTTCCAATAATTTCAGATATTGGTGTCCAATTTAAAAAT
The DNA here is from genome assembly GCA_024280215.1 of Candidatus Zixiibacteriota bacterium. Taxonomy (GTDB): domain Bacteria; phylum Zixibacteria; class MSB-5A5; order GN15; family FEB-12; genus QQUK01. The sequence continues at coordinate 16,025 of JAJRQO010000038.1, forward strand.
AGAGAAGTCATAGTGTGAATTTTACTCTCAAAGTTTCTCTCATCATCACCGTCATCATAACGAGTTCCTATAGCAATATCTGGACTGACTTGATATTTCCCGGTAACGTAGAATGTAGCAATATTATTATACTCAACTCCACTCACACCATTGGATCTGTCTTGATATATAAATTCACTTCTCATATCAAAATCCCCCAAGGTAATCCCGCCATAACCCACAAAACTACGTTCAGTACGACCATCTTTTTGTGGATTATGCTGATGATAAATTGAAGAACCAACAAAACTATTACCATTAGCATGTACAAACCGAAGGTCAGCACCTCCTCCGAATGACTTATCGTCCATTTCATCTGTCCCCTCTATTTCACTTCCGTTTGAGAAAAACAATTTCCATTCGAACTCATGTTTTTGAAGGAATATATTACCAAATGCCTCAAAACCTACGCTTTTTGAAGGAATATATTTGTTTAATTCATGTAAAGGCTTTGAAACAGTTTCTGTCAAAATCGCCCAATGAGTAGGTGTCCAATATCCAAACGGTGTAGAAAATTTTCCGAACCGTAATCCAAAATAATCAGAAAATACTTTTTGAGAATACAGCCTATCTAATGAAATCTGACCTTTTTCATTGTCTGTATTTGGAGCATGTTCAAACTCTATTTCAGCAAAACCACTAAACCCCTCATCTAAATTTACTTCTGTCATCAGATATAGATGATCTACATCAAAATATGATTTTGTATCCTCTTTGTTGTCTCCTTTAAATTCGGTATCAAGCCACCCTTTAAACTTGATTTCTTTTGTAGAAGATACAGATATAGCGGTAGATGTAAAAAAAATTATCAATAATAAAGAATGGATTTGAAATAATGTACCTCTTAACACTTTTAAGACCCTTAAACTGCTTTTTTTATATGACAAACCTTTAATATATATATCGGATGATTTGTATGATTCATAACCTTTTAGAGGGTAGTAATCTCCATAATAAAAAGCGGACGAAAACTGTTAAAATTAACATGTTTAGCAAAAAAGATGCAGTAGTTATTTTATGCCAGAGAGACGACATGATACAAAATAGTACCCTATAATACTTATATAATATTACAATTGATGGCTATAAATTTTTATTTATCTGTTCTATGAGATTTATGTATATTGAAAGTATGTCGTATGAAATCGAAATAATTGAAGGTGATATCACCAAATCCGAAGTCGAAGCAATTGTCAACGCTGCCAATAACAAGTTCTGGATGGGTTCTGGAGTAGCAGGAGCAATCAAAGCGGCTGGTGGTGAATTTATCGAAAAAGAGGCAGTCGCCAAAGGACCAGTTATGCCTGGAGAGGCAGTCTTTTCAACTGCTGGATCACTTCCCTACAAAGTCGTTATTCACGCTGCTGTCATGGGGCAAAACTTAAAAACTGATGCTCGGCTTATCAGTAAATCGACTGTCGCGGCTCTCAATATTGCTGAAGAACTGAAAATAAAATCAATTGCTTTCCCAGCTTTTGGTACTGGTGTTGGAGGTTTTCCGATGCAAGCATGTGCCTTTAATATGATAAACGCGGTGCATGAATACAGCCGACATGCCAAGTATATTGAGAAAGTTGTTTTCTGTTTGTATGATTCTTTCGGAAGAGCTTTGTTTCAAAACTATTTAGATAAAATTGAAAAGCGATAATTTTATTATTAGGAATTATACAGAATTGCATTGTCCTGACTTTTTGTAGAGAACTGGCATGCCTGTTCCTGTTTTTTAATAGCCTACAAAGGGATCTCAGAGATTCGGTACCGCTTATACACTTTGGCACCCATGTGTTCGGCTGATTTAAGCATCATTTCATTTGTTTCAAGTATCCACGAAAGTTCTGCGTCAACATGTCCTTTTTTTATACCCGCATTATAAATACTTACAAACATGAGCGAGTCAAGTCCCCGTTTTTGAAATTCCGGAATTATCCCAAAAGTTACTATCCGAACTCCAGACACTTTATTTTTAATTTTGGTATGCCATAGATATTTTAAAATACCAAATGGAAAAAGCGAACCTTTGAGATATTTGAGAGCTTGGTTTAAATTTGGCAACGCCAAGACAAAGGCAATCGGTTTTCCCTCATGTTCAGCAAAAAGAACTAAGTCAGGGTCAACTATCTCTTTGAGATTTTTAGCAGTAAACATAAATTCATCTTTGTCCATCGGAACAAAACCCCAATTTTTCTCCCACGCTTTGTTATATACTTCCATCGCTATTTTAATTTCATTATCAAAATCAGACATCTTCATTGCACGTACCGTAATCTTACTTCGTTTAGCAAGATGGTCAGTAATTTTTTGCATCCTATCAGGAATAGGATCGGCAGAAGACATGTTGAGAGCTAAGAGATCCATTACTTTTTTAAGTCCAAATTTTTCAGCAAGCTTTGGAAGATATGGTTGATTATACGTCATCATGACTACTGGTGGAGTATCAAAACCCTCTACTAAAAAACCACACTCATGATTTGTAGAAAAATTAAGAGGCCCCCGCATCTTTTCGGCTCCCTCTTTTTTCAAGGTAATCATAGCGACTTTTAAAAGAGTCGATGCAATTTCATAATCATCGGGACAATCAAAAAATCCGAATGATCCGACATTTTCTTCATGGTATTCATTATGATGATAGTTGATACAGGTTGCGATACGACCGACAACTTTTTTGCCGTCCATTGCTAAAAAAAGTTTTGTCTTTGCAAACTTATAGAATGGGTTTTTTTTAGGATCAAAAAACTCCTTACGCTCCATTGTCAATGGTGCAACATAGTTTGGATCATCTTTATATAAAAGATTAGGATATTCAATAAATTTTTGTAATTGAGATGAAGACTCTACTTCTACAACTTCTACTTTAGCCATTTTGTCCTTATGCTACCATGAGATACAAGTATGTTAGCATTATGAAATCAACCCTTTGGCACGTCCGACTTTTGCCATTATATCAATAACTTTTTCAAGTTGTTCTTGAGTGTGCGTTGCAGTATACGAAGTTCTAATCATAGCCTGCCCAGGAGGTACTGCTGGTGAAACAACTGGATTTGTGAAAACACCATTATCTAAAAGTTCTTTCCAGAATACAAACGCTTGCATATCATCGCCAACAATAATTGGTACAATAGGAGTTTCTGAATCGGCACAATTAAAACCGAGTCGTGTAAATTCATCCTTCATCATCTTGCCATTTTTACGAACTTTGACAAGACGCTCTGGTTCTTCCTTTAGTATATCTAAACAAGCAATCACTGCCGCTGCATTGGATGGTGGAATCGACGCTGAGAAAATCAACGAGCGAGCGTGATGTTTTATATAATCAATAACTTTATTATCGCCAGCAACAAACCCACCAAGTGAAGCAAATGATTTTGAAAAAGTCCCCATCGTAAGATCAACATCATCAATCATATTAAAATGTTCAGCAGTCCCTGCCCCAGTTTTTCCCATGACACCAACCCCGTGGGCATCATCAACAAGCACTTTAGCACCATATTGTTTTGCTATTTTATTTAACTCAGGAAGATTTATTAAATCACCTTCCATTGAAAAAACGCCATCAACCACAACCAAGATACCACCTTTAATCATCGAACGAACCTGAGCAATAACTTTGGCAAAATCTTCCATATCATTGTGAGCAAATTTATAGACTTTGGCAAAAGATAAACGACAGCCATCAACAATACAGGCATGAACTTGACGGTCAATAATAATCGCGTCACCTTTGTGGGCTAAAGCTGAGATCACACCAAGATTTGTCTGGAATCCAGTAGAGAATACCTGTGCGGCTTCTTTCTGAGCAAACTGAGCAAGACGTTCTTCAAGCTCTATATGAATATCTAAAGTCCCATTGAGGAAACGAGACCCCGTACAACCTGAACCAAATTTTCGCACAGCTTCAGCGGACGCCTCTTTGACCTTTGGATGATTCACCAAACCGAGATAATTGTTAGAACCTACCATGATACAAGGATGTCCGTCTATTTCAACTTCATCACCTGGTGCTGATTGAATAGGGCGAAAATATGGGTACAAACCCATTTCCTTCACCTCATCGGCATCATGGTAATTATAACATTTATCAAACAAACTTGTATGTGAAAGCTTTACATCTTTTTCTGTGGGCAAAACAGTTCCTTTTACATGGGTAGCAGTCTTACTATAATCTTTTATAAAACCTATTTAAACCCGATTTGTCAAGCATTTACGTAGACTCATTATTATACTAAAATATATCCAAGTCACCCTGAGCGGAGTCGAAGGAACTTGTTAGATTATTGATTAAATCTATTACGCTGGGTTGGAGTCTTTGAATGATTCCATAAAGTTCGCAAGTTTCTCAATACCTTCTTTTGGCATCGCATTATATGTCGAAACCCGCACACCACCAACATCACGATGTCCCTTGAGACCTGACATCCCATTCGCTTTTGCCTCAACTATAAATTTCTTTTCCAAATCTTCATTCGGGAGACGCATCGTAATATTCATCCAGCTACGACTATCGGCTTTGACTGTGCCACGATAATAGTCTGGATGTAAATCTATCATTTGATAGATACGTTCTTTTTTAGCAACATTTGCTTTTTCAATTCCCGCAATCCCACCACTTGCGACAATCCATTCCAATACTAATTTGACAATATAAATCGGAAAGACAGGTGGCGTATTAAAGAGCGATTGTTTTTTTGCATGGGTATGATATGACAACATCGTCGGAATATCTTTGTTTGCTTTTTGAAGCATCTCATCTTTTAAGATAACAACCGTCACCCCTGCTGGTCCGAGATTTTTTTGAGCACCCGCATATATCATATCAAATTTTGAAAAGTCATGAACTCGTGATGCAATATCAGATGACATATCACAAATCATCGGGACATCACACTCAGGGAAAGTCTGATACTGCGTTCCAAAAATTGTGTTATTCGATGTCAGATGCACATAGGCAGCACCCGATGGAACATCAAGAGTCATCGGCACATGGTCATACGATGCATCTTTTGATGAGCCCGCAAGATGTACATTGCCAAAACGGTTCGCCTCTTTCATCGCTTTACCAGCCCAAGCGCCAGTATCTACATAGGCGACAGTTTTGTCACTTGTTAAAAAATTCATCGGTATCATAGCAAATTGCGTTGAAGCTCCACCACCTAAAAAGAGTACATGATAGCTCTCGTCAAGATTTAAAACCTGACGAAAAAGCTTGATACATGACTGATGTACTTCATCATATTCAGGTGAACGATGTGAAGACTCTATAAGCGACATGCCTGTTCCTTTGAAATTTAGAAATTCTTTTTGAGCAATTTCTAAAACTTCAAGCGGAAGGGTCGCTGGACCTGCGGAAAAATTAAATATTCTATCTGACATAATATATCTTCTTTATCTGAAAGTTTTTATTTTGCATTAATATAATCATTAATAATCACATTCACAACCTGACCGATACGAATCATATTTTCAACTGTTGATGCACCAATATGCGGAGCTAAAAGTGTTTTCGGATGCGAAGTCAGTGGAGTATCTTTAGGAGGATCCGACGCCCATACATCGGTCGCATAGCCAGCAAGTTTACCACTGTCGAGTGCCGTGACAACATCATTCTCATTAACACATGCCCCACGACCAGTATTGATAAAATAGGTTCCATCTTTACAAAGAGCAAATTTATCCTTGTTGATAATTCCTCGAGTCGAATCCAAAAGAGGCATATGTAATGAAACAAAATCAGACTCTTTGAGAAGGTCATCCATAGAACTATATATTTCGGCAAAATCTGAAAAGTAAACATCAGGATGCCAACAAATCACCCGCATGCCAAATGCTTTTGCACGCATAGCAAGTGCAGTACCAATTCTCCCCATTCCGAGAATACCTAAAGTTTTTCCATGAAGCTCCGTACGTTTTAATTCTTTTTTTGCCCACTCGCCTGCTTTCATAGTTGTGTCAGCACGCACGATATTGTTTGGCATGGCAATCATCATCGCAAAAGCAAGTTCCGCTACGGCGTTAACCGAAGCGTCAGCGGTGTTATGAACTTGTATACCTTTTTCTTTGGCGTAGACCAAATCAACATTGTCAAGCCCGACACCACCACGAATAACAAGTTTTAGATTTGGTGCATTGTCTATATATTCTTTGGTGACTTTTGTTTTACTACGTATAAGAATAACTTCGGCTTCAGATTGACGAGAATGGTCGTCGGTAACATCACCAAATTTTTTGAGTTGCTCTGGTAAAGCTTTATCAAACGCATCAGAAATTAAAATAAGCATATTACAAACCTTTCAGTATTAATCATTTAATAAAGAGACAACCATGCCACTTCGAAGTTTTGGTTCAAACCAAGTCGACTTCGGAGGCATCACCTCGCCCGCATCGGCAACCGCTAAAAGCTGACCAACCGAAACAGGATACAAAGCAAAAGCCATTTTCTGTTCACCTGAGTTGACAAGTTTTTCAAGTTCAGCTATACCTCGAATCCCGCCAACAAATTTTATCCGATTATCAGTTCGTAAATTTTCAATGCCAAACAAAGGTCCTAGAAGATTTTGTGTAAGTATCGCAGAGTCAATCGAATTGGCAGCATGACTTGCATCGTAGCTACCATCTTTTATACTCGCTTTATACCAGCAGTTATCATGATAGATACCAATCGTATGATTCTCGGTTGGGTCGACGGCAACATCTGATTCCACTATATCAAATGACTTGGATAGTCTGCTGATAATTTCAGACATTTCAAGGTTTTTTAAATCAGAGATAACCCTGTTATACGACATGATATACATCTCATCATCAGGAAAAATTACATTAAGAAAATAGTTATAATTTTCATCTCCAGTGTGAGAAGTATTTTGTTTCTTCATTCGTTTACAAACTTCTGATGCAGCTTCTGAGCGATGATGTCCGTCGGCAATATATATCGCATCCAATTTTTGAAAATGATTTGTCAATGCATCAACATCATCCGAAGCATCAACAATCCATAACTCATGGCGAATTGAATCATCAGCTCTGAAATCGATTTGAGGTTTCACAGATGTTAATTTTGTAAACAAATTTTTAATCGAGTCATTCTGCTTAAAAATTGAAAAGACAGGTCCAACCTGTGCTTCTAAAATCATAATATGATCGGCTCGATCGTTTACTTTTTCAGGTCGAGTTAATTCATGTTTTTTTATCAGACCACGGTCATATTCATCAACTGATGTCAAGGCAACTAAACCAGTCTGACTTTTGCCATTCATGGTCAGGCGGTAGAGATAAAATGAGTTTTTTTCATCACGAACCATAAACCCATCGTCGATTAACCGTTGAAGATTTTCTTTCCCTTTGAGATAAACTTTATCAGTATACTGAGAATCTTCGGCAGTAAAATCTACTTCTGATTTATTCACTCGTAAAAATGAATTTTGATTTTTTTGAACTAATGCCCGAGCTTCATCTGAGTTGAGCACATCATACGGTGGAGCAGCAACAACCGATGCAAATTCGGCTTTTGGATGAAGTCCACGAAATGCTTTTATAACAGCCACTTGAGTTTCCTCAATTCTTAAACTTTTAAATAAAAAACCACAACTAAGCAGTCTACAATTACCTCTAATAAAGCATTAGAATTCTCGAAGTCAATTCATTTTCTCATACAAAAAATGTAGTTAATTTGTCTGAAAATTAGGCATAAAAAAAGCAGGCTGACAATTGCCAGCCTGCTTGAAGATATAAATCTATTGAAAAAACTAAGACATATGTTTAGAGACAAGTTTTGTCATTTGGAACATATTAATAGTTTTTTTGCCACCGAACACTTTTGCAAGTTTTTCATCAGGTTTGATGTTTCTCATGTTCTTAGGATCTTGCAATTTGTGTTTTTTGATATAGAGCCAAAGTTTTTTAGTCACTTCAGTACGTGGAATTGGTTTTGCACCAACAACAGCACCTAATGCATCAGACAAAGTCATTGGACGCATAAAGGCAGGATTTGGTTTCCGTTTTGCTTTTTTCTTGGCGACTTTTTTCTTAGCAACTTTCTTTTTCGCGACTTTTTTCTTAGCGACTTTCTTCTTGGCTACTTTTTTCTTTACTACTTTTTTAGCAACTTTTTTCTTCGCGACCTTTTTCTTTGCTACCTTTTTCTTCGCGACTTTTTTCTTAGCTACTTTTTTCTTTGCCACTTTTTTCTTTGCAGCTTTCTTTTTAACGGCCATTTCTGTTGCTCCTTGCATTAAGGTTTGGTTGTTATTCTATTATTTTTTATATTTTATTTTCTTAACATTCCTGTCTGAGTAAAAATACTATGTTTTTATTTTTATTTGCAACATTTATTTTACAAAAAATGAAAATAATTCATCATTTTTCATAGAGGAATTACTGATATTATTCATATTTTCATAGGAGAAAGAGCATAAATTTTCAATTTTCATAGACAAAATCAACTTTTGACAAGCTCAATAACTGGTGCTTCGGTTGGACAGCCTAAGCGAAACGGAAACCAGTGTCCCATACCAGATGTGGTATACAACTTACTTTTGTCTATAGAATAGTCACCCCAAAGGTATCTGTCGGGAAACTCTGACTCAAGCACGGAACGACCATTGTAACCCATTTGCCCACCGTGAGTATGCCCCGCCAAGGTTAAATCAATACCAACTTGCGATGCGTAGTCTAAGGCATCAGGACGATGACTCATCAGCAGTTTAAAATCTGAGCCATGTTCTTTATTGAGAGTTTCATCAATTGTATGCTGAAAAAATTTGTTTTCTTTGGCACCCATCCGTTTAGGATCATCAATTCCCCCTATGAAAATCAACGAATCACCAATTTTTATTGTCTCGCCGTGATTGACAAACAGAGGAACGGGTGAATTGTCGAAGTGATGCCGAACAGTTCTGATACCACGATAATGTTCATGATTCCCTAAAGATGCAAAAGCACCATTAGGAGTATTCAATTGGTCAATCATGTTTAAGGCATCGGGAAGCAAGTCTAAATCATCGGCGATGTCGCCAGTGACAACGACCATATCAGGGAAAAATTTCTCCGCATCACGAAGAACTTCTTCCAAATCATCAAGAGTGACATAATGCCTTAGATGTAAATCCGAAAGATGAAGAATACGAAAACCATTTAAATCATCGGGAAGATTTTCAAATGCTATCGGCTTACGAAAAACATTGACCGAACTATATGATTTGATTATTCCAAACGAACCCGTTGAGAGAGAAATAAGTGGAATCGCTGCGGCAGTGTTGAGCAGAACTTTTCGACGATTTAGATCAATTTTGGTATCATCTTTATTAGCCTTTTTCTTTATAGAATCAAAACTGAAATTAATCAGATGCAGGAGTCCAGAAATTGGGTAAGTCAGAATAAGACAAAGTTCGGAAACCAAAATCAAAATTGCTAAAACAACAGCAGGGTAAATGAGCAGATTGCTATCCAACATCATGCCTAATTTCCAAAGAGCGATACAAAGAAGTCCAACAATCGGTAAAGCGTACGAGATTTGTCTGATACGTTTGTTTTGCCACCATTTTTTTACAAACAGTCGCAAAAACAACATGTGTAGTAAACCGAAAAACAGTACTACTAATATGACGCTAAAAAGAATTTTCATTTGATTCCTAATTTTTGTGTTGCTTAATATACGTCTTTAAACCAATTAGTTACATAAAAGTTTAGAATATTTTGTGACCTGATATTCCCACATTTTATTTTTTGTACCGATAGGGCATTGCCCTGTCTAAACGGAACAGGCATGCCTGTTCCCTACAAAACAAAATTCTCAAAACTAAACAGGTCAAAACGTAGTGCATGGCAGACGCCCTCGTCTGCCAACGTCAAAAACAATTTTTCGTTGTAATCTTATAGATGATTTTGTGTTATAGCAGATTGGGTTTGTTTTGTCATTTTTTGTTTTTTTCTTCTTCCTTGTCTCTTCATTGAAATTCAAAAAGCGTTACATGTAAGAAGTTGTAAAGCGGAAGAACATGGTTGTTGTAGGGGAAGTGGAAATTATATAAATTAAACTGACACCATTTGTCAGTCTAATACTATACATTATAAAATAAAACATTACCTTTATCTCATTTTTCATCCACTTAATGTCATTCCCAGCTTGACTGGGAATCTAGGAAACAATTAAATGAAAAACTATTACATCTACATTTTAGCAAGTGAACGAAATGGAACACTCTACATTGGAGTAACCAATGATTTAATAAGGCGAGTATACAATCACAAAAACAAACTTGTGGAAGGATTCACAAAAAAGTATAATATTGACATGTTAGTTTACTATGAAACAACAGAAAATATTGAAGCAGCAATTATCCGAGAGAAACAGTTGAAAAAATGGAACAGGAGCTGGAAATTAGAATTAATAGAAAAATCTAATCCTGATTGGAAAGATTTATATTTTGAATTGATTTAGTGACTGGATTCCCGTTTTCGGGACTGTTGAAAAACCTCTTATATTGGAACATACTTCGACTCCGCTCAGTATGACAAATTATAAGCTGTTGTCTTTCAAGTCACCCTAAGCGGAGTCGAAGGGTCTTGAAAGACTGTTTGGACTTTTTCAACAAGCCCTTTCACGGGAATGACATGAATAAAGAAGAATAATATTGCATAAAAGTTATGACACTACGGAGATATTTTTTTATTTAAAATATACTCCTCATAATGTCATTCCCAACTTGATTGGGAATCCAGAAGAAAATATAATAAGAGGAATACTATGAAAACAGTTGTTATGTTTGGAGCAGGAGCATCTTATGCCGAAGCAAAAGGAAACCCTGATATTTTCGCATTTAATTTACCCCCTTTAGACAAAGATTTCTTGCAAAAAATAAATAGTCGTGCATTTGAAGAATCTGGATGTAGAATTAAGTTTGATGATATAGACAAATATTTAAAAAATAATTTTGGTATTGATGTTCTAAAAAACAATTATTCTTTAGAATTTATATATAATCTTATTTACAACGAAGCGATAGCTGAACAGAATGATAGAACAACTGTTAATCGTCTGTTACAATCCTTAACAATTATCATTAGAGATGTTATTAAACATACTACAAACATACCAAATTGTAATAATCCTTTAGCTATACGTGGATTGTTAAGCTATTTAGTAAAAGATTACCCTAAAAATGATTTAGATATTATTACTTTTAATTATGATTTACTTGTCGAAAGAACTTTGGATAAAATACAAGGTGATGTTGAAGAAAGTGTGCTATTTAATATTGAAAAGTGTTATCCAACTATCTTTAAAGATAAAATCATCGATACTCAAATAATTAAGGATCCATTCTCAACTTATCAAAAAGGAGAATCCATAAAGATATGTAAACTTCATGGTTCGATTAATTGGTTTATTGAAGAAGACCCAAATAAAAAAATCACCAAATTAACAGAAGATTCTTCAAATTTCTATCTAATTAAAGATAAATTAATATTTGATAATATTGATTATAATGATATAGCAATTAATAAGAAGTAAACCTCCCCCGAATTGACGGACAGCAAGTTAAGAAGTATATTCCGTAATAGGAGGTGTCCAATGACACGAAGACGTAAATATGACCGTCAATTTAAGATAGAAGCTGTTCGTTTAGTAACAGAGAATGGTCGCAAA
>JAJRQO010000039.1 GCA_024280215.1 Candidatus Zixiibacteriota bacterium
ACCTTCTATTCAACGATATCGGCAATAACACCAGCACCGACGGTACGACCGCCTTCACGAATCGCAAAACGAAGCTCTTTCTCCATTGCGATTGGCATTATCAATTCGACTTCCATTTGGATATTATCTCCTGGCATTACCATCTCTACACCTTCAGGCAAGTGAGCCACACCAGTTACATCTGTCGTTCTAAAATAAAACTGTGGACGATAACCTGTAAAGAACGGAGTATGACGACCACCCTCTTCTTTTGTCAAAATATACACTTCAGCTTTAAACTTCGTATGAGGCTTGATTGAACCGCCCTTGGCTAACACCATGCCACGTTCAATTGACTCTTTATCTACACCACGTAAAAGAAGACCAACATTATCGCCTGCTTCACCACGGTCTAATATCTTTCTAAACATCTCTACACCCGTTACCACTGTCTTTGCGGTATCTCTGATACCAAGAATCTCGACTTCGTCACCAGTGTTAACTACACCACGTTCTATACGACCTGTAGCAACAGTTCCACGACCTGTTATTGAAAATACATCTTCAACTGGCATCAGGAAAGGCTTGTCCATGTCACGTTCTGGAGTTGGAATATAAGAATCCAAAGCCGCAACCAATTCATCGATTGATTTAAAGGCTGGGTCATCCATTGGAGCATCACCAGAACCTGCGGTCATAGCTGCTAAAGCAGAACCACGGATTACAGGAATATCATCTCCTGGGAATTGATACTGTGACAATAATTCTCGAACTTCAAGTTCTACTAAATCAAGAAGCTCTTCATCATCAACCATATCACATTTGTTCATATATACTACGATATACGGAACACCAACCTGACGAGCAAGTAAGATATGTTCCCGAGTCTGAGGCATTGGACCATCAGATGCCGATACTACCAAAATAGCACCATCCATTTGAGCAGCACCTGTTATCATGTTCTTTACATAATCCGCATGACCGGGACAATCTACATGGGCATAATGACGACTCTCGGATTCATATTCAACATGAGCTGTTGCTATTGTGATTCCGCGTTCTTGCTCTTCTGGAGCATTATCAATTGAAGCAAAATCTCGAACATCTCCAGATCCTGACTTCTTTGTCAAATACATTGTCATCGCAGCGGTTAATGTCGTCTTACCATGATCTACGTGACCGACGGTTCCTACATTTACATGCGGCTTGTTTCTTTCGAATTTTTCCTTAGCCATGACCTAGGCTTCCTTCCGACTATATTTTAGCATCTTCTAACATTTTCTTTGATACTTCCGCAGGTACAACAGCATAATTAGCAAACTGCATAGAGAATACTGCTCTACCCTGAGATATATTTCTTAACGTATTGGCATATCCAAACATTTCAGACAATGGTACTGAGACAGAAATCACAGTGACATCTTGTTTTGGAACCATGCCATTAATTTTCCCACGACGTGAATTTAAATCACCAACAACAGAACCCATGTACGCTTCAGGAGAAACAACTTCCACATCCATAATTGGTTCAAGAATTTTTGGCTTCGCTTTTCTAGCTCCATCTTTTAACGCTATAGAGCCAGCAATTTTAAATGCCATTTCTGAGGAATCAACTTCATGGAAAGAACCATCGTATAATTCACAATGAATTCCAGTAAGAGGATAACCAGCAAGAACACCATTTGCCATCGCTTCTTTGGCACCTTTTTCAACTGCTGGAATATATTCTCTCGGAATCTTACCACCAACAACTTTATTTTCGAATTGAAATTCAGTGCCGTCATCGGTTGGACGAATGCGCATAAATACATGACCAAACTGTCCTTTACCACCTGACTGACGAGCGAACTTCGCTTCAACTTCAACTTCTTTTGTAATAGTTTCACGATAGGCAACAGATGGACGACCAACTGCGGCACTAACTGAGAATTCACGCATCAAACGATCCACCAAAATCTCAAGATGAAGTTCACCCATACCAGAAATAATAGTTTGACCAGTCTCTTCATCATATTTAACGATAAATGTAGGATCTTCTTCAGCGAGTTTAATCAAGCCGTCTGTTAACTTATCTTGATCAGCTTTTGTTTTTGGTTCGATAGAAACAGAAACAACTGGCTCAGGAAATGTCATAGTTTCAAGTACAATTGTATTTTTCACATCACATAGAGTGTCACCAGTAGTAGTTTTACGCAATCCAATAACACCAACGATATCACCAGCTTTAGCTTCTTTGATATCTTCTCTTTTATTTGAATGCATTTGAAGAATTCGAGCTACACGTTCTTTGATTCCTGAATTAGGATTGTATACATAAGAACCTGCTTTAATTGTTCCAGAATAAACGCGAACAAAAGTAAGCTTACCCACATAAGGGTCAGTAGCCACTTTAAAAGCCAAAGCAGAAATTGGCTCCGCATCAGAAACTTTTCTTTCTAATAATTTTTCAGTATCACCCTCGGCATGACCAGAAATAGCAGGCTTATCAAGCGGTGATGGAAGAAAATCAATAACTGAATCAAGTAATTTTTGGACACCTTTATTTTTAAAGGATGAGCCACAAATAACTGGAGTCATTGTAAGATCAATAGTTGCTTTACGAACAGCAGCCATTACATCTTTTGGGTCAAGCTCTTCTTCATGTAAAAATTTCTCTAAGAGTTGATCGTCATATTCCGCAACAGCCTCTAAAAGAGTTTCGCGATATTTATGAGCTTCTTCAATCATATCATCAGGGACTTCTAAATCATCAAAAGTCATACCGTCAGATTCTTCATGAAAGACCCTGTATTTCATTGTCATTAAATCGATGATACCTGAGAATAATTCTCCAGCACCAACAGGAATATTGATTGCGACACATTGTGTAGCAAATCGTTCATTCATAGAGGCTAACGTTGCAGCAAAGTCAGCACCCGTACGATCCATTTTGTTAATATAACAAATTCTTGGAACGCCATATTTGTCAGCTTGACGCCAAACAGTTTCTGATTGTGGCTCTACGCCACCAACAGCACAAAACAAAGCAACCGCTCCATCGAGAATCCTCAATGAGCGTTCAACTTCAACAGTAAAATCAACATGACCTGGAGTATCTATAATATTGATATTATGGTCGTTCCAAAAGCAAGTTGTAGCGGCAGAGGTGATAGTAATACCACGTTCTTTTTCTTGTTCCATCCAGTCCATTACAGCAGCACCATCGTGAACTTCACCGATGCGATGTAATCTTCCCGTATAAAACAAAATACGTTCAGTTGTAGTGGTCTTACCGGCATCAATATGAGCCATAATACCAATGTTTCTAATCTTTTTCAATCTGTCATTATCGGACATAAAAAATCCCTACTAAATATACACTTTCTCATTCTATCTAAACGATGAAAGAAGAAAACTTTTTGATTTACTCTCAGCAGGGTCGTAAAACTAAAGCTTAAAAACTACCATCTAAAATGAGCGAAAGCTTTGTTAGCTTCGGCCATTTTATGAGTATCTTCTTTCTTCTTGATAGAAGCACCTTCATTATTGCATGCTGCCAATAATTCGGCAGTTAGTTTTTCAGCCATAGTATTACCACCTCTTGAGGACGAATATAATATGAGCCATCTAATGGCCAATGCTGTTCTTCTGTTTGGTCGAACTTCGACCGGAACTTGGTAAGTAGCTCCACCAACACGACGGGAACGTACTTCCAAAACAGGCTTAACATTGTTAACCGCTTTGTGAAACATTTCCAATGCATCTTGACCAGATTTCTCCGCAAGACCGTCAACCGCTTTATAGAAAATATTTTCAGCAGTTGAACGTTTTCCACCTTTCATAAGACAGGAAACGAATTGAGTCATGAGTTTATCACCAAATTTGTAATCAGGAATTACTTCCCTTTTTATTGCACTAGTTCTTCTTGACATAATCTACCAATTACTTTTTAGGTTTCTTGGTTCCATACTTGGAACGACTATTTTTTCTGTCCGCAACGCCTGAAGTATCCATTGTACCTCTGACGATGTGATATCGAACACCCGGGATGTCTTTAATACGACCCCCACGAATCATCACAATTGAATGTTCCTGCAAGTTGTGACCTTCACCTGGAATATAAGCGGTTACTTCCACTTTGTTCGTTAAACGAACACGAGCAACCTTCCGAAGTGCTGAATTCGGTTTTTTCGGCGTTGAGGTATAAACCCTCGTACAAACGCCTCTTTTTTGTGGACATTTCTCAAGAGCCGGAGAATTTGTCTTCTCGACTTTTCTCTTACGACCCTTGCGTACTAACTGATTAATAGTAGGCAAAACTACTCCTATATACTTAAATAAATCACTATTCTACAAAGTCACCCAGTTTAACGACTTTTCTTAATTTTGTCAAGCATTATTATCCAGTAAATCGATTGCGGCCTCTTCATTTACCTCAAGGTCCATTTCTGAGTCCTCTACAACCGGTTCTTCATGAACAACTGCCAAGCTTCGATACTTTTCAATACCAGTTCCGGCAGGAATTAAATGCCCAATAATTACATTTTCTTTTAATCCAAGTAAATTATCGATTTTTCCTGAAACAGCAGCTTCAGTTAAGACCTTAGTTGTCTCTTGGAATGATGCAGCCGAGATAAAACTGTCAGTTGATAATGATGCTCTTGTAATACCAAGTAATAATGGTTGGAACCTTGCAGGCTCACCACCTTCGGCAATAACTCGAGCATTTTCGTCATAAAAACGAATTTTATCGACTTTTTCACCTTCCAAGAAGTTTGTGTCTCCAGAATGTTCAATCATGACTTTTTGCATCATTTGACGGACAATCGTCTCAATATGCTTATCATTAATTTTCACTCCCTGAATACGGTAGACTTCCTGAATTTCATTTACCAAGTACTTCTGAACTTCTTCATCACCATTAACTCTTAAGATATCATGAGGATCAATTGAACCTTCACAAAGTCTATCGCCAGCAAATACTTTATCGTCTTGATGAACCATGAGATGTTTACCATGAGGCACTAATGCTTCAAAGACATCATCTTCATCTTCACCAGTCACAATAATTTGTTGAGAACCACGAACAATTTTACCAAAAGATACTGTTCCTTCAATTTCAGAAATAACAGCTGGATCATGTGGACGTCGTCCCTCAAATAATTCCGCTACCCTTGGAAGACCACCAGTAATATCACCAGATTTGACAACAAATCGAGACATTTTCACCAATGTGTCACCAGCAATAACAGTGTCACCATCATTTATTTGTAATTGTGCTTCAACAGGCAGACGGTAACTTGCAAGCAAGTTTCCATCAGCATCTTCAACAATCATTGCTGGGAACAAAGTTTTATCTTTTGTTTCAACAATGGTTCTCTGGGATGAACCAGTTTGAGCATGTACTTCTTCTCTAAAAGAGACATCTTTGATAACATCTTTGAATTTGACTTTACCAGATTTCTCAGTCAAAATAGTTGAGATATAAGGATCAGACTCATAAACGACATCACCAGTTTTGATTTTTTGACCATCTTTGACAAACAAATGTGAGCCATAAGGTACATTCATTCTTGCTCTAACACGATCTTCATCATCAACGATATGGATTTCACCAACACCGTCTCTACTTGTTACCATCGCAGTTTTATCGTCACGTTGGATTAACTTTATATTGACAAATGTTGCTTTACCATCAAATTTAGCTTCAATTTGAGATTGTTCAGTAATTGTACCAGCAACACCACCAATATGGAAAGTACGCAAAGTAAGCTGAGTACCTGGCTCACCAATAGATTGAGCAGCAATAACCCCCACTGCTTCACCAATGTGAACTCGTTTCAATGTAGACAGGTTACGCCCGTAACATTTGGCACAAACACCAGATTTTGATTCACAAGTTAACACCGAACGAATAGGAACTTCATCGATACCGACTTTTTCAATTCTTTCAGCTTCGATTTCACCTATCTCTTCACCAGCACCACATATAAGTTCTTCTGTAATTGGGTCAAAGATGTCATACAATGCATGTCTACCTAAGATACGGTCTGCGAGGGATTCAATAACTTCTTCCCCCTCTTTAATTGCTGAAACATCAAGACCTAAGATAGTCTCACAATCAATTTCACGAATAATAACATCCTGAGCAACATCAACCAAACGTCTTGTCAAGTAACCAGCATCGGCAGTTTTAAGGGCTGTATCGGAAAGACCTTTACGAGCACCATGTGTCGAGATGAAATATTCCTGTACCGAAAGTCCTTCACGGAAGTTCGCAGTAATCGGGTTATCAATAAGAAGCTCACCCATACCACCAGTAATTTTCTTTTGCGGTTTCGCCATCAATCCACGCATACCAGCAAGCTGACGAATCTGCTCTTTAGAACCACGAGCACCAGAGTCAGCCATCATGAAGACAGGGTTGAAGCCTTGTTTGTTGGCTTTTAGATTTTCAAACATAACGGTTGAGATATTATCTGTGGTCATATTCCAAACATCTTTAACAGCATTATACCGTTCACCACCAGAAATTAAACCATTACGAAATTGCTTTGATATCTTGGCAACTTTTTTATAAGCTTCTATTATAATTTCAGTTTTTTCTTTTGGAACGACTAAATCGTCAATAGAAACTGTCACACCTGATTGAGTAGCGAATCTAAAACCGAGTTCTTTTAATCTATCGAGATAATGAACTGTTGCAACCTGACCTTTTTCAGCAAAGATATACTGAACCAAAGTTTCCATCGCCTTTTTACTGGCGACTTCATTGAAAAAAGGAACACCATTCGGCATCGACTCATTAAAGATAAGTCTACCTGGAGTAGTTTCTACGAGTTCATTATTTAGACGTACTTTTATAAGAGCATGAATATCCAAAATGCCATGATCATGAGCAGCGAGTGCTTCATGGGCAGAATTAAACATCATACCTTCACCTTTTTGACCAATTCTGGATTTAGTTAGATAGTAACACCCAAGGACGATATCCTGTGAAGGAATCGCAACTGGACGACCAGATGATGGAAGTAAGATATTATTTGTAGCAAGCATCAGAACACGAGCTTCAAGTTGTGCTTCAAAAGAAAGCGGAACATGAACAGCCATTTGATCACCATCAAAATCAGCATTGAAAGCAGCACATACTAACGGATGTAAACGGATTGCTTTACCTTCAACTAATTTCGGATAGAATGCTTGGATACCAAGACGATGAAGAGTAGGAGCACGGTTGAGCATCACAGGATGATCTTGAATAATCTCCTCTAAAATATCCCAAACTTCAGGACGTTCTTTCTCAACTAATTTCTTAGCAGACTTCACAGTTTGTACATACCCTTTTTCTTCAAGCTTCATAATAATGAAAGGCTTAAACAATTCAAGAGCCATGTTTTTCGGAATACCACATTGATGCAGTTTGAGTTCAGGTCCAACAACGATAACCGAACGACCAGAATAGTCAACACGTTTACCTAAAAGGTTTTGACGGAACCGACCTTGTTTACCTTTGAGTAAATCAGAAAGAGATTTTAAAGGACGTTTTGAATCGCCACGCACAGAATGTGTTCGACGACCATTGTCAAAGAGTGCATCAACAGCTTCCTGAAGCATACGTTTTTCATTTCTGAGAATAACTTCAGGAGCTTGTATATCAATAAGTTTTTTCAAACGGTTATTTCTATTAATAACACGACGATACAAATCATTCAAATCAGAAGTCGCAAATCTTCCACCTTCAAGTGGAACCAACGGACGTAAATCAGGTGGAATGATCGGAACGACATCTAAAATCATCCATTCAGGACGGTTGTTAGATTGACGGAACGATTCTAAAATACGGAGACGCTTCAGCACATCTTTTTTCCGTTGAACAGAAGTTTCAACTTTTGCTCTGGCACGAAGTGTGACGGCGAGTTCATCAATCTCAAGTCTTTTGAGAATTTCACGAACCGCTTCAGCCCCCATGCGAGCATCAAAAGTTTTACCCGCATCTTCTAATTCATTATTTTCTTCTTCGGTGATGATATCACCTTCTTCATAAGAAGAGTTACCTGGATCAATCATGAGGTAAGATTCATAATACAGAATTTTCTCAAGTTCACGAATAGAAATGTCCAAAAGGTTTCCTATGCGCGAAGGTAGAGATTTAAAGTACCAGATATGTGAGACTGGTACGGCAAGTTGAATATGTCCCATCCGTTCACGACGAACTTTGGATTGGGTTACTTCAACACCGCAACGGTCACAAACAATACCACGGAATCGAATCCGTTTATATTTACCACAGTTACATTCCCAGTCTTTGACTGGTCCAAATATACGTTCACAGAACAATCCGTCACGTTCAGGTTTGAACGATCGGTAATTGATTGTTTCTGGTTTGGTTACTTCACCAAACGACCAAGAAAGGATAGTATCAGGAGATGCAATTTGAATTTGAATTGCATTAAATTCTCTTTTCACAGGTCCTTTGTCTTGTTTTTTTCCCGCCTTATCGGCCATGGATAACTCCTTTATTTTCAATTTCCGCATTGCGGACTAAAAATTCTAATACACAAAAACCCATTTTATTGCTCAATCAACTTTATGTCTAACCCTAACGCTTGTAGTTCTTTTATAAGAACATTAAACGCTTCAGGATATCCAGGTTCAGGTGGATTTTCACCTTTACAATAGCTTCATAGACTTTACTACGACCAGTAACATCATCAGATTTAACAGTCAGCATTTCCTGAAGTGTGTATGCGGCACCATATGCTTCAAGAGCCCATACTTCCATTTCTCCAAAACGTTGACCACCAAACTGAGCTTTACCACCGAGTGGTTGTTGAGTCACTAAAGAGTATGGCCCAATAGACCTTGCATGAATCTTGTTATCAACCAAGTGAGCAAGTTTCAGCATATATATAATTCCAACAGTAATACGGTTATCAAAAGGTTCACCAGTAAGACCGTTATAGAGTTGCATTTTACCATCTCTTGGCAGACCCGCTTCTTCAAGCTTGTCTTGAATTTGTTCAACAGACGCAGACTCAAAAGCAGGAATAGCATAACGTGTTCCGAGTTCAGAGGCAGCCCAACCGAGATGAGTTTCTAAAATCTGACCAACGTTCATACGAGATGGAACACCAAGCGGGTTCAAGATAATATCGACACCATTGCCATCTTTATCATGAGGCATGTCTTCAATTGGAACAACACGGGAAACAACACCTTTGTTACCATGACGACCCGCCATTTTATCACCAACAGAGATTTTACGTCTGATAGCGATAGTAACTTTCACAAGTTGTTTCACACCAGGAGGAAGTTCCGCACCACGAACAATTTTTTCAACTTCGACATCCATCTGCATTTTCTTCTTCTCAAGAAGGTTAGCAGCTTCTGCTAAAACAGATTCTACATGTTTGTTCGTATTCGCATCTGAACAATAACCTTCAGGAGCAACAGCATTTTCAAAATCGAATTCGTTAAACGAATCTTCTTTGAATTTATGACCTGCACGAACCAATACAGAATTATCTACCGCAGAACGGATTGTTTGTGATGATTTACCATTAAGCAAATCATTTATTTTAGTATTACGTAAGTTCGAAATATCTATGAGAATTTTATTGAAATCACGTTTAATTTGAGCGACTTGAGTTTTCTCAAGCTTCTTCGCTTCATCTGAACGTTCTTTACGAGTAAAGACGTTTGTCTTTATAACAACGCCCTTCATCCCTGGAGGAGCTTTCAAAGATGCATCTTTTACATCACCAGCTTTTTCTCCAAAGATTGCACGAAGCAATCGTTCTTCAGGTGAGAGTTCAGTTTCACCTTTAGGAGTAACTTTACCAATCATGATATCGCCAGCTTCAATCTCAGCACCAGCACGGATAATGCCGTTCTCGTCAAGATTAAGAAGTGCCTCTTCTGAGACATTTGGAATTTCACGAGTGATTTCTTCAGAGCCACGTTTTGTATCACGCACTTGAAGTTCGAACTCTTCAATATGAACAGAAGTATAAATATCATCCCGAACTAAACGTTCAGAAAGAATAATCGCATCTTCAAAGTTATATCCACGCCAAGGCATGAAAGCAACTTTCACATTGTAACCTAAGGCAAGCTCAGCATTTTCAACTGCTGGTCCATCGGCAAGAACATCATTAACAGAAACCTTATCACCTGTTCTAACTCTTGGACGATAGTTGATACAGGTGTCTTGGTTAGAACGACGAAACTTTGTCAATGGATATACAGCATCTTCGATATAACCAAGAGTGCCGATTTTAGATTTTAAAGTTGGAGAGATAATAATTTTATTACCGTCAACATATTTTACTTCACCGTCAACTTTACATTTTACAACAGCACCAGAATCGGCAGCAGCTTTTTTCTCCATGCCAGTTCCAATAAATGGGGACATAGTTCTCAAAAGAGGCACCGCTTGGCGTTGCATGTTTGAGCCCATCAAAGCACGGTTAGCATCATCATGTTCCAAGAACGGAATCAATGATGCAGCAACTGAAATAATTTGACGAGGCGACACATCCATATATTTAACCTCTTCAGGCTTCACATGAGGATAGTCAGAACGGTTACGAGCAACAACAGTTTTATTTACAAAGTGATTTTTAGCAGTCAGAGGTTCTGTTCCCTGTGCAATCAAATATCTATCTTCTTGATCGGCGGAGAGATATTCAATTTTATCGGTAACAACACCTTTTTCAACTTTACGATATGGAGTTTCTAAAAAACCATAACGGTTGATTCGTGCATACGATGCCATCGAAGTAATCAGACCAATATTTGGTCCCTCTGGAGTTTCAATCGGACACATTCGACCATAATGAGTATGGTGAACATCACGAACCTCAAAACCAGCACGTTCACGAGTCAGACCACCAGGGCCTAAAGCCGAAAGACGACGTTTGTGAGTCAATTCAGAAAGCGGGTTTGTTTGATCCATAAACTGTGAAAGCTGTGATGAACCAAAAAACGTTTCAATGACTGAGGAAACAGTACGAGCATTTACTAAAAGTTGAGGAGTAACATTTTCCTGATCTTTTAGTGACAAACGTTCTCTAATAGTACGGGCAATTCTTGTTAAACCAACAGAGAAAAGGTTTGACAACAATTCACCAACTGTACGACAACGACGGTTACCTAAATGATCAATATCATCGGTAAAACCATTATCGTTACAAAGACCAATAAGATATTTAATAATAAGAATAAAATCTTCTTCTGTAAGAGTCGCATGGTCAAGTGGAACTTCGATTTCTAACCGTTGGTTAATCATATAACGACCAACTTCACCTAAGTCATAACGCTTATCACTGTAGAAGAATTTTTCTACTAATGATTCAGCAACTTCAAATGATGGTGGTTCGCCAGGTCTTAAAATTGAATATATTTTATAAAGAGCTTCTTCTCTTGATTTAGTAGGATCTTTTTTAAATGCATTCAAGATAACAGGGACTTCTCTTGTTTCTGAAGGCTTGATAACTTGTACTTGTTTGTAACCAGCATTTAAAATATCATCGATAATATCTTCAGTTAAAACTTCACCAACAGGGAACATAACTTCACCTGTCTCTTTATTAACAAGTGTTTCAGCAAGATAACCATTGATAAATTCGGCACCTTTTTTCCCTGACAAATTAGCTTTTGTAATAGTGTAAAAGAGTTTAACAATTTCTTCGTCAGTAGAATAACCTAAAGCACGTAAGACAGCTGTAATCGGAAGTTTCCGCTTTGAGTCAACATAGAGATACATAATATCATTGATATCAGTAGTAAACTCCATCCAGCTTCCGCGATATGGAATAATACGAGCTGAATACAATTTTTTACCATTAGGGTGAATAGAATCTGAGAAGAAAACACCAGGAGAACGATGCAACTGACTAACAATCACACGTTCAGAACCATTGATAATAAATGTTCCCCATTCAGTAACTAATGGAAGTTCTCCAAGATAAACGTCTTGTTCTATAATATCTTTAATTTCTTTCTCATCGCCCTCTCCCTGACGGCATATGAGTCTCATCGTCACCTTCAATGGTGCCGCATACGACATATTCCGTTCACGACACTCATCAATAGTGTAACGTGAAGGATTTAATTTGTATCCAACATATTCTAAAGAATAATTTTCATGCACATCAGATACAGGGAAAATGTCTGAGAAAATTTGCTCGAGACCTTCTTTTTTCCTTTTTGTGAAAGGAGTCTCAGGCTGTAAAAATTCGAAGTACGAGTTCAACTGCACTTCTAAAAAATTAGGCATTTCCATTGCATCCGTGGAAGTCCCGTAACTAAATCTTTTAATCAAACCAGTCTGGGTCAAAGTATAACCCTCCTAAAATATAAAAACACTTGCAGTAAATACATCACTTGAGTGTTCCATAAGAGTTTAAATTTTTTCAAAAACTTGGCGATCCTGTTATTTCTTTTTCTTTTCTCCCGGACTACCCCGGAAAGCTACATACTCAGTCAATCAGCCAACAACACGCTACATATTGGGATAAAAAAATGTTAGATAGTATCGGTTGAGCTAAAACAGCTCAACCGATTAAAACATAATTGACTATTTGATACTTACAATCGCACCAGCTGCTTCTAATTTTTCTTTTGCTTTTTCAGCATCTTCTTTAGTAACAGCTTCTTTTACATTACAAGGAGCAGATTCGACTAAATCTTTTGCTTCTTTTAATCCTAAAGATGTTAATTCACGACATGCTTTAATAACTTGAATCTTTTTGTCGCCAGGTGATTCTAAGACAACATTAAATTCTGTTTGTTCTTCAGCAGCACCACCACCGTCGCCAGCAGCTACAGCTACAGCGACAGGAGCGGCAGCAGTTACACCAAATTTATCTTGGATTGCTTTTGAAAGATCGGCTAAATCCATTGCGGATAATTCTGCGATTTTGTCTACGATTTGATCAATTGTTTCGTTGGCCACTTTGTGTACCTCTTATTTCTTAGTTTTTCTTTTCGTTTCAACTTAAAATTTATGCGACAGTCTTAATACCCAAACGGAGGACAAGTCCGCTTAGAAGCATGAGCAAAGAACAGTCTAAAAAAGTCCTCAGTATATAAGTTACCCTTCGCTATTTTTCTTATCAGCAAGAGCATCAATAGAACCAACCAGTTCTCTAAAGAACCCATCAAGGGAACCAATAAGAGAAGTGAATGGAGCTTCAACAGCAGCAACAACCTGAGAAAGGAGAATTTCTTTTGGTGGTAGATCTGCCAGACGAGAAATTTGAGTAGCTTCGAATACTTCATCATCAACAACGAAGACTTTCATTCGAGGCAGTTCGCTTTTCTTAAAAGAGTCATTTAAAATTTTGGCACAAGCAGCAGGATCGTCACTTGTAAATGCAAGTGCTGTTGGACCTTTTAAATGATCGTCAATTCCAGTAAAACCAGCTTCTTTAGCCGCAATTTTCATCAATGTATTTTTGGCAATCAAAAAACGAACATTTTTCTCACGAAGTGATGCACGTAATTTGGTCATATCGGCAACATTTAAGCCTTGATAATCTGTTACAAATACTGAATTAGCACCTTCAAAAAGTTCTTTCATTTCAGCAACAGAATCAATTTTTTTCTGTGTAGGCATATTCTCTCGACTCCTCTACTTCTTCACGCTTAATAGCAATTGTTGATGGTCAAGTTTCACGCCAGGGCTCATTGTAGAACAAATAGAAATGCTCTCGATATAAGCACCTTTTATAGTAGTCGGTTTTGCTTTTACAATTGCGTCAACATACGCCATAATATTTTCAACTATCTTTTCAGCTTCAAACGATATTTTTCCTACCGCTCCAGCAAGATTCGCCTGTTTATCAACACGGAACTCAATACGACCACCCTTAAGCTCTTTTACTGTACGAGCAAGATCCATAGTCACAGTTCCTGTTTTTGGGTTCGGCATCAACCCACGAGGTCCAAGCACTTTACCTAAAGGACCTAAAACTCTCATCATATCAGGTGTCGCAACACAGACATCAAAATCTGTCCAGCCACCTTTAATTTTTGCAGCTAATTCATCAGAACCAACATGGTCGGCACCAGCTTCTTCAGCTTCTTTTGCCTTATCGCCTTGAGCGAAGACAACAACAGAGACCGATTTACCAGTTCCGTTTGGCAGAGCAACAGTTCCACGAACCATTTGATCTGCATGTTTAGGATCAACACCTAAACGCATCGCAACCTCAACAGACTCATCAAATTTTGCAAATTTGTTGTCTTTGAGAATTTGCACCGCTTCAGTCAAATCGTAATGTTTCAAACGATCAATCTTAGTGCGATACTCTTTTAAATTCTTTGTTCTTTTCATTTACTCCAATTCTCCCTGTAACACAAAAACTGAAACAGGTATCACGAATAGTTTGTAAGTTTAATGTACTTCAATCCCCATTGAACGAGCAGTGCCTTCAATCATTAGCATCGCTGTCTCAACAGAGGCCGCATTCAAATCTACCATCTTTTGTTCAGCAATCTGCCGAACCTGATCTTTGGTTACTTTTCCTACTTTTTCCTTATTAGGAACGCCAGAACCTTTTTTCAACTTCGCCGCAATCAATAAAAGCGTTGAAGCAGGTGGAGTCTTTGTTTCAAAAGAGAAAGACTTGTCACCGTAGACCGTAATAACAACAGGAGTTAAAATCCCTTTACCGTCTTGAGTTCTTGCGTTAAAAGCTTTACAAAACTCCATGATATTAACACCCTGTTGACCCAATGCAGGACCAACTGGAGGAGCTGGGTTTGCTTGACCAGCGGGAATCTGAAGTTTAATGTAACCAGCAACTTTTTTTGCCACGCTATTTACTACTTTCTATTAAAACTAACGTTATTTTTTTACAATTTCAACTTGAAGGAAATCAAGCTCAACAGGTGTAGGACGACCAAAAATCGAAACCATTACCTTCACTTTTTTTCTCTCCATATTCACTTCACTCACCGTACCAGAGAAGTCCATAAACGGGCCGTCGTTCACTTTTACTGAATCACCAGCCTGAAACGGAATATCCGTAATCTCTTCTGTACGACTTGAATCAATCTGCCCGATAATACGTTCCACTTCAATAGGACGCAACGGAACCGCTTTTCCACCAGAACCTACAAAATTCGTAATCCCCGGAGTTGAGACAACCAACTCAAGCGTATACTTATCCAACTCCAACTCAACCAACATATAGCTTGGAAGGAATTTTTTTGTAGACGTTGAGCGTTTGCCTTGCTTCATTTCAGTTACTTCTTCAGTCGGAACTATAACCTGACCAAATTTATCCTGCAAACCTGAAGTTTCAATCGCAGACTCAAGATATCTTTTTGCTTTCTGCTCATGACCAGAGAGTGTATGTAGTGCATACCAACGAAAAGCCATAATGATACTAACTCCCCAACCCTGAGTCAAAAATCACTTTAATAATTGCTGTTAGTGCTTGGTCAACAACACCGATAAAGACAGCAACTATACATGAGACAACAATAGTAACAATTGTTGAACCGATAATTTCGTCTTTAGACGGCCAAGTAACCTTACTTAACTCAGCAACTACTTCTTTTAAAAATTTAGAAATTTTTTCCATAATTCAAATCTCTAACATTCATTTCAATTTTACAGGCCAGGAGGGACTTGAACCCCCAGCATCCGGTTTTGGAGACCGGCGCTCTACCAATTGGAGCTACTGGCCTAATAATTTGCCCAGATACTACCTGGTTTCTTTATGTGCTGTTCGTTTATCACAAAAGGAACAGTACTTCTTAAATTCTACACGCTCAGGATGAAGACGTTTGTTCTTCAATGTATTGTAATTTCTTCTTTTACAATCTCCACAAGCAAGAATCACTCTATCTCTTGGCATAATTCAAATACCTTCTATTCAACGATATCGGCAATAACACCAGCACCGACGGTACGACCGCCTTCACGAATCGCAAAACGAAGCTCTTTCTCCATTGCGATTGGCATTATCAATTCGACTTCCATTTGGATATTATCTCCTGGCATTACC
>JAJRQO010000040.1 GCA_024280215.1 Candidatus Zixiibacteriota bacterium
GCTTTGCGACCATTCTCTGTTACTAAACGAACAGCTTCTATCTTAAATTGACGGTCATATTTACGTCTTCGTGTCATTGGACACCTCCTATTACGGAATATACTTCTTAACTTGCTGTCCGTCAATTCGGGGGAGGTTTACAATAGGGTTATCAGCAGATCTATCATTAGTCATGATAATCCGATCACCAACAGCTGTTAAAGGTTCAATCCAATGGGGTGTATAAAAATAATTCTTTTTCCACAATAATTGCAAAGGAATAGTAATAGAGTCTTTGTCATTATAGCCTGTATGCTGAGCGTTGTACTGAAACATTGTCCAATCAGATTCACCTTCAAGCGATAAATCTGAGGCAATAGAAAAACTTGAGATTAACAATAGAATTATAAGAATAGAAAGCAGCTGTTTGTACACGTTAATTTTCCTCCCTTTCTAAAGGATATGAGAAGATATGCTTTTATATATTAGATTGTCAATTATAAAGATGGGGATGCCACGTTTCGATTACTATCGAAATCTCAACTCGCAATGACTTGTTTTTTTCTATATTTTGTCGGGTTCTGCAACTTGCAAGCAAGTAGCTTGGAACACCGACCTTGTATATTGTTTTTATGAGATAATTGTTATATTAAGAGCAGATCGAGATGAAACTGTACCCGACCTGAGGCATAAAGCCTGTAACGTAGATAAGTTCTCTCGACCTGTTCACAGGATCACCAAAAGCCGAACGGTATCTGAGGCATCTGAATGAACAGATAGCCTGCATTAACAAGGTTGGTCGTGGTGTCCTCAATTGTAAACGTAATATACTTCTGGAGATTAAAATGAGCAAGTCAACTTTTTATGTCGGCATTGATGTTGGACAAGAAGAATTATGGGCAGCTATTGAAAACAAAAAAGCTCGGATGTTTCAACACAATAAAAATGGTATAAAACAAATGGTTACATGGATAGAGAAGTATTCTGACTCTGCTCATCTTCATCTGTGTATGGAAGCAACAGGTGTATACAGTTATAGCTTAGCAATTCATCTATCTGTAGATCCTGACATTGACATCAGTATTGTCAACCCAGCTCAAATAGCATCGTTTGCTAAAGCACAACTCAGGCGAACAAAAACTGACTCTGTTGATGCACAAGTCATTTTAAACTTTGTCTCTACTCAAAAACCACAACTTTGGACACTAGAGCCTGCTTCCCTTCGTAAATTATATCATCTGGTTACATTAGCTGATGCATTAAAAGGTAATATCAGTAGTTGGAATAACAGATCTCATTCGAGTAAATATATTGATGATCTACCGAAAGAAGTATCCAAATCTCAGAAAGCTGTTATCAGAAGTTTAACCAATCAACTGACTAAAATAGAAGAGTCTATTCAACAGATGTGCCAGCAGAACAAACAACTGAGACAACAGATTGATTTGTTATGTTCAATTCCTGGAGTTGCTCATCATTCAGCAGTCAGAATATTAGCCTATGGTAAAACAACATTGATGACTCATTCTAAAAAAGAATTGACTGCTCATGCTGGATTGGCACCATCACATAAACTATCAGGCATATCTGTACGAGGAAGAAGTTCTATTGCTAAGATGGGTAATAAAAAATTACGAAAAGCACTATTTATGCCATCACTTGTAGCGATTGTCCATAACCCGATTATTAAAAAACAATATAAGAACCTATTAGATAAAGGAAAACCGAAAATGTTAGCTTTGGTTGCATGTATGAGAAAACTACTCATTATGGCTCAAGCTATACTATTAAAAAATATCCCGTTTAACCTTAATTATGCTTGACTGTCAAGACGGTATCTACGGAATTTGTATATCTCTAAAGTAGGTCGGGTTTACGAAGCCACCGACAGGTGGGTATAAAACCCGACAAACAATTAACTTTTAAATTACAATTTATCTAATTGCGTTTTCAATTCATCGGCTGTTTCAACGGGAAGGTTACAGACTGAGTTGACACAGAGATATGCCATGACTTTGTCAGACGCTCTTCCCTCAAATAGCGGAAGCGAAGATTTGCCGTCGTTGTCATAGGCGATAACTTTGTTTCTTATGTATCTACTGTTAAGCAAATCAATCATCTTCTCTCGTTCGATACCAGTTCCAACAATAACAATTTCAATTTTATCCCCTAAGAAATAGTCTAAGGCATGTAAACCCGAAGTCATTCCGCCTGGTGAATTTTTGAAAAGTCCCGAGAGAGCTTTGAGAGATTTATCTGCCGCATCACCAAACTTTTTGTTATCAGTCAAACGATGGAGCTTAACAAGATTTGAAAGCATAACCGAACCAGGGGCAGGGATTGCACCATCGGTTTCATCGGATGGTCGTATTATCAAGTCGGCTTGGTTGTCAGGACGGAGATAGAACCGTCCGCTGGCATCGATAAACAGATTGAGGGAATTGTCCGCAAGCTCGGTTGCAAAATTAAGCCATCTGTCATGGTTTTCGGAGTTGTCGGTTTCGTAAAGGTCCAAGAGTCCTCGAATATAAAATGCGTAGTCCTCTAAGAACTGTCCGTCAGAATGAATCTCCTCACGATAAGCGTGGGTTAGTTTGCTATTTCGGTAGAGAGACTCTTTAACAAACGATGCGTTCCGAATAGCAGCATCCAAGAAGTGTTGTTCTTTGGTAATCTGATAGCCTCGGGCAAATGCTGAAAGGGCTAAGCCATTCCATGAAGTCAGGATTTTATCATCGGTGAGTGGGCGGATTCGTTTGGCTCGTTCATCAAACAGAATTTTTCTCGATGCGTTAATAGACTTGTGAAAACTGTCAGCATCTTGAGAACTTTTAAACGAAATAGATGCATCCGAGATATTTAAAATATTATCTCCTTCAAAATTTCCATGTTCGGTAATATTGTAGTATTTACAAAAGATGTCAGAATTTTCTTTGCCAAGCAGATTATCAATTTCTGATTTGCTCCAGACATAAAACTTTCCCTCTTCGCCCTCACTATCGGCATCAAGGGCAGAATAGAAACCACCCGTTTTTGCATCAGTCATTTCACGGAGGATAAAATCAAGTGTCTCAGTTATGGTCTGTTTGTACAATTCATTTTTTGTCAGTTGGTAGGCATCGGCGTAGGTTGTGACAAGCATCGAATTATCATAGAGCATTTTTTCAAAATGAGGTACCAGCCAGCGTGCATCGGTAGAGTATCGGGCAAAGCCTCCACCAAGATGATCGTAGATCCCACCCTGTGCCATTTTTTGAAGTGCTAATTCTGCGGCGTGGAGATAGTCGCTGTTATTTGATTTATCAAAATAACCTAAGAACAAAGCAAGTTCCATCGCATGTGGAAATTTAGGTGATGACCCAAAGCCACCATTCTGATGGTCGAAATTGCGATACAAACTGGTCACTCCGCTTGCAACCATTTCATCACGGAGTTCGCTTGTCATGCCGACATTTTGGTTTAGGCGTGCTGAAAGTTTTGTATAAATATCTTCAGACGATGCAACAATCTCCGCTTTATTGTTCAGATAGGCTTCACCTATTTCCACTAAGATAGATGCAAAGCCAGGGCGACCATATTGGTCAGTAGGTGGAAAATAGGTCCCGCCATAAAATGGTTTTAAGTCGGGCGTTAAAAATACCGACATTGGCCATCCTCCACGACCAGTCATCGCCGTGACAAAGTTCATATATATTTGGTCAAGGTCGGGGCGTTGCTCACGGTCAACTTTGATACAGACAAAATACTTATTCATCAAAGCGGCGATGGAATCATTTTCAAATGACTCCCGTTCCATCACATGACACCAATGACAGGCGGCATAACCAATAGAGAGAAAAATCGGTTTGTCTTCGCTTTTTGCTTTGGCGAGTGCTTCCTCACCCCACGGAAACCAGTCGACAGGGTTATGGGCGTGCGAAAGAAGATAGGGTGAGTTTTCATTTATAAGTTTGTTGGTATGGCTATGGGTAGTTTGTGACATTTCAGCTCCTGAGTCTGCGGTGCAACTTGCACAAAAAAGTACAACCATCGTGAGATATAAAATTTGATTTAAAAGACTTGATTTCATGGTTATATTCTTTCATGTTATATTTTTCAATATGATACGTCATGTTGGACAAAAGTTTTTGAATAATAAACGGTAAGAAAATATAATACCAGAAGCAATGAACTTTTTGAACTCTTTATCGTTAAAATAGAGAGATGATAACCACAATTAACGGAGCATCAATGAATTACAAATCAATACTTATTTTGACATTAATTATTTCTCTTTTTATAGGTTGTGCCAAAAAAGCTGATAACGCAAATGTAAAAGTCGAAGAAATCAAAAATCATTTTCAGTTCAGTTATGAAGTGACTGTTCCACAGAGCGAGACAGCATTTCAGACGGGCGAAATTTTTATTCCAATCCCTCAGACAAATGATTGTCAAGTCGTGCATGATATCAGTATCACGACCAATGGTTCGTATCAAGTTTTGCAAGAACCAGAATATAAAAACAGATATGCCAAAATTGTTTTCGATGATTCTCTTCAATCAGATTTAAATATTTCAGTTGTTTTAGATATCACCAGAAAGTTGCACGACAACTATACAACAAAAAAAATGGTGACGGTCGAACAACCAGCTATTCTCAAACGATTTTTACAATCCGATTCGTTGGTGCCTATCGATGGTGTCGTCGCTTCAGAAGCAGGTATGCTTATCACAGACTCAATGACAACAATCGAAAAGGCTCAAGCAATCTATAATCATTTGTACGAAACCATGCAGTATGATAAATCTGGTGAAGGATGGGGTCGTGGTGATGCACTCTACGCTTGTGATATCCGCAAAGGAAACTGTACTGATTTCCATTCGCTTTTTATCGGTATGGCTCGGTCGGTCGGAATCCCTGCTCGGTTTTTGATTGGCTTCCCTTTACCATTTGAAAAAACTCAGTCAGAAATAAAAGGCTACCATTGCTGAGCGGAATTTTATGTAGATGGGCACGGATGGGTTCCTGTTGACATTTCTGAAGCGGTCAAAGATAACGCACGTAAAGAATTTCTCTTTGGTTCTTTAGATTTTAGCCGTCTTATGTTTTCAGTCGGACGAGATATAAAAATAGAAACTTCTACTGGTGAAAAATCATTAAACTTTTTTATCTATCCACAGGTTTTTATTGATGGAAAACAAGTCGAAAACTTTGAAAAGAAATTTGAGTTTAAAAAATTATAAATACTGTTAGGAAATAAAATGGATATAGCAAATATACAAGCATACATGCAGGAACATAAAATCGACGGTTGGTTGATGGCGGATTTTCACGGTTACAATCTTATTGCAGTGGCAATGCTCAAACCATCTGGCATGGTCACTCGTAAAACATTCTATTTTATTCCCGCTCAGGGCGAACCGACAGCTCTCATACATGCTATTGAAAAAGATAAGTACAAACATCTACCAGGTAAACATATTTTCTTTTCTTCCTATAAACTTTTTGAAGGCGAACTTGAAAAAGTGTTAGATGATGCCAAAAAAATAGCGATGGAATACGCCCCGATGGGTCGTCTTCCGTATATCGGACTTGTGGATGCGGGTACTATTGAGATGATTCGTTCCTTTGGCAAAGAAGTCGTCACTTCGGCTAACTTAGTTGCCAATTTTCAGGCTCGACTAACCCCAGCACAAATTGAAGCTCACAAAATAGCTGCCAAAAATGTTATCTCAATCAAAGAACAAGCCTTCACCTATATTGCTGATTCTCTGAAAGCAAACGAAACTATAAACGAGTTCGATGTTGTCAAATTTATTTTAGGCAAGTTCGACGAGTGTGGTATGGAAACCGCCGACAATCCAAACTGTTCGGTCGATGGCAACGCAGGTAACCCCCACTATGAACCATCAGCGGAAAATTCTGTCACAATCAAAAAAGGACAATTAGTGCTAATAGATTTGTGGGGAAAATTAAAATCTCCTGATGGTATCTATGCTGATATTGCATGGGTCGCATATGCAGGAACCCGAGATGAAATCCCTCAAAAGTATGTCGATATATATACCGTTCTTATAGAGGCACGTGATACGGCCGTTGCCTACCTTAACAAACATCTCGGAACTCGTGCCGTCTATGGTGCAGAAGTCGATGACGCCGCTCGTGAAGTTGTCGAAAAAGCTGGCTATGGAAAATATTTTACCCATCGCACAGGGCATTCAATAACTGACCATGTACATGGTTCGGGACCGATGATTGATAATTTGGAAACTGAAGATATGAGGGAACTTCAGCAAGGACATCTTTTCTCAATCGAACCTGGAATCTATATGGATGACTGTGGCTTCAGAACCGAGATTGATGTGCTGATTGGTAACGATGGTGCTGAGGTTTATACTCTACCTTATCAAACCGAACTTCTTGCACTAC
This sequence comes from Candidatus Zixiibacteriota bacterium, assembly GCA_024280215.1. Classification (GTDB taxonomy): domain Bacteria; phylum Zixibacteria; class MSB-5A5; order GN15; family FEB-12; genus QQUK01. The sequence goes on from JAJRQO010000040.1 coordinate 6,389, forward strand.
TTGACTGATGTTTATAACAAAAGAAATCATACAAAACTTAGCCGACAGATTCGGTGTTCCCAAAAAAGTTGCATTCGAGTTTGAGGTTTCAGAAGAAGAATACGACTTAATAAAATCATCACAGAAAAATGGTCGGGAACATGATGTGACGTTATATATCGTCAAAGATAAAAAGCTGATTGTCATAGCAAAACATTTTTATCCGAAAGGACTTTTTCGAGCGATGTCGGGTGGCATAAACGAAGGTGAAGATTTTGTTACTGGAGCCAAAAGAGAAGCACTCGAAGAAACAGGATGCGAGATTGCATTTGAAAAATTTATCCTGCAAACCCATGTACAATTTAAACAGAAAAATTCAGACAAACTAATCAATTGGTATTCGTATGTTTTTAAGGCAGACTATGTCAGTGGAGAATTTGACTTTACAGACAAACATGAAATCCGTGAAGTTGCTTTGGTGGATATCAAAGAGTTCGATAAATATTCTGCTACGATGCGTGCATCAGATCGAGGTGGTCTCCACTATCGAGCTGCTCTTCATGATGAAGTCGTAAAACTTTTACAGTATTAAATTTTATCCCAATTCCAAATTGCCATACTTGTATCACTGTCAAGTTTATGCCCGCATTCTTTGAGGGTCAATAGAATAGAACCACGATGATGACTTTCGTGGGAAACAAAATAACTCAGATATGCGATTACACCTTTGTGAAATGTTTTCCGTTTTGGCTTTTCATCAAGAATATCTCGAAAATAAATATCAAACTGCTTTGCCGATTGATTTAGATGTTTTATTAAAGTTTTTTTATTTGGTTCTTCTTTTGATTCAAAAACAGACAACCCTTCAGAAAGCTCTTTGGCACGTCTTTGCAAATGCCATACTCGATTGTTATGTATATGGGCAAACTGACGAGTGACATTTCGACCACCTCGTTTTGAGAATGTGCAAAGCATCCCTTCATTGGAAATTTTATCTATTAAAAAAAGGTTAATACGATTGTTGGTATTCCATGATTCAATAATTTGCTTTAACAGAATATCTTTTTCCATCAGTTATTCCTATGTTAGATTTATTAAAGATATAATATAATAATTTGATAAATAAAGTATATCACATAAAAAATAGCAGGGGACTGTCGGCACCTGCTATCTTTTATTTCAATAACTATTCTCTAAATTAGTTTATCAAAGCATATATGTTTATTAAACGAGACTACATCTCTTTTGTTCCAAAATTTTCTCCACGAACTCCGATTGTCGTAACTTTAATAGGAAAATTCATTTCAGAATTAGTACGAGCCATCAATGCTGCCTGTGTTAAACCGTTACAACATGGGACTTCCATTACCAAAACTTCAATTGAGGAAAAATTGTTCAGCTTAATCATTTCAGTCAATTTTTCAACATAAAATTGTAAATTGTCAAGTTTGGGACATGCCACTGCAATAGGGCGACCCTTGAGATAATCTTTATGGTAATCAGCATAGGCAAATGGTACACAATCAGCAGTCAAGACCAATTAGGCATCTTTGAAATACGGAGCATGTGGTGGGACAAGCATCAGCTGAACTGGCCATTGGGCGAGTTGTGATGGTTGAGGGGTTGATTCTGAATTGTTATTTGATTGTGTTTCTGGAACGTCAAACTGACGACTGGCAGCGCTTGGTCATCCGCTTACGGGAGGTTTTTTACTAAAATCATTCATCTTATAATCCTTATAGTTTCAATATGTCATACTGAACAGCTTGCAAGCTGTGAGCTTGTCGAAGTATGCTCAACTTGTTTCTTCATTTTAATCTAAAATCGGTAAAAGTGGAGTAAATGGGTATGACTTAAGTCAACTGCCTGAAGGCAGTTTAATATATTTTATAAAGTTTCCGTGATAATTTATTGCTCTGAAAGAACTTAGATTGATTTTATTCTTCTGATAAATTTTTTAAAATATTTGCTTGTTAGAATTTCCGCATGATTACAATAATGTCATTCCCATGAAAATGGGAATCCAGCTTCTGTCACTAAGTATCCTTCAGGCTACAACTCGCCAGCGAATTTGTACAGTTTATCTAAATCGAGAATCTCAATTTCGGCACCATTGATAGCGATGACATTTTCTTTGGTAAGTTTTTTAAATGAACGAGACAATGTCTCGGGGATTGTACCAAGTTGTGCCGCCAAACATTGCCGCTTCGGCAAATAATTCTCCCTCAGAAGTAATCATCAAAATCTGTTCTTTACCCTCAGGTGAAATTTTATAACTCTTCCTGATACTGTTATAAAAAATGCAGGGACAGGATCTTTTTCATAAAAAATTATTTCACCTTTGGAAATAGTTTTCATCGACACAGCGTTGAGCATTTGCTCGTCACGCCATCATCAATGACAGCAACATTAATGATATTATCAGTCAGTCCCGCAAAATCCCAAACCGATGCTACATTGAATTCACCAATTACTTTTTTAGTATGTGGTTGATAATCAGCATAGAAATCATATAAGTTGTATGAAAATTTTATTGTTTGTACACCAAGTTCAGGGTGTGAATATCTTGTTTCGGGCATTTCATAAAAGAAATTTGCCAAATCAACTGTTGATTGATTCGTAATAGGTGTGTTTAATAAGACGAAAACATTAAATAAACCCCGAACTTCATTTAAGACAGTAACATTGTAAAAATTACAAATACTATCAATCTCACTATTTGTTAATGAAGAGTCAAAAGCAGTATAAAACCTTGTTCCAGCAAGCATGGAAGAACTATCAATACTCATGTAGTATGGCTCAACAAAGTCAATACCATCTATTGGTCTGAGTGAGTCAAGAAAAGCAGAATAGTTGGAAGATGTCGATAGTGAACAGATAATAAAATTATTAATTACATTATCGTTGATATATGCAATCAAAATACGGTCTATAGAATCCAGTACATCTTCTTGGTTGAAACCACCAGTTGAAGCATCAAATTTGATTGTAACTTTTGTAGAATCAATATAAAGCGGAATTTGTTGATTGTTTCCATAATAGTGCTGAGAATAAATCGTATTTACAAAAATAAGAATTATTAATATTGTAAGAGTAATTATATATTTTTTATTAATTATCGCATACTCTGAACAGTCAGAGGGGTTACAAAATATTGATTTGAAGAGTAATCTTTTTTATCTCTGAGTGTTAATGTTTCTAAATCTATAAAATGAATTAAAGTTGCACTCATATTGCCATTCAAGACTCCTAAAAATTTATCATCTGGAGTAATTACAAGAGTGTTTGGGAGAGCCCAAATAGATCCATCAGAATAAAAAAGATTGCTATCAATAATAGATTCAATAGCATTTGTTTCAATATTGAAAATTTTAATTACTGGAAGAATTTCAATCATATCTTGAGGTCGCCCAGGGTCTGTATAAAAAACTTTCCCCCCATCTGCCGATAAAGCAGTAGAACCCCATCCCCCAACCAGATAATCCTGAAATATTATCGAATCAAGAGCAACATCATAGATGTTAAATGAAATTCCACCGTATATAATCCATCTTGATTGGTCGTGAGTAGGCTTTATTGACCGAACTCCAATAATTGGGAAGGGTTTAATCGTTTTCCCAAAATTGGGTGAACTTAACTCAATTTTATAGACAGATGTTTCATGGTTTGAATCTGCTATGCCACAGTAAAATGTAGAATTATCATTTGAGAAATTACCTCTATACGTATATCCTGATGTATCAGCAAATATAATTTGATAGTCAGAAGTTTGAAGAATACGTAGTGTGTCACCCATTATAGCGACCAATTTATTGTCAGGTGAAACTCCAATCGCATCAAGTGTCGTGTATGGTAGTTCTCTGACAAATTCGTATGTTTCAGCATCGATAATAACTATTGAACTCTGAAGCACTAAGTACAACAGTTTCCCATCAGCTGAAAGAGTTATAACATCGGGGTCCCATTGGATAATAGTCGAATCCATTGTTTGGGTGTCGGGCTGATATTTGAAAAGTAACTGCTCGCCAACTCTATTATAAAAATAAATAGGGTATTGAGTAATAATTGAGTCTGGTTCGGTCGGTTTGCTACAATCACAACCTGATAGCATAATCATAACGGTCAGTATCAATAGCAAAATTTGCCTGAATGAAATCTCTCGCATCGTTTTTCCCTTTATCTATAAAATGATATGTCTATACTATAACAGGACAACATAGTCTTGTCATTCTATTTATTGACGAATTGTAATGATATTTGTTTAGAGGGAAAACAGCCTTCAGGCTACAACTCGCCTGCGAATTTGTACAGTTTATCTAAATCGAGAATTTCAATTTCGGCACCATTGACTGTAATGACTTTTTCTTTGGTAAGTTTTTTAAATGAACGAGACAATGTCTCGGGGATTGTACCAAGTTGAGACGCTAGAATTGTTTTCTTCTCAGAGAGAGTCAGCATGATTGGATTATTGTCTTGCATACTATTTTCTTCGATTATATTTATAAAATAATGAGCAAGACGAGTGTTGATATCGGTGAGCGATAGTTCTTCGACAAGTTTGTTGAGTTTGTGCAGAAGTTGTGATAATCGAGCGATAAGATTCATCGCAATTGATGGGTTCCGTTCAATGATAGAAATAAAACGGTCACGATGTATGACTAATAGTTTTCCATCGGTCATTGCTTGAGCAGTCGCAGGGTATTTTCCCCCGCCAAACATTGCCGCTTCGGCAAATGATTCTCCCTCAGAAGTAATCATCAAAATCTGTTCTTTACCCTCAGGTGAAATTTTATAAATTTTAACTCTTCCTGATACTGTTATAAAAAATGCAGGGACAGGATCTTTTTCATAAAAAATTATTTCACCTTTGGAAATAGTTTTCATCGACACAGCGTTGAGCATTTGCTCAAGAGCGGCATCATCAAATCCTGAAAAGAGTTTAGATTTTTTTAAATGTTTTATCATATTGAACTATCTCACTAAATTTTCTTTGAGAGAGTATAGTACAATTATAGGTAAAAAAAAAGAGCCATATTCGACTCTTTCTATCTTTTTTCTAAGTTTAGAGAAGTGACTCTAATAGTTCTTCAACATCGGTCATCATAAATGGTTTAGAAAGAAACCCATCAGGTTTATGCTCGGCATTTTCACTTGACATGCTGTCAACAGAATAGCCCGAGATCAGCACAACTGGAATTTTCGGATACTTATCTTTTACTTTGTCCAGAAGTTCCAAGCCAGTCATATTTGGCATTTTCATATCGGTAATAATGAGTGAAAATTTTTGTTTTTCAAGCTTTTTCAATGCCATAATACCATCATCGGCCATTTCAGACTCATAGTCAAAAATTTCCAACATTTCTGATAGAAGCGATGACATATTTGGATTATCATCTACGATTAAAATAGTTTTACTCATGTTTTTTCTATCGGCAGATAAAATAATGAGTTAATAGTGCTTAATAATTTTTTGTGGAAAACTTGTCAGATTGTAAAATAATTTCAGCTTGTAATTGTTTAATACCTATTTTTTTTGTAGCAGAAACACCAAAAGATTTTGTGGAAATTTCGTTGTTTGGTACAAAGTCAGGAACACGGTCTATCTTGTTATACACCAACAAATAAGGGACTTTATCGGCACCAATTTCTCTCAGAATCTCTCGGGTATGGCTAATTCGTTCGGCGTAATTTTCCTCAGAACAATCAACAACGTGGAGCAGTAAATCGGCAAGGGCAACTTCTTCAAGAGTTGATTTAAATGATTCGACCAACTGATGTGGTAGCTTTTTAATAAATCCGACCGTGTCTGAAAAGACTGTTACCGATGGGTAACCTGTTGACATAACTCGAGTTGTTGAGTCTAAAGTAGTGAAAAGCATGTTTTTGACTCGGACTTCGGCTTTTGTGAGAACATTAAATAGGGTCGATTTTCCCGCATTGGTATAGCCGACTAACGCGACTTTGTACAGGTTTTGGCGACGTTTCCTTTGAGTTGCCCGTTGAACATCGAGTTTTTTCAGTCTGTTTTTTAATTGTGTAATTTTTGTACGTACTTGCCGTCTGTCAATTTCAAGTTGAGTTTCGCCAGGACCTTTGGCACCAATTCCACCATATTGTTTTGAAAAATGAGTCCAAGCACCAGTTAATCGAGGTAACGTATATTCAAGTTGAGCCAGTTCGACTTGCAGACGTGATCCAGCTGTTCTTGCTCGGGTGGCAAAAATATCCAAAATCAAAATCGGACGGTCGATAACTTTACATTCCAACTCTTTTTCCAAGTTCCTTTGTTGAGCAGGCGAAAGGGTATCATCGAATATAACGGTGTTGCCATCTTCTGCTTTGAGCTTCTCTTTTATCATCTCAACAAAGCCAGTTCCAACATAAAGAGCAGGATTTGGTCGGTTGCGAACTTGTATCATTTTACCGATTACTTTTGCATTGGCGGAAAAAGCAAGCTCAGCAAGTTCATCAAGCGAGTCTTCAACTTCGAGTTTATCCTGCGACGATCTGGCAAGCCCAACAAGAACAGCTTTTTCTATTTCTTTTTTATTTAAGTCAAATGCCATAAAGCGAATATAGAAACAATTACGCAATTTTCAAAGCTGACATATTAATTTAATCAAAATATAAATTGTTCATATAAAACAGAAGGACATCTTATTGATTCAAATTTGATGCGTCAGATTTTTGATACAATTATTGGCGATGGTGGCTTATACGAAATTCTCGAAGCTGAAAAACTTATTAATACGAAATAATAAATTCAAATCCTCTTTCAATTTTTATACTCACTATTTAATGTCTTCCCGTGCTTGACACGGGAACCAGTTAGAATATGTCATGCTGAGCCTGTCGAAGTATGTTCAAAATAGTTATTCACAATTATGAAAACAATTTTTTCGTTATAAACAAATCAGATACAGCCTGTTACAGCAGATTGGGTTTGTTTTGTCAAATTTACAATTTTTTATTTTCTCATTTCTAAAATGGGTTCGTTTCTCATATATAGGGAACCTAACACTTCAAATTTTACTGTTTTTATCAACATAAATAAATGAGCCTGTGGCTCTTAGGGCGAAATGGCTTTGCTGAAAAAAATGGCTTAAGCCATTTGTGCTAATATTTATTGTAGCGTTTTTGTACGGCATAATTTTTCTCATAACTATAGGTTCTCTAATGTATGTGGCGATGTTTGATTTTGTGGTGATTGTGTAGGGGTTTAGTATATGGACGATATTTTTTCGACATAACATAACTGTATAACTATCAACAAATAATGAGAGTTAACAAATTAATTTATTAGCAGACTAAGGGGCAGAGTGCTAAATATGGACTAGCCGTCTTTTTTGTTGACTTGTAAGGTGGTGTCGTTAAATGCATTGCGAAATAAATAATTTATTTTAGCAATAATGATTGTCTCGTAAATGGATTTATGCTATATTGATAATAAGAGGCGGAGAACTGAAATTTCACCGCCAATAAATAGTTGGTCAGAAGTTCTAACCTAGACAGTTTTAAGATAAACTTGACTTCAATTTTTGTCAAGATATATCTTAGTACTTCTGACCTCCTAAAATATAAACATTTTTATAGGAGGTATGGTTTGAAAAACTCATTACCAATTCAAACATCGTTAGACGATGTATCTTCAATTACTAACTATCTAAAAAACAAAGTAACAGGTGCTTCACTCACAGAATGTAAAAAGACATTAGGGTCAAGTCTATTAGACCCAAGAAAAATTACAGCTTATACTAGCTGGGGTTTTGTTCTTAGAGAGGGTGAAATATTAAAATTGTCAGAACAAGGTCGCCAATTTCTTAGGTCTGACAATAATGGTAAATCTGATATTTACAAAGATGTATTAAATAGCATAAGTGTATATTGGCAAACTTTAGAGTGGATGTATCATCAAAAATTTGATGATGTTACTAATGTTGAAATTGCTGTTCATTGGCATGAAAACTTTAGTAATGAAATTGGCACTACTGCTGAAAGAACAATTAAAGATATGGCAATACCATTTTTCCGTTTATGTGAAGGAGCGGAGATTGGTATACTTAAGGTTGGTAGAAGAAAAAGCCCTACTCGATTTGAAATTAATAAAGATGCTCTAAGCAATCTAATTAATTTTGATGATTTATCTTCTTCAACAAACAATGAAATTGAATCTGAAGAAACACTTGAGACTTATTCTAACGAATCACCTAAAACAGAAAATTTTACTGATTCTGTTGGTAGTGAAAATAGTGATTCAGTAAATATAAGTCGTTCTATATTTATAGGACATGGAAAGAATAAAAAACCGTTAGAACAAATTAAGAAGTTTCTTTCTACTTTTAGTATTCCTTTTAAAGTTTGCGAGCAAGAAGCAAACTTAGGAAGACCGATTCCTCAAAAAGTTAAAGAAACAATCGACCAATGTGGTTCTGCTATTTTAATTTTTACAAAAGATTCAGAATACTTTGATAAAGATGGTAATTCTATTTGGAAACCAAGTGAAAATGTTATACATGAACTTGGTGCTACTTCTTATAAGTTTGCCGATAGAATTGTAGTTTTTAAAGAAGATGGTATAGACTTACCAAGTAATTTTGATAGTATAGGATATATAATGAGCTTGTAAGTAATTTTGTGTAAATGTAAATAATTACTTATACTTTGAAAGACACAAAGTATATTTACACAGGAGATATTTATGAGCGAGATCAACAAAGATTTAATCAAAGCACTTCTTAAAGATTACAAAAAGCC
>JAJRQO010000041.1 GCA_024280215.1 Candidatus Zixiibacteriota bacterium
ACTATCTCCAATACCATCCAAGTCAGAATCTGTTTGGTCAGGGTTGTAAATGTCAGGGCAGTTGTCGTTAAGGCAAGTATTGTTAGGGAATCCTACGTTACCGTACCCATCAGTGTCAGTGTCAGTGCATGTATCACAACTATCTCCAATACCATCCAAGTCAGAATCTGTTTGGTCAGGGTTGTAAATGTCAGGACAGTTGTCGTTGAGGTCACATATTCCATCACTGTCAGAATCAACACACCCTGAGCAGTTCACTCCTAAAGCCCCGATTAGCACCCCACAATTGTTCAAGGTATGGTTCGCATTACAAAAAGACAAATCATTAATATGTAAATCACCTATTGAAGTGTCACAAAAGAGCGGGTCTAATGAAAAATTATTGTTAGTATGTTCTTGAGATACAATCTGTCCAGCCCAATTACTCAGTTGATTATTATATATATTTGTGCATTCAATAGTATAGACAGGGTAATTGCTATAGGCAGTTGTTGATGAAATTGAAGTACCATTTATTGTGTTACTAATAATAGAGTTTCTAATAATTGGTTGACCACCTCTGATATTAATAGCTGCTCCAATATTTGTGGTCGAGTTATGTGAAAAAGTACAGTTTTCAATAAGTAGATTACCCCCTCCACAATTTATTGCCCCTGCACCAGAGGTAGCATGGTTTTTATAAAATACAGAGTTTCTGATTGTAAACGGATGAAAATATGTTCCACCAATTGCTCCAGCAGTTGTTCCTGTGCAATTTATAAATCTGAATCCATCTATTTCCGCATTGTACCAATTTGAAGTATTGTTATAGTATGCCGAAAATTTTAATCCCATACCTGTGTTAAGAGAACCGTCAATGGTTGTATATTCTTGACCATTAACCGATTTGAATATGATTTGTTTTTGGAACACTTCAGCACCAGCATAGACCCCATCGTTGACTAAAATTGTATCATACCCATAGGCAGAATCGACCGCTTCCTGAATCGTGCTGTAATCTTCTGGAACTCGAATCGTAGTTGGATTAAAGCAGTAGATGGCATCAATTGTAAACTTAAAGTTTTCACCAAATACATCTACCAAATAATACCAAGAGAATATCCCATCGCCATCTTCATCACCATAACCAACTGATACAGAATTATTTGAACTTGAATTTATTCCATCGTCTGATAAAATTGCAAATGTATCAACAGCTTGATTCACAACGGTGAAGCCGATGAAATAATCTTGGTCTTCAAAATTTAAGTTATACGATGAAACATCAAACGATACCGTCGCAGTAGGAGATGATAGATTTATCGCAGAGTCTTGAATTCGAAGAATTTCTGCTCCTGGGTAACCGTTTGCATATTCATAAATAATCATTTCTATGCCTTGACCCGATGTGTCAGAGAAACTATTAAAACCTGTGTATAACATCAAATTAACGGATGATAATTTTTTTCTCCCATACCCTGAAAATCGCTGAGCGTAGGTTGTCATTGATGTCGAGGAAGAAGCAATAGTGAAAAAATAAGTAATAGGACCATAATAAAACAAAGTATTACAATCAACAGTATCTTCTACTGCTTGTGATTGCAATGAAAAAGAATCGTGCAAAAAACTTTTTGGTAGTTTTTCTTGTGCTGTTGCTAATTGATGCAGAGAAAAGAATACAAGTAAAATTAACAGTATAAACTGTATTGAGTTCTGTAGTCTTGACATATTCCACCCCGAGCGAATTTGTTTTCGCAAGTAGTAATCTATTATTGACCTTAATATACATAATTTGATTAAATCTGTCAATAAAATGCCTGAAATTAAAGGGTTTATCTGTCAAATAATATTTATATTGCCAAATCTTAATAATTGTGTATACTTGAGCACTGTAACCCTAAGCAAGCGAAGCACCTATATGTTAAAAAATGATTTAGAAAAAAGATTTTTCCCTTATGTAATAAAACCAGGCAGATATGCTGGTGGTGAACCTGGAACTGTTACAAAAGACCATGAAGGTAAAACTCTCTATTGTCACGCTTATCCCGATAAATATGAACTTGGTCAGTCCTATCTTGGACTTCAAACTTTATACCATATTGTAAACTCAGACGATCGATTTGTTTGTGAAAGAACCTACGCTGCTGATATTGATGCAGAAGAAGTTCTACGCAAAGAAAACTTACCACTTTTTTCACTTGAAACTTTTACGGCACTCAAAGATTTTGATGCTCTCGGATTCACTCTTTCATTTGAAATGGTTTTTACTAATCTATTAAATATGCTCGATCTTGCTGGGATGGCGATTCGCTCAAGCGAACGTGAGGATTCGGATCCTATTATCATGGCTGGTGGACCTGCGGCGTACAACCCAGAACCATTGGCAGATTTTGTCGACCTCTTTTTTATCGGTGATGCCGAAATTGGGCTTGTGGAAATGCTTGAGATTATTCATGAACTCAAAGGAAAATCTAAAAGAGAAAAGCTTCTCACTATAGTACAAAAAGTACAGTCAGTTTATATCCCGATGTTTTATGATGAAAATAGAATCCCAATAGAAAAGTCAGTTCCAAAACAAATTTTTGCTCGCACAGTTCCAGACTTAAAATCGGAATATTATCCGACCCATCCTATTGTACCACTTGTTGAAACAGTGCATGAACATCTCTCAATTGAAATCATGCGAGGTTGTCCACAGGGTTGTCGGTTCTGTCAAGCGGGGTCAATTTATCGACCTGTCCGCATGCGACCAATAGATGAGCTTGTAAAACTTGTAGAGACACAAGTAAAAAATAGTGGCACCGAAGTTGTTACGCTCCTTTCGTTATCATCATCAGACTATAAAGAAATCGAAGATTTGGCAACTATTGTCGCACGGAAGTTAGAAAAAGATAGAGTCTCGGTGACTTTGCCATCGCTTCGTCCAGGAACTATTTCATCCAAACTTCTCAATGCGGTCAAGCGTGTACGAAGATCGGGAATGACGATTGCTCCCGAAGCAGGTTCAGAACGACTTCGAGCTTTTATTCGGAAAAATTTCTCCGATGAAACAGTCTATGACACCGTTTCACTTGCCTATGAAAAAGGTTGGACAACAATTAAACTTTATTTTATGGTAGGGCTTCCGACTGAGACCTATAAAGATTTAGATGGTATCGTCAATATGATACAAAACGTCTATAAAATTGGTACTACAACCGCAGGACGAAAAAAAGTTAATGTCACTTTATCACCGTTTGTCCCAAAAGCTCACACCCCTTTCCAATGGGATGAAATTGTCGCACCTGAGGAAGTTCTCAAGCGAATTAACTATGTGAAGTTCCAGTTTAAAAATTCTAACATTTCGTTTAAGTATCCCGTTGTCGAGACAAATCTTTTGCAGGGACTTATCGGTCGTGGCGGTCGAGTCATGGGCAAGGTGCTTGAAACAGCCTATAACAATGGGGCACGTTTTGATGGATGGAATGAGTTCTTTGATTTTGAAAGATGGGAAAATGCATTGAAAGAGCATGGTATCGACTACCGTGAAATGCTCAAGCCGATTCCATTTTCAAAAGATCTGCCGTGGTCGCATATCATAAAAGGTGTTTCCTCTTCGCAGTTACAAAAAGAACGCGAAAGAACCTCGATGCAACTGATGGATTTTATTCCGCAAAAACGAGATTTTGAAGTTCCTAATACTGTTCAGGTTGTCGAGTTTGGTCGAACCAAAAATAAAATTGCTTCAAAACAAGCTTTTGCTCCAACAAAAAACAAAGTACGTTTTCGTTTTGGTAAAGATAGCCGTTATAAATATATGGGGCATCTTGATAATTTACGTCTTATCGAAAGAGTCCTTCGAAAATCAAAACTACCAATTGCATTTTCACAAGGTTTTAACCCATCGATGAAACTTTCGTTCGGTCCTCCGTTGACTCTTGGCTTTACTTCGGAAGCGGAGTTTATGGATATAACCTTTGACAGCAACTTTATGCCAGAGATGGTGGAAACTCTCAAAGAGTCAATGCCTGAGGGGTTGACACTCTACGATGCCAAGATTATTTTTTCTCGAACAAAATCAATCTCGGCACTTTTAAATAGAGCGGTCTATACCATAGATTTAGATAAAATACCCAATAGAGATTTATTAAAAGAAAAAATAAGCACTCTGCTTGCACAAGAAAAAGTTGAAGTTGAACGGCATAAGAAAAAAGGAACGATTCTCCTTGATTTACGTTCTGCGATTTATTCATTAGAAATTAAAAGTGATAAACTATTTCTTACTTTAGGAATCGGTGAGGGTGGCTACGCTAAACCAGGGGAAATTTTACAACTATTGTTAGGCGATGATTACGATTTGTATATGATGAACTTTCTGCATCGTCTGGATTTGTATCGCCAAGAAGAAAATGGTAAAATAATCAGAGCTATGGAATTATAAATTATGAATGAAAAAAAAACGCTTTCAAATCAAAAGTATGATAAAGTGCGGGCTGCTTGTGTCAAGGCACTGGTACTGCTTGAACAGGGAGAGTCTCTCGATAAAGCAATCTCTCTTGCGATCGATGACCAAGAGTTCAGACCAATTGACAAACGATTTTTCCAACAACTGGTGCATGGGACAATTAAAATGCGTCGTCGTCTTGATCATGAAATAAAATTCTACCTCGCAAAACCTTCGACCGAACTTCCTCTTAAACTGAAAAATATTTTACGGCTTGGTTTTTATCAACTGCATTTTACTGACCGAATTCCCGATGCGGCAGCGGTCTCTGAATCGGTCAACTTAGCACACGTTATGACCGATGCTGGAAAAGCAAAACTTGTCAACGCTGTCATGCGTTCTGCGATTAGAGAACCTGAAAAAGTTGTCTTCGCTAAAAAAGAAAAAGAGCCTGTCAGATATCTTGGCGATTTTTATTCATACCCTGACCATTTTGTTGAGTATTGTCTTGAAGAGTTTGGGTTTCTTGCCACGAAAAATTTACTTATCTATTACAATGAAGCACCAAAAGTTACTTACCGTGTTAATTTTCTGAAAGCAAAACCAGATGAAGTCGCTCACATGCTGACTGAAAACAAAGTTGAGTTTTCGTTTGGAAAATATCTACCTGAATTTTTACGTATCGAAAGCGGGGGACTTCCGCTTGAGCTTGAACTTATCTCAACAGGTAAAGTCTACGTGCAGGATGAAGCCTCTGGTTTGGCTGTGCGCCTGATGAACCCTCGCCCGGGAAATTCAGTTATAGATTTAGCCGCCGCTCCAGGTGGTAAAAGTACCTATGCAGCAATTAGGATGCGTAACAAAGGACGAGTCACGGCAGTTGATAAAACTCAAGAACGGCTCGAGGTCTTAGTCGGTAATGCAGAACGTCTCGGGGTTAAAATTATTTCGCCTGTCATTTCCGATATGTATGATTTCAAGGGTGGACCATTTGACCGTGTTCTTTTAGATCCGCCATGTTCAGGATGGGGAGCTGCTGGCAAACACTCAGATTTGCGTTGGGCAAAATCTACTGAGGATGTCACCAAACTTGCCAAGATTCAGCAATCAATGATTGGACGGGCATCAAAATTAGTCAAACCTGGTGGAGTTTTGATCTATTCGACCTGTACTATTATTAGGGCAGAAAATGATAAAATTGTCGAAGATTTTTTAGCGAAGCATAAAGATTGCGAAATAGAATCTGCCAAAGAGTTTTTCCCAGATGAGTTAGTCTCTGAAAAAGGGTATGTCAAGACTTATCCATCGGTAGGGAAATATGATGGGGCATTTTGTGTACGACTTAAGCGTAAAGAGCATGCCTAATATTTTATATTAAAACTTGCCTTTTTATCATTTTTTTTTCACTCTTATGTGTAAGATAAATACAAATATATCACACAACGCATAATGGTGAAAAATGAATATACAAGCATCAAGACTTAGTAATAAAAAAAACAACTCATTCTACTCAAATATCTTCCCCGAAGGTTCGACTTCACGAAAAATTATGTCCTATGGTGGCATTCCGTTTATTCTGTTGTTAATTTTATATTTTGTTTTAAACTCAATCGTCATGCCGATTATCACTCGTCATGGGGAAGAGTTCACTCTTCCAGACTATACTGATTTAAAACTCATTGACGCTCAAATTGGTATTTCTGATCTCAATCTTGCTTACGAAATAAGCTCTGAAGAATATTCCCCAGGGATGGAAAAGGGAGTGATACTGGCACAATTTCCAATTGCGGGAACCGATGTAAAAGAGGGACGTACAATAAAATTTGTGACATCACTTGGCCAGAAAAATATTACCATTCCAAATTTGAGTGGACTGTCTGTAAGGCAGGCCATGCTAAACCTTGAAACCTCTGGGCTTTTGCTCGGTGAGATTGCATGGGCGTTTTCTGATACTCTTCCTGAAAAAGTAGTTGTCTTTTCATATCCGAACGAAGGTGTTGAGATACCGATGGGAACAACTGTCAACCTGATGGTCAATCGTGGACGGGCGTCGAACTTTACTTTTATGCCAAAAGTTGTCGGCATGACTTTGGATGATGCCTCGACGCTTATTGAAGACAAAGTCTTAAAAGTTGGTATCGTGACTTATCGTACTGATGAAAACTATCTACCCGAGACGGTTCTTGAACAATCGGAAGCCGAGGGAACCGAGCTTGACATCCGCACCGAGATAGATTTGGTCGTCAGCACAACCGAGTAGTTTTTATAGGTCATGTTCCGTAATTATATACAGGATTCACGTAATGTCATTCCTGCGAAGGCAGGAATCCAGTGTTTAAATTTTGGGGAATATATAATGAAGAAAACAGCTTTTTTGTTTACAATGATTAGTCTACTTGTTTCTTGTTCATCGGATAAAATTTTAAATGGAACTTATTATTTTAAACATAGTAATTCTATTGAAGAATATCTTATAGTCAAACCTGATAGCACATTTATCCAGTTTATATTACAAGTTAATGGCGAAATTATTAGTAATAAAGGTAAATTATCTTCTCGGACTTTGTATAGTAAGTCAGGTCTCTTGCTAGAAGATTTTTACAGTGTTTTAGATACAGCAATAATTGATCTTTATACAGCTAGTACAATGTCACTCTTAGGGGAGAAACAGATTATAATCGATGTTGATTTATACGATATTACTATGATAAACAAATCATTTAACTCCGACTCAGTATTAGCAGAAATAAATAAATAAATAATTTTGTAGGTACAGGTACCCCACCGCTTGGGGGCTGTTGAAAAACCTCTTATATTGGAACATACTTCGACTCCGCTCAGTATGACAAATTATAAGCTGTTGTCTTTCAAGTCACCCTGAGCGGAGTCGAAGGGTCTTGAAAGACTGTTTGGACTTTTTCAACAAGCCCCTTGTGGTGGGTTTACTATTCAATAAATTAAACCTACAACTAATCCAAAAACTTTGCGTATATTTATCTTATGAATAAACTCTGGATAGAAACTGCCAATCTATGCCGTCATTACAAACGAGGCACATCAACCGTCAAAGCAGTCGATGGTGTCGACCTGCAAATATACCAAAGTGAATATCTCGCGATTGTCGGCTCATCTGGCTCTGGCAAATCAACAATTCTCAATATGCTGGCTGGGCTTGACACACCATCAGATGGCACCGTTCATGTTGATGGTACAAATCTTTTTAAAATGTCACGAA
Source organism: Candidatus Zixiibacteriota bacterium (assembly GCA_024280215.1). Lineage (GTDB taxonomy): Bacteria > Zixibacteria > MSB-5A5 > GN15 > FEB-12 > QQUK01. The sequence goes on from JAJRQO010000041.1 coordinate 7,638, forward strand.
AAGAAATAGCATCCTATCGTGCCGATAAAATCGGCATGGTTTTCCAATCGTTTAATCTGATTCCGCATCACACCGCACTCTACAATGTAGAGATGGCTCTTTTCTTTGACGACACGCCCAAAGATGAACGCATCGCAAAAGCTACTGCGATGCTTGAGTCGCTTGGCTTGGGCGAACGTCTCGATCATAAACCGTCCGACCTCTCAGGTGGTGAACAACAACGTGTCGCTGTCGCTCGAGCCTTGGTGAAAAATCCAACGGTACTTTTTGCCGATGAACCAACAGGCAACTTAGACCAAGAGAACACCAACCAAATTGCAAAACTTTTGAAAGACTTAAATAAAAAAGGGATTACGATTGTTATCGTCACCCATGATTTACCATTTGCCAAAGAGAACGCCGACCGAATTATCCGTATGGACTACGGTAAGATTGTTGAAGTAATCAAAAACGGAGGTTCCAATGGATCTGCGTGATATGCTCCACATCTCGATTGGTAATTTATGGCGGATGAAGCTCCGTACATTTTTGACGGCATCAGGCGTGGTCATTGCTATCGCTGCTTTTGTTGCGATGCTCTCATTCGGTGCTGGCATGCAGGAAAATGTCGCCGAACAGTTTAACAAGCTTGGTCTGTTTAACACCATGATTGTTTATGAAAAACGTACTGAATCAGACAATGAAAGACGCCATCGCAATCAAGACGACGAAGAAAACATTGAAGAAGACAGTACATCGGTAAACGACAGTTTAGTCGTAGTTGATATGATTATAAAACCGCTCGACAATGAAGCCCTCAAGCTCCTCTCAAAAATCAGAGGCGTTAGCTTAGCATATCCGTTTGAATCGTTTGCAATTTCTGTAACCATAGATGACTCAACTTATGAGACCGATGCACAAGCCTTGCCACTTGATGCTTACAAAACAAAATTGTATAGCGAACTTTCGTATGGCGAACATCTGAAGTCAGACTCCTCAAAAGAAATTTTGCTGACCGACCAGTTTATCAAAGATTTCAATATTGAATTCCCCGATTCACTCATAGGCAGACAGCTTATAATTTCAGCTAAGGCATCATCAGTAGATTCTGGACTCTATGCGATTGTAAAGTCGGACTCATTTAATATTATTGATAAAGTCAAAGAGTTAAAATTTGATTCTTTGCTAAACAAAGATTATGTCTCGACGGTTTTGAAAACCGAAGCGAATGATGCCATTGGACGGTTCGTTGATGGTTACATGAACCGAAACGAAATTGTTTCTGATACTCTTATTATTGTTGGTATCTTGGACAATGGTACGGGGCGTCGTACCAGCAGTAAACAGATATTAATTCCGATGTCGATAGCCGAAAAGTTTAACTCAAAAGGTGCTGGTCGAGGGATGATGGATATGTTTTCAATGGTTTCAGGGGGGCAGATTGATTTGTTTAATCAAGGTTCCGAGTCAAAATCATTTTCAAAAATTACGCTAAATATCGAACAGGGTTTCTTGCATAAAAATATTGCTGACTCTGTCAAAGCACTTGGCTATCGTCCGTTTTCCTACGCTCAGGAATTTGAAGAGATCCAACAAATATTTTTATACTTTGATATGGGCTTGGGGCTTATCGGATTGATTGCTCTTATCACGGCATCGCTTGGGATTGTCAATACCATGGTCATGTCGATTATTGAACGTAAACGGGAGATTGGGATTTTGAAATCGCTTGGTGCCGATGAGACATATATAAAATTTTTGTTTTTAACAGAGTCTGGGATGATAGGTACGATTGGTGCATCGGCGGGGATTGTCTTCGGATGGTTGATCTCTCGATTGGGTTCTTTTATTGTACGATCGTTTATGGAAAAAGAGGGCGTCGATGCGATTGAATTATTTACGATGCCGATCTGGTTAGTGTTGACTGCTTTTGCGATAGGGCTTACAGTCGCTCTTGCTGCAGGATATTTCCCCGCATCAAAGGCTGCCAAAGTCGACCCTGTCGAAGCCCTGCGGTCTGATTGATATATATGCTAATGAATATAAGAAATGTAGGTCAGAACTCTTTAGTAGTTCTGACATTTTGGCGGAACCGCTAAAGGGGTTCCTCCCTACTTATTTTCCCACTATGATTCAACGACACTCCTCTCCTGCGAAGGCAGGAGTCCAGTGCAGTTACCCTTTTAATAAATTTAAAATATTATACCGCAAATATCATAGCAAATCTGACAGTTTCATTAGAACTCCTTTCCTGCGAAGGCAGGAATCCAGTGCAATAACCCTTTAGGCAACTTAATTATATCAACAGAAAATTATAGTGACAGACCCTGTCAGTCTCATCACTTATACTTTGTCCATGACACAACAATACTACATTTATATATTAGCAAGTAAACGAAATGGAACTCTTTATATAGGTAGTACTTCAGATTTAAAACAAAGAGTCTATCTACATAAAAATAAATTGATAGATGGGTTTACTAAAAAGTACAATGTTACAATGCTTGTGTATTTTGAAATCACCGATTCAAGAGTTTCTGCTATTCACAGAGAGAAGCAATTAAGAAAATGGAAACGTGATTGGAAACTCAGGCTAATAGAAGATGAAAACCCTCATTGGGGGGATTTGTATGATAAATTATAAGTGACTGGATTCCTGCCTCCGCAGGAAAGGAGAGGGGGAAGTTTGTGAAGTTAATACAGTATAATTATTTTTTGGTTTGTTCTTTCAAGATATTAATATAAATAAAATTACCTGTCCATATAAATAATGTTGATAAATCAATCATTAAAGATTCAAACTCCATTTTTATAAATGGAAACATTTTTGTTTTTGAAATTCTTTCAAATCTCTCAGCATTTTCAATATCTGAATGGAAAATATACCCATTAAACCAAAAATCAATTACATCTGCAGGTGATAAAATTTTATTCCCATATTGCAATTTCATATAAGTTTTCGACATTAATTTCTTAAATGCTATTGAAGTAGATTTTGCATTGTCAAATAGTTCTTTGTCAGATTCTAAAGCTTTTCTTATTATTTTAAATATTTTATTAAAATATAAAGTTTCGTTATTCATGCAAAATTGTCTAATGGTTGTTGTCAAAGATTTTAACGCTTCTTTTTCTGGACCATCAATAGTGATAGTACCGCCTTTATTTACTTCAAAATGTAATTTAAGCGAAACTTGTAGTTTACCACCTTGTAATATTGAAGAATTTTTAAGCTCTAAAGACCTTTTATAAAATAAATTTAAAATTCTTAAATCTTTTTCATCAAGTTGTTCCATAATATCTCCCCGAATTTTTTCGTTTACTTTCTACAACATACTACTTTTATTATCTAAAAGTCATCTACAAATATAATTTTAAAAAGGAATTTATTATGAGAAAATCAATACTCATCCTATTAGCATTGTTGCTGGTAGTTGGATGCTCAAAAAAAGAAGAGACTAAAAAAAAGCCTGTTAAACCTGTCACAATTGTCGAAGGTGAAAAACATTTTTCTAATACTAAGCAACTTACCTTTGGTGGACAAAATGCCGAAGCATATTTTTCCTATGACGCTTCTGAATTGATTTTACAATCAACAATTAATGATATGGAATGTGACGCAATTTTTCGGATGAACTCCGATGGCTCCGATTTCAGAATGGTCTCATCGGGCAAGGGTGTCACTACTTGTTCGTTTATTGCTCCTGACGGTAAATCAATTATCTACGCATCTACTCACTTAGGTGGTGATGTCTGTCCTCCAAAACCAGATATGTCTCGTGGATATGTATGGCCACTATATAAAACTTATGACATCTTCTCAGCCGATCCAGATGGCTCAAACCTGAAACAATTAACAACAACAGACGGCTATGATGCCGAAGCGGTTTATTCTCCTAAAGGGGATAAAATTATTTTCACTTCGGTACGTTCAGGCGATTTGGAATTATATATCATGAACCCAGATGGTTCAGGTGTCGAACAAATTACTGATTTACCAGGCTACGATGGTGGAGCATTTTTCTCAATTGATGGAGAGTCTATAGTGTGGAGAGCATCACGACCTGAAGGTGACGATCTCAAAGCATATCAGGAACTGCTTGCTGATGGATTTATCAAACCAAGTAAACTTGAAATTTATACGATGAACCTTAAAGATAGAAAAATCATTCAACTGACTAACAATGGTAAAGCCAACTTTGGTCCATACATTCATCCGAATAACAAAACTATTATTTTCTGCTCAAACATGGATGACCCAAAAGGGCGTAACTTTGACTTGTATACTGTTGATATTGATACCAAAGAGGTAGAACGGATTACGTACAATGATACATTTGATGGCTTCCCAATGTTTTCACATGATGGAAAAAAATTAGTCTTTGCATCAAACCGTGACAATACAGTACGTGGCGAAACAAATGTCTTTATCACTGATTGGGTAGAATAGGTAATTAGTAGGGCAGAACCCAGCGAGCTTTAAAGCTCTTTAGCGGTTCTGCCATTAAATGCCAATAGAACCCATCCCTGACTTGATCGGGGAACCAGTAAAATTGTAGGGAGCAGGCGAGCCTGTTCCTTTTATTATCTAAACCAACTCTTCATAGTCAGATAATATCTCTTCGTATTCTGCTAAATCGTCTACTTCTGCTAACTCATCTAAACGTAGCAAATCGAGTTTCTCTTTACGTTCATGTTTGGTATGCCGTTTTTCTTTTTGTTGTAAAATGTCAGATGAAAACTTTTTTGAATTCTTAAATCGAATTTTCTTGATTGTACTTCTTTTTGCCCGTGAACCATTAATACTATCACTCATGAAAAACTCCTAAAAACAACTATTTAAATCTACACTAACTTGATAATTTTACTATCGTCGAATTTCTGAGTTAATTTATACTTTATAGTCCACTTAGTTCAGTCTTTATACATCTGAATTTGTGTGTTATTTCTTGCATATATATGAGTTTGTATTCAGACTCTGCATATAATTGCTTAAATAAATAAGTAGACATTTCAACTTTTTACCAAAAGGATAGAGTTGTTATCATGTTGTTGGATATGTGAATAGGTGGGCTGTTTCAAATTAAAACGGTTTTTTCGTCTTTTGGCAAATCTGTTGCAGTATACTCAAACAGATAACAAAAACGAAAGTAGGAGACGTTATGTTAGAAGGCAGATATCAACGAGGATTTTCGCAAGAACGATTAGAAAGCACCAATGACCCAAAAATTCGCAAAGATGACCATGGGTATTATATCATGTCATTATCTGAAAATAGCAAAGTCTACTTTGATGATTTCTACCATTTTCTTGAATTAGCCTATGATAATGCCAATAAAGAAAAAGCGAGACTTTCTGAAAAATTAATGACAACAACAACAGAATTTAACGAATCAATCGCCTATTTTAGAGCAAAAGCAGTAATTATTGACCTACTAATGAAAAATATCCGTCGTTTTTATACTGATGGTGCCAATTTGGGCATTATTATGACACCATGGTGTTTTGGAACTGTCATTCTTGAAAAAATTGAAGTGTATCGTGAAAGAATCAGCAAGGGTGAAGTTCAAGATGCCAATATCCCTGATTATCCATACTATGTCGTTAATTATATTGATGAAATCTATAAAATAGTACTTTTAGAATTATTTGACTTCCCTGAAAAAGCGTTCCAAATGCGTTGGCAGTATTCCGAACTTCTCAAAAAATACTCAAAAATTCTTACCAATATTACCACATCTCTTAACTCTGTAATGAGTACAATTAAAAATTACAACACACAATAGAGCATCGCTCTCTAACAAGGGTATTCCTACCCGAAATATTGACCCTCCTACAGATCCTCTGAATTTCTTTCAGAGGGTTATTTTTTTATCAATCAATTAGCCCCATCTGCCGATATAATCTAAGTAGTATATTTATATAAACTTAACTGACTTGTACAAAAAATAAGATTGATAAACATGATTTCTACTGAGACCAAAACAGACCAAGCATTTATTCCTATACAACTTGATTCAATCAGAATCGATTCGGTGTTAAATTTCGATTTATATTTGAATATAAATCGAAATTTAGTCCTCTATCGTTCTGCAGACCTTCCATTTACTGACCGTACCCGTCAGAAATTGATGGAAAACTCGGTTGAAAAAGTATATATAACCTCTGAGAGCAAACACAAATATCAGCTCTATATAGAGAAGAATCTAAACAAGATTATTCATGACCCACACATTCCTGAAATTAAAAAAGCTGGGATTTTGTATGAAACCTCGACAAATCTTGTTCAAGATATTTTAAGTCGTCCAACCTATGGCGAAAATATAAAACGTTCCAAAGAGCTTGTTGGTAACACCGTTAATTATATTTTAAAAGGACAAGAAGCCTTTCATTCATTGATGAAAATTTCATCTTTTGACTATTATACTTATACTCACTCTGTTAATGTTTGTACTTTTTCAATCGCTTTAGCCCAGCAGATGGGTTTTCATGATCAGGACTTTTTGTTTGAGCTTGGAGTAGGAGCATTGCTTCATGATGTAGGTAAGTCAAAAATTTCCGAACGGATATTACACAAACGTTCCGCACTTAACTCAATTGAGTTTGAAATTATGAAAAAACATCCGAAGTGGGGCGATGATCTCATGCGCGAAACAAGTGAAATCCCTGAAGCATCGATGTTTCCGATTTTGCAACATCACGAACGAGGTGACCATTCGGGATATCCAAATGGGATTGGCTTAAATGAAATGCATATCTTTTCAAAAATCGTTGCGATTGCTGATTCATTTGATGCTATGACAACTGAGCGTGTTTATCAAAAAGCGATGGACACATTTCCAGCCCTCAAAGTTATGTTTGCTATTAAAGGGGCATACGATGATGAGGCAATGAAAGCATTTGTCTCTCTTATGGGACCAAGTGGTCTTGACACAATCTGAAAATTACTTCGACTAAACTATCTATAATCTTTTTCAAAATTAAAAAATTGCTTGATTGCGATTATAAAATGCCTTTGATTGTTGTCATACTTTAGGAGGTATAATGAAAAAGATTGTGCAAACCGATTTAGCCCCACAAGCGATTGGTCCGTATTCTCAAGCAGTAAAAGCCAAATGTGCCGAAACATTATATGTTTCTGGTAATATTCCTTTACATCCTCAAACGATGGAAACAGTAGGTAAGACCGCCGCCGAACAATGCAAACAAGTTATGGAAAACCTTGGTGAAGTTCTCAAAGCTGGTGGTGCAAGCTATACTGATGTTGTGAAGACGACAATTTATTTAACTGATATGAATGATTTTGCGGCAGTGAATGAAGTATATGCTTCTTATTTCCGAGAAAACCCTCCTGCAAGAGCAACGGTTGAAGTAAGTCGGTTACCAAAAGATGTACAAATAGAAATAGATGCAATCGCTGTGCTGACATAAGCATAGTTGATATAAGTCAATTTATATCTTATATATTTGTAGTACTATGACAAAGTTTAATTAGAGAAGTTAAGAAAAGAGTTTTAACAATAGAGGAGAAGTTGTGTCAGGAGAAAAATCACGTCGTGGTTTCCTTGAAGCAGCTTTAGGCGGTTCTGCTTTACTCGCGATGGCGGCAATTTTTTATCCGATGTATCAGTACATCACCCCGCCAAAACTTGCAGAAGCAAAATTGTCACAGCTGAAACTTTCTTTTTCCCGTGCGGATATTGAAAGTGAACCCAAAAAAGCGAAGTATTTTAAATATGGTCGTTCAATGGGTATTATCTTTATTACAGAAACAAATGAATTAAAAGCATTGAGTGCAATGTGTACCCATCTTGATTGCACCGTTCAACATCGTCCTGATTTGGGCATCTTGTGGTGTTCATGTCATAATGGTCGATACGGAATGGATGGTTCCAATATTTCGGGTCCACCACCTCGTCCACTTTATCCGTATCAAGTTAAAGAAGTAGGGGAAACAATATTTGTCAGCAAGGAGATAGCTGATGAGTGATAAAAATATATCTTCAAAAATGTTTGATTGGGTCGACAGTCGATTTAAAATTTCTGCTTTAGTCGATTACATGGGTACAAAAGTTGTCCCGACTCATTCGCATTCGATATTTTATTATTTCGGAGGTATTTCTCTCTTTTTGTTTATCATTCAGGTTGTATCAGGAATATTACTTCTTATGTACTATCGTCCAGGTGCTGACTCTGCTTATGAATCAGTTCAATTTATTGTTTCCACTGTTTCATTCGGTTGGTTGGTCCGAGCAGTTCATTCATGGTCTGCCAATTTAATGGTCTTTTTTGTCTTTTTGCATATGTTCACTGTTTATTTTACCCAAGCCTACCGTAAACCAAGAGAGCTGACATGGCTTTCAGGTATGGGACTATTTGCTCTTACATTACTGTTTGGGTTCTCTGGCTATCTACTTCCGTGGAACGAATTAGCATTTTATGCAACTCGGGTTGGTACAGGTATGGCAGGTGCGGTTCCTGTTATTGGTAAAGATTTGTTAATTATTATGCGTGGTGGTACAGAAGTTACCGGTGCGACAATTGGTCGTTTTTTCGGACTTCATGTTGCTATTCTTCCTGGTCTGTTTACCCTCTTGTTGTCTGGTCATTTGATTATGGTGCAGAGACAAGGGATGAGTGAACCGATTGATTGGGCAAACAAATCTGATGCAGAAAAGAAATATATGAAGTTCTTCCCGAACTTTGTTCTTCGTGACTTATTAGTTTGGTTGATCGTTTTAAATATAATTGCGGTACTCGCAACATTCTTCCCTGATGGTATTGGTGTTATTCATTGGCCATTGGGTGAAAAGGCAGATTCATTTGCTCCACCTCCTGCAGTTATTCGACCAGAATGGTACTTTATGTTTGCCTTCCAAGCACTCAAGATGTTACCATCACACATCCTCTTTTTAGAGGGTGAGTTAGTTGGAATAATTGTATTCTCACTCGGTGGTCTTATTTGGGCAATCGTGCCATTTATTGATAGAAAAGCAGCTATTGATCAAAAGTCTAAATTGTTTGTCGCATTTGGATATTTTGTCTTAGCATTTATAATTTTTATGACCCTTTACGGATACATGGTAGAATAGGAGATGAGCATGTTTAAGAAAAGTTTCGTATATCTCATGATCTGTATGTTTTCTGCCGTAATGGTTTCTGCTGCTGAAAATAACTGTTTGACATGTCATGCAGATTTTGAAGAAGAAGATGGTCCTTCTCATTTAATTACAAAAGATATACATATCCAAAAAGGACTTGGATGTGTCGATTGTCATGGCGGTGATGCATCGCTTGACGATATGGATGATGTCCGTGACTCGAAAGGGTACAAGGGCGTTCCATCTTATAAAGATGTTCCGAAGTTTTGTGCAAGTTGTCACTCTGATGCGGCTTATATGCATGACCATAACCCGTCAATGCCAACCGATCAGCTTGAAAAATATAAAACATCAGTTCATGGTAAGCAGTTGTTGAAAAAAGGTGACACGAATGTTGCAAATTGTATTTCATGTCATACGGTTCATCAAATAAATACTGCTAAACTTCCACACTCAAGTACCCATCCTCATAATATTCCCGAAACATGTGGTAAATGCCATGCCAATACGGAGTTAATGAAAGGATATGGACTGGAAGCGACAGTACTTGAAGATTACAAAGCATCGGTACATGGTGCCGCGTTATATGAACGGGGCGATCTTTCTGCTCCTGTCTGTAATGATTGTCATGGAAACCATGGTGCTGCCCCTCCTGGAGTTAGCTCATTGGTTGCTGTCTGTGGTACTTGCCATGCTATTGAATCGGAACTGTTTAACAACTCGCCGCACAAAGTTGCTTATGAAGAAAATGACTTCCCAATGTGTATGACTTGTCATTCTAACCATAAGATTTTAAAACCTGAAGATAAATGGATTGGGACTGAAGAGCCTGCTCTTTGTGTCGAATGTCACTCAACTGATGATGGTACTACAGGTATCGAAACTGCTGCTGGCATTTCGAATGCTCTTAAATCTCTTGTCCAAGCACAAAGTGAAGCACAATTGGCACTTGATGAGGCGATTGAAAAAGGTATGGCAACAACCGACGCTGAGTTTAAAATGAAAGAACTCAGACAATCATTGATCCAAACTCGTACAAAACTTCACTCATTCAACTTGGATTCTGTTCTTCCAAGAGCCGAACAGGGAATGAAAGAAGCTGACGAAGTGAAGAAAAATTCCGCAACTCTTATCGAAGAATTTTATTTTCGACGAAAAGGTCTCGGAGTGACTTCATTAATCTTCACATTTTTAATAATTGGCTTGTACTTTTTGATTCGCAAAGTCGAAAAGAAATAAAAATAAAAATAGAGAGATATGGGACACTATTTGTCTCATATCTCTTGTTGTAATAGTTAGTTACATGTTTTGATTGTACAAAAACATAAAAAGTAGTAGATTGTAAATGTTTTATCGGGTAGATTTCGCCAAATTCTATTGGCAATTAACAAGTTCGGTAAAACTTTTTTTAATAAATGCTTGACAATTTTGAAAATTTTGATTTGTTGCTGTGGTGAAATTGTGAATTAAGTCACATGAACGGTTTGAGAAAAAGGTTGTTGTATGGTCGCGGAATATCTTTCGGTTTTAGTCTTTATTTTTGCTGGTATAGGAATAGTGCTATTTACTTTCCTCTTATCGAAGCTAATCCGACCTCATAACCCATATCCTAAAAAAAATGCTAACTATGAATGTGCCGAAGAGCCTGTTGGTTCTTCATGGTTTAAATTCAATAACCGTTTTTATATCTTCGCACTTATCTTTGTTATTTTTGATGTTGAAGCAATTTTCTTATTCCCATGGGCAGTCGCCTTTGGTGAATTAGGTTTATACGCTCTAATCGAAATGATAATTTTCATACTAATTCTATTTTTTGGTTTATTCTATGCCTGGCGTAAGGGAGCATTAAAATGGGTATAATTAAGAAACTTCCGGTCTATTCGGAAAAAATCCCGGGCGGGGGCATTGTCACAACTTCGGTTGAACAAGTGCTTAACTTTGCACAAGCGAAATCACTTTGGTATCTTCTTTTTGGTACTGCTTGTTGTGCGATTGAACTTATGTGTACTGGTGCATCACGATATGACTTCGACAGACTTGGTATGATTTTCAGAGCATCACCTCGCCAAGCCGATCTCATTATAGCCGCTGGTACAATCACCAAAAAAATGGCACCACGTCTTCGTACGCTCTACGATCAAATGGCGGAACCTCGCTATGTGATTGCAATGGGTGGATGTACAATCAAGGGTGGTCCTTTCTATTATGATTCTTATTCGGTTGAAAAAGGTATCGAGCATATTATCCCTGTTGATGTTTTCATTCCTGGGTGTCCTCCAAGACCTGAATCTCTTCTTGAAGGTTGTATCACTCTACAAAAACAGATTCAACAACGTAAACTGGGCGACTGGCAGGAAAAATGAACAACGAAGAACTAAAAGCATACATCGAATCACATTACGGTTCTCAATTGACATATAATGAAGCCGGCAAATATGATTTATTATTTGAAGTCGACGCGTCCAATTTAGTTACTGTATGCGAAAAACTAAAAAATGATTCCGAGCTGTTGTTTGATTATTTCTGTAACCTTTCTGGTGCTGATACAACTGAACGGTTTGAAGCGATTTACAATCTTGCTTCCACAAAGAAAAAAATTCGTTTAGATATCAAAGTTATACTCCCACATGAAAATCCAGTAGTTAATTCGGTTCAGACGATATGGCCGGCTGCTAACTGGTATGAACGTGAAATGTGGGAACTATACGGTATACATATTAACAATCACGACAATTTGACAAGGTTCCTTCTCCATGATGAATGGGATGAAGGATTTCCGATGAGAAAGGACTGGGATGCACCCGATTTTATTCGCTTCCCTGACTTATAAAGATGAGCAACTTACGGACTGAAGAATTTGATATAAATATGGGACCTCATCACCCGTCAACTCACGGTGTTTGTCGTTTGTTGTTGACTATGGATGGTGAAAAAGTTGTTAAAGTTGTTCCATATATTGGTTATCTACATCGTGCCATTGAAAAAATTTGTGAAAACAGAACCTATGCGATGTGTATTCCGATTCTTGATAGGTTTGAATATGTAACTGCCATGTCCTGTAACTATGTTTTCTCTCTCGCCGCAGAAAGACTCTCAGGTATTGAAGTTCCTGAACGGGCTGAGTATCTACGTGTCATCATGCTTGAGCTCAACAGAATTGCCTCGCATCTGATTTTCTTTGGTACAACTGCAATGGACATTGGTGCTTTGACTCCATTCTTGTATGCTCTTCGTGAACGTGAATATATTATGGATTTATTCGAAATGACTTGCGGGCAACGTCTGACCTATAACTATATCCGTGTTGGTGGTGTATCTAAAGATATTCCAAATGAATTTACACCAAAGTGTCGCGAAACTGTCGCGACGATTAGTGATAAAGTTGAAGAATATAAACGCCTCTTAAATGGTAACCCAATCTGGAAAATGCGTACTATCGGTGTTGGCAAACTCGATGCGGACTTAGCCTTAGCTTACGGTGTTTCTGGTCCAATCCTTCGTGCTTCCGGTGTTGATTATGATTTACGTCGTGATGATCCATACTCAATTTATGATCGGTTTGATTATAATATTCCGATTTATCAAAATGGTGATGTCTACGACCGTTATATGATTCGTCTTGATGAAATTCAGGAATCATGTAAAATTGTCGCACAGGCACTTGACCAAATCGAGGATGGTCCAATCCGTGCTAAAGTATCTCCAAACTTTAAACCAGCCGCAGGTGAAACATATACTCGTATTGAAAATTCTCGTGGTGAGATGGGTGTCTATTTGGTTTCCGATGGAACCAAAAAACCATTCCGTGTCAAAGCTCGTGGTGGTTCATATCCTCATCTGCAACTGCTTCCTGAAATTGCTACTAACTGTATGATTGCTGATTTGGTTGCGATATTTGCATCATTTGATGTTATTCTTCCGGAGGTAGATAGATAAATGATTGCTGTTGGAATCACTGTTGCATTAAAAGAAATTTTAGCCTCTTTCGGCTTATCAGGCGGACTGCTCTCTGTTGTTACCTATGCGATATTAGCATCTGCAACTTTTGGTCTGCTTTCGGTCTTAGCACTTTTCTTAGTATGGTGGGAGCGTAAAATTGCTGGTCATATGCAACAACGTTTTGGTCCGATGCGTAACGGTTGGCATGGATGGTATCAAACACTTGTTGATGGCTTGAAACTTTTACAAAAAGAAGATGTCCGTGTTGCGACTCGTGACAAGGTTGTCTTTTTCTGGGCTCCTGTTATGTGCTTCATCGCTGCCTTTGCGGCCTACATTGTTATTCCATTTGGTGATGGTCTTATCGTTGCTGATTTAAATATCGGTATCTTATACATTATGGCAATTACAACTTTTACCGTCATATCTCTTCTTATGGCTGGCTGGGGTTCTAATAATAAATATGCACTTTTAGGTGGTATGCGTTCGGCGGCACAAGTTGTCTCGTACGAAGTACCAATGGTGGCATCTATTTTAGTTGTGGTCTTATACGCTGGTTCTCTATCGACAGTTGATATAGTCAATTCCCAAGCGGGTAATTTCTTAAACTGGAATATTTTTAGAGTTCCTTACGGACCTCTCGCATTTTTAACTTATCTTGTCGCAGCTATTGCTGAGGCAAACCGCACTCCATTTGACTTAGCTGAAGCCGAGCAAGAACTTGTCGCTGGCTTTAATATCGAATACTCTGGAATGAAATTTGCGATGTTCTTCCTTGCTGAATTTATCAACTTGTTTACGGTATCGGCGATTGCCGTAATTCTCTTCTTTGGCGGATGGCACGGCTTTGAATTTATCCCATCGTTTGTATGGTTTTTCCTCAAAACATTTGCGGTTGTCTTCTTACTGATTATGATTCGATGGACATACCCTCGTATGCGTGTTGATCAACTGATGGAATTTGCATGGAAATTCTTAGTACCTCTTACATTTCTTAATATCATTATAGCAGCTATATTTAAACACTTTGGCTGGTACTGGGAGTTATAGAAGATGCTTGAATATATTAAAGGATTTTTTGAACTCGTCAAAGGTCTCGGTATTACTGGGAAACATTTGACTAAACATGCTGTTACGTTGCAGTACCCTGAAGAAAAAGATGTTATGCCTGAACGTTCTCGTGGTGTCGTGGTGCTTCTTTCTGACAAAGAGGATGGCTCGCTTAACTGTACTTCCTGTTTACTTTGTATGAAAGCCTGTCCGACTGCAGCCATTATAATTGATGCACCAAGAGGTGAAGATAAAAAGAAAGTACTCAAAAAATTTGAACTCGATTTTTCACTTTGTTGTTACTGTGGTCTCTGTGAAGAAGCATGTAACTTCTCCGCATTGAAACTTACTGGTAAATATGAATACTCAACTGGCAATAAAGATGATTTAATTTGGGATGTCCACAAACTACAAGATGTTGGTCGTGATGTTGACTATGTAGATAAACGTAAGAAAAAAGTAAAAAAAGTTGCCCCAAAACCAACAGTGTCGGAAGCAACTGATGAAATAAAACCGACGCAGTCGGCTGATAAAATCGAAACAAAACCTGTTGAAATTAAAACGGATAAAATTAAAACGGATAAAATTGAAACTCCTCAGGATAAAGACGAAAAACCTAAAACCGAGGGAGAGGCATAACAATGGATATGTTCCAAATAGTTTTAGATGAACTATCTGCACGACCTGTCTTTTGGTTTTTATCAATCATCATGCTTGTCTCAGGCTTTATGGTTGTCACGCTTAAAAATATTTTTCATTCAGCAATCTATCTGATTCTCTGTCTTTTCTCAGTTGCTGGAATTTTCATCCTTTTAGAAGCAGAATTTTTAGCCGCTGCTCAAGTACTTATCTATGTAGGAGCGGTTGCGATACTGATGATATTTGCCATCATGCTCTCAACTAATGTCTCAGGTAAAAAAACTATGACTACTCAGAACGGTTTACCTGTTGCGATTATCTCGGCAGTCTTTGCCTTAGGTACAATCGCATTAGTTATAATGACAAAACTTAATATCGTCATGAGAGGTTCAGATGGTTTTATCTCAAAAGGTTTATGGATTGGCGAAAAAGGACAACTTCCAACTGAAAATATTATGCTTATTGGTAAATATCTTATGACAGAATATATGCTTCCATTTGAAGTTATATCGGTCTTGTTGCTTGCCTCTATGATTGGTGCTATTGCTCTTGCCAGAAATGAAAGGTCATAACAATGGTTCCTTATATAGCAGTTGCTGCGGTTTTATTTTCATTAGGTCTTTTTGGTGTTCTGACTCGACGAAACATTATTGGTATTCTGATGTCTTTAGAACTTATGTTTAATGCAGTCAATATTAACTTAGTCGCATTTAATAAATTTGTCTGGCCAGGCGAACTTACTGGTCAAATCTTCTCTCTCTTTATAATAGTTGTTGCCGCCGCTGAAGCAGTTGTTGGTTTGGCGATTGTCCTCCTGCTCTATCGTAACTGGCAGGATATTTCTAATGATAACATTAATGTGATGAAGTGGTAGGATAGAATAATGACTGAACATACATATCTTATAGTTTTACTTCCACTCTTCTCATTTTTAACAATTGTCTTTGCTCTCCGTTGGAAAGAAATGGTCTCGGCTGTTTTCTCTGTTGGTATGATTGCGACATCTTTATTGATGTCAATCATGGTGCTGATAGAAACACTTGGTCGACATGGTGATTATTATACCGCAGCATTTTCGATTGTAGAACTTGGTACATTTAAATTACAACTTGGTATGGTTATTGATCCGCTAACGGCGATGATGCTTGTTGTCGTGACTACTATTGGTACTTGTGTTGAGATCTATTCTATTGGCTATATGAAAGATGATCCTCGTTTTAGCAGGTTCTTTGCCTATCTTTCACTCTTCTTATTCTCAATGCTTGGATTAGTGATTTCTGATAATTTCTTTATGACATTTATATTCTGGGAACTCGTTGGTCTGACTTCTTATCTGTTAATCGGATTCTGGTTTGAGAAAAAATCAGCCGCCGATGCCTGTAAAAAAGCATTCCTGACCACTCGAGTTGGTGATTTAGGTTTTATTGTCGGCTTAATGCTCATCTGGTTCTACTGTGGAACATTTAACTTTACCGATGTCTTTGCGGTGATTGGTGCTGGTACTGTACCTCCAATTATTGTTACGTTCCTTGCTATTGGAGTCTTCTGCGGTGCTGTTGGTAAATCAGCACAGTTCCCGCTTCACACATGGCTTCCTGATGCGATGGAAGGTCCAACTCCAGTATCATCGATTGTTCATTCTGCTACGATGGTAGCTGCTGGTGTTTACTTAGTAGCTCGGACGATGTCTGTCTTTGTTGCTTCTGCTGATGCATCGATGGTTGTTGCGGTGATTGGAATTTTTACTTCTCTTATGGCAGCAACGATTGCTTTGGTGCAAGTCGATATAAAAAGAGTTTTAGCTTACTCGACTATCTCACAACTTGGTTATATGATAATGGCACTTGGATTATATGGTGTTGATACGGCAAACGGTATTCACTCACCAGGTTTTTATGCGGCAACATTCCACCTTATGACACACGCCTTCTTTAAATCACTTCTCTTTATGGGAGCTGGTTCGGTGATTCATGCGGTGCATACTAATGACATCATGGAAATGGGTGGTCTTCTCAAAAAAATGAAAATTACAGGGCCTACTTTCTTAATAGGCTCTCTATCAATAGCAGGTATTTTCCCACTGGCAGGATTCTGGTCTAAAGATGAAATCGTCGCTGCAACATTCGGTCATCCGATTTTTACTGTTCTAACTCTGTTGATTGCATTCATGACTGCTTTCTATATGTGGCGTCTATGCTTCCTGACTTTCTTCGGGAAACCTCGTGTAGAACATCGTTATGAACATGCCCACGAATCTCCAAATACTATGTCATATCCACTTATCTTCTTAGCATTCATGGCAGCAGTTGTCGGACTTGTCGGAGTACCTTGGCTGCCACATGGATTTGCTTCTTTCTTATATCATGGCGAAGCATATCACCCACATTGGGCGTGGATGAATTTAGGAATCTCTATTGTATTTGGTGGTGGCGGAATTCTTCTCGCTTACCTGATGTATATTAAAGGTGTTATCTCACCTGATGCGATGATGAACCGTTTTAAACCGATTTATAATTTCTTCTATAACAAATGGTATTTTGATGAACTTTATCAAGCGGCAATCATAAATCCTATAATGGCAATTGGTCGTTGGATGTGGACATTTGATGCTAAAGTTATTGACGGTGCTGTCAATGGTACCGCTGCTCTCACGATGTGGTGGGCGGATGTGAAGTTCTGGATTGATAAGTGGATTGTTGACGGAGCGGTCAATGGGGCTGGATTTATTGTCCGTTCGATGGGTGCTTTGCTCAAGTATCTCCAAACTGGTCGGATGCAATTCTACATGATTTTTAGTACGGTATTTATAATTATAATGATATTGTTAAAATTTGAAATTGCTCATATTGATCTTGATTGGCCTGTTATGACAGCATTATTTATTGCCGCCATAGGGCTTCTTTCGGTAGCAGCAAAGTTTGTTCCTGATGAAGTAAGTCAGGAGTCTGAAAATGAAAAATAGTAGTTTGATGTTGAAGGTAGGTATATAATGATTTTAAGTTCTCTGATATTTCTTCCAATTATCGGTATGATAATTGTAATGCTCATGCCAAAAGAAAAAGAAGATTTAATTAAATATGTTGCTGTTGGAATTTCTGTTATTCCGATGGTTATTTCGTTTTGGCTTACCTATGATTACTTTGTGAACTTTTCGGGTTCCGCTGCTATGGCTTACATGGAAGGTCCCTATGCGTGGATTCCTTCTCTAAATGTTAATTATCATTTAGGTGTTGATGGTATTTCTGTTCCGATGTTGTTTCTGACTGGTCTGCTTTCTACTATCTCGCTTATCGCATCATTTTCTATTAAGTTCCGTGTCAAAGAATACTTTGCTTTCTTCTTATTGCTTGAAGCGGGCATGATGGGTGTCTTTGTAGCGTTAGATTTCTTCCTCTTTTATGTCTTCTGGGAAATCATGCTCGTTCCTATGTATTTCTTAATCGGTGTATGGGGTGGACCACGAAAAGAATATGCTTCTATTAAGTTCTTCCTCTATACTTTGTTCGGTTCAATCTTCATGCTTGTTGCAATTTTGATAATGTACTTTACCTCTGATCCTCATACGCTCAATATGCTTGAACTTGTCGAACATGGCGGAACACTATCGCATACGCTTCAAATGACTTGCTTCATCTTCTTCTTTATAGCCTTTGCGATTAAAGTTCCTGTTTGGCCGTTCCATACTTGGCTACCTGATGCTCACGTGCAGGCTCCAACAGCAGTCTCGGTTATCCTTGCGGGTGTGCTTCTGAAGATGGGTACTTATGCTATGCTTCGTATCAACTGGCCGATGTTTCCTGATGCACTTCAGACCCTTTCGTTTTGGATAGCGGTGCTTGGTGTCATTGGAATTATATATGGTGCCTTAGTTTCATTGGCACAAACAGATTTAAAAAAACTTGTCGCCTATTCATCAGTTTCTCATATGGGTTACTGTATGTTAGCACTTGCCGCCTATGGGTCGGTGACTGCGATGGCGGGTGTTTTGTTCCAAATGATTTCTCACGGACTTATCACAGGAGCATTATTCCTCATGGTTGGTGTACTTTATGACAGAGCCCATACTCGTGAGATTTCTGCCTTTGGTGGTTTAGGTTCCAAACTTCCTGTCTACACCGCATTGATGCTGATGTTCTCGATGGCTGCATTAGGACTTCCAGGAATGTCTGGATTTGTTTCTGAGTTTATGATTTTTGTCGGAGCTTTCTCCGTGCTTAATCAGTACTTAGTTGGAATCGCTGTCTTAGGCGTAGTTTTAGGTGCTGCCTATATGCTTAGAATGTTCCAAAATGTTTTCCTTGGTGAATTCAATATGGCGAAGTGGGGCGGACTTACTGACATCAACGGACGGGAACTATTGACTGTTGTACCACTTGCGATTTTAACACTCGCTGTTGGTATTTATCCAAAATCTCTGTCAGATTTAATGTCAGCGACACTTGAAAACTTAGTTCAGATAATGTCAAGGTAAGAGAAGATGAATCCGCAACTTCCTATAGTAAATGTTTTAGATACATTACGGCTTATGTCGCCAGAACTATTTCTTTTTGTCTGGGCGTTGGTTGTTATTACGGTCGACTTGTTCGCATCACGTAAAAATGATTCGCTGACGGGCTATACCGCTTTAGTAGGTATTGTCATAGCAGGTGGATTCTTAGCTTTTGCAGGTGAGGGTGTTGCTTTTGGTCGAATGTTTATCAATGATCCGCTGGCTCTTTTCTTCAAAGTTATTTTCTTAGGTGCGGCATTCATGGCGGTTGGCTCTTCGTTTGGACTGACTAAAGAAAAAATTCAAAACCATCGTGGCGAATTTTACGGACTCATTTTATTTTCGACCGTTGGTATGATGTTTTTAGCATCGTCTCAAGAAATTATTTCGCTTTATATAGGTTTAGAACTTACAACGATTCCACTTTTTATCTTAGCTGCATTTTATAAAGATGATAAACTCTCAGTTGAATCTGGTATCAAATATTTTGTCGTTGGTGCCTTCTCATCTGCGTTGCTTTTATATGGTCTTTCATTCTTGTACGGTATGACAGGCACTACATTTTTAAATGGTGTCCCTGGTGACCCAAGTGCGACTCATATGGCAAGTCTTCTTGCTGCAAGTCATATCAACTATTTTGGAGGTGGCAACAGTTCAGGTTTTGTCATTTTAATCGCAAATATCTGTATTCTTGCTGGAGTTGGTTTTAAACTTGCTCTTCCACCATTTCATCAATGGGCTCCAGATGTCTACGAAGGTGCTCCAACTCCTGTCGCATCATTCTTGTCTGTTGGTTCCAAAGCTGCTGGTCTGGTCGCTTTCATGAAAATATTTCTAATGGGACTCTTTGGGTATATAAGTGTTGAGATGAAACCAAACGACTGGGGTATGTTGGTTGGCGTTATGTCGGCAGTCGCTATGATTATTGGTAATATTGTTGCTATCAGACAAACAAATATCAAACGGATGCTTGCCTATTCTTCAATCGCCCAAGCTGGATATATCATGATTGGTATGATTGCTCTTAATCAACATGGTGTTTCATCAGTTGCGTTCTATACGCTCGTTTATCTCTTTGCCAACATGGGAGCCTTTGCTGCAGTGACAGTTTTTGAAGATAACACTGGCTCTACTGAAATTGGAAACTATAAAGGACTCGCTCAAACATCACCATTCTTTGCGGCACTTCTTTCTATATTTATGCTTTCGCTGGCAGGTATTCCACCTCTTGGTGGTTTTATAGCAAAGTATAAAGTTTTTGCCGCTGGTATTGACCAAACATCATTCCCCGGCTTTGAATGGCTCTATTGGCTTGTTGGTGTTGGTTTGTTGACATCGGTTTTCTCGCTTTACTATTATGTTAGGGTGATTAAAGAAATGTATTTTGCTAAAGATGCATCTATTTACACTATGACTTTTAACAAACCGATTCTAATGGTTCTTATTATTGCCCTTATTGGGGTGCTGGTGACAGGTCTCTATCCTGAACCGATTTTTGAGTTTGCTAACAAAATATATTACTCTTTTAGTTTCTCAGTAATAAAGTAGCATACACCAAAATAATTTGACAAACTATTTACATTCAGATATACTATGTATGAAAATAGTAAGGTAAATAGTTATGTTATTACATAAAATTATAAACATACTAAAACGTCATTTTCTCTCGGGGGTTATCGTTGTTGTCCCTTTTATTCTTACATACATTGTAATCAGATTTCTCTTTGATACTATTGATGGTTTATTGCAACCTCTGATTTTTCATCTGCTTGGTTACTCAGTACCAGGTTTAGGTTTGGTCACAACAGTTCTACTTATTATATTGGCTGGCATTTTCACTCGCAATATCATCGGGGCAAAACTTTATCGCTTGGGTGATTATTTCTTGGAAAGGATGCCGATTATTCGACCTGTCTATTCTGCGGCAAAACAACTACTTGAAGCACTTACCAAGCCATCGATGAACTCCTTCAAAGAGGTCGTCTTGGTCGAGTACCCTCGCAAAGGCTCTTATACTATTAGTTTTCTTTCAAACAAGTTTGAAATTGAATCCAAGGGAGAGTTTGTCTCTGTCTTTGTACCATCGACTCCAACACCTATCTCTGGAATGGTTATCGTTGTCCCAAAAGATGATGTGATTATATTGGATATGACAGTCGAAGAGGGTATCAAATTTTTAGTTTCAGGAGGGGTCGCATCGCCGTCACTTATAAAAGCAAAAAAGATTTCTGAAAATAAAGAGGTTCAGCCATGAAACTTGCTAACTTGTTAATGGAACGTCGTATAAATATTGATCTCAAAGCACGTACCAAAGATGAAGCAATTATCGAGCTTTTAGAAATGATTAAAAACGAAGGTGTCAGTTTTGATTATGATGCAGTTTTACATTCTGTAAAAAGCCGTGAGGAAATCGAAAATACATCTTATGGGCATGGTTTTGCTTTCCCACACGCACGAACCGATGCGGTAAATGAGCTCTATATTCTCATAGGTGTTTCATCTTATGGACTCGAAGGCAAAACTCCCGACTCTATCCCTGTGCATGTTGTCTGTCTGCTTCTTACCCCCGCTACAATTGCCAAGCTCTATCTACAAACCCTATCAGGGTTGGCAAACTTTGGACGTATTGAGGGGAATCTTGACAAAATTATGGCTGTTAAGCATCCATGTGAATTGGTCAAGCTCATTGCCGAAGCGAACATAACCGTTGATAAAGAACTGATGGTGCGTGATATAATGCGTCACTCAGTTGCAACTGTCACTCCAGACGATACACTCAAAGAGGTCGCCAATCGGATGTTTCATGACCGCCTGTCGGCACTTGCAGTTGTCGATGATGAAAATAATCTGCTTGGGGTAATCAATGACCGTGACTTAATCAAGGCGGCTCTGCCAGACTATAAGTCGCTTATTTCAAATCTAAATTACTCGATGGATGTCGAGCCATTTGAAGAACTTCTCAAACAGGAAGATAAAATCAAAGTCTCGCAACTATTCCGTACTGAATACGAAGTCGCCCAACCAGAGACACGTATAGTCGAGGTTGCCGCGATGATGATTTTTAAGGATATTAGAAGAGTTTTCGTTACTTCTACGGACAATAAACTCTGCGGGGTACTTCTCCGTAAAGATATTGTGAATATGGTCATTCGAGGGTAGAAGGGATTAATTATTTCTTACTTTTAGTGGTTTTCTAATATGAGTTTTTCTTAGAGTATCGTTTATAGACTTATTTTTTTAGAATTGATTTAATAGTTTTTAAAGTGGTCTTATCATTAGACTCAATTCCAAACCACTCATCAGCTAGCTTTAGATGAAATGATGTTGTTTTTCCCGAATTAGATGAATCAGGGGTATACATTAAGAAAAATATCAAATCCTTTTTTTGCTCTTTAAGTTTTTGAAAATTGATGTCTCCTTTACCAATTCTATTATAAGAAATAATTAGTTCTTTGGCTCTAAGTCGGGAGTTCTTTTTTAACAGATATTCTTGAACTTTAATTGAAATTATTCTGGATTGTTCTCTTGGAGATTCTACATCAACAACTTTTCCTATAAGTATAATATCAGATCTACTTACCATTTGCGTAATTGACGGTTTTACAGTCGCACTAATTGAGCAACTAATTAAAAATATAAAAATTAAGGAAGTTATAAAAATTAATTTTGTTGTGGTATTCATCTGTGCTATTCCTTGTTTTAGTTGGATGAAATTTATTCAATATTATATTATTGATTGTTTAAGTATCAGTTGTCAATTACAATAAATAGAGCTAATACTTAACTCTACTACAAGTTTAATCAGTTTATCTTCCATAATATTTTTTTCTTAGACGTAGATATCCTCGTTTTTCTCTCAATAAATCTTCCAAATTTTCTTTTTGACTTTCAATCCGAATATCCGTACCCTAAATCCATAATGACGCACGCTCGAGAAAAATACACAATCACCCCGGGAATCTATATTACCCTCATAGTTGCAATACTTTGTTCCCTCCCAGGATTTTATAACGGGCTCACCTACGGAGTTCTCACGCCCGTAACAGGTGTCCTCTTCTACGGAGTAGCAATTTTTGCTGCGGCATTTATGCTCTCGTGGGCTGCCGAGGTTGTCCAAATTGATATTTCTGAATCACTCGCTGTTGCAATTTTAGCACTACTTGCCGTGCTTCCTGAATACGCTGTTGATTTTGTATTCACATGGAACGCCTATGGTACCACTCCCGAAGCAATAGAGTCGCATCACTACGCCATCGCAAATATGACTGGTGCCAATCGACTTCTTGTCGGTTTAGGCTGGCCATTTATTTTATTCATATATATTTATATCAAAAAGAAAAAAGAAATTGTTTTAGCTGAAATACAACGGGTCGAACTTTTCTATCTACTCTTAGCATCTCTCTATTCGATTACAATTCCTCTCAAAGGGGAATTGACGCTGATTGATACCGTAATTTTGGTCACTCTTTTTGGATTGTATACTCGTCGTGCCGCTCAAATGGAAACTCAAGAACCCGAAATGGTCGGTCCGCCAAAGATGATTGCCAATATGCAAGATTTACCTCGTCGAATTGCAACGGCTGTCATGTTTTTATTTTCGGGAGCTGTAATTTTCTACGTCGCTCATCCGTTTACTGAATCAATGATTGATCTTGGCGAAGTGTACAATATCGACAAATTCCTTCTCGTCCAATGGCTCGCTCCAATTGCATCGGAATCACCAGAATTTATTATCGCCGCCACATGGACACTTCGCGGTGCCGCAAATTCAGCTATCAAAGCGTTAATCTCTTCAAAAGTGAACCAATGGACCTTGCTTATCGGTACTATTCCGCTTGTCTATGCAATCTCTGGAGGTGTCATTGAGCCATTTGTCCTTGACAATAAACAGTATCAGGAAATTCTCCTGACTGCCGCACAATCACTCTTTGCGGTGTTGATTATGATGAATCTCAGGTTTTCAAAAACCGAGGGGTATATATTGCTTGTTTTGTTTTTAGCTCAGATGATTGTCGAGTCAATTAGATTTGAGATGATGATTGTCTATCTTGTCTTGGCTGCTATCTTAGTGGTCATGCGTCGTAAAGATTTATTGCCTGCAGCAAAATACGCTTTAAACATCAAGAAAAAATCCTAACAGGTTATGTAAAAAATTCTTCCAAACGATAATTTAATCATAAAAAAAGCATCCACTAAAAATTTTAGCAGATGCTGATTATATTTATAAAAAGTGACAATGTCACTTACTTATTCTTTTTTTCTCTAAAACCAATCCGAGCAAATGGGTTCACCATTGAACTGGCTATATTTGAAAGATGAGCATTAATACGTTTGAGATATCGGGCATACATCGCAAGAGCGACCGCATCAGATTTTGTTAATGCCGCATCTTTTTCAAGTATCATATCATTGACGATTTTATCAGAAAGTTTCCCAATCTCTTTTTCCGATGAGAGAATCTGGCGAGCAAGATTTTTATCCTGATTTTTCAGAACTTCAATAATTATTGGAAACTGTTCTTCGATTGTCTTTTCAGTTTTTGCGAGATCTGCTTCTGCTTTTCCACCCTTGAGCTTTTTCTTATGAATCGACGCCAGTCCTGCAATATTTTTTGTGTAATCACCAATACGTTCTACATCTATCACAATCGAGACCAAGGCAAGCCCAGGTACCAAGTTTTGCGTTCCAGCAACAGAAAGATGGGTGAGGACATTGCGGCGAACTTCACGTTCGTACTTATTAATTTTACGGTCCATCTTTTTGATATCAAATGGTAACTCATCAGAATCAGAATCTCTGAGAGTTTCTTTTGATGCGGTATACATCTTGTGGTCAAATTCTAACATTGTTAATGTCGTATCAAAAGCGATATCAAGTAAGTTTTCCGAGCCAAAAAGTTCTTTAAATTTATTGAACATTCTGATTTCTCCGTTTTATCTGTATAAATAAATTATCGTACCTGGTATTATAAAAAATACGATTACTATATATAGTATCGGTACTAACTTAGATTTTTGAGTCAAATAGCTCAACTTTTCTGCCATCCAAATAGGAATTGCTTTTAGTGGCCAGAAAATAGCTATACCAAATACATTAAACATCAGATGCGAGAATGCTAAAGCAACAGCAGCATGAGAACCTGTCACAAATGATGCTAAGAACGCGGTTATAGTCGTTCCAACATTTGCACCAAGCAAATATGGATATACCTGAGGAATTGAAATCACACCTGCTCCGATAAGCGGAACAACCAACGATGTAGTAATGGATGATGACTGTACAAACGTTGTTAAAATTATTCCAAGCACAAATGATAAGGCAGGAGTGCGGAATATATATCGTTGGAAAAATTTTTCTACTTTGGAAAGTACCATTGATTTCAAAACTTTTACAATAAAGAAAAGTGCTAAAAACAAAAAGAACATTGCAATAGCGGCAGAGATTGCTCCCGAATCACCAGTAGAACCAATAATCCATTTTGAGACTGGCTTGGTAATTGCTTTGAGTGGTGACATAAATTTCATACCACCAAACCCCGTGAACATTGACTCTAAATAAATAGCTGTCTTACCGATGACACCAAAATATATTTCTATCGGGAGCAAAACACATACTGCACAGACATTAAAAAAGTCATGGAGCATCGAACCCGTAAAGGCACGCCGGAACTCATCTCCTCGTGTGATATGTCCAAGTGATACTAAAATGTTTGTAACCGATGTGCCGATATTAGCACCCATAATCATTGGGATCGCTGCTTGAAATGTGAGTATCGGTGTGCCATCTGCTAAGCCACCTGTACCAGAACCTACTGCGACTAAGCCAACAATAATAGATGTTGTCGTAGAGGATGATTGTACAATTGCGGTTGTTAGTACTCCAATCATGAGAGCAATGATAGGATTCGATGTCGCCTGAAAAATCGTCTCGGCAAATTCTTTGCCCATGTGTTTGAAAGAACCACCGAGCAATGTGATTGATAATATAAAGAGATAGAGCAAGCCAAAAAGAAGAACCATTTTGGAAATTATTTCGGTCCAACTATGTTGGTCAACAGAATAATCTGATTGTAAACTTGAATTGTCGGTCATTTAATCGTTTTTGTTTTTAAACGTTTTCATTAGATGCGAGGATTATAAAAGAGAGTCAACTGTCTGTCAAGTGACAAGCACTATTTTTTACTCTTATTTTTAAAGTTTTTTCCCTGCTGTTGCAATCACATAACCATCGGTTTTAAAATATGATGCTGCTACCCGCCGAATATCCTCAATTGTGATCTCAGCCAGCTTGTCCAAATAAGTTTGGTCATAGCCAACAGAACGTCCAAAAAAGTCATCCAATCCGAGATAATACGCTTGGTTGATAGAAGAAAGTTTGGCTGACATCAACCGTCCCCAAACAGAGTTTTTAGCGACATTGAGCTCATCTTCCGTTGGACCGTCAAGTTTTAGCTTGTCAATTTCGAGCAATATCCCATCAACTGCTTTTTGATAGTTTTCAGATTGTGTTCCAATGACTGAATAACCGATACCAAATTCATTTTCAAAGCGTGTTCCAGCTCCTACAGAGTAAGCAAGACCTTGTTTTTCACGTAAATTCAGATAAAGCCGAGTCGAAAGAATCGAGGTTGCTATTCTAATAGTAGCCGCATCAGGATGATTCGCCCCTGGCATGATTGAGCCGATATAGATTTGAATCTGCTCTTTATCGAGTTCTTTATGCACAGCTTTTGTCTCAAAAATTGGTTCAGGTCGTTTTGCCGAATAATACTCAGCTTTTGTCGGAGCAAGTCGACCAAAACGCTGATATGCCCACGCACGTACTTCTTCAACTGGCTTATTGGTCACAATCGAGATTATCATATTATCAGGTGCATAATAACGAGCGTGATATGCTTGTAAATCAGCTTCTGTAATCGATGCGATAGATGCTGATGTTCCCATGATTGGTTTGGCATATTCTTTGGTACAGAGTGTTTCATAAAAAAGCTTGAGGGCTTGTTTTTTTGGAGAGACAGCATTTCGCCCGATTGTTCCAAGCATCGAACGCCTTATATTTTCTACCTCGTCAGAATTAAAGGCTGGAAGCAAAACCATGTCGGCAAAAAGATGGAACCCTTTTTCGGCGTAATCATCGATTGTTTCAAATTTCATAAAGGAAAACGAACGAGAGGTATAACGGTCATCATATGGAATCCATGGGTTGTCATATAAAGTAACATTAGCACCTATCTTTGATAAATCGCGTGAGAGTTCCATTGCGTTGCGAGTTGCGGTTCCTTTTTCAAGCAGACGGTTTATAAAATCGGTGATACCCGCTTTATCTTCCGGTTCATTGGTAGTACGGTTTTTACCGATAACATTCATCGCAAAGACTCTACTACTTGGATTTGATTTTATAATAAGCGTCATGCCATTATCAAATTTTTCGCTATGATATGTAGAGTTATCGGTCAGTTGAAATGAAACTGATTCCGTTGATGGGTAAGTAAGTGTCGCAAATGGTGTCGCTTCGTTGTTGAATTGAGCCGTATCAAAAAATTCTTTGATAGTTGTCTCATCCATTTCATAAGGTTGATATGCTTGTTCGGTTTCAAGTGCTGGTCTGACTGTTGTAGCGATATAGTTTGGCTTATACAAATATTTTTTAGCTACCGCTTTAGCTTGTTCCCATGTTGTTGCATTCAATTTTTCTGAATAGGTTTGAACAAAATCATATCCCGCAGTCATCATAGTAGGTCCTACCATAAAACCTAAGTAGTGCAATTTTTCAGCCAAATATATATTGTCAGTCTTTTCAGAAATTTTAATACCATTGAGTGCTTCAATATCTGCTTGCTGGGTATGAGCCGTCTTGAAAAAATCTTTGACGACAGTAATGATAGCATCTTTATTTTCTGCTTTATCAGAAATGACCGAAATATTGATTCGTGAAAAATCTTCATACATACTTAAACTAATCGATGCCTCTGTCGCAAGTGGATCGGCACCACCCTTGAGAGCTTTCATAAGTGGTGAGATTTCATCCATTGAGTAATACATACATAATAAGTCTAATGGAATATAATCTTCATCAGAATAGACAGGTGCATCAATTGAAAAATCAATATAAGTCGATTGAACATTAGCAACCGTGTCAAGAATAACTTGACCAGATAAAGCTTGGTAGGTATGAGAATCAGTTGTTTTTGCTACCACAGAAGAATCAACAGGCGGGTTTACAGAACCAAATATATTTTCAACAGTTTTTTTCATCTGATCAGATTTAAAATCACCAATAATCAGCAGAGTCATATTTTCAGGACGATAGTATTTTTTGTAATAATCGACAATCGCTCCCCGTGAAATATTTTCAATAAATGCTTTATAGCCCAAAACAGGACGGCTGTATTCGGTTGCCCCCAAAGTCATAGCTATATTGAAATTTTCGGCAGCATATCCAGGAGAGTCTTTGCCACGTTTGATTTCTTCAATAACAACTTTTCGCTCTTTTGGTAGCTCTTCTTCAGGTATAGTCGAATTGAAAAGCATATCCGCCTGAATAGTCATCCCAAAATCAATATACTGTTTCGGGAGTAAAACTAAGTACGCTGTCATATCCTTACGGGTAAAAGCGTTGATATAACCGCCTAAATCACGAATCGAACCGTCAATATCTTCACGAGATTTATTACTTGTACCATCAAAAAGAAGATGTTCTAAAAAATGAGTGATTCCATTTTCATATTCGGACTCATATTTGCTCCCTGATTTAACAAAGACCATTGATGTAACCATCGGTGAGGAGTGACTTTCTTTCAAAATAACGCTCATTCCATTCTCAAGCTGATATGTTGTTTCCTGAGCTGAGGTTGAAATGGTCAATAATAAGAATATCCCTGCAAACAGGTATGCAGACAGATTCATTTTTATGAACTCAATTTTATACATGATTTTACTCCCGAATTTAGGACGGTTTTTTTATTTTTTCTGAATGTAAGTTATTACAAGACAAGTTGTATGTCAACGGCTGAATAAATGATTTGACTATTGAGTACAAATTGATATATTTGAGGATAATTATGAAAAGAACAATTCAAAATATTACTCTATTTATAAAATTTCTGGTCGTCCTGACTATTCTTTTTTCAATAGTAGCCAATGGTGCATTTGCGGGTCAGCGAATTGAAAACGCAGAAAAAGCAAATTCCGATAGAATCGAAATTGCCCAACTTCTACAAGGACCAGCATCGCCTGATGAACTTCCTTTAAATATGGAAAACTCAACACAACCTGACACAGAACAACCTGCTCTTTTAAAATCAGTACAAATTGCTAAAACTGATAATTCGCAATCTCGTTTTAAACTTCATAAACAACAATCACAACAGATTCTTAAAGAGTTCCTAAACTCTCGAAATCATAAAGCTCTCGTAGCTACAACATCTCAAGTACATTCAAGATTAGGTCGTCAATTTACTTTGGTTGGTGCAAAACCATCTGGAACAAGCTAACGAACTATATTTTTACACCTCAATTTTTAATCACAAAATAATTTTAACTACATCTATATAATTTAATTTGAAAGGAATTTTATATGTCCAAAGGTAATTGGCGTATTGGTTTGACCGCAGTGCTACTGTTGGCAGCTTGTTACGCATTTTGGGGAACGTTCGAACTATGGACGATGAGCGATGCTGACAAAGCTGCTCTCCAAGAAAAAGATCCAGGTGCATTACTGCATAAGCAACAAAAAGCTATCCGTCTTGGATTAGATTTACAAGGTGGTATCCATGTTGTACTCAAAGTACACAACGAAGGTAAAGATGCTGCTGGTAAGGCTGATGATGTCGAACAAGCTATCCAAGTCATCAGAACTCGTATTGATGGTCTTGGTGTTGCTGAACCTGTTATTGTAAAACAGGGTGATGACCGTATCTTAATTGATCTTCCTGGCTATACCGATGCCGAACGTGCTGAAGAACTTATTGGTCAAACAGCACAACTCACATTCAAACTTCTTGAATCGGCTGAAAATGCAAACCTACTGATATCAAAAATTGATTCAGTTGTGTATGCAAGTGAAAAAGTTGCCAAAGAAAAAACAGATGCTATCGAAATCGAAACAGCCGATGCTACTGCCGAAACAACCGATGCTGTCACAACAGAAACCTCCGATGATGACATCCTTGCTGATCTGCTTGGTGATTCTGCTGCTACGGATGAATTCGCATTTGATGAATCGGCGGACTTAGGTCTTGATGACCGTCCATTTTCTTCACGTTTGGAAATCACTCTCTATAATCAAAATACTGGTACAAGCTGGCCTGGTTTTGCCGTTAATAAAAGAGATAAAGAACTTATCGACAAATGGTTGAACTTACCTGAAGTAAAAAGACTCATCCCTCAAGATGTTGTTTTTGCATGGTCAACACGTTTTGAACTTCGCAATAACCGTGAAGTATACAATTTGTATCTCATGAAAAGAAAAGTACAGTTCATTGGTAAGTATCTCGAAAATATTGCTATGTCTCGTGATTCCTATGGTAAATCAGTGGTAAACTTCAAACTTTCTGGTGAAGGTTCTGCACGGTTTGCTCAACTTACTGGTGCTAACATTAATAAACCACTTTGTATTGTTTTAGATGATAGAGTAGAATCTGCTCCAATGATTTCATCTAAAATCCGTGGCTCTGGTCAAATTACAATGGGTTCATCTGCTTCATTAAAAGATGCCCGTAATATGGAAATCGTTCTAAAAGCGGGTGCTTTACCTGTACCTGTTGAAATTATTGAAAAAAATATCGTCGGTGCCTCATTAGGTGCGGATTCAATTAAAAAAGGTTTCTACGCCTCGATGGTTGGATTGTTGATAGTACTATTATATATTGCTGTCTACTACCGTATCTCTGGTGTCATTGCTGATATCGGTTTGATATTTAATATCTTTTTCCTTATGTCTGTTTTAGCGGCACTTGGTGCAACATTAACAATGCCAGGTATCGCAGGTATTATTTTAACGATAGGCATTTCTATTGATGCCAACATTCTGATTTTCGAACGGATTCGTGAAGAACTCCGTACAGGAAAAACAGTTCGTGCATCTATTGATGCTGGGTATGAGAGAGCCTTTGTTGCTATTATTGATTCTCATATCACTACATTGATTACTGCTGGTGCCTTGTTCTTATTAGGTTCTGGTCCTATCAAAGGGTTTGCGGTTACGTTGTTCTGGGGTGTCTTAATTTCACTCTATACTGCTTACGTCATTACTAAACAGATTTTTGATATCCGTAAAGGGTATCAAAAACTCAGCATTTAATGGAAAGGATTACAAATAATGTTTAGAATTATACCAGATACCAATATAAACTTTATAGGTGTGCGTAAAATTGCCTTTATAGTTTCGTTGGCATTTATCGTTCTTGGAATTGTTGGTTTCTCAATGATTTCATTAGGAAAAGCAAACTTAGGAATCGATTTTGCCGGTGGATCTATGATTAAAGGTTACTTTGAGCAGACTGTGGAAATTGAAGAACTTCGTAATGCTATCAATAGCGAATTTGAAAATGCCTCGATTACAAACCTTACAGGATTTGAATTTGATAATGCGTTTATTGTTAAAACAAAAAGTCCTGGTACTGAAGAAGAAAGTCGTCAACAACTCGCAACTCTTGAAAAAATATTAGCTGAAAGTTTCAAAGGGAACACATTTACCAAAGTTGAAACACATCAGATTGGACCTGCCGTTGGGGAAACTCTTCGCAAAGATGCCCAGTTTGCTATTTTACTTTCACTCTTTGGTATCATTGTCTATATCTGGATTCGTTTTGATTTCCGTTCAGGTATTGCGGCAACTATTGCTACCTTTCATGATGTACTTGCGGTTATGGGCATCTTCTGGGCGTTAGGGCTTGAATTTGATATGTTGACAGTTACTGCTTTGCTGACGCTGGCGGGGTACTCGTTGACCGATACGGTGGTTGTATTTGACCGTATTCGTGAGAACCTCAAGAAATTCCGTACTCGTGGTGAATTTTCCAATTGTGTAAATTCATCTATCAATGAAGTGTTGGCTCGTACATTTAACACCTCGATAACTGTTATTTTTGTTGTCGGTTCTATCTTCTTGTTTGGTGGTGATGTACTGAGAAACTTCTCGTTGGCACTTATTTTGGGTGTTGTTGTTGGTACTTATAGTTCAATATTTGTCGCATCACCGATTGTGGTTGAATGGGAAGCCCGTTCACCAAAACGCTTTAAATAGTTTTTGGACAGTATAAGCTGTTTTATTAATAATTACCGTAGGGCGGAACTCTTTAGTAGTTCCGCCTTTTTTATATGTAGAGTTCGGGCATGCCCGAACCTTACTTTAGGAACAGGCATGCCTGTTCCCTACAAAACCGTGTAGAGTAGGTCGAAACTCCTGTAGTTTCGACAATCAAGCGGAATCATAATAGGTTCCGCTTTTTTAATAGTTATCCACAAATTCAATTTCAATATTTTTGTTATAACTAATACAGACGTAGTCTGTTGTGGCAAATTGGGTTCGTTTTGTCAAATTTGTTTTTCTTACACCTGTCTCTTTTCAATATGGGTTCGCTCCCTATATAAAAAAGTTTTTTAAGGCACTTATTTCACTCTATTTTCCTTATAAGTTAAAGAAAATGTGGTTCTTACAGTGAAATGGCTTTGCTCAAAAAAAATGGCTTAAGCCATTTGTGCTAATATTATTTGTAGCGATTTTGTGCATGTAATTTTCCTCTGTCATTCTGGACTTGATTCAGAATCCAACATTGTTATTCATACTATACGATGTGATATGAAAGTAGGGAGGATGTGTAGAGTTTTTGTGATGTGATATTTCGAAATCTTCTTGACTAAAAGCGTGTTATACTTATCATAGCACAAGACAACTATGTATTAGACTTCAAATGATAGTCCCAATACATATAAACGGGGATTGACGACATGATTGAATTAGCAGTTCTAGCAGGGTTTGTGGCAAGTACTATAGCATCACATGGTATTTCTAAGGGTGTAGATTGGGTAACGGAGAAAAGTAAAACTGATTTTCAAACCCATCTCACATTGGTTATTTCTAAAACTATCGAAGAATACAGCAAGGCAAATCCAATAGCAGAAACAAATGGAAAGTACCCATTTTATCATTCACAGATATTATTGGAAGAACTGCTCAAGCATCGTTTTTTTAGTGAAACAGGTTATCAAGCAAATAATGAAAACATTCTATCTGAATTAAGTAAAAATTCTCAGGTTATAATTCCAGAAGAAAATGAGATTCCTGCATTTCTTGAGTTGTTTTGGGAAAATATAAAAGTTGATAAAAAGCTCAATAAGCTCGCAGTTGAAGAGAATTATAAAGTAGAGATTTTTACAATCTCAAGTTTGTTAATAAAAATTCTCAAGATTATAGAAAATGGAAATGATAAGCCAACTCCTAAAGAATTAACAGCAATAGTTAAAATAAAGAAAACGGATATTGTTGGTAGGGGGGAAGATTTACAAAAACTTAGGACGTCACTTTTAGAGAATAATGAAACAGCGTTGATAAACGGTATGGGTGGGATTGGGAAAACTACTTTAGCGGCTGTATATGTTGATGAGTTTTACAACGAATATGACCATATTGTCTGGCTGACGATTGAAAACAGTTTAGAAGAAGCGATTATAGCTAATAGTTTGTTGATTCGAAATATGAAATTGGAAGATGTTGATCCCAAAAAACAAGTAGATGTATGTTTAAATGAATTGAGTAATCTACAAAGTGACAAACCAAAATTGTTTGTAATTGATAATGCTCATGAAAATTTAACTGAACATTATAATAAACTGCCTCAAACACATGGATGGCATCTGTTGGTAACATCTCGGGACCGTATTGCCAATTTTAAGATAATGGATTTGGACTTTTTACCTGAAGGTGATGCGGTAGAATTATATAAAAAATACCATAATAGTTTTTCTGATGAAGAAATTCTCGAGATTGTAAAAGGTGTCGAATATCATACACTTACTATTGAAATATTTGCTAAATCTGCTAAAAGAAATAAATGGACTCTTGAAACAGTAAAAGATGCTCTTTCATCTGATTTAAAAGCGGGGGTAAATGTAAACCATACTAGTGAAATTAAAATTGACCGTATAAAATCATACTTAACATCAATTTTCGATATTTCAAAATTAAGTAATAATGAAAAATACCTATTAAAACAATTTACAGCTTTGCCAAATCAATTTATTGGTTATGAGTTCTTATCGGAGTTATTGCAGAGAGAAGTATTGGAATGGAAGGAGGATTTTGCTGGAACACTTGAAGATTTGTATGAGAAAGGGTTTGTTTTAAAAGATATTGAGGTAGAAAAAAATAAAGAAAGCTATAAGATGCATCCTGTACTTGTGGAGGTACTTTTACCTAGTTTAAAGCCAAAATTTGATGATTTGAAATTGTTAATTGATTCTATTGCTAAAAGGTTATTTTTTGATCAAACAAAAGACAATCCAATTCATAAATTTAAATTAATACCTTTAGGGGAAGCTCTTTTAAAACAATCTTATTTAAAAGATAACTCAAAATTAACGGATGTGATATTATCTCTAAGTGTAGTGTATAAATACTTTGGTTCTTTTAAAAAAGCAAAAGAATTATTGATACGAAGGCTAACTTCGATGCAAGATAAGCATGGAATTAAAACTGTTGATGTTATTTGGATTAAATCAAGTCTTGGGAATGTGTATTTAGAATTGGGCGAGTTTTATAATGCACGAGATATTTTAGAAGAAGCTTTGAGTGATAGTATAGAATTATTTGGTAAAAAAAGTCCAAATCATTCAACTATTGAATCAAATTTAGGGAATGTCTACTTAGAGTTAGAGGAATTAGAAAGAGCTAAAGTTCTTTTAGAACGTTCATTAGAAACAGACCTACTGATTCTAGGGGACAAGCATCCACTACTGGCAACTCGTTTATCTAATTTAGGAAACGTTTATAATCGTTTGGAAAATTACAAAAAAGCCAAGGAAGTATTAGAAAAAGCGTTAGAAATAGACTTAGAAAATCATGATGAAAATCACCCTTCAGTTGCAACCTGTCGTTCAAACTTAGGAGAAGTATATAAAAATCTAGGGGAATTAGTAAAAGCAAAAGATCTCTTCGAATTAGCATTGAATAGTAATTTAGCAACTTTAAGTCATTCTCATCCCAAAGTTGCTATAAGACAAGCAAATTTAGCTCTTGTCCTACTTGAAATGGAAGAGTTTGAAGAAGCGAAAAATCTTTTAGATATAGCTTTAAAATCAGGAATAGAACACTTTACTGAATCCCATCCAACTGTAGCTCTACGTCAAACAAATTTAGCATGCGTAAATGCAAGTCTTGGCAACATCGATGAAGCTGTTAAGCTATGGAAAAAGTCATATGATACTTTTTATACTCTTCTTGGCAAAGAGCATCCAAAAACAAAATTGACTAAAAAGTTTCTTGATGATTATGATGAAGACCAGAGTAACCAACCTACCAACAGAAAAGCTAGAAGACTTCAGAATAAGAAGAAAAGGAAATAAAATAAGATTCCTTCAGCAAGTTTTGGGTGATAGTTATAAAAAGACTGGATACCTGCCTTCGCAGGTATGACATGATGAGCATACTTCGACTCCGCTCAACATGACATACTCAAAATAATCTAAATTAATTCATCAAATATCGGACTTTATGTGTATATTATATATATGAATAAGTTCAAATTTATAGCTCTGTCTACGACTATCGCAATAATTGTTATGTTGCTTGCTGGCAATTTGTTAGCCCAGCGAAATCAGCTTAACAATCTGATGCGTCAGATTCCTCAGACGACTATCGCCAAAGCAAAAACGAACCCATCGATGGTCAAAATCGCCCGTTTACATTATTCTGGCGGTGGAGACTGGTATTGGGGACGTTCGGCGATTCCGAATATGCTCAAATATGCTTATGAAAATTCAGATATGTTAATAGATACAATCGAACATGAAATCAAAATCAACGACCCTGAACTTTTTAAATATCCGTTTCTGTTTGCGACAGGGCATGGCTTGATTTCATTTGAATCTGATGAAATCGAACGGTTGCGTTTGTATCTTTCAAGCGGTGGCTTCTTGTTTGTCAATGATTCCTATGGCATGGAAAAAACATTTCTCAAAGAGATGGCGAAGATATTTCCTGAACGAGAAATTGTCGAACTTCCATTTGACCATCCCTTGTATCATTCATTTTATGATTTTCCAAACGGACCTCCGAAAATTCATGAACACGATAATAAAGCACCGCGTGGATATGCCGTTATTATAAATGGTAAGGCAGTTGTCTACTTTTTGGTCGAGTCCGATATTGGTGATGGATGGGAAGATGCCGTGGTGCATAATGACCCCGAGGATAAACGGACAGAATCATTTCGTATGGGTTTGAACTTACTTACCTACGCTTTGTTATATTAAGAAACGATAATTCTTCAACGAAAGAGGACACAATGCAGCAGATTAATTCAGCCCGGGCATTGGTCGAGCGACTTGAAAAAGCATTACTGAAAAAAAGAATATTACTATTTGTCTCAGGCTTGTTAACAACGGCAGCTGTTGTGCTGATTGCATCGATACTTCTTTCTTTGATTGCTCTTATTATTGTGTTACCTGTTGCGGTCAAAATTTCTCTCTTGGGACTCTCGGGAGCGGTAACTATTTATTTTTTCGTGAAGTATGCTCTTAAGAATTTTGTCACAGGTGATATAGATTCACTCGCCGTTGAGCTTGAGAAAAAACATGCCGAGCTCAAGGGTGTCTTAATAGCAGCGATACAGTTTTCTCGAAGTAAAATCTCGCATGGTTCTTCTGCTGAGTTAGTAGAAGCGACGATTGCCAAAGCGTTGGTCAAGGCGGAGTCGTTGAATTTTAATGAAGCGATTTCGTTTTATCCGATTATCAAACAAGGGAAACAGTTGGGTTATACGGTTGTTGTTGCTTTAGCACTTTTAGTTTTTGTACCAGGTCTGTTTTCATATTCGTATGAAGTCTATTCGCACATTGATGAAGTCGTCACGCCTCCGATTGAATACAAACTTGAAGCATCGCTTGGTTCGACCGAATGGGTCAAGTATAAAGATATAAAAATCGGTGCCTCACTTTTTGGTGGAGAACTTCCTAAACAAGCGACAATCCATCATCGCTTAGCTGGTGGTGATTGGCAACAAACTATAATTGATTTACGAAATGAAAAACATTAT
Source organism: Candidatus Zixiibacteriota bacterium (assembly GCA_024280215.1). Classification (GTDB taxonomy): domain Bacteria; phylum Zixibacteria; class MSB-5A5; order GN15; family FEB-12; genus QQUK01. Next base: position 45,085 of record JAJRQO010000041.1, read on the forward strand.
TTCACAGAGATTGGTGATTCAGTTTTGTTTGGTACAACCTTACGCCAGATAAATAAATCATTTGATTATTATATCGAAGCGGGTCGTGTGAAAACTGATGTCTTCTCTGTCGATGTTGTTGACCGTCCAAGAGTTGAAGCGATGAAACTTTCAATTTTTTATCCCGAATATTCCAAACTTCCACCGACTACGATAGATGAAAATAACGGTACTTTCTCAGCTCTTTTTGGGTCTCGGGTTAATCTAAAGATTGAAACAAATCTTGAGGTTGAAACTGCTGAACTCATTTTTTCCGATTCAAGCAGGCTCCCAATCTCATTAGAAAATAAAATCGGCGAGGTCTCGCTCAAAATTGATAAGTCGCAGTCATATCATATTCGTCTGCGAGATCATCTCGGTGAGAAGAACCCTGACCCGATTGAGTACTATATTACAGCAGTTGCCGATGAGTTTCCATCTATTGATGTAATACGTCCTGGTTTTGATGTCAATCTTTCTGACCAGATGATTCTTCCAGTAAAGTTGCATATTTTTGATGACTACGGATTTTCTTCGCTTGTTATGAAATATTCTGTGGTACAGAGAGAACAATTAGCAGAAGAAAATGTCGCTGTCCTACATTTTTCAGAAAATATAAAAACTGAAGGTGAAGTCGAGTTTAACTGGGATATTGATCAACTGCATTTGTTCCCTGGTGACTACGTAATCTATTCATTTGAAATTGCTGACAATGATATGGTCTCGGGTCCAAAAATTAGTAAGTCTCGTCAGTATATCGCACGCCTTCCATCACTTGAAGAAATTATTTCACAAACGGAAGAGTCTAATATTGAGCGTATTGATGAAACAAAAAAGATTTTGAAAACTGGTAAAGAGCTTTCTGAGCGTCTTGATAAAATTAGTCGGAAAATGAAAGCAGAATCAAAGTCACCTCATAAAGCAAATTGGCAAAACCAAAAAGAGCTTGAATCAATTGCTGAGAAAAATGCCGAGATGGTCAAAGAGATTGAAAAAGTTGCTCAGCAGATGAACAAAGCGGTTGATGATTTAAACGAAAAGTCATTGATGAGCCGTGAAGTACTTGAGAAAATGGCACAAATTCAAAAGCTCTATCAAGAGATTGCTACTCCTGAGATGAAAAAAGCACAACAGGAGATGATGGAAGCACTCAAAAATATGGATCAGGACAAGCTGGAGAAGGCATTAAAAGATTTTAAAATGTCACAGGAAGAATTGCTTAAACGTCTTGAACGGACAATGGCACTATTGAAGAAAATGCAACTTGAACAAAAGATGGAAGCGATGGTTCGCAAAGCAGAAGAACTTCTTCGCAAGCAGGAAGAGGTGAACAGTAAGACCGATGAGTCCGACAAATCATCATTACCTAAGCTTGCATCTCAAGAGAAGGATGTTCAAAAAGAGCTTCAAGATTTAAAAGATGAACTGCAAGAGCTTCAGAAGATGTCTCAAGATGCGAAGATGGAAAAATCTGAAGAGTTGAAAAAGTTTTCTAAAGCACTCAAAAATAATGATGCTAAAAAAGATATGCAGGAGATGCAGAAATCTCTGAAGTCTCAAAAAAAGAATGATGCCTTTGATCAGGGTAAACAAGCAGAGAAAAAACTTGCAAAGATGCTTGATGAGATGCAACAGCAGTTGATGGCTATGCAGGGAGGCGATAAAGAAAAAATTAAAAAAGCGTTTTCCGATGCTATCGATGACGCAAATTATCTCTCGAAAAAGCAGGAACAACTTTTTGCCGAAGCGGCAGTTTCTCAGCACCAAACTCTTATGATGCGAGACATCGCAGCCAAGCAGCAAGATTTACTTTCATCTTGTAACGGATTAAAGAACCGAATTTCTGACTTAGCAAAAGAGTCGCCATTTGTTGCGGCTGAAATCAATAAACTTTTAGAGGATAGTTTTTCTCAAATGGAATTTGCTATGCAACAGTTTGACGACAAAAAACGAACTCAGGCAATGAAAGACCAACGTGGTGCAATGGAAAAACTTAATAAAACATCACTTCGTCTTATGGAGTCAATGGATAAACAAAAGCAATGTGACAAGGGTGGTAGTTGTGATAAGAATACTGGTAACATGCAGTCACTCTCTGATAAACAAAAAAAATTAAACAAAAAGACCAAAGGTCAATGTGAAAAACCTGGCGGTCAAAATCCAAAACCAGGTGAGGGCAAAGGTGGTCGTCAGTCACTTGAACGCCTGGCTGGTGAACAAGCAGGAATACGGAAATCACTTGAGGAATTAGCACGCGAATTTGGTGGTTCACGTCAAATTATGGGAAGGCTTGATGATATCGGGAACGAAATGAAAAAAGTCGAAGAGGCTCTTTTAAATGGTGAGACTGGTGAAGATCTTACTCAACGTCAGTTGAAAATATTTTCTCGGATGCTTGAAGCGTCCCGTTCGCTTTACAAAAAAGATTTTTCTGAACAACGTCAGGCAAAATCTGCTTTGACGACCCTGATGTATATGCCACCTGAATTGTCATCCGATATTCTAAATGATGATTTAAAATTAGAAGACCGTTTAAAAAAATATTTAGGTGATGATTATCCTAAACAATATGAAGAACAAATTAAAGCATATTTTAAGGCACTTCTGAAAATTGAAGCATCACAAAAATTAGAGATTGGACAATAGACAGTATGTTCAAACAAGTTTTATACTCTTTATTGTTTTTTTGTCTGGTCGCATCTGTTACTATTGCTGCTGAAAAAAAGAAAGAGCCAGACCAGCTCTTTCAAGAGCAGCTTCTTAATCCACAGGCTGTGGATTTAGATTTTCGTCGAAAAATATTGTTTGCCCGCAAACTTATCTCAGAACGAAATTATGAAGGTGCGGCGAGTTTTATAGAAGTTCTTTACGAGGAAGATGCCAGTAATCAAATAGTTATTAATTTATTGCGACAATGTTATACTCAGCTTAAGCTCTATTTTAAGTTAGAATCAATTATTAAGTTACAAATTGCATCTCAACCATCCAATATAGGCTTTCATCTTTCGCTTGCCGAGGTTGTAGCAAAGCAGGGGAGAATTGATGAAGCACGAAGGCATTATAAAAAGGCGGTTTCACTGATAGATGGGACTAATAGGGTTCGCTATCAATTAGTAGTTCAATCGATGCTCAATAATAGTTTAGAAACAGAAGCGGAAAAATATATTATTGCGTGGCGAAAAGAATCATCAGACAAAACTCTTTTAGGGGAACAGCTTGGTCAGATTTATGAACGAAAAAAAGAATACAAAAAAGCTTTAGACCAATATTATCCATTGCTCGCTGATACAACTCGAGTCGGCAACAATGTCGAAAGAGAAATTGTTGAGCTACTTCTTTTTGAAGATTCCTCTCCAATAACGGAAGCATATCTTGTAGAGCAAAATAAGAATAATATTAATTCACGTGCAGTCAAAATACTATCGATGCACTATATCCGCACGGGTCAACTCGATAAATCTTTTGCCTATACTAAACTCCGAGATTCTTTACATGAAAAAAATGGAAATTCTCTGATTTCATATATGCAGACATGTAAACGTGAGAAGTTATATGACGAAATGCTTCGTATGGGTGACTATCTTTTATCTCAATATCAACAACCTGCTATCCAAGCTCGTGCGAAGTTCCTTATTGCTGATGCTCAAACACAATTGGAGCAGTATGAAAAATCTCAACAAACTTATACTGAGATTTTTTCCTTAGTAAAATCCTCACGGGAAAAAGCTGATGCATTGTATCATATTGCGAAAATATATCAAAATAATTTGAATGAAATTGATTCGGCGTTATATTATTATGACTCTCTTATTACTCATTATAAAACAGGTTTGAATTATATGCGTGCGATGGTTGATGTGCCGTATTGTTATATTCAAAAAGGTGAGTTGCAAAGAGCAAAAGAAATCTTTTTGTCATTTGAAAAACAACGATTTAATATCGACATCAAAGAGAAAATTTTGTTCCAACTTGCTCAGGTTTTGTTTTTTGAAAACAAGATCGATTCCTGCAAAACACTTCTGTCCAAAATACTTGTTAATTTCCCAACTGGGTTTTATGTCAATGATGCTTTGTCGCTTTTGAAAATTTTACAAAGTGGGGAAGATAACACAAATATTTTAAAGTTATATGCATCGGCGATGCTTTTTGAAATTCAAAAAGATGATGTTTCGACGCTTGCAACTTATAATAAAATTATAGATGATGAGTCAAAGGTGTTAGCAGATTTTGCAATGTATCAGCTTATTGGTATATATGTCAAGCAAGCAGATTTTGTTCATGCGATTGAAGCGATAGATAAGATGGAAACATTGTTTGGTGAATCATATTACTTACCATTTGCATTAAAACAAAAAGCGGATATTATGGTTTCTGATTCTAAAAAAACAGATGAAGCATATAAAATTTACCGACAACTGCTTCTAAACTATCCGAACTATCCATTTATTACAGAAGTTCGCGACTTGCTTCGTTCTGCTCCAAATAATAATTCTGAAACTACTTCTTAGAACTGATCGATTTTCTTTTTTGACAATTCCAAATTTTTAACCTGTTGTTCTAATTTGAATATACGTTCTTCAGAGTGCTCCGATTTTTTCTCTTTCATCTTAGTTGTCGTACGCACTAAAAGAGCCATCGAAACCAACATGAATAAAACAGAGTTCACTTTTCTAAATATGTCCCCCATATTGAAAATCGAATCTAAAAAGGCTAAAATTCCCAGACCAAATAAAACTCCGCACCATAGAAACATAAGTTACCTCAACGATTTAGGTTTACGAGAAAAAATAAAAACGTTGTGAATCAGCCAAGATGTGTTATATTTTCTCTTCAATTTCAAAATAATTTGAGTCTTTAGTATAATAGTCGGTATAAAGAGAAGCCGCTTTAGCAAGGAGAAATAGATAATAATGAATCATTCTGTAAATAATTTTGACAAAACCAATGCATTTATTGCAGCTGGGGTCTATATCGTAGCCTTTATTGTCTATGCCATGACAGTTCAGCCGACATTCTCATTCTGGGATTGTGGCGAATTCATCGCCTCATCGAAAATATTAGGAATTCCACATCCTCCTGGTACACCTCTTTATATTCTCATTGGTCGGATAGCTTCTGTTATTCCGTTTGTAGAAGATATCTCGTTGCGAGTTAACTACTTATCTGTTATTTTCTCTGCCTTTACAGCGATGTTTAGTTATCTGCTGACAGTTCGGGTGGTTAGATATTTCTTTACTGACAAAGTAAAATCATCAATTAACTCGTATATCACCTATATTGGTGGTATCACTGGAGCCTTCTTTGTTGCTTTTTCTCAAACAAACTGGGCAAACTCTGTTGAAGCAGAAGTGTATGGTCTCGGCTTAGCTCTTTCTGTATTGTTGGTGTGGATGGCTTTGGTTTATTTTGAACATAGAGGGACTTCCTATGCTGCCAAAATTATGGTCTTGGCATTTTATACTGCTCTGCTTGGAGTTGGCGTTCATATGACTGTCTTCTTGGTTGTACCTGTTTGTTCGATTTTCTTCCTTTTGAAAAAAGAAGCAACCAATCGTGATTGGTTAGTCGTTTGTGGATTTTTGATTGCTGAACTGTTGATGATTATGTTTTTCTCTCAAATGGGTAACGCTGAATCTGCTGGAACGATGTTTAAATTTATTTCTGGAATTTTGGCTTTAGTTGTTGTTGGCTTGGTATACAAAAAAATCAACTGGGCATTGCTGATTGCGATTGCATCAGTCTCGACGGTAATGATGTCATTTTCTTTGTATTTTAAGGCAGTTCCGATTACAATTCTTATTCTGCTTGTCTTAGGTTATTTCTCTGAAAAAAATAAATGGTACCTCCAATGGAAAAACGCTCTTATGATTGTAATGATTGCTGTTATTGGGGTATCAGTTCATATGTATATTCCGATTCGTTCTGAAATGAATCCTCGTATCGACGAAAATAATCCATCACGTGACTGGACTACATTTGTAAACTTTTTAGACCGTAAACAATATGGACAGGTTTCGATGATTGACCGTATGTTCAACCGTCGCGGTGCTTGGGAAAACCAACTTGGTCGACATCCTCATATGGGCTTCTGGTCTTACTTTGAGGAACAATATTCAAAAGGTGGAAATAACTTTATTCCATTTTTGGTACTTGGTCTCATAGGACTTATCGCAGCAATTCGTAAACGACTCGAGATAGGATTACCATTTTTTACCCTCTTCTTACTCTGTTCACTCGGGTTGGTGTTGTATATGAATTTTGCCGATGGGACGATGTATAATCCGATGACGCAGGATGCCTATTTGGAGGTGCGTAATCGAGATTATTTCTTTACGCCTGCCTTTGTCTTCTTTGGCATTGCGATGGGTATAGGGCTTTCAACGATACTTCTGACAGTGAAAGAGAAGCTGGCTGCTTCTGGAGAGTCAAAAATGAAGATGGCGGTCTATGCGACTTCACTTTTAGTCTTTTTACCTGTAGTAACTTTAGCACATAATTATCATACAAATGACCGTTCTGAAAATTATATCCCTTATTTGTATGCGAAAAATTTATTGGATACATGCGAAAAGGATGCCATTTTGTTTACCTCTGGTGACAATGATACATTTCCTCTTTGGTGTTTACAAGAAGTATATGAGTACCGCAAAGATGTTGTTGTTGTCAATCTCTCTTTGTTAAATACGGATTGGTATACCGAGCAGATGAAAAACAGATACGGCGTCCCGATTTCATTGAGTGATGACCAGATACTCTGGCATCAGCGTGACAGAGGTGACGGCGTGATTGTCTCAATGCCAAAAGAACCATTCATCGACAGACCTCGTAAACGAAGAGCGTATCTAACACCAAGTATGTATGGTGGGCAGTTGGTTAAAGTACAGGATATGATGATGGATGAAATTGTTATTGAGAATAAATGGAAACGTCCAATTTATTTTAGTTCACCTCCGTATGCTGCGTCACCATTAAAACTGAGAGATAGAATCGCTGCTCATGGTTTGCTTTATAAACTTGAAAAAAATCCAGTTGAAAATCTTATTGATTCAGAAATTGGTTTTGATAACTATATGAATAAATATGAGTTTGCTGGATATGAAAGTTCGGAAGTGTATCGTGATGAAAATGCGACTGGTGTTTTTCTATCGGTTGGTGTCAATGCTATTCGTGTCTATGATGATATGATACGAAAGGGTGATACGACACGTGCGGTACAGATTGCTGAAAAGCTTATTGATGTCTATCCTGAATATTGGCAGACTTATATTTTGCTTGCCGATGTCTATGACAAACAAGGTGACTCCGCAAAAGCGGGTGGCTTGCTTTATAAGATGCATGATACCTTGGAGGTCTTCTTGGAAAGTAATCCTCAAAATATCTTCTATATGCAGGATTTAGGTTTGGCGAAAATTCAGTTAGGTGATTGGGAAAAAGATCAAGCAAAAAAAGATGAAGGCTTGAATCTGCTTTGGCGTGGTTTCCGAGGAAATCCAAATAGTAACTATGCTTTCCGTAAACTGATTACCGCTCTTTCTCAAAACGGTCGTTCTATCGAAATGGTTGAGGCTGCCAAGCTGTTTGGCAATTATAAAATAAATCAGGGTGACCCTATTTATCAACAAATCATGGGTATTGGTAGATAATAATTTTAGTATATAGAATTTAATATTAGATATAAAAAAACCCGCATGTGCGGGTTTTTTTATGATAGCTAATAAATTTTAACTATAAGATTTTATAGCTTCATCTCGTGAATCATAATGTTCAAAGACAGTAATCAAACGAGTGATTGTCAGAATTGATTCAATCTTATCAATGTTAGCAAGAACCAAACGACCACCGCCATTTTTGACTGTTGTTAATGCCGAAATAAGCATACCAAGACCAACTGAATTCATCCAGTCAACAGCAGCTAAATCTACACATATATTCTTTTTATTGAGCTGCATATATTCATGAATTTTCCCATGAAACATAGTGGTTTCATCACCACCCATGATTTTCCCAGAGACTTCTAATACAACAACATCATTTTCGATAAAGTCTGAAAATTTCATCTAAATACCTTTTATTTGAAGTTTATATTTCCTGTTTGTAGTTTGTTCTACGTAAAATGATGATTTGAGTTGCAAAAAGCAAGCAAATTCTCTTTATAGAAATTCTATATCGAGGATATCTCAAAGATATATAGATTATTGCCGATATATGCTTTATGATACGAAACGGACTATTCATATTCATTATGACGCTCTTTTTGGGTTGTTCTTCCAATGTTGAGACGATTAAATTGGAGTTTTTGCCAAGTTATCAGAAGATTTCTGAAATATCTCCTGAATCATATCTTCAAATTGCAAAAGAGCAATTTAATAATAAACAATATGATTCGGTTTTAGTCTACTGTCATAAATCGTATGCTCAAGATTCTCAGAATTGGGAATTGTTTTATTTGTATGGACTTACTGCGACAGCATTGTCAGAATTTCATGTTGCTGAGAATTATCTTTATAAGGCACTCAAGATTTGTAATTCCGAGTCTACTAACCGAGCAAAAATATATTTTGCTCTTGGTGAAAATAACGATAAAGATCGAAATTTTCGCTCAGCAAAACAGAATTTTATGATGGTAATACAATTAGATTCAGGTTCTCAATTGGCTCAGAGAGCTTCACAAAAAATTCAATTTCTTTCTCAAATCAATTAATAATTAAAACTGTATTTTTCATTTTTATTATATCATATTAAAATATGAAAAAAGTACCTACGTATCAACTTCAAGAGGACTCGTTTGATAAACTTGAAAAGCTGACTGATCAATTTATCAAAAATGGCTTTAAACTTTTCGAAAAAGAGTTTTCATCGATAGATTCTTTTGTTGCACAAGCACACTCCGATAATTCAGAACGTGACGATCATACAATGCGAAGGTCAGAAAAAGAACGTTACTTACTTGAAATGCTTTCATTTAAAATTTATGATAAGCTAAATTGTAATGATTTTAACAAAATGAAACATACTTTGATTATTATGCCTGACTGTTTGTCTCTTCATGATTATGATTGCCAGAAAACTGATGATGACCACGGAAGTATTTGTGAGAGCTGTCATGCCGATTGTTCAGCATCAGAAATTACAGAGTTAGCGGAAAAATATAATTGTCGAGTTATGTTTTCAAAAAGAAATTTGTCAGAGCAGTTGAACTATCATGCAAACAACTTAGGCGATACTGGCGTTATTGGGATTGCGTGTGTGATGATGTTGTCTGCTGGAATGCGAGTTGCTCAAGAAAATAAAATCCCCGCTCGTGGGGTTCTTTTGAATAATACAGGATGTGAGCATTGGAATGAACAACCATTTGCTTCACAATTATTTATGAACAATTTACATAAAATACTCAGAGAAAAATATGGCTTCTGAAATTAAAAAACTTTCGATTGATAATTATGATGACATTATTCGCATATGGGCTATTGCTGGGCTTCCCTATAAACCGAAGGGGAGAGACTCAAAAGAGATGATGTCAAGAGAGATGCAGTTTGCTGGTTGTTGTTACTTTGGATTGTTTGATGAAGGACAGTCTGTCGGTACTGCTATTGCTAACTATGATGGTCGTCGGGGATGGATTAATAGAGTTGCGATTGATCCTGACTATCGTAAAAAAGGGTATGCGGGGCTTTTAATAGATACCTGTCAACAATTTTTGGAGTCGCTTGGTGCAGTTGTGATGTGTGCATTGATTGAAGATATAAATTATCCCTCAATTACAACATTTAATAAAGCGGGCTTTACTGCAGAAAAACAATATTTATATTTTGTCAAACGTCAATCAGATGATGCTTGATGTTTTGCTTCATCAATAATTTTGATTAACGCAATATTGTTTTTACGTGCTATCTTTTTACAATCTTCATACTCTGGGTTAATTTGTACTGGTTTACCATCGTGAGTTGAAAACTTTACCGACACCGTACCATATTTTGTCTCAACCATCTTTTGTTTTCTGGCAAGTTTGACTCTTTGAATTTTTTGTACACGAAGACCAATCGTAGTTGTCTCAGAGAATATTTTCTCGATTGCTTTGTCTTTCAAATCATGCTCAACAAGTACAGTTAGTATCACAGCGGGACGTTGTTTTTTCATCAGCGTCTGAGTCAATGTAATATCCAAAACACCAATTTCAAAAAGTTCATTAGATAAGTATTCGAACAGTTGCGGATTCATATCATCGATGTTTGTTTCGATTTGCGTAATCTCATCGGTATCATACTGAGAACTTTGAGCTTCGTTTGTTTCTCCAATGAGAATTCGTAACATATTCGGAATATCTAAATCTCTCGTGCCACATCCATAACCAGTAGATTCAACTTGCATGTCAGGCATCTCACCAAATGATGTCGCCATAGTTTTTAAAATTGCGGCACCTGTTGGGGTGGTAAGTTCTTTTTCGATACCTGTGCAAAACGTACGAATACCCTTGAGAAGTTCCATCGTCGCTGGGGCGGGGAGAGGCATGGTTCCGTGAGCACATTTAATGAAACCCGACCCGACATGGATTTTTGAGACAACAAAGTTTTCAATTTGTAGAAATTCAAAACAGATCATCGCTCCGACAATATCAACTATCGCATCCAAAGCGCCTACTTCATGAAAATGTATTTTATCTTTTGTTGTGCTATGAATCTTCGCTTCGGCTTCCGCTAAGTTATGAAAAACTTTTGTAGCGTTCTCTTTTACAAATGAAGAGAGGGAAGAGTTTTCAATAATTTTTTCAATAACAGGAAGTGTTCGATGGTGATGTTGTTCTTCAGTTGCCACAATGACATGGGTACCACCGATATTATGCTTTGACATTTTTTGGGCGGTGACTACAAAACCTTCAAGGTGCAACTTTTGAAGCTCTTGTTTGAGAGTTTCAATCGGAACGCCCGCATCAATACACGCTCCCAAAATCATATCACCACTCACTCCAGCAAAACAGTCAAAATATAAAGTTTTCAACAATGTACTCCTTGTAAGTTTATTACCGACGCCATGTAGCCTGCACCAAAACCATTGTCGATGTTAACAACCGCAATTCCAGGGGCGCAACTGTTGAGCATTGCCAAAAGGGCAGAGAGTCCTTCAAACGATGCACCATACCCGACCGATGTTGGCAGTCCGATAACTGGACATGCCACCAAACCACTGACCACTGATGCTAAGGCACCTTCCATGCCAGCGGCAGCGATAATAACATTAGAGTCATCTAAAATGTTTTTGTTATCAAGCATACGGTGAATCCCCGCTACGCCGATGTCATAGAGTCTGATAACTTTGTTGCCCATTGTCTCGGCGGTAATCGCTGCTTCTTCGGCGTATGGAATATCGGATGTGCCGCCTGTTATCACAGTAATAATCTTGTCTGTTTTCGAAGGTGGTGTTTTGCCGAGCTGTATGATTCGTGCTTTTTTATGAAACTGTGCATTTGGAAAGTTTTTTACGACGCTATCAAAATTTTCCTGTGTAGCGAGAGTCCCGATAATTAGGTCATTTGAATTTATCAGTGATTGGAAAATTGCTACAATCTGTTCGTTCGTCTTCCCTTTACAAAATATTACTTCTGGGAAACCATTACGTATTGAGCGGTGGGTGTCAAGTTTGGCAAAGCCGATATCTTCATACGGAAAATTTTTCAACTTGTTCATAGCATCATCGATAGAGATGTTACCATCTTGAATTTGTTTGAGTATCTTTTTGAGTGTGTCGCTTTGCATCTGTATCTATTTCTATTTATTAAGACTTCGTCTTATTTAAGACTTCGTCATATTTATGACTTCGTTGAGTGAACCAGAACGGAACCCTTTGGTGTCGAGTGAAACATATTTATAACCCAAAGATTTTATTTTATTGGTTACCGCTTCATTTTTATCTGTTTTTAAAAATAGTTCAAAATTTTCTTTTGGAATTTCTATTCGGGCGATTTGGTCGTGATCACGAACCCGTACTATTTTTATTCCGATTTCTTTTATTATGCGTTCGGCTTTATCTACTCGTAATAGTTTTTCAAGAGTGATTTCTGAATTGTATGGAATCCGAGATGACAAACATGGCGAAGCAGCTTTGTCCCATGTATAAAGATTATATTTTTTAGAAAGAACTCGAATGTCTTCTTTGGTCATTAAACAGTCTTTAAGAGGCGATTCCACACCATGTTCCTGACCAGCAAGCATACCGGGGCGATAGTCGGTGGTATCGTCAAAATTGGTTCCATCAATGACGGTTGTAATTTTATGTTCAGCACCAATTTTTTTTAGTCGTGAGAAAAGACCAGACTTACAATGGTAACAACGGTTTGATGGGTTGGCGACAAAATTTGGGTTTTCGAGTTCATTGGTGTCGATGATGACATGTTCTACATTTAGTTCAAGGGCGAGCTTGGCACCAAGTTCGATTTCATCTTTTGGGCTAACTGAAGATTTTGATGAAACTGCTAACACTTTGCCAGGGGCAAAATCTACTGCTAAGCGTAGCAGGAGCGTCGAATCAACACCACCTGAAAATGCGACTACAACAGATTTACGTTCGACAAAATATTGTTTGATTGCTTCAAGTTTGTCTTCGAGTGTTTCTAACTGTTTTATATTTTGCATCTTTATATATTACCATAATTTTAGGTTGCTATATAATACGCAAATACGAATGAATCTGCCACAGAAAAGAAAATGTATTGTAGGAAATTATAATTTTTATTAAATCTTGAACAAACCCAACTAATTTTCTGTTATATAGTTTAACTCTCTAAACCAATAAAATACAAAGGAACGTATGATAGCAATTATTCTTTTTTTAGTCACGCTGTTTTTGGCCTATTCTAACGGTGCTAATGACAATTTTAAAGGTGTAGCAACATTATTTGGTAGTAAGACAACAAATTATAAAATTGCTCTTATTTGGACAACAGTTACGACCTTTGCGGGGTCGTTATTTTCTATTGTAATAGCTAATAAATTAGTGATTGCCTTTTCTGGCAAAGGATTAGTACCTATTGAGATTATCCAAGTACCTGACTACTTGTTGGCTGTCGGATTTGGAGCGGCGTTAACTGTATTTATAGCAACCTTACTCGGATTTCCGATTTCAACAACCCATGCGTTGATTGGTTCTTTAGTCGGTTCTGGCTATATGGCAGTCGGTTCTGAGTTAAATTTCGCAGCATTATCAAAATCATTTTTGGCACCTCTTTTGATAAGTCCGATTATTGCTTTAACAGTTGCATCGTTACTCTATATCGTTTTTCGCTTTGTACGTGAAAAAATGGGAATAACAAAAGAGTACTGTTTGTGTGTTGGAAAAACAAACGAAGTTGTTGCAGTTGCTACAAGTATGGAATCATTGACTCTTATGCAAACAGCCCAAAATGATTTAACTATTGAAAAAGAATCTGTCTGTATCGAAAAATATGAAGGTTCCTTTTTAGGATTTAAAACTGAGAAAATTTTGGATATCTTTCATTTTCTGAGTGCTGGTGTGGTATCATTTGCAAGAGGTCTCAATGATACACCAAAAATCATGGGTATACTTATTGTCGTTCAGCTTCTTGATGTGCAAATAAGCATGTTGTCAATTGCGGTTGCGATGGCATTGGGCGGGATATTGAGTGCCAAAAAAGTCGCCCATGTCATGAGTAATGATATTACCTACTTAAATCATGGACAGGGTTTTACGGCAAACCTTGTGACTGGAGTGTTGGTGCTCTTTGCCTCCAAATTTGGTATGCCAGTTTCAACGACTCATGTTTCGGTGAGTGCATTGTTTGGGATTGGGATGGTTAACAAAAAAGCGAACTATGATGTCATAGGTAAAATTTTGTTATCATGGTTGATTACCTTGCCACTTGGTGCTGTGCTTGCTGGCGGGACATATTATATTATGCAGATGATGTAGTTTTTTCTACTATCAATAAAAAATCAATTTTTTGTGTAATACCATAAATCTGAAAAAGAGTTGTTTTTTTGATATGTGGAATTATTGAGACAATTTCTCCTGATAAGTTGTTTAGGAAGTTTTCCAGTCTGTCACGATGGTTTTCCATATTATACACCTTTCCAAATAGTTTATAAGTAAATTATTTTACTGGTATAAAGTAAACATTATTTCTTTGCACAACATCCTGATGGGTTTTGACTTGACAATACTACGGGAGTATTTGTTGCATTTCCCATAGTAGTATTCATATTTTGAGAATGTACTTCAGACATCATTTTACACATTTCTTTATGTTCACTAAAATTGTTCCGGATTTCTTTCATCATAAAATAATGTTTTTGTAATTCTTCTTTTAGAATTTCAATATTGTCAATTCTCATAATTTCATCAAAGTGAATCTCTAAGTTATTAAAATTTTCTTCCATCGCTTGATTTTGTTGTGTCATCATATTCATCTTGGAATCAATATCCGACATCTCTCCATCTTTCATAGTACAAGACTTGGACATTGATTGTGGTTTATTCATTGAAGAATTGTCATGATTACCACCCATCATTTGAGCATAAGTAAATGATGCGATACTAACAAGCATGATTACGACAACTAACGACATTTTTAGATTCTGTTTCATAATAATCTCCTTTAATTTAGTTTTCTATTTTTATATATTAGCAACCTTCATGCCAAATGCGACTATCTTGTTGTATCCTAAAGTCGTACTTCACTTTACACCATATTAGTAAATTATATCGCACACTTTACGTTGAAGAATATCAGAGAATATTCTTCAAAAGTATTGAATTTTCCTTGATTGATGATAAAGAATCATAATTAATGTCGAACCCCTATCTAATGTTTAGATAGGGGTTGAAGGGGGAGTTATGAAGGTTGTGAAATTTGAAAATTAACTATTTTGAATATTACAATGCTATTGTAACGTTTTACTGTTTTTATTCATTTTTTTCATTAGAAGATGGGCAATGTGAGTCTAATGTGATGACACCTTCTTTACCGGTTCGAATCTTTATTGTATGTTCTACTTGCGATATGAAGATTGCTCCATCGCCTTTAACGCCAGTTTTAGCATGTTGCTTTATTGTATCAACTATTAATTCAACGTCTTCCTTGCGACAGACAATTTCTAATTTAGAAACCATTGAATGATCAGAAACACGTTCTAAATCAAGTTCACTTGCTTGAGGGTTTTCAAATGTTCCTATTCTTTCAACTGGAATTATCGACATTACTTTCACACCAACATCTTTAAGTTTATCGACAACCTCATTCATTTTTGATCTTCGAACATAAGCTTTAATTTCTTTCATAATAAAATCCTCATACAATATTTACTTGATATAATAGCAACTTCCATGCCGATTGCTTAGGTATGGCGGATTTTGATAGCCAAGTCTTATTTGTTCATCACATTAGCTATGTTATTTGTTTTATTTATAAAATAAATATTTTACAAAGAGTGAAGAAAATTAAAGACTATTATACAAAATTGTTTAAAATTATTCATAATATCATCAAAGTCTATATCAGTCTATTTTTTTCTGTTATCGAATTCTTGTTGATGTTACTATGAGTGAAAAGCT
This sequence comes from Candidatus Zixiibacteriota bacterium, assembly GCA_024280215.1. GTDB lineage: Bacteria > Zixibacteria > MSB-5A5 > GN15 > FEB-12 > QQUK01. The sequence continues at coordinate 60,664 of JAJRQO010000041.1, forward strand.
ATACATGTTAAGCAACTACCTTAGCTGTTTCTATAAGTAGATGATTTTATCTGGAACAATATTTGAAAGTTCTAATTTTATAGAAATTAAAATGGAGAGTAATTATAGCAGAGTAGCCAACCCTTGGGGTTGGTTTCTATTCAAAATTTAATTTAATTATATTTCTCACATTATTTTATTAACAATTCATAGACAATATTATCAAAGTAAAAGAGGAATTATAAATACACACCAAGGGGCTTGTTGAAAAAGTCCAGCTTGTCTTTCAAGACCCTTCGACTCCGCTCAGGGTGACTTGAAAGACAACAGCTTATAATTTGTCATACTGAGCGGAGTCGAAGTATGTTCCAATATAAGAGGTTTTCAACAGTCCCCAAGGAGTGTGCCACCCGATCTGAATATTTATTTTAGTAAAACGTTCGCTTTTGATAAGCTTTTATAAAAACTTTCAATATCACTTAAAGTTGTCATAAATCCATAAGATAACGATAAAGATAAGCCATCATTAGTTACTTACCTTTGTTGTAATATAATTCATACTTTATGAACGAATATGTTGAATGAATTGTCAATTATAATAAAACTGGATCCCAGATCAAGTATGGAATGACATAGGGGGGGCTGGGATGACAAGAGGGGGTTGGTGATGACATGAAAGAATGTGGGATGACATTGGGATAGGGAAGTGATATAGAGGTTGGGGATAATAATATAAAACTGTTTTTGGACTTCCCCCGCAAAAACGGACACGGAGTTAAGTATGTTTTGTCATCACTTCAAATTGAGCTGGACTTTTGTATCCTAAGCTCGAATGACGACGGTTACGGTTATAAAACAATTCAATATACTCAAATATCTTA
>JAJRQO010000042.1 GCA_024280215.1 Candidatus Zixiibacteriota bacterium
AGGGCTTGTTGAAAAAGTCCAAACAGTCTTTCAAGACCCTTCGACTCCGCTCAGGGTGACTTGAAAGACAACAACTTATAATTTGTCATACTGAGCGGAGTCGAAGTATGTTCCAAAATAAGAGGTTTCTCAACAAGCCCTCAAGCACGGGAAGGTGTTATCCATGATTGTAGGTCGCGGTTCCGTTGGTTTGAAATCGTTAGATTTCAAAATCGAGAAACCCGACAAAAAGCATAGCAAAACTCTATTACTTAAAATTATGCAAAAAAAGAACCGTCAGGGGGAGCGGTCCTGACGGTTACGCACAAAAAGCCATCCAATGGCATATTGGGAGGGTAAAAAACTTTGTAGAGGCATTACAGTCACGCCCCAACGAAAACAGCCCTATTGAAAAAGGCATAAAATTATCTACTGTTAAAAAGAGAAAGCAGTGATTGTGAATTCATGTTATAATGACTAAGTAATGCAAGTCCTGCATCTGCCTGTATTTGAAACTTTATCAGATTTGAATACTCAATGGCGTAATCAGTCGCTCGAATATTTGACTCAGCAGCTACAAGATTTTGTCTAGAAATTCTCATTGTAGAAATATCTGATTCAAGTTTGTATTTTTGTGTCGACCCAACTTCTATGGTAGCAGCATCTATCTCGGCAATCTTAGCGTCGATAACTTCAAGAGATGCATTAGCAGATTCGGCTGTAGAGAGATTGACACCAGATAAATCATTTAAGTCTGCTAAAGATCCTTCGGAACCATCAAAAAGAACAGCACCATTATATTCCGCTCTATTAAGCGTCAGATTAAAATTCGATTCCAAGACAGACGCTGAATCGGCATAGGCTTTTTGAGCAGCAGGAGAATTGCCTCCCTCATTAGCAGCAGAAACTGCAAGGCTTCTCATCTCAGTAAGTTCCGAACGCATTGATGATAAGGTCGCCGAACCAGTATTATATTTACCAATTTGCATCGAGGTGTTTTCTATCTGTTGATTCAAAGTTGCGATTTGTGAACGAAACCGTTCTGAAATCATAAGCTGGGCAGGTCCATCAGTAGCAGAATTAATTTTCATTCCAGAGCTTAATTTTTGCAAGGACTCATACATCCTCGAGAAAGAAGCGTTGAGACTTCCACTGATAGAAAGCATCGATGATTTGTTATATATAGAATTTATCACTCCTCCTCCTTCCTTCGTCCGTCATTTTGGGAGGTTTCATTAGAATCTAAAGCAGGAGTTGTGCCAAAACATAGCTTTCTTACTAAAAAGCTAAACAACAACGTTTTACGAGAGCTAGTAAAACTGACACAGATAATGTATTTCTAAAAAATCGAATATATTATTGGATTATTTCAATAGAATACTGGAGAAAACACGAGAATTTTTTTAAGAAATACTCGTAAGATTATTAATGCTTGATACGTATTTTTCTTGATATTGTCGTATCAGCAGTAACAAGATTTAGATAATAAGTTCCATCTGGTTGCGATGATATATCTATTGGAAAATATAATTCTTTGACTGCTTGATAGTTCTTTTCGTAGATAATCCCAAGAGAATCTGAATTTATTTCCAGTCTAAAATCTCTGCTATCATTAAAAAACAAGTCGACCTCGAATTGACCGTTGTTTCGAGGTGGGAATATTTGAACTATTGGATCATTGTCTATTTGAATCTCTGCGTCATCATCTAAAACTTGAAATGCAAATTTAACTTCAGAACCAAAATCAGAATTGAAGTTTTTGAGCAACTGTTCATTCATATCAAGGATCCGCACATATCCATATCCCCCATCTGGATTAAACCAAAGGGCTAAGCCATCACCCGAAGTATCCGCAAAATTAAATTGATAGCACCCTGCTACCAAATATATTGTGTCCCGATAAATTGAATCAGACACAAGAGAACCGAGTGGTCTTTCTAAATATAATTCTCCAACAGTAATACTGGAGCCATGATTGAATTTAAAATCAACGCCTCCTCCCATCTGAGATAGTGAAAGCTCGTTGTGATTGGGTTCTTTGTTTGCTTTGTATGATACAATAAATGAATATGGCAAAGTAGGTGGATTGGCAAATTCAGATTTTAAATAATTATCAGAACTATATGCATCATCATGGTTATTCGGTTGTTCAAGATTAACATAGAATGTATCTAACTCTTGAGTTGTTAGCAAATAGGTAGGAAGTGAAACTTGAGTATATTGTTGTGGTAGGAGTTTACCTATCCATCTATGAATATTCATTTCTCCAACCATTCCATATTTTATAACAATACTTTTTATAGTTTCAGACCCATTATTTTTTATCAGAATTTCAGGGTTAGCACATGCGGGATTGATACGAGAATAGACATCCTCAGAACTTGGTATAAGTATTTCTTCAAGCGAAACGTCGTTTGCAGCCCAAGGTTTTTTATAATAAAACAAATACGAATATATCCAATAATTTGCTGATGGTTTGTTTGGGTTGATATATGGTTCCATGTCTATGTTAACAATATGCTTTTTATTTTTCGTGATTTCAAAATCATATATATCAGGGAATACAACCGAGCCAGGACACCAATTGGCACGATCAAATATCCATGTCCCTGCTTGGGGATAGAGTGGATTGTCGGTGCATTTACGCCAAATTTGACGCTGGTTAAAAAGGGAATCGTCAAAAAAAACTTGTCTATACTTCGAACAAAACTCAGCACAATTAGCAGAGTCGTCCATGCCATGTCCTGTCTGATGAATCCTCAGGCGAGCAATATCAGCAAAATCGTTTGAGAACTCTATTGGAGATAATAATTCTTCAATTGGATTAGCTGTATCGCCGTACGGGAATTTTCCAGACCACAGCGTGTCTATACCGATACACTCCATCGCAGGTCTTCCCTCGGTTATTTCAAAATCCAAAGTTATCAACCAACCACGGTCATCTTTATTTTCATACCCTCCGTGATAAAATTCAATTTCAACAGAGTCATGTAGCAAAAAACCAAAATCGGTCACATCAACATGCCAACTAAAACTCCATGTCGAATCAAAAGACCATCCATACGGTGATATTGTCCGAGCAAGTTCGTAATTTAATGAATCCGAATCTTGAGAACCTACTCGTCTTAAAAATATCCCATCGAGATAATCCCATTGTCCACAATGTAGCGAGTCGGGACATTCATAGGTAATGTTCAAAATTATTTTTCGATACTGAATTGAATCAGATGGAAAATGAGTCCAATTCGTATACGTGTTAAATCCCCGAGATGGGTCAGTGACAACAAATTCTTTATCGTGTGACAGAATATTTATTTTATCACCACTCTTTGCTGAAACAGAAATAACGGATAATAAAATTAATAACAATATAAGACAGTTGTTTTTTGTAATCTGGTTCATACATATCCTTTGATATAATAATATATTTTGTAGAGATAAAATATATCAGCGATAAAGAATTATCAAGTGCATAAAAAAATGCCGTTGGAAGGGTAGTTTACCCAACGGCATTAGTGGAGGAACCAAACGAGAGCGTCATAACCGCTCATAGTTAGGTTAATTGGTGGTCTTTATATAAAAAATAATTCAATCAAAATTTATTCTTCGCCAAGTCTCCTGATATAAGCAGGAATTGACGTATCTTCAGCAGAAAACATCGGCACTCTATTTCGCCCGCTTGTACCGCTGTTTTGTTTCTGTTCAATCTCTTGCTGTGTTTCACGAATTTCCATTTTGGCACGATTTACCACAGTTTCTTGTTGTACTGGTTGCTGTGGTTGAGGTTGTCTTGGTGTTATATTCGTTTGAGCAGGTTGCTGAGGAGTTATCATTTGATCTTCAAAAAGTGAAATCGGTACCCCTGGTTTTGTTTCATCGATAACTTCTTCTTTTACTGGTACAATAACATCTTCATCACCATGGAACCCAGTTGCGATAACAGTCACACGCATTTGATCTTGCATAGACGGGTCAATGACAGCACCAAAAATAATATTGGCATCATCACCAGCAGCTTCATAAATAAGTGAAGTCGCAGTGTTGACATCAAAGAGTGCCATATCATCACCACCAGTTACATTTATCAAAACGCCTTTTGCACCAGCAATAGAAATATTTTCAAGTAATGGAGATGAGATAGCAGCTTGAGCAGCATCGATAGCTTTCTCTTCACCTTTACCATAACCAGTCCCCATGATAGCATCACCTCGTTCAAGCATCACGGTACGAACATCTGCAAAGTCACAGTTGATAAGCCCAGGAATCGTAATCAAATCTGAAATACCTTTTGTTGCTTGGTAGAGTACTTCATCAGCCGTAGCAAAAGCATCGGTAAGCGTAGTTTTTTTGTCAACGATTTCCAATAGTCTTTCATTCGGAATTGTAATAAGCGTATCAACTTTATTTCTAAGTTCTTTAAGTCCGTCGTTAGCACGATCGACACGTTTTTTTCCTTCAAAGCGAAAAGGTTTAGTAACAATTGCAACTGTCAAGGCACCCGCATCTCTGGCAAGTTGTGCAACTTCAGGAGCAGCACCTGTACCAGTTCCTCCCCCCATACCAGCAGTAATGAATACAAGGTTTGGTGTTCCGATTGCTTCAGTTAACTCATCTTTACTTTCGTGTACTGCTTTTTTTCCAATTTCAGGATTAGCCCCAGCACCAAGACCATCGGTCGCTTCTCTACCAATTTGAACTTTTACTTCCGCCATATTTTGGTCTAAGACCTGTGCGTCAGTATTTATAGCGACAAAATCAACGCCTTTTAATTTTGCATCAATCATACGATTGAGAGCATTACCACCACCACCGCCAACTCCAATAACTTTTATTTTGGCGTAACCGATAAAGTCTTCGGCGAAATCAAATTTATGTTTGTTAGGTGTCATTATAGTTCCTCCTGAACTATTAAAATTGTTTTGTGATCCAATCCTCGAATCTCTTTAACCATCCCTTTATATTGCCACTTGAATTTCCTTTGACTGGTTCGTTATGAAAACCGTAATAAAGTAAACCATGGATTGCAGCATAGCGGGTGTTATCGATTTCATCTGGACTATGATCTATGTTTTTTATTTTTTCTATTCTAACTGGCATATCAAAAATTTGTTCAGCAAGCTCGACAACTCCCAAGAGCATCGAACCACCACCAGTGAGGACAATTCCTCCTGCTGGAATTTCTCTGATTCCTGCTTTTCTAATTTCTTTGGCAACTAATGAAAATATTTCTTCCATACGCGGTTCTATAATAGACGAAAGAACGTTACGGGAAATTTCTTTTGCAGGACGGTTCATCAAACCGTCAATTGTTATCATCTCCTCAGGGTCTACCATTGATGCCAACGCGGAACCATGAGCAAGTTTGAGAGTTTCTGCCTGATCAACAGATGTTCTCAAACCGATAGCAATATCATTTGTGACATTTTTACCACCAAGTGAAACGACTGATGTAAATCGAATAGCTCCATTGTAGAAGACAGATATATTTGTTAAGTCACCACCAATATCGATTAAAATTATACCATCTTCTTTTTCATCATCAGTTACTAAGACATGTGAAAGTGCTAACGATTCAAGTACTATATGATCGACACCTAACTTGCATCTTTCTAATGCACGCATAATATTTTTTGCAGAGGTAATCGATGCCGTCACAATATGTGCTTCTACTTCAAGTCTGACACCCGACATTCCGACAGGGTCTTTGATACCTTCGGTTTCATCAACAGAATATTCTTGTGGTATAACATGAATAATTTCACGGTCAACAGGGATAGCAACTGCTTTGGCGGCAGATATTGCTTTTTCTACATCATGAGCAGAAATTTCTTGATCGGAACGAGAGACCGCAACGACACCATTACTATTGATTGAACGTATATGCTCACCCGCGATACCAACTGTCACACGGTCGATTTCGGTACCTGAAACCATCTGGGCATCATCAACTGCTTTGCGAATCGACTTTACAGTTTTTTCCATATCGACAACAATACCACGACGTAACCCCTCGGAATTACTCATGCCATGTCCGATGACATAGACACCTCCCGCTTCATCCATCTCAGCAACGATGCAAACAATCTTTGTCGTACCAATATCTAAGGCTGCGATTATATTTTCAGAAGCCATCTATTTCTTCCCTTGTGAGCAAACAATCATTTCATCATATCGTAAATCGAGAAGCTTTACATCTTCTAAATTCGGATCAAAGCGACTTACAAAACGAATAAATTTATCTATATCTTCAAGCAAATAATCATAGCGAACTTTAAGCCGGTAATTGAGACCATCAATGGAAATTTTCAAAAAACTTGAATTCCCAAAATCAATTTCATCGATTAAACCATACAAATCTCTATTTTGATTTTTTAATTTTTGTAACGCTTTCACAACAGGCTTTACTCGAAAATCTTTGCAAAAACCATATGGGTTACTTATTGTCAAAGAAGTCAAAATTGGATTATCCCAAGAATATTCTGAATTTTCTAATAGCACCACTCTTGAATCTATATCTAATCCGTATATTTTCTTTGTAACTTTGTCCAAGACAAAACAACACGATTCATAGTTATTTGTTTTAATTTCAATTTTATTCGGAAGAGTGTAACCAATATCAACTTTATAAATATGTTTCTTTTTCATTAACTCAATAGCAAGTGAATCAAGAGGTTGATTTGTTATAGGTTTGTTCTCATGTAGATTATAATTGTCTGACCAGTTATCCAAAACAGACGCATTTACTGTTACTGTCTCTAAGACAAAGTAGTCAGTAAAGTTGCCAACCGACAAAAGTGTCGATCCAAAAATGATAAATGCGATAAGTGATAATTTTATTTTCTTAGGTAACATCTTATTTTTTTAACGCTTCCATAATTTTATTTTTGATAAGTGTTATCGAGCCCGCACCCATAGTAATTATCAAATCATTTGGTTTAGCTATTTTTGCAATTTCGTCTATTGCGTTTTCTTTAGGACCAAGATATGCAAAATTTTCATAGCCAAATTTTTTGGCGTCAGCAACAATAACCTCAGATGAAATCCCTTCTATAGGTTCTTCACGAGCGGGATATATGTCTACCAGAAATGTTTTATCAGCAATTGAAAGTGCATGAGCAAAATCATCTCTAAAATCTCTGGTACGACTATAAAGATGCGGTTGGAAAATAACAATCACCCGACGGTCATATACTTTTTGAGCTGTTTCCAATGTAACTTTTATTTCAGATGGATGATGTGCATAATCGTCGATAAACAAAATATTATTTTCTTCCCCGATAATTTCAAATCGTCTCCCAACACCGTTAAATTGCATCAGTCCATCTGCTATCATTTCAAATGGAACGTCCAACTCATGACAAGCAGCAATCGACGCCATTGCATTGAGAATATTAAACTCACCAGGCACTCGTAAAATAATATCACCAAGCAAGTCACCCTCTTTGTAAACTGAAAATGTTGTCCGTCCAGAATTCATCTGCACGTTTAAGGCTCGGTAATCTGAATCAATTGAAAAACCAAAAGTTTTGTAAGGACGACTGATACGGTGACGGATATTTTTGAGATTTTCATCATCGGCTGAAAGAATAACTTGTCCATAAAATGGTACACGGTTCATATATGCGACAAAAGAATCAATCAAATCTTCTTCACCATCATAGCAATCAAGATGATCCGCTTCCAAATTTGTTATAACAGCCATCGACGGAAACATTGCTAAAAATGATTTGTCATATTCATCTGCTTCAGCTACTAAATAATCACCAGAGCCTAATGCTGCACCTGTACCTAACCCCGCAACAACACCACCAACAATAAGAGTAGGTTTATATTTTCCATGACGTAAAATTGTACCAATCATTGAAGTCGTCGTTGTTTTTCCGTGCGTTCCAGAAACACCGATAGAAAACTTAAGTCGCATCAATTCACCAAGCATCTCGGCTCTTTTGATAACTGGAACACCAATCCGTCTTGCTTCTACAACTTCGGGATTCTCTTCTCCGACCGCCGATGTAATCACTACAACATCAACATCTTTTAAATTGGCGGCCTTATGTTCTGTAAAAATATTGATACCAAGTTTTTGCAAATATTCTGTGATCTCACTTGGTGTTGAATCGGATCCTTTGATTTCATACCCAAGATTAAAAAGGATTTCTGCTATGCCAGACATACCAGCACCGCCGATACCAACAAAAAATAATTTTTTAATTTTTCCGAACATAATTTTTTCTCTTTTAAAAGCGTGTTCTGTTTTCAAGACAGCATTGTTGTTAGACACTCATTCTCCTACGCAACCTCTTGTAAGATTTGCATCTCTTCAAGTTGCTTGATTATATCCATTGCAATAACATCAACAGCTGGCTTTTTATTTACTGTTTCTTTTTTTATACTTGTTCGCAACATGTTGTACAGTTCACTTTCACAAACAGAAATCACTTCAGCAAGAACATCAATTTCATCTAACTCTGTCTCTTCAATCATGATTGCCATTTTCCGATCAACATAATCAAGTGCATTTTTCTTTTGATGGTCTCCAGCAGCAAATGGAAATGGAATCAATATAGACGGTAATTTACAATGTACAATTTCGGCAAGAGTCAAGGCTCCCGCTCGGGCAATCACTATGTCAGCGGCTGAATACACCTGTGCCATATTTTTGGCAAACGGAAAAAGAGAAGAGCTTATAACCTTGTTCCCTACTTTCGTAGCTACATCCTTGTAGTCTCTTTTTCCACTCTGCCATAAAAGTTGATAATTTTTATTTAATTCATTGTGTTGTAAACTTTTTATAATGGCATTATTTATTGCTCTTGCTCCTTGGGAACCACCAAGGATCAAAATAGTTTTTTTATTAGAATCTAATCCTAAAGCATTACATGCTTTCTCGCGAGACATCAGTTTAATTTCAGAACGTACAGGATTCCCAGTTGTAATAATTTCAGCATTTGTCTTTAGGAGTTCTTTTGCTTTTTCAAATCCGAGATATATTTTTTTTGCTTTTGGAGCAAGCTGTCTGGTAGTAACCCCAGGGAAAGAATTCTGTTCTTGTAAAAGCGTCCGAATATTTTTCCATGACGCAACTTTTAGAATTGCCCACGATACATAGCCACCAGTACCAATGACAATCTGAGGTTTAAATGAATTCAGAAGCGACCATGATTTGAATATTGCACTAATAACAATAAATGGAACCATCAAATTTTTCAGTGTAAATGACCGTGCGATACCTCGCATGTTAATGATATGTAGTGGATATCCGAGTGAATCTTTCATTCTGTACTCAATACCACGTTTGGTTCCAATAAATATTATTTCTATTTCAGTTCTTTTTTCAATCATCTCTTTTACTTTATCAGCAATCGCCAAAGCAGGAAATAGATGACCACCAGTGCCACCACCAGCAAAAATCAATTTTACTTTTTTCATGTTTTGACCCTTCTTTTTGAAAGGTTTAACAATACTGCAATCGCAGCCGATGAAACCATGAGCGATGATCCACCATAGGATAAAAATGGAAGCGGTAAACCTGTAACTGGGATTAATGCCGTTACAACTCCTAAGTTGATTGCGATATTCAAAAAGAGCGAAAGAGTGATTCCAGAAGCGAGTAGATAACCAAACCTATCAGGTTGTTGTGAGGCAATTTTGAGTCCTCTAAAAATAATGTAAAAGAATAGCATTAAGATTATCATCAGTCCAAGCATCCCAAGTTCTTCACCGATTGCAGCAAAAATAAAATCAGTGTGTGGATATGGCAGAAAGAATAATTTTTGTCTTCCTTCACCAAGTCCCATTCCAAAAAAGCCACCCGCCCCAAGAGTTAAAGCAGCCTGTTTGACTTGATAGGAACCTTTAAGTGGGTCAGCAATCGATGCGACATAATCTATGATTCGAGCTTCTTTATAACCAAGTCCAAAAACAACAAATGTAGCGACTGCTGGTATCGGTAGTATTCCGTAACAAAGGTGTTTCATTCTGGCTCCAGCTAAAAACAAAATTCCTAATGCGGAAAGTGCGATAACTATTGTCGTACCTAAATCAGGTTCTAACAAAATTAACATAAGCCCAATACCAATTAGCGGTAGATATGGGAAGAGAAGTTGTTTGAGTTCTTCGATTTTTCGTTTTGGATTTGACAATGAAAATGCTAAATATACTATCATAACAAATTTAAAAAGTTCCGACGGTTGAATATTGATAATACCAAGCATCAGCCAACGGTGGGAACCGTTACGAGATGGCATTAAAAAGACAAGCGAGAGCATTAGAATTATTACAAAAAGTGCTGGAGCAGAATATATTGCCAACCGTTGTAAATTTACTTTAATAATTCCATATACTGCAATCACAGAAAGAATTGTCCATATCAATTGCCTCTTCAAAAAGAAAATATTTGAACCAAATTTTGTTTCGGCAATCATCGATGATGTAGAATAAATCATAACAAGTCCTGTGATGACAAGAACTATATATGCCAACAAGAGACCTTCATCTATTGATTTAGTTTTGGCTGAGCGTCTCATTCTCATTCTTTCCATTTTTTAAACCACGTACTGCATTTTTAAATTCTCTACCTCGTTGTTCAAAACTTTCAAACATATCAAAACTCGCACATCCTGGCGACAACAAAACAGACTCACCAGGGATTGCCTTGGTGAATGCTTGCTTGACCGCATCTTGTAATGTCTCAGCAAAACAGACGGTAAAGATGTTACCGAGTTGTTCAGATATTTTTTCTTTTGCTTCACCAATCGCTATGATTGCTTTGATTGTATTTTTTCCATAAGGAATTAGTTCTTTAAAATCAGCACCCTTGTCTCTACCACCAGCTATAAGATAGGTTGGTGTTTGCATAGAACGAAGTGCATACGTAACCGAGTCAATGTTAGTCGCTTTGGAATCATTGATAAAATTGATTCCCGCTACTGTATCAATTTTTTCAAGACGATGTTCAACTGGTTGAAATGATGATAACACTTTGGCGAGAATATCAGATGGGATATTAAACAATGATGCAACACAAACCGCAGCTGTGGCATTTTGTATATTATGCGGTCCAAGTATCAATAACTCTTCAGTCGAAACAATAGGATTCTCTTCAACGACGATAGAATTATTCTCTACGTAGACAGATGCATTATTATTTTTTAAATTAGAAAAATATTTCAAAGAAGCTTTTGTTTGAACATTAAACTTTTGTGTATCTTTATCATCAGCATTTAAAACAAAATAATTATCATCTGTTTGATTTTCGGTGATACGAAATTTTGTTTTTACATAGTTTTCATAAGTGCCATGTCTATCCAGATGATCAGGTGATAGATTCAATAACAATGCAACATCAGGTTTAAAATCTGAAATCGTTTCAAGTTGAAATGTCGAAACTTCTAAAATAGCGATACTATCTTCTCCGATTTTCTCAACAATCTCAGAAAATGGTAAGCCAATATTTCCCGCCACAAAGGTATCAAATCCGGCAGATGAGAAAATTTCACCAAGCAATGTAGTAGTCGTTGTTTTCCCATTAGAACCAGTAACAGCAATAATTTTTCCTTTACAACACCATGAAGCAAATTCTAATTCAGAAAATATCGGAAGTCCTTGAGCTTGAGCTTTTTTAATAATATTTATGGTTAATGGAACCCCGGGAGAAACAACCAAATAATCAGCATTCAGAAGTTTGTCAGTATGCCTACCAACTTCAAACGGAATTTTTGCTGATTCCAAACGAGCAATCTCTGTACTCAAATTTTCAGCGGAATTATTATCAGAGACAAAAGGTTTACCACCAAAACTATCAGCAAGCACAGCCGCAGCTACACCAGAACGTGCCATTCCGATAATGCCAATTTTTCTATCTTTTATTTTCTGTTCAGTTGTCATCGTATCTTTAAGGTTGCTAAAGTTAGTAAAGCACATAATGCCCCAATAATCCAAAAGCGTATCACTACTTTTGATTCATGCCATCCAGAGAGTTCAAAGTGATGATGGATTGGAGCCATTTTAAAAATTCTTTTTTTATTTCTAAATTTATAAGATAAAACCTGTAATATCACCGAGACTGCTTCAACAACAAAAACACCTCCAACAATCACCAAAAGTAGTTCTTGTTTTAGTAAAATTGAAATAGCTCCCAAAGCACCACCGAGTGCCAGCGACCCAGTATCCCCCATGAAAACTTCCGCAGGGTGAGCATTGAACCATAAGAAGCCTAATGCCGAACCAATTGCTGCCCCACAGTAAATAGTTAATTCACCAACGCCTGGCATATAATCTAATTGTAAGTATGATGAGTAGTCTAACCGACCTGTGACATAGGCAATTCCACCAAAAGCGATAAAACTTAAAGCACATAAACCAATAGCAAGACCATCAAGACCGTCGGTCAGGTTCACAGCATTAGAAGTACCCGTAATAACAATAATTATAAATGGGATATATAGCAGACCCAAATTTAGAACATAGTTTTTGAAAAATGGGATATTGGTAGAACCTTCATAATTTGGTGATATATATGTCAATGCTAATCCAAACAGCAGTCCTAAGATAATCTGACCGACTAATTTCTTTTTACCAACCATTCCCTTTGGTTCTTTTTTAACTGCTTTGAGATAGTCATCCATGAAACCAAGCAAACCAAGCCAGACAGTTACCAGTAGTACCGATTGAATATAAAAATTTGTTAGGTCTGCCCATAAAAGTGTTGGGATAATTATACCACTTAAAATAATCAGCCCACCCATTGTAGGTGTACCAGCTTTTTTATGATGTGACTCTGGTCCTTCGGCTCGAATAGACTCTTTAATCTGCATCCTTTGTAAAAGTCTAATAAAAAATGGTCCTAAAATCAGGCAGATAAATAGGGCTGTAATTGTCGCTCCCGCAGAACGGAAAGTAATATACCGAAAGAGATTAAAACCAGAGAAGTAGTCCGTTAACGGGTATAAGAAATGATAAAACATCAGGTCTCCTCCCCGGATGTTTGTAGTTGTTGTAAAACTTTCTCAAGTCCAACCCCTCTTGAACCTTTGATGTAAATAAAATCATCTTTGGCAACAAGGGATATAATTACACTTGAGAGAGTCATGCTGTCTACATATTCTACTTTTTTTAGACCACTAACGTTGCAATTATTATAAATTTCTTTTGCCAGCTTGCCAACGGTAATAAGTAAATCAAATTTGTTACTTGCAATATACTCACCAAGCTCCGCATGATATTTTTTGGCATCATCTCCAAGTTCAAGCATATCACCCAAGATAAGGACTTTTCGGTTGTTACTCTTCAGATCAAAAAATGCTTTAAGTCCAGCTTTCATCGAGTCAGGATTGGCATTATAGCAATCAGCAATAATTTTCATCCCTGCTACTTCTATCAGTTGTCCACGCATCGGAGCAGTATCAAGTTGTATACTCATCGTGTCAACATCATCAAATGCATATCCCAAAGTTCTCACCGCTGCATAAGCTGCTACGAGATTTGCTACTTGATGTTTCCCAATAAGTGGCAGATAGAATTCATGAGTTTCAATCTTTACAATATTTCCACCATCAGCATGAGGAGTTATGCTTTCAACTTTATAGTCAGCATCATTATCAACAGAGAATGTAATAAATGAATCACACAGATTTTTTGTTTCTGCAACAAGCACGGCATCGTCAGCATTTATAATAAGCGGAACCGAGGAATCTGTATTTTTTATCAATTCAAGTTTTGCCTTGGCAACATCTTCCACTGTCGATAAAAATTCTAAATGCGAAATACCAATATTTGTAATTAAGACAACATCTGGTTGAGCAATATCAGCAAGTTGAGGCATTTCATTTTCGGTTGAGATTCCAAGTTCAAGCACCATAGCATTACACTCTTTATCTACTCCCAATATTGTCAACGGTAAACCAAACAAATTATTCAAATTCCCTGGAGTTTTATAAACATTTTTTTCAACAGCTTGCAGGAGGGCAAAAGTAAGTTCTTTTGTTGTTGTCTTACCATTGGAACCTGTAATAGCAATTGCTTTTGCTGTTAGAGAGTTTCGATATTCTTTTGCTAAGGCAAGCATGGCAGTATGTGAATTATCAACAGCAACAACAGCAATTTTGTCTGACAGAGTATTACTCTGCAGATATGAACTCTCCGCAACAATCCCTGCGGCACCTTTACCAATCGCATTATCGATATATGCATGACCATCCTGTTTTTCACCATTGATAGCAATAAATAACTCATCAGTATTGAGAGTTCTGCTGTCAATTGAGACACCATGAAACAATTTCGCATTGTGCGAACTATTGTATAGATTGCCTTTGCAATATGTAGCTAATTGGTCAAAACGCAATTGTATCAATTCTCCTGCTTATCCTCAGATTTTGAGTGTCCAAGTTCTTGCAAAAATTTCAGGGCGACATCCTTGTCGCTAAATGGAGATTTCACTCCTTTGGTTTCCTGATAGTTTTCATCGCCTTTACCTGCTAACAGAACAACGTCGTTTTCTTTAGCGAGGCTAAGAATTTTTTCGATAGCTTCTTTGCGATCAGTGCAAATTTCATAATTATTTCCTACCAACCCAGGTTTAATATCTTTTATAATTGCATCAGGTTCCTCCGAACGAGGATTATCTGATGTGACAACAACATAGTCAGAGTTTAGTGTTGTCGCTTGCCCCATCAACGAACGTTTCCCTTTATCACGATCACCGCCACATCCAAAAAGAGTTAAAATGCGACCATTAGAAATTTCTCGCGCTGACACTATCAACCGTTCTAACGCATCAGGTGTGTGAGCATAGTCAATGAACACCGCAAATGGTTGTCCTTGGTCGACATAGTTAAATCGTCCAGGTATTGGTTCTGCCATTTCAAGCCCTTTGACAACGGAATCAATATCGACTCCACATGCCATCCCACCACCAATAGCGGCAATTGCATTCATCAGATTAAATTTACCAGGAAGTTTATAGTCGATAGTTCTATTCCCCATCGGCGTAACAATATCAAAAATTGTACCACTTGCTTGGATATCATAATTAACACAATAAATATCAGCTTCAGAATTATCTAAAGAATAGGAAATATACGACGATGCAAAATCTCCAAAAAGTTCTCTAAACTCTGGAACATCAAGATTGATTACTGCATAACTCAGAGGTCCTTCAAGTTTTTCGAGAAGTAAAGTTTTGGCTGCTAAATATTCTTTCATCGTTTTGTGAAAATCAAGATGGTCACGAGTAAGGTTTGTATAGACCGCAACTCTGAAATTTATATTGTCAACACGATGCAGTGCTAAGGCATGCGATGAAACTTCGATGATAGCGTTTACACAGAAATTTTTCTTCATTAGAAATAGAAGACGTTGTAAATCTAAAGATTCAGGTGTTGTCCGCTCTGCTTCAAATGTTTCGTTGCCCGTATCATACACTTGTGATGTTATTAACCCGACTTTTTTATTTCGTGCTTCAAGAATATACTTCATCAAAAAACAAGTCGTTGTCTTACCATTGGTACCCGTAACTCCGCAAGCTTTGATTTTTAAACCAGGATGACCATAAAACATCGCCGCAATTTCAGGCATTGCTTCACGAATATTCTCAACTTGCACATAGTTAGGAGCTTCTGCACAAGAATCTTTTTCGCCTATGACTGCAACAGCACCATTGACGATAGCATCGTTCACATAATCATAGCCATCGACTTGATACCCAGAGACGGCAATAAAAAGACCGTTCTCCTTTATCAATCGTGAATCATATTCAATATTTTCTATTTCGACATCAGGGTTACCAATAACATCCTTATGATCTAACCCTGAAACCACATCCTTGAGTTTAATAACATGCTCCTATATCGGTTTGCATTCCAATTTGCAAACTGATTCGTTTTGTACTATTGCACCTGGTTTTAGTGACTGACGATACACTTTTCCATTACCAGTCACAGAATAATCTAAATTTAAATGTTGCATATATGCAGATGCTTCACGAATTGTCATTCCTGTTAGATCCGCCATCTTTTGTTCTTGTTCATCATTTGATTGTACTACGACAAGAATTTCATCATCTTCAAAAATCAACCGATCCGCTTGCGGATACTGCCATACGACAAAACCTGAGTCGGCTGTTGATTTTAGATGTAACATTTTATTTTCAGTTTCTTGTTTGGCACTTGCTAATAACTGCCCCATCAAATTTGGAACAACTTGTGTCTTTTTAATTTTGTCAGAATTCTCAGCAATCATTCTTGTTGGCACTGTAAATAAATCAGGATGAATAATAGTATACCGTTCAGCTATTTTCCTAAAGGTTACTCCAGAAGTATGTCCACCATAATGAACTGGTTGAGGGTTCTTCATCACGACTATCCCTGTCACCAATGGATTCTCTGCAGGGAAGAAGCCCGCAAAGCTCGCCATATATTTACTATAAGAATATCGTTTCCGTTCTCTATCATAGATTTGTGCTGTTCCTGTTTTTCCAGCTATGGTTACTATTTGAGAATTCACTAACTCAGCAGTTCCTCTCTCAACAACCCCCCGTAAAAAAGACTTGAGTGTATCTGCTGTTTCTTTAGACATTAGTTCTGCAATAATTTCTGATCTCTGTTGATTAAATGGGTTCCCTTTTTCATCAACATCACAAAGAATCAATTTTGGTTTATAGAGCGTTCCACCATTGGCAACTGCTGCCATAACATTTGCCATCTGCAATGTATTCACTGCCACCGCATGTCCAATAGATAACGATGCGACATTAAAATCAGACCATCTTTTTGGTTTAGAAATGTATCCAGCTTGTTCACCTGGCCATCCGTCGAGAGTTTTTGTACCTATACCAAATTTTTTCGAAAGTTGATAGAGCTCTTCACCACCATATTCAACCGCATATTTCCCAATACCGATATTACTTGAGAGTTCTATAACAGAGCGAAAATTAAGCCATTCATGTTTATGATCATCACGAAGCCGGTTACGCCCCATTTGCCATCTACCATTTTCACAATAAATAGTGTCATCAAGACTCATAATCGAATTTTCTAAAAGACCTGCCGCTGCAATAACTTTGTACACAGAACCAGGCTCATAAAGATCAGTGAGAACTCTCAACTTTTGCGGTTTGTTTCTATTTTTTTCATTCGGATCAAAATGTGCCATGGCAATAATTTCGCCATTTCTATTATTCAAAAAGACAGCCATGCCTAATTCGGCATTATGTTTTATAACTCCCTCTCTGAGCTCCTCTTCCAAAATTTCTTGAAGTTGCCAATCAATAGTAAGAACTTTTGACTGACCAGGGACTGGTTGGCTGATGGCTTGTTCTCTAATCCTAAAACAGTTACGCTTACCATCACGACGAAAGGCAAAAACACCTGAATCACCCGCAAGCTCTTTATTACACCAAAGTTCAAAACCCGACAATCCCTTACTATCAATATCCGTAAAACCAATTATTTGTTTTCCAACGAAATCAAAAGGATAAGAACGTACAATACCATCTTCTAAGTATAAACCTTTTGGACTTTGTTTTTCTATCTCTGAAGCAAGCTCATCGGAAAGATTTCGTTTTATCCAAGAATAATGATGAACACCAAGATTAAACTTTTTTATAGCAGTTCCTTTTGGAAGATTTAAGAAATCTTCTAAGAAGGAGGCTATTTCCTTTACTTCCTGCTTATCATTTGGCCATGCCGACAATGATTGTGATTCAATATTGTTAGCGACAATCATTCCATTGCGATCGTAGATTAAACCTCTTGAGGCTTGAATAGTTTGAGTACCTTCTGCTTGTATTTGGACTTTTTTACGGTATTCAGGAGCAAGGTAAATCTGCAGATGGACAAGACGTGCTAAAACTGAAGCAAAAACAAAACAAACAAAAAAGAAAACCCATCCGAGCCTGATATTTTTTTTCTTTTTTAGCTTCACTTCTTACCCCATCCGTTGACAGATGAATCGACCTTGATATTTTCAACTGCTCCCGCTTTAGCACGGGTCTCCTCGATGACAGGAAAAAACTGAGCAATCCGTTTTACTGCTGTAAGCATTTGTTGAAGTTCATCAGGCTGAGATAAAACAATTTTATCAGGCACTAAGGTATGCATATTATCAGCATCAACTAAGCGTAGTCCGAGAGAATCAGCAGCATAACGTTCGATTCGTGATGATGTCGAAAGTGATGCAATCTTAGAATAGAGTTTCTTCTTGCTATCTAAGAGAACAAGATTTTCTTTTTCAAGCAAAGAGACATCTTTAACCAACGAAACAACTATCGCTTGTTGCCATATATGAAAACAACAGACAATTAAAAAACAGACAAACAAAGTCGAAAGGGAAAAATATTTATGAGACTTCAACTTATTGAGAGTTGAAGAATTAATCTCTACTGTTTCTTTAAATTTCCTAATCGTCTGCTTCATCTATAGTTTCTCAGCTACTCTTAATTTTGCAGAGCGTGCTCTTGGGTTTGCTTTTATTTCTTCATCTGTTGGAGTAAGTGCTTTTTTAGTCAAGATTTTAAAAGAAGGATCAATACCACAAATACAGACCGCAAAATCAGTAGGACAGACACATCCTTTGTGCATTTGCTGGAAAAACCGTTTGATTATACGATCTTCTAAAGAATGATAACTCAAAACCGCAATGCGACCCGATTTATTTAATAGGGGAACTAATTTTGGCAAAACTGCTTTGAGTTCATCGAGTTCACCGTTTAAGGCGATACGGATAGATTGAAAAATTCGTGCTAACGCTTTTTTCTGATGATGCGGGAAGATAACCGAATCGATAATTTTTTTTAATTGCGTTGTTGTTTCCAAGGCACTCATCTGTCTTTCCATGACAATTGCTTTTGCTATCCGCCGTGCCTGTTTTTCCTCACCGTAAGTAAAGAAAATATCAGACAACTCTCTTTCAGTGCTTTCATTTAACAAATCCGCCGCCATGCGACCTGACAGTTGAGGGTCAAAGCGCATATCCAAAGGTCCATCCTCTTGAAACGAAAAACCTCTTGTGGCATCGTCAATCTGAAGCGATGACAGACCTAAATCCAAAAGGATTCCATCAAATGAACTTACAGAGAACTCCGGCAGAATTTTGTCGAGCGTTGAATAAGGTGCTTCAGCAACTTGTATCTGCTGGGGGCAATCTGCTAATCTTTCTTTTGCTATTTTAAGAGCAGCCCTGTCTCGGTCGGTCCCGAAGAGTTTTGCATCTTTTGAAAGATGCCTTGAAAATGCTTTGAGATGACCACCCAAACCTGCTGTTAAATCTATATATGAACCATCTTTTTGAACTATTAAAAAAGAAACTATCTCGTCAACCATTACTGGGAGATGATTAAAATCATTCATCCTTTTTTCCGTCACCTGAAGACAACCGCTCGGATACTTCTTCATAACTACCAGAATACTGGTCAAGGTAACTTTGATACCAGACTGGGTCCCAAATCTCTATTGAGCTGTTGACACCAATAACTAATAGGTCTTTTTTCAATTTTGCTTCTGTCACCAAATGCGCGGGAATCAGAATTCGACCATTTTTGTCAGGAGTAACGGTTCCAGCAGAAGAGTATAATTGCCTAAGAAATATTCTGGAATCTTTTTTAGTGTAGCTAAGCGATGAATATTGTGACTGGATTTTTTCCCATTCAGCTTGTGAATATAACGAAAGACAACCCTCATGCCCTTTAGCAATAGTCAATTCTCCTTCTAAAAGACAAATCTTGTTTTTATCAACAACCGACCGTAACTTAGCTGGTAGAGCGAAACGCCCTTTATTGTCCATTGTTGTTTGATATTGTCCTAAAAACCCGCTCACTCTATTCTCCACTTTGCACCACATCTATCAGATTATGACCTTAATAATCACTTTTCTCCCACCAATGTCAAGGAAAAACTCTATTTAATAACAGAAAAAATAAATTTTATTGAAGCCATAAATATGTATCTGACAAAGAGTAATGAAGATGAATTTATTGATTTTTTAGTAAGTCGTTCGGCTGAAACCAAATTCGAGGGAATAATTTTCTCTTGACCTGCTACTCAACAGTTTCAAAAGCCTATAATATATAGGTTTACCCCAATAATTTTAATTAATCCTCACTCTAACATTTCCTACCAAAAACCACCTCTTCACCTATATCCTATTTTGCCACAACAAGATAACAAACATCTATTACCATCATCTCAAAAAAGGCTGATTCTTTGCACTAAAATGTTCTGTTCATGATGAAACAGGAGAAAAAAATGAAATTCTATCAATACCTTGTTCTAATACTTATAATCAGTTGTAGTACGATATTTTCAGCTGAAGATACTATACAACTTGACCAGCAATTATTGACAATCAACGACCAGAAAGTAACCTACGATAACTACGATAGTCTGTTGCTCCCCAATGGATTATCGCTCCCATATCAAACTATTTATATACCAATGACCAATTTTGATAAAAATAGCCAACTTTCAGTAATTAATATCACCAAAGAACTGATCACCCAATTTGATCCGATCGACTACACCGAAATTCCGACCTCATCTGACCCAAATTTGTACACCGATGTCATCTCATCAGTTGCCTTTGATAAATTAGGTTCAAAACAAATTCAAGTTATAGATAAAGTGACTATTGACGGGTATGAATACTTAAAAGCGATGCATTTTCCACTAACAATCGATTCTCTCGGCAACGCATATTTTCATAGCACATCGACTTTTCAATTTGGCGAAAACAATGTTACGACATCCAGCCTTTTAACTTTGTCGCAGATAACTGGAATTGAAAGTTCTAAAAAGAGCTATCAAAATAAATCTCTATCCACTTCAGCAGAATATCTCATCATCACAAATCAGGCTTTGAAAGAGTCCTTTGAAAAACTTGTTGCATATAAGAATGAAACAGGAATCACGACCATAATAAAATTAATTGAAGATATCCTTCCAACACAAACAGGCAGAGATGACGCCGAAAAATTGCGTGAATACCTCAAAGAGTTTTACGCCGATGGCGGGCAGTATCTTTTATTAGGTGGTGATGAAACGATTCTTCCTATTCGATACACCTATCACAACTTAGCCTTTGATACTATCAGCCTTGAGAACCAACAAGTCTGTGATTTATACTTTGCTGACTTAACTGGAAACTGGAACGCCGACAATGATATGGTGTGGGGAGAAAAATATTCGGACTCAGCAGACCTCACACCAGAACTTTTTGTCGGACGGCTCCCATTTAATCAGCCATTTGAAGTAAACCAGTATATTGAAAAACTAATTCAATATGAAACCAATCAAAAACAAGTTGACCTTTCATACTTAGAAAAAACATTTTTCTTCTGTTCTGATCAGATGCGTGACTACGGCACAAACGGCCAACACGGACTTATCTCAGAAGCATTTCCAGATTACTTTTTCATAGACACAACCAACGGTGTCGAGTTTTCATCAGGCAATGCCCTTAACCCCACCAACCCAAGCTCACAAGAGTTAGAACCTATACTATCAGAGGGATTTGGTATTATCAACATTCTTGCCCATGGAAGTAGTATGACCTTTGAAGTTCGCACCTCAGACTACAACGAATGGCCGAAATCCTATTTTACAACTGATACAAATTTAATAGGAAGTGGAATAATTTCAAATTTAGAAGATAATAATAAAATTTCATTATACATTTCTCTTGGGTGCGATAATGGTGCTTTCGATAAAGACCAACCACCATTTAATCATCTAAATCCTAACATGGCACAAACTCTTCTTGCCCAAAAGAATTCTGGAGCAGTTGGATTTGTAGCAAACACAAGATGGGGATGGGTCAGCACTTCGCATCTCTTACAAAAAAGATTCATCGAATATCTTTTTGCCAATGAGAATCAACCTGCGGTATTATCACTCTATCAAATGAAAGATGACTTCTATTACTATCGTGACTTGATTTATGGTATCAATTATTTTGGTGACCCAACGATGGTTATCTATACAAAAAAACCTGAATCAATTGAACTCGACATCAGTTATCAACAAAGCAATGTTCTCATCACCGCAACAATCGAAAACGCTCCAATTGAAAACAGCACTATTTTGCTAAGTGAAAACAGTTCTGTTGTCGCTACATATACAACTGATGCAAACGGTCAAGCACTAATAAATTATCAATTTGATTTAGGAGCCTCATACAAAATCTCAGCATCAAAAGATGGTTTCACTATCAATCAAACTGCCTATGCCCCATCGATAGCAACTGACATCGACGATGAAAATATAACTTTACCAACTTCATTTGCCTTAGAGCAAAATTATCCGAACCCATTTAACCCAAGTACAACGATAACATTTGCACTTCCGACAAAAACTCAGGTCAAACTACAAGTGTTCAACATGCTGGGACAAGAAGTCAAAACTCTCGCAAGTGGTAGCTATACTGCGGGCATCCACCAATTTGAATGGGATGGCAAAGATAATACTGGGAATACATCTGCCACGGGAATATATCTCTATCGTTTTGAAACCGCAGAATTTGTAGAAGTCAAAAAAATGATTTTGATAAAATAATTATTTCTTGAGTACCTGTGTAATTTCAACCAAAGATTTACAAATTTTGCTGACGGATTCTTTTTGTTTTACATCAACAAGCATACCACTTTCATCAAAGGCTGCATAGGCATTACCTAATCCAAACTGCCCAGGAATAACATGCATCTGTAAATTTGAAAGTAAATGTCTGACATGCGGAAGTACCCGAACCCCTCCAAGACCACCAGGAGATGCCGCTAAAAGAGCTACAGTTTTCCCAAGAAAACAATCAAGCGGAGGATGTCCATCGAGAGGGCGAGACAACCAGTCTATCATATTTTTAAAACTGCCTGAGAAGAAACCATTATACTCAGGTGACGAAATCAAAAAACCATCTGCGTTTATAAAAATTTCTTTTAAATCACAGACAACTTTTGGTATACCTTCATTTTTTTCAATATCCTCATCAAAGATTGGTAACTGATACTCTTTCATATCTAAAAGCTGTACTTCGGCACCAAACTCTTCAAGAAATGGAATCGACGCTTTAACAAGTTTTTTATTGATAGAGCCTGCACGACTACTTCCTGAAAATACTACTATTTTTATTGTATCAGACATTTACGACCTCTTGTTTTCACTTATAACTTTTTTGATGATGACCGAAAATTTTACAGCCATAGTATTTGAACTATACGGCAAAAGCGTAACAGGTATTGGGTTTATTTTCATCGGACTTATTGATATTTTCTCAAGTACAAACTGCACCGCTTCAGGCAAATTCTCATGAGTAAAACAATACGTATTTGGTACATCCTGTAAGAGCGTTGCTACCTCAGATTGTTTTGTAACCGACGCAATAATAGCACGACCCGAGGCAATCATATCAAAAATTCGAGTAGTCACTATGCCATTTTCAAATTTAGGATTAAGTCCCATATAAAGCATCGATGCTTTATTTAAAATTTGAATCGTATCTTCTCTGTTTTTTTGATTATGAATTCCAAACAAATCTTTCAGTTTATATTTTTCTAACGTTTCATAAAACTGGTGATCATTTATATTTCCAACTTGCAAAATTTTTATCTTTTTAAACACTTCTACATTCTGTTTTCGGATAGAATCAAGTAATTGGCAAAGCGGTTCTATTAGACAAAGTTTATCAAGCGTCCCTAACACACCGATATAAAACAGGGAACTATCAATTTTGTCATTCCAGAGTTTGGCTCGGTTCTCGTCGTATGAATTATAAATGACTTCACCTGTTGAAAGATAGCCCTGGATTGGATTGCTTACAGACGTTACACCAGACGCAGTCTTACAGATTTCATTAAGTAATTTTTTGGCACGTGTAATATCTTTTTCCTGTGAGTACCAATCCTCAGGTTTGTACGATGTCCAATAGTCCCGAAAGTCAGCAATGTATGGAATCTTAAATTCTTTACTTAATTTTTTTGCAACAAGATGAGTCGAAATTGGCGGTGATGTCGAAAGAAGTAAATCATACTTTTTATTTTCCGCAAGAACTCGTCCAACTTTGACCGCTTGTTTGACCCACCCAACTTTTGAATCGGGGAAAAAACTATCAATCAACGAACGTCCTTTACTTATCGTCTTCTCTTTTATCTTTCGCATCCCTAACAAGTACATAATACGTTGAGGATCAAATGAACCAGTTCTATAAATTCGGCTCCTATCTAAATCATCTAACAACTCAGGCTCATAGGTTCTGTATGATATTTTTTTCACAGTGAGAACATCTACATCAATTCCAAACTTAGGTAATCTTTTGAGCAACGCAACAGGGCGTGACACTCCGGCACCACCAAGAGGAGGGAAATAATAGGCGATAAGTAAAATCTTCAAACGTTTCAATTCGACTCTTTCACTAATGATTTAAAAATAGATATTTGATGCTCAATATTTTTTTCAAAAACTGCACACTCTTGAACTCGTTTTTTATTATTTGCTCTCATTGAATTAATATCAGTTTTAGTATTCAATAATTTCTCTATCGTAGAAGATAACGAAACTGTTTCATGCTCAAACATAAAACCATTCTCATTTGAAACCCATTCTTTAACACCATCAATATTCATGACAACAGGAACCAATCCTATTGCCATTGCTTCAATCAGCGACACAGGCGAGGAGTCCGATAGGGATGCCGAGAGATAGACATCTTGCTCCGATGCAAGTTTCAAAAAATCTTTTCGCTCTGCTTTCTCATAAAATTTTATTTTATCTCCAACTAACAATGTACATTTAGTTTTAAATTCTTCACAGAGAGAACCAAAAGCTGGAAAAGTAAGAATGATTTCACCAGCATTAATACGCTCTTTCAAAGATTGCACAATAAATAAATTATTGTAGACTGTTTCATGCGCACGTGGTACAATTATTTTTAGTGGTGACGAAAGTGTAATCTCTTGTTTATATAATCCCAAAAAGTCTTTCTCAATCCCCCATGGAATCACCGTATAAGAGTTGAACTGATAAAGCTCTCTGGCAGCATCTATGAGATACTGTGAATCGGCAAAAACATATTGAGCCTTTTTTAGAGCGTATCTTGTTTTATACTTATGAAAAATTGATTTTTTCGGAACAATCAGTATATCAGAACCCCACAAGTTTAATGCAAGTGGGGTGTTAGCTTTTTGTTTTGCAAGAGCTGCGATATGCCCATACCCCGAAGCAAAATGTGCTGAAATAATATCAGGTTGAAAATCAATGATAAGTTTTTTAATCTGTCCAACTGTTCGCCTGTAATAGAGCTGTTTGACAAAACCCTTTTTCTCAAGAGTAACAGAGCCAGAGATACCATTTTCAAGAGAGGCTAAAAGAACCTCACAGTTTTGCTTTTGCAATTCAGCATAAAACCGTTCGGTGTGAAACGACGCAGCATCGGCAAGTAATAGCACTTTGAATTTCTTTTGGTTCAAAAGATTTTCCCCAGCATCGTTTTATGTACATAGCAAACATATTCTTTTATCTCTCCACCCCATTTATTTTTATATTCAATAAGAGTTGGAGTCTCAATAGGAGAAGCACCTAAATTCAGGTATCGCTTATTATGAAAACGAGCAGTTTGAGCTAAATCAAAAAGCATTTTTTGGTTAGCTTTTAAAGACGAAAACTTTTTATTAAAATAAACCTGCCAATTAATAATTTGATTTTGTTCTATAAAATTTATATGCGAACTAACTGCATGCCCATCATGCTCACACCAATTCCAGATAATCCTCTCATCATTTTCAGCTAACTCCGCAAAAGTCTTAAAAAAGATGTCAGAATATTTAGGTTTTCGGTTATGACGTTTTTCCGTTTGATGCATTAGTGATATAAATTTATCAAAATGTTTTTCATAGTGAAATTTTTCAACTATAACATTTTCCCGTTCAGCTTTTCTGATTTCAGATTGTAACTTTTTATCAGGTGGTTGCCAATTGGGTGATGACACATCTATAAGTGTTGTTTGGCATTTCAAAACATCGTAACCCTCTGCATTTGAAACAGAGTTATAAAAATCATAGATAAATATTTTCACATACCCAGACGAAGCTATCGCTTGTAACAATTCCTCTTTATACTTTTCAGAATCAATATTATTATTTGTATATATTGAACTATAACAACCATCAGGTAATGCCTGAATACGTTTGAGCTTGCTTATACCAAACTCAACTGATGGGAGAACCGCTACAATATTATCATTTTCTTCTACAATCCAATGGACAGCTGTACCAGACATATATTTCCATAAACGGATAAAATCATATGAAGCAAAAAAAGAATTACCAGTAAGTATATCAATTTCTGATTGTATTGATGGAGATATATCAAAAGATGTCAAACGTCTGACTTGCATTAGTTACGTACCAGTAGAATTTTACCTTTACCTATATTACCATCTTCATCTTTGACAATAAAAAGATAGACACCTGAAGCGACATCGTTACCTTTGTCATTTTTACCATCCCAGGAATCAATAACAGACATCGTAATAATATGTTCACCTGAAGCATTGTAAATACTGACGTCAGTTGTAAGAGCAAAATTAAAATTCAATTTATCCGACGGAGAGTTTATCACAAATGGATTTGGAAATGCAAGCACTTCACTGATTTCAAAGACTGGTTTCCCTTGTAAGGATGAAATAACTGATATCCCTTTATCTGTTGCGACATAAATTTTACCAGTTAACTTATCGAAAGTTATATTTTGAATAAAGTCAGAAACTAAACCTGAATTAAAAGTTGTAAACACTTCATAGCTTCCATCATTTGGATTTCTCAGTGCTAAACCATCCTGTGTGCCTATCCATAAATTCCCACGGGAGTCAAACTCTAAGGCATTGATATCGGAACTAATTCCACGAGGCATTTGAATATCTCTAAAAAAGTCGATTCCTAAATCATATCGTGAAAGTCCAAAATTAGTCCCGACCCATAGTTCATCGTTGGGAGCATAAGCAATATCTCTGACCGTGTTTGAAATTAGATTTGAGTTTTCTCGAGTCAGATGTCGGCATATTTTATCAGAAACAAATGGGTTACTTCCCACGGAACATTCAAAGATACCATCTGATTCTGTGCCGACGGCAACCTTTCCAGCTTGGTAATCAAGCGATGTCAAAAACTGATTTGTTAATCCGTTAACAGTTCCAATAGAATCCCACCCAGTAGGAGAGTTCAAATTTTCTATATCACCAATAGCAATCGGATAATTATTCACCGCTCTATAAGATGTCATAAACAGAAAACGTCCATTATTATCCATGCCTGTCGTATAAACCCACCCAAGACCAGTTGCACCATTATCAGAGTTTCCTCGAAGGGACGAATTATTTTCATCATAATTAATTATAACGGTGTCATCCAAAACCCATACACCTTTACCCCAAGTTCCCATCCATACTCTTCCTAAGGAATCCAACATTGTCACCGTAGCATCCTGCCCGACAGGAAAGTTGAAATTCTCCCAGTTAGAGCCTGTTGATGCCGCAAATGTTTTGTCAGAAAAGCCACCAAAAATCCGTTCATCTTTATCAACAACAATATCAGAAACAACATTGTCAGGCAATCCACCAAGTTCAAATTTTGCTATAGTTGAATTAGAAATGGTTTCTAATCCGTCTTTTTCAGAACCAACCCAAAGTAGCCCATCAAAAGTAACAGCGTCGGTAGGATTGATATTCCCCAAAGAAATTGTCTGGTTCAATGTATCCGATAAAAGATAGTACATCGTCCCGACATTGTTTTTTTCTGCCAAAACAATAAGAGTGTCATTTTTTATTGTCATATTTTGAAGTGTAGCAGCTACGGGCAACACTATTTCTGTAAGAGTAACAAAATCAAAAACGTCAACATCAACTCTATAGAGACTTGTTCTATTTAAAGCATAAATGGATGAGTTATAAAATACGATACTTAGAAATTCATTATTATCTATTTCTGCAAAATTACGTGTACTGATTGTTGTCCAATTTGAGGGAGATTTTAATAGTGAAAAATTTGTAAAATCAGCAAATGCAACACCATCAGATGTAGCTAACCAAATAATGTTACGATCAACGAGTATATCATTCACAGATGGGTTCGGATTCAAATCGCCAAACAAAGGATAACTATCTTCAATCTGTCCACCATCATTAACTTTAGAAAAAAGTACGAGCCCTATTGAAGTTGCTACCCAAAGATAGTCACCTTGTTCTAATAGTGTATTTAATTGAAAAAGGTTATTATTCAGATTGTCGAAAAAGAGAAATTGTTCAAAAGTATTATCAGACCATTTGATTAATCGTCCAAAGCCAGTAAGCCATTTATCACCATTGCTATCTTTTATAATATCGGTAATATTATTAGTTCCGAGTCCATCAAGTTTATGATACGACTGAGGCGTATCAACAAATGAAGCAACACGAATCAGTCCACCAGAAGTGGAGATGTACAAACTATCATCAATAACTTTCAGACTTTGCACTTCTTCAAATGAAGAAAAGTTTTTCCATTCAACAGCATCAGCATTAGTTGATAGGAGTAGTATCAAAAATGCGATGAGTAGATGTTTTATTTTGTAAATTTTCGTATAATCCATTGCACTATAAATATACAGAATAAAACGAGAGTAATCAACCATGAGATGTATCCTATTATATCGCCATATTTTGTGAAAATCGATTTTTCTTCGAGTAAGTTAATCTTACTTTGTAGTGCGGCGACCTCAAAAAGTTCCAATTCATCACGTATCCGACCATACCCATCAACGACATAAGTAAAACCAGAGTTTGCCACTCGAACTCCCCATGTACGGTTTTCAATCGCACGAGTAAGAAATATTCGTGAATGCATATGAATACCAACCGATGCACCAAACCAAGTATCGTTGGTCACGGTAACCAAAAAACTGGCACCTTTTTGAATCGCTTCACGGGAAAATTCTGGAAAGGTTGACTCAAAACAGATCAATACCGCATATTCATAATCAGGCATTTTAAAAAGCGTAATAGAATCTCCAGGGTAAAAATCAGACCACCATTGCACATTGTAAGTTTTTATAAAAGTAAGATATTTTTCAACAAAATCTTTTTGTAAAAAAGGGAAATAATCCTGATACGGTACATGCTCAGCATACGGAACCAGTTTCATTTTATCATATCTCTGTACAAACTGTCCCTCGGGATTAAATTGATATATCGAATTAAAATACCGCTGTTTTTTATTTTTATAACTCGCCCCTAACGCACCAACTATATGATAACCACCTGATTTTTTCGCCGTTTGTCCAACCACTTTTCGATACTCAGCATTGTGAGATAAATAAGTCGGTGCAGATGTCTCAGGCCAGATAAAAAGTTTTGGAATTGTATCTGCGGCCGTTTGTGCTAAGGAATCATACAAATTAAAAGAATGCCATTCATTTCCTTTTGCCCACTTTACTTCAATAGGCACCGAACCCTGCAACAAGACAACATCAACTGTGCCAGGAAGCGGATACTTCGGCATGACAATCCATCCGAATGAGATCAAGCCACCGATAAGAGCAACAGAGACTAAAATAGAAGTCAGCTTTCGCTCAACTGCAACCTCTTTTCGTAAAAGTTGCCAAAGTAAAATATTTACAATGATTATTATAAACGAAAGACCATGCACCGATGTCACTGACACAATCTGCATAATTTTCAAATAGTATGATTGGCTGTACCCAATATCTGACCATGGAAATGAAAACTCGGTAAGCGTCCGAAAATACTCAAGCCCAACCCACAAAAATGGAAACGCAGTCAGACCAAAAATTGGTTTAATCGCATAGACTTTATTAAAGAGCCATATAATAATCGCAACATAGAAAGCAAGCAGAAAGACAGCTCCAAAGACTCCAGGCACTGTCACCATTATAACCCAATAGATTAAAAAGAGATTTAAGAAAAAACCATAGAAAAAACCAGTACGAAATGCTTCTTTTGATGAAAGTTTTGAAAAAATCGCAATCGGTCGTACCAATGCAATCCATGCCAGAAAACCAGTCATCTCAGAATAAAATGAAAGCGATAATAAAAACGCCCAGAGAATAAGTTCGAACCTTTGATTTCGAAGAACTTTATCTTTGGGTATAAAAAAAAGAATTTTTTGAAAGATAGCTTTCAAATTAGTTTCCTTTTTTAATAAGAGATTTCCCGGTCATTTCAATTGGTTGTTCTAATTTCAGAATTTCAAGAATTGTCGGAGCCACATCGGCTAAAATTCCACCATCACGTAGAGAAATATTTTCAAGCGAATGTGATGGGTCATACAATACAAACGGTACTAAGTTGGTCGTGTGAGCAGTCCATGGTCCGCCAGTCTCTGGGTTTATCATCATCTCAGCGTTACCATGATCGGCAGTTACAAGTGCTACGGAATTTTGTGCTTCAATCGCTTCAAGAATCTGCCCCAACCCTTTGTCGACCGCTTCGACCGCTTTTTTGGCAGCATCAAAATCACCCGTATGCCCAACCATATCACAGTTGGCATAATTTATAAGAATAAAATCAAACTCGTTTGAATTGATTCGTTTGACAATATTTGAAGTCACTTCGGGGGCTGACATTTCAGGTTGTAAATCATAGGTCGCTACTTTTGGCGATGATACCATATCACGAACCTCTCCCTCAAATGGTTTTTCGACACCACCATTAAAGAAGAATGTTACATGAGCATATTTTTCAGTCTCGGCTGTCCGTACCTGTTTCATCTTGGCAGATTCTAAAACCGCACCCAAAATATTTGTATGCTGAATTTTACCGTAGGCAACTTTTGCCTGCGTAAGAGAAATATCATAATTTGTCATCGTAACTAAATTAATCTTCGGATGATTCCGTTTGTCATACCCTTCGACATCATGACCAGTCAACATATATGACAACTGTCTTGCTCTATCAGCACGGAAGTTGAACATAATAACTAAATCACCATCTTTGACAACGCCATCTGCATCAAGTAAAACAGGTTCTATAAATTCATCGGTTATATCTTTGTCATACGAATCTTGTATCGCTTTCATCGGGTCGTCGGCTTTTTCACCTTTGCCTTTTACAAACGAATCAAATGCTTTGTCCATCCGTTCCCACCGTTTGTCACGGTCCATACCGTAATAACGACCACCAAGCGAGGCAACTTTACCAAGTCCGATTTTCTCAAACTGGTCAAGCGTTGCTTGCATATATTTTAGTCCATTTGTTGGGGGGGTATCTCGTCCATCCATAAATGCGTGGAGATATAATTTTGTTACATGTTTCTGTTTAGCAAGTTTGACCAATGCGTACAAATGCTCAAGCGACGAATGTACCTTACCGTCGGAGAGCAGACCAAAAAGATGAACGGCATTTCCTGATGCGGTAGCCTTTTCCATCGAAAGCGTGAAGGCTTCATTTTCAAAAAATTCACCATCTGCAATTGATTTATCAATACGGGAAATATCCTGATAGATTACTCGTCCCGCACCTAAATTAAGATGCCCGACTTCAGAGTTCCCCATCTGTCCATCTGGTAGACCGACTGACAAACCAGAACCATCTATCAATGTATGTGGACAAGTCGCTATCAGCTTGTCAAAGTGTGGTGTATGAGCCGCGGCAACAGCATTGTCAGGCAGAGCTTCTCTGTTGCCAAAGCCATCTAAGATACAGAGTAATACCATATACTACGCTATACCAACTTCACAGATTTATCACCCTTGGTGATTGTACCAATAGTGTAAACCTCTTCGCCAACCGCTTTGATGTCGGCTACAATAGCGTCGGCGTCATTTTTATCAACAACCAAGATATAACCAATCCCCATATTAAATGCAGAGTAAATATCAACAGGGTCGATATTACCGATCTCTTTCAAGAAATTGAACAACGGGTTTATTTCCCCCCAGCTATTTTTTTCGATAACCGCAGTCAGATTGACAGGAAGAACTCGTTTTAAATTTCCAGGAATCCCACCACCAGTAATATGTGCCATACCGTGAATATCATGTTTTTCAAGTAGCGGATGGATAAGTGAACTGTAACATTTGTGAACCGAAAGCAAGGCGTCACCGATTGTCATCCCAAGTTGGTCAACATGGTCGGATGGTTTCAATCCTCCAATATCAAATGCCGCTTTGCGAGCCAGCGTGTAACCGTTAGTGTGCAGTCCTGTCGACGGAAGACCGAGACAAACATCACCCTCTTTAATGGTCGAGCCATTGACAATTTTATCTTTGTCAACCATACCAACCACAAAACCGACCAAATCGTATTCGCCTTCTTGGTAAAATTCAGGAAGTTCCGCCATCTCACCACCGATTAAAGCGGTCTTGTTTTGTTTACAAGCCAGAGCGAGACCTTCTAATATCTCCGTAATAGTATTTTGGTGTAATTTCCCAACTCCGATATAGTCCAAAAAGAACATCGGCTTGGCAGCATGCACTAAAATATCATTGATACAATGATTGACCAGACATTGCCCGATTGTATCGTGCTTGTCAGTCATAAATGCAACTTTGAGTTTTGTCCCGACGGAATCAGTCGATGAGAGCAGGACAGGATTTTTTATATTTGAAATATCTGGCTGAAAAAACCCGCCAAATGCCCCTAACCCCTGAAGTACCTGAGGATTAAATGTCGAGGCTGCCAGCTCTTTGATGCGGTTAACCGCTTCTTCACCAGCTTTTACGTCAACGCCTGAATCGGCATACGTTATCTTTGAATCTGATTTGTTTTGTGTCATTGTCATATATACGATTGTGGCTGATATTTGTCAATAATTGAGTAAAGATATATTGGGAGCGTTTTCGAAGAATTTATTTTTTCATTGTCAATCGAAATGTGATGTGATACATTACTAAATGATATTATTAAAATAATAAAGAGAATTTCTTTATTAACAATATTTTAGGACATATTTGAGTTTGGTCGATTTCGACTGCCAATATTATAATTCATATGGTAAGAAATAAGCATAAAAATTACGAGATTCTTAATTTGATAGGTTATGGCTTGTCAAAATTTAATGACGATTTTATAAAAGAATTTGGGTTTTTAACTAAATCAGCTTTCTATGAATTTTGTGTAGAAAATAAAATAGCTGATACAGTTGGAACAGTAAAAAACAGAATGGATTTATTTGATCCTTTCTTTCCAAAAAACGGTAGAAAAGGATGGTGGCAAAAAGGGGACGCTTACATTCATAGAAAAATACTTATTGATAGCTTATTTGGTAAAGAAAAAGTTAATGAATATGCGGATATAGTAAAACTGTATATGAATAAATCATTTAAAGTTAAAGATTTTAAGTATCATGCTAAACCAATAATTAAAAGTCGATTTAAGAAATTACAGGAGACAGGTTTAGAAGCTGAACTGTTTTTCATGGAAAATTTCAATCAGATAGATATTTTTCAAAATGGCTCTTTAGAAGATGCAAGATTATTTGGAGATGGCTATGATTTTCAGATAGAGGTAAAAAAACATTCTTATTTAGCGGAAATTAAAGGCATAAGAGGTAAAAAAGGTAAATTTCGACTTACAGAAAATGAATATCAAAAAGCTCGAGAATACGAAGATGATTATATTGTCACTTTAATATTAAATCTTAATGAAATTCCAAAATTTCTTACAATTGAAAACCCAATCAAAAACTTAAAATTTGAAGAGAAACTAATAAAGTCAAGAATTTCAAAAGAATATCACTTAATCAACTCAATATGCTAAATTTCAAAGAAAAACAGAAAATATTTATATCTATTTTAGAGCAAAACGAATTTTCCTATGCAGATGGTTATAATGCATTTATTAGCATTAGTGCAGAGAATCATCAATATATATTTCTAAAACAATTAAGCTCTGAAAAAGATATTGAATATTGGATTGTAAAATTAAAAAGTAGAATTGTATTAAAAGAAGATTTAGCTCCGATTGATGATATAATTGATGATTATATAAGTTGTGGATAATATCACCCTCAACTTTTGAAATAAATTTCTCAGAAGTTGGTTCTTTTGAAAGATTTACTCAATTATTTCTCATTTAAATAATTGAGTAAAGATATATTGGGAGGAAAAGTAATAAACTACTTTAAAGCTGTTTGTTTTTTGTTCCGTACTGATTTCCCGTTTAATTCATTTTTAACTGGTTCTTTTTTTAGTCTAAAAAACAGCCCAAAACATAACATTAGCCCTCCAAGCATCATAATACCTGAATTATCATAACTGAAACCGATAACTAACCAAACAACACCTAAAAAAAGTCCGACAAGTGCTGAAGTTGAATTTTTTAAAAACACAAAGTTCTCCATCTTAAAATCATTATTCTTAAGACGTGAGAACTTCTAATAAGTTACAAACTAAATTAAACTACGCAATATTATTTTGTTCTGTTAGTTCCTGATTCCGCTTCTGCGGGATTGTGAACTGACAGATTTCCAAGTGTCAGATGTCATCCGACTTCGTCTGATAGCATCAGACACAACAGAAATAAAACTACAAACTAGCTACCCTATCTCAATCAGTTTACACTTTTCCCACTCATCACCAAGCACAACAGACGCTTCATTATCAACATCTTCAAGCGAATTACTGTCGACAAAAAGTGAATATCCACCCCCAATTGGACTATAAGAAGACATCCCAAGCTGACCTGTGATTCCAAAATAGCCTGTTTCCGAATGGATGACCGCTGCAATATCTTTAGCATGAAGAACCTCAAGGATCATATCTGCCATCTGCTGTGAGTGTAAACGGGCAATGTGTACCCAATTAATATCTTTGGGAAAATCAGGAGCATCGGTAAATGCCTCACCATTGGTAAGTTCTTCCAAAAGTGGGGATGCATCGACTTTCTTTTCATCCTCGACAACAGTTTTTAATTCTTCTTCGGTAACCAATGTCTCATTGCAATCAGCACAGACAGTCACTACGGGTGTATATTCATATTTACATTTTGGACAAAACATTAAGTCCTCCAATTTTTATTCTTTTTCTTCTCAAACCCTTACTATCAGCTTGAGCAGTCAGGAACCCATTCCTGACTGCTCACGATAATTCTATTGTTTCGTCAGTTCCTGATTCCGCTTCAGCGGGATTGTGAACTGATGAATAGGTGTCTGGTCACAATTTACTAAAAGTAAATCAGGACCTGACACAACGTAAAATATTATTATTTTAAATAGTACTTTCTATGCACCTTCATTGTTCAACATATTGATAACTTTATTATAATCATCAGGAATCTTCGCTTCAAGTTCAATCTTCTCGCTCGTTATCGGATGTATGAAAGCGATTTTCTGAGCATGCAACGCCTGACGTTTGAGCGTTCCCAACAACCGTTTGGCAAGAGGTCGTTCAGGACCAAAAATACCTTTGTGCCATTTATCCCGACCACCATATTCATTATCACCAAAGACAGGATGCCCTAAATGCGAAAAATGTACCCGAATCTGATGTGTCCGTCCAGTCTGCAAATTCACTTCCAAAAGGTCGTATGTTCTATATCTGCTCAACAGTTTATAATCGGTAATAGCTTCACGAGATCCAACATTTGTCACCGTCATTTTCCGACGGTCATTTATCGACCGACCAATCGGAAGATTTATCTCGCCCGAATCATCTTTCATATGTCCACAAATCAAAGCAAGATAGGTTCGTTTTACTTCTCGTGCCTGAATTGCTTCTTGTAATTTAAGATGTACCTTATCATCTTTGGCAATTAAAAGAAGCCCCGAGGTATCTTTATCTAAGCGATGAACAATCCCAGGTCTGTCTTTATCGGTTGATTGAGACAATGATTTCAAATGAAAAAGCAACGCATTTACAAGCGTCCCGCTTTTGTTTCCAGTTCCAGGATGAGTCACCAAACCAGCTTGCTTATTGACCACAGCTAAGTATTCATCTTCAAAAACAATATCAAGCGGTATATCTTCAGGCTCTAACAAAATTTCTTCAGGAGGAGCAATAGAGATAATAATCGTGTCATGCGGTTTGACTTTGATTTTTTTATTCGCTTCTACACCATTAATAATAATTGCATGGTCAGCAATCAAATTTTGAATTTTACTGCGGGTCAGTTCTAAATCAGGATGCGAGGCGAGGTATGAATCCAAACGTTCTGATTCAGTGCCTTCATCGACGATAATTTCAATTTTTTCTATTTCATTCATACAGACAACAAACGATTTTTGTCCAATAAAGTCAAGTTGTCAGATTATTGGAGTAATTTGACCCTTCGACAAGCTCACATCTTGCAAGCTGTTCAAGGTAACTCTTTTTTTGTAGGGAACTGGCATGCCTGTTCCATTTTAGACAGGGCAATGCCCTGTCGGTACAATTTAAAAAGGTTCGGGCATGCCCGAACCCTACAATTTTTTTAGGGTTTGTATAATTGTCATTTCCAGCCTGCAGGCTGTTCCCCTCTTTTAAGAGGGGATTAAGGGGAGTTTTTGTTTTTACAATACGTCATACTGAGCTTGTCGAAGTATGCACCACTAATTCGTAGGTCGGCGTTCCGATTCTATAAAATATAATTGTGAGAAACCCGACATCCTCCCCAACTCCTCTCCGGCAGAGCCGTAGTCCAGAGCAGCAACATATCAAAGTAATTTAACTCATC
Organism: Candidatus Zixiibacteriota bacterium; assembly: GCA_024280215.1. Classification (GTDB taxonomy): domain Bacteria; phylum Zixibacteria; class MSB-5A5; order GN15; family FEB-12; genus QQUK01. The sequence goes on from JAJRQO010000042.1 coordinate 36,595, forward strand.
TACTGTTGCACTTGTGCTAATCTATAACACCTATTATTTCACCTAGATCATCTACAAATAATTCAGTTTCTGTTTGGTTAGAAAAATCGTACAATAAAACTTTCATTTTATTAACATGAAGAGTAAATGTAGGGTGATGGCGTTTTCCTATCAAATACTTAAACTCATCTACTTTATAGACTGTAATCGGTATTATCTCATCACATCGTATTTCTTTTTCAACAGTATATGTATCATTTAGTAATCGAAGCTTATGATCCTGTTTAGAATAGACTAATACGTCAGAACTGTTCACTGGTATAACAGGTATTTCACCTTGATAAAGAGTATCAATAGTGCCATTAGCGATGTTGTATTTCAGAGCAAATTCTCGTTTGTTGTAATAAAAATTATTCCCAGAACTATCAATAAAACCATTTTGAAAATAATAATGCTCATTTCTGAACAATGAATCAACGAAGTACAGAGAATCAGTATTAACGTTATATAGAGTATAAAAATATAAAAACCCAGTCCATCTTGGATATTTACTATTTTTTATACTCTGGTAAACAGTTGTCTTAAAAGAAGTGATACCTGCATCTTGATTACATGTACCATATAATTTCTCAACTTCTAGAGAGTTAACATTATATTTATCAATAATAGTATTGGAACTTAAATCAACACTCATATTCTCCGCTGAGAACATATAATCATCTGGCCAGTGTTGTTTTCTATCCACGGGTTTAGTTTTAAGTTCTCCGCACCAAAGATACCCTACTTTATCCCAATAATCTTCCTTGATAATAAATTTCTTATCTTTAGAAGTGTCGTAAAGAAACACTTTCCCTGGCTGTTTTAAAGAACTACGTGTAATATATTTAACTTTAAAACCTATATCATTCGATGAACACGATAGACCTAATGATATTATGAATATAATTAGAATGAGAAATATTTTATTTGCCATATCTTAAAAACGACATATTAGAGTGTGATGTCAATTATAAAAGATGAGATTGCCACGGCAACAAGTCACAATGTGACAAGTTGCCTCGCAATGACTATCGCACGAAAACTTTCCCTACACATCCACCACAGATTCACACACTCCCCTGTGTTATACGAAGCTAAATAATTTCTTAAATGAAATTTATTGTCAGACGAGGACGTCTGCCATGCACATATTTTCATAAATCTTTGTCGGGTTTCTCGATTTTGAAATCTAACGATTTCAAATCAACGGAACGCCGACCTACGTGGAGGAACGAGTAATCAAAAAACTTAAATTTGACAAAACAAAGCCAATGTGCTGTAAGATAAAGAGAACTATTTGATTACAAAGAAATAGTTGTTTCGCAAATGGTGGATAACTCTTTTGTAGGGAACAGGCTTGCCTGTTCCGTTTAGAATTATCGTAGGTCGAGTTCACAAACCGACCGATAGGTGGGTATCGAACCCGACAAACTGTTCATCTATGTAACATGTCGGGTTCTGCATTCGCTATGGCGAATACTGTGAACCCGACCTACAAAAAAATTGAAATAAGGGATGACATGATGAAAATTTACTTTTTCAACAGCGATAGCATATCTTCAATGGCGGTTTTTAAACCAAGCAACAACGCTTTTGAAACAATAGCATCGCCGATAATAAATGACTCAAACATCTGCAATTCAACAAGTGGCTGGATATTTTTATAATGCAACCCCTCTGCCCCATAAAGCGAAAGAGAATGTTTATGTGCCGATTGTGTGGCTCTATCAATTCGATCAAGCTCCGCTTGGGCATCCTCTGTAGTTCTTGCGGCAGCATACCCCGAACAATTGATAAGCACTAAAGATGCTCCCGCTTTGGCTGCCCCTTTGATTTCATCGGACTCAGGCTCGACAAAATAACCAACCTCAACCCCCACCGCCTGCAGTTGATTGGTCATAGTTTTATAATCAACAGGAGTAGAGTTAAAATCAATCGGTGACAATGGAGAATCAGAATCAGCATGGTCAGCAGCAAAAATCACCGTATGCGGTTTCAGTTCAATAATTTTTTGAATCGCCTCATCAGATGGTGGCATGACAATAATAAGTTTTGATTTGACCATTCCTTTGAGCAGATACAGATCACGCTCTTTAATATATTTTCGGTCACGGCGAAACTGCACCGCAATAGCATCAACCCCAAACAACTCACCAAGCATTGCAAGTTGGGATGGGTCAGGTTCATTTTGTCTTGAGGCTTGGCGAAGCACCGCAGCCATATCTACATTTAAAGTCAAAGTCGACATAATATATTCCTTTATATTATTGCACTTATAAACGGTTGAAATTGTTAATTAGTTCTTATACGGAAGAATATTACGAATGACGAATAAATTAGTCAATTTTAAAAAGTTTTCGATTGAAATTTGTTCCGCACGAACTTTTTCGTCAAGCCCACACTCTGCTAAGATAGCGATGTTCTCATCAGATTTTTCAATCAACGAACGGGTCAGATTATTAAGAAGTGTTTTACGACGTTGTGAAAATGACGCTCGCACAACCTGTTCAAACAGATCAGGATGTTCAATCTCAACGTCAGCTTTTGGGACTAACTTTACAATAGATGATTCCACTTTGGGTGGTGGAGAAAAATGTTTTGCTGAAATGTCAAACAGCAGCTCGACATCAAAATAAAGTTGAGAAAATATCGCGAGTGGCGACCAATCTTTGTTACCAGGTTTTGCCGACAGACGCAAAGCAACTTCTTTTTGAGTCATAAAAAATGCCGATTGAATATCATTGCGACGCTCACATGCCCACTCGATAACAGGCGTGGTAATATTATACGGAAGATTGCCAACCAAAATGTAGTTGTCAAAATCAGGTTCGTACAATAAAAAATCTTGATGGATAATTTCTACATTTGGGTGCTTTGACAGAAGTTTGGTGAGATAACCGATTAAATCATTATCAAACTCAATAGCGGTAACAATTGCCTGCGACTCAGCAAGCGGAAGGGTTATCGCTCCACGCCCAGCACCGATTTCTATAATACGAGAACCTTGTCGCGGATTGATTGCATCAATAATTTTTTGAATGACATCCTGAGATTTTAAAAAATTTTGTCCAAATCTTTTTTTGGCACGGTAACTTGCCATAGTTTAGTCCCCGAACGTTTCTACAAGTTTAAAAAGTTTCTGCACCGTTCGGTCGACTGTTTTTTCAACTTCGCCCACATCGATTTGTCTAATGTCGGCAAGATGTTTATAGACATGCTTCACCAACGCAGGTCGATTGGTTTTGCCTCGGTATGGCACAGGGGTCAAGAATGGAGAGTCTGTTTCAAGCAGTAACTTTTCAAGCGGAACCTCACGAGCGACATCGGCCATAGTAGCATTTTTATAGGTGATGATACCACCGACCGAAATGACAAAACCTAAATCAAAAACTTTTTGTGCTTCTTCAACAGTCCCAGGGAAACAATGAAAAACTCCCCCAGGTAAATCAAAAGCATAATCTTTGACTATCTCGTAGGTATCATCAAATGCTTCACGGGTATGAATGACAATCGGAAGTTTAACCTCGACCGCCATTTCAAGTTGTTGTTTGAAAACTTTTCGCTGGACATCACGAGGTGAATGGTCTCGGTAATAATCAAGTCCGATTTCGCCAACAGCGACGACTTTTTTTTCAGATGTCATTGCTTTGATTTTTGCGAGAACTTCGTCACTCGAATGATTGGCATCACTCGGATGCACCCCAACTGCGGCGAAGACGGCATCGTACTCTTTGGCATAGGCAACAGAAATTTCTGATGATTGTAAATCGGTTCCAATATTTATAATTGTATGGACGCCATTATCGATTGCATTAGCAACCATGTCAGCGACAGAACCTGATTTTTCTATATAGTTCAGATGGCAATGTGAGTCAATCATCAGCTAACTTTGGCACCCGCTGGTAAGTCATCCGATGGCATCAACAGCGTCAGCTTTTTACCTTTTTTAGCAGCTAACAACATTCCATTAGATTCGATACCTCGAATAGTCGCAGGCTTCAAATTGGCGACTAAGACAACTTTCATCCCTTTGATTTTTTCAGGAGGATAATGCTCAGCAACGCCCGCAACGACCTGACGAGTTTCATCCCCTACGTTTACTTGAAGTTTCAACAAACGGTCGGCACCCTCAACTTTTTCCGCTTCTAAAACTTCTGCAACAACTAACTTTACTTTTCCAAAATCAGAAATATCAATCAAGTTATCATCATTTTGTTTGACTGACTCTTGTTTCTTTTTCTCTAAAGCTTTTATATCTATACGAGGAAAAACAACATCTTCAATTTGTACAGATGCTCCTGGCTTGAGATCAAAGAAAGTATTAGCACTTTCGAGCGTTAAAGTAGAATCATCAAGTGAAAATACTTTTCTTATTTCACGCATTTTGTTCGGCATAATAGGAAACAGAATAATAGAAACTATTCGTATAACTTCAGCACATGCATATAACACTCCACCTGCTTCTTCGAGTTTTCCATCTTTGACAAGCTTCCATGGAGCCTTATCATTAAAATATTTATTCGTAAAGCGAATCAAATCAATCGCTTCATCTATCGCTTTTGAAAGTCTAAAATGTTTTATATGAGAATAGGCGGCGTTTGGAACAGGTTCTGTTCTTTCCATTATTTCGGTAATTACTTTAGCATCTCTATTCGGACTTGGAAGTTTACCGTCGAAGTTGACAAGAACCATTTTGGCAACTCGAGAAACCAAATTACCAAGGTCATTTGCTAAATCGGAATTATATTTTTCCGCAAACCGTTTTGCCTGCACGTCACCATCGACCCCAAATGGAAACTGAGTCAGTAACAGGTATCTGGCTCCGTCTATGCCAAATTGTTCGACAGTTTCATTCGGGTCAATCGTATTGCCTAATGTTTTAGACATTTTCTCACCGTCTACGGTAAAGAAGCCATGTAAAAACATGGTACTCGGAAGTTTCACACCAGCCGCCAAAAGCATTGCAGGCCAAAAAAGAGTATGAAATTTCAAAATATCTTTTGCCATCAGATGCACAACTTCACCATCATTCCACCATTTATTAAAAGTAGTCTCATCATCTCCATAACCAATAGCAGAGATATAATTTGAAAGAGCATCGACCCATACATAAGCGACCTGCTCTTTATCAAATGATAATGGAACCCCCCACTTGACCCGTTCACGGGAAAGAGAAAAGTCAGGAATATCCTGATTGATAAGCCCAAGCACTTCACGTTTTCTTTCATCAGGAAGAATCCGCAATTCATCTGTTTCTATAAGTTTTTTTATCTTAGGTAAAAAAGCAGAAAGTCTAAAAAAATAATTTTTTTCTTTTAAGGCATCAGGTTTTACTTTGTGATCAGGACAAAGTCCATCTACTAATTCTTTTTCAGTAATAAATTTTTCACATCCAGTACAATACAGGCCTTCATAATCAGCAGAATAGACTACATCCTGTCCGTCATCTGTTTTGGCAGAACGCATAGCATCTAATATTTTCCAAACTGCTTTTTTATGACGTTCTGATGTTGTCCGAATAAAATAATCGTTTTCAATATTTAACTTTTTTAATACATCTTGAAAAGAGACTACAATTTTATTACAATAATCGATTTCAGTCATACCTGATGCAGCTGCCACTTCAGCAACTTTATTGCCATGTTCATCTGTGCCAGTTAGAAAAAAAACTTCCCGTCCAGCAATTTTATGAAAACGGGAAATCATATCTACAGCAATAGATGTATATGCATGCCCTATATGGGGGACATCGTTTATATAATAAATAGGGGTTGTAATATAAAGTGGTTTAGCCAAAACTATCTCCAGTTCACAAAAGTTCTAATTATTGGAATCATCAAGTTTTTTAATATCTGCTTTACTATTCTCGCCTTCATCAACTTCATCTAAGCGAGGTTTTTCTATTGAATTTCTATCTCTTCGTGCTTTGTCGACATTTATAATATCTTCGGCAGATGAACGAATCATGACACCCTCGGCATCACGAATCACCGCTTCTTCATTGAAAATATCAATACGAGTAATAACTCCATCGCCGTTTTTTGTTTTGACTCTTGTACCTGGTTGAGGAAACATCCCTTTGACTGTTTCATAGGTCTCAGTTTCATAACGCAAACAACAAAGCAGTCTGCCACAATTTCCAGAAATCTTAGATGGATTCAAAGGTAAGTCTTGATCACGGGCATGTTGGGTAGAGATTGGCTTGAAGTCAGCAATAAATGTATTACAGCATTGTCTGAGACCGCAAATACCTATACCACCAAGCCGACGTGCTTCATCACGAACACCAATCTGCCTGAGTTCGATTCGGGTTTTATAACGTGATGCTAATTCTTTTACTAACTCTCTGAAATCAACACGATGATCAGCAGTAAAAAAGACGGTCATCTTGTTGCCATCAAATTGCCATTCAATGTCGACAATTTTCATTTTCAGTTTGTGCTTTTTTATCATATCCAATATTTCAGATTTGTTAATCTTCTCTTTTTCCTGAAGAGTATCAAAATCTGTAATGTCAGTTTCCGATGCTGGACGTAATATCGAACGAGGTTTTTGACTTTCTTGAAATTCACGTTCGACATCAACTTTTTTTGAAAGTATCCCAATATCTTCACCACGCTCAGCTTGAATAATGACAAGTTCAGTGAGATTTAAAGAATGATAATATGTATTATAAAAGTACTCTTTACGAGAACCTTTAAATTCTACTAAATAAAGTTCAGCCAATTATAGCTCCTTGATAGAACTGCGTTTTTTTAGTTTTGCATAGATGAAATTTGTGCTTTTAGTTTTAATCCCAAAGCCATCAATGCCCCCTGAATATGCACATTACGTTCTAAATCGGCAAGGGTAATTTTTATTGTCTCAGCCATCTGCAAAGCCAGCTCTGATGAGTGAAAATAACCAGCTATTTGCTGAATATCAGCAGAAAAATCAATATTAAAAATTTCATTCTCATCCCGTGTCACAGCAAAGTTACCAACATCCCGAACCAGCATTTGCCATAAATTAAGCATCGCGAATGTCTCAGAACGGTCTCGCAAAGTCAGATATTCATTCATTTGCGACAATGTATCCGCTCCAGAATCATGAAATAGAGATTTAAAAAGCATACAAAATATTGCTCGTTGGTTATTTTCATCATCACCATGTGATTCAAGCATTGCTATTGCTTGTCCAAGTGAACCTTCTGAAATTTTTGAAAAAAGCGAAGCAAGATGTTCGGTAGCATCTCCGTTTTCTAATAGATACTCTTTCATATCTTCAGAAGCCAGTCTTGGGATTTTAATTTTCTGCGAACGAGATTGAATCGTCGGAAGAAGCGAATCTGGTTTATCCGCGATTAAAATAATAACGGTATCTTCTGGAGGTTCCTCAATCATTTTCAAAAGAGCATCAGCCGAAGCACCACGCATCTGTTCCATTTTGTAAAACAGCACCACTCGTATCTGACCTTTATCGTGTCTGAGGGCTAAACTTTTCTTGATTTCACGAGCAAGAGAGATTGGAATATTTGTTGTTTTTGCAGATGTCAGCAGAGCAAATGGTTCTGCTTTTTTTGTCTGAATCGCTTCAAGAGTAAAATCTATCGCTTTATCTAATTTATTCTCATGTGGTGGTATCGGTACGACTATTTTGAGAGCATCAAAATTGAGATTAAAGATATTCATACAATTACGACAGGAACCACAAGGTCTGAAGACTGAGTCAACCTCTTTGACATCCTCACAATTAAAAAGTGCCGTAAATGCAATAGCATGAAGCCAGCGTCCACTTCCCTCTTTACCATATAGCAAATAAGTCGAAGAGGTTTTCTTTTGTTTATAAGCTCCCGAAAGAATGTTCCAAGCTTTTGAAGTATATATAAGTTTATCTAAATGATTCAATCTGTATCCATTCAACAGGGTCAACTGGTGTTCGTTTATCTCTAATTTCAAATCGTAAAAGACCATCAACACCAGCCGATGCAATCTTTCTACCTGCTAACACATAGCTATCTTTTTGTACAACAATCTGACCTAAGCCAGCATAGGTTGTAAAAAATCGGTCATCATGGTTTATGATAATAAAATTTCCATAACCACGCAACTCTCCAACAAAAGCAATAGTTCCCGATGCCACCGAAGTTACTTTGCCACCAGCAACACCCTTAATCGAGATGCTTGGGTTATGCGAACGTATATTCCGTTTCGATATTTTGTCACCAAAAGATTCAACAACTTTTCCTTTATATGGAGTAAGCAACTGTCCCTTTAGTGCGGCAAAAAATGATTCTCTTTGACTATCATTATCCTGTGCTTTGCGTATAGCTTCTTCTTGTAGAGTTGCTATTATCTGTTCCATATCTTCAGCAGCTTGCTTGAGCATCAACATTTTATCAGTCGCAATCAATTTTTTATTTTTAATTTTTTTTAAATCACGTTCCTGTTTGTTTTTACTATTCACCGCCAGAGATAATGAGGTTGATTTTTTTCTTTTATAATTTTTAATCCGTTTATTTTCAGATGTTAAGTCATCCTTTTTTACTTTTGTCTCACTCAACAAATTTTGAGCCAGTTGCACATTTTCAGATTCAAAACCCGCAAGCGATGATAAGTACATAATCTGCCTACTCAGAAGCATCTCTTCGTTTGGATCTTCTGAAAATAATTCATTGTCGGTACGATTAGCAGAAAGATAAAATTGCCTGAGATTACCAAGATAGCGACGTTTACTTTGTTCAAGGTACTGGGTTCGTCCATCAAGTTCCAACTCAGCATTTTTAATATTATTTTGAATCTGTCTCAGTTCTTTATTCAACCCAGAAATCACTTTATTATCAGCGTTTATTTTCTGTTTACTATTGGCGAGTTTTTTTTGAACAGAATTTTCATTACTACGAAGTTTATTCAATTCTTTTTCAGATTTATCAATATCAGCATTTAAATCTTTGAGAGCATCCTGTTGCTTTTTAAAATCACCTTTTGAATCAGCCTGTACAACAGTAGCAATAATAAAAAATAAGAGTAATATAAAAATAGTTTTTTTCAACTTACAACCTCAGTAATCGTCTAATACCAACATAGCCAGAAATTAGCCCAAGCAGACCAGCCGCTAAACAATAGAGACCGAGTTCCTCAAGAGTAGGGAACATAATTTCAAAGTTGGAAAATTGTATTTTATCTTTCCAATAAAAAATCATCCCCCATCCAATTCCCGCCGATAAAGCTCCAAGCAGAATCCCCTCTATGATAAAGGGCATCGCCAAAAGAAGTTTCCCTGCACCTAAAAGACGCATCTGGTAAAAACCAACTGCTCGTGTTTTTGCGGTTAGCCGCATATTATTGGCAGATGAGACCAATACAGTAAAGAATATAAGAATGCCAAGCAGTAGCCCAACGTCAGTTATTATGTTTTTTGTAGACTCTGCCTTTGCCAACCAATTTTTACTATAATAAACATGCGAAACACTTTTCTGAGCCACAATCTGGTTTTCAATGTCAGCTAAATCCGCTGAATTTAAGACATCATTATGAAAGGTCAGCACAAATGATTCTGGTAATGGATTTAATGAATCATAACCTACAAGTAAATCAACACCAACTAAATCAGCAAGCTTTGAGCGGGCTATCTCTTTGGAAATAAAGACAAAAGAACTGATACCTTCAATATTTTTCATCTCATTTTTAAGTATAGTAAGAGCAGAATCTGGATATTCTTCTGAGATAAAAACTTCCATTTGTAAGTCAGAAAGATAGTTTTCATAAAATTTATCCGAAGTATCGGCAGCAATCCAAAACAAATCAAAAAGTAAAAAAAGAAGAGTCATCGAAAGTATCGCTGAAAGCGATGTCCCTGGATTTTTATATAAATTACGAAATATCTCTTTTATAACATGTCCAAATTGGTTCATGACAATCCTCCATTGGACAAATGATAACTTGATGTATTGGGAAGATGACTTTTAAGTTCTTCAGATGATACAATCACCAGCGACAATCCTGAAATAGCTAATTTTGACATAAATTCATATATCCGCTCATACGTTTTTGGATCCATCCCTGCCAGCGGTTCATCAATGAGTATCAATGGCTGATGGGCGACATTGGCTCGAGCAAATTGTACCAACGTATTTTCAACTCGAGTAAGCATCTCGGGATAGACATTGGCTTGGTTCAAAAGTGAAAATTCTGCCAACATAGCCATCAATCGTTCTTTTTGAAATCTTTTCCGTTCACCAGCTAAGACTAATGGTAATGTTATATTTTCAGCAACCGTATAGGTCGGCACAAGTGAAAAAAGTCCGCCGATACCACCAATTTTACGACGGACCGATTTTATCAATCTTTTTTTATTTGGTCTTAAAAGTGAACCAAACATCTCCGTTGAACCAGAATCAGCAAACCGTTTGCCAATCAACAACTCTATAAGCGTACTTTTCCCTGAACTCGCAGGTCCATAAATAATAGCCGATTCACCCGATAAAAGCTTAAAGTTTAAATCTTTAAAGACCTCATGACCACGATGAGTTTTTAAATAAACGTTTGTAAGTTCGACAATTGTTTTATCTGACATGAAAACCTTGTGTTTCGTTAAATTATTCTTTCAATTTGAATAAATATCAGTTATTTTAAACTTATACCGATAGTAAGTGTAAAAAGATAAACTTAAAAAGACAATTTTAAAATTATGAAGAAAATTATTATTTTATTAAGCTGTTTAATCGTAACAGCAACAGTTTCCACCCAAGCCCAAGGCTGGAATGTCGTCAATTTTCCAGTAAGTGAGAATATCAATGGTGCTTCATTTTTAGGTGAAGATACCGCATTTTTTGTCACCAAAAACGGTAAACTAATTCGTTCTTTTGATAAACTCAAAAGTTTTGACACTTTTAACTCTGCCCCAGGCATCTCTTTGGAAGATGTTCATTTCTTAAATTCAGATATCGGTTTTATTTGTGGTTCCAAAGGGACACTGATGAAAACAACCGATGGTGGCTATACATTTGAAAAAATCAACATCACCGACACAATCGCTTGGTTTTTTGATGTTGAGATGTTTGACAACAAGCATGGTTTGGTCATTGGTCTCTCCCTTAATCAAAAATCTCCATTTACAGGAATTTCATTTAGAACAGCAGATGGTGGAAAGACTTGGACTAAAACCAAACCAATTGGTTTAGGCGTTAGCGAAATTGGATATTACAACAACGAAATTATAGTACAATCATTCGGTCGTCTCAACTATTCAACCGATTTTGGCAAAACATGGGAGTCCAGACAGACTGTCTCTGGTAACCCTGGACGTTCTTTTTCTTTTCATGGTAAGACAGGAATCATTTGTGGACTCAAAGGAATGATCGCTTATACAAACGATGGTGGAAAAATTTGGCTGCCATCTGAAAATAAAAATGATCAAAAAGTCTATGTCGCCTCTCAAATGCTCAACAATAGCGAGGGCTATATCGGTGGTCTAAAATCAACACTTCTTAAAACTACCGATGGTGGACGTAACTGGAGTCCCGAACTCATGGCAAAATCATTTGATGTATATGATTTGATTCTCGTTAAGAATCGTATTTATGCCGTTGGCTCCGAGGGTGGCATTATTTGGAAAAATGCGAAGTAGAATTTCAACATTTTATAAATATATAGAGCGGAACCAGCTTTGGTTCCGTTTTTTTTATGTAATAATGAGTTTATCGAAGTATGTTCAAATTTATGAAAAATAGGATGGGGAAATTATTGCTTTAAGAGCTTGTTCATAGTTAAATGTCGATAAGGCTTTATCAAGCATGATAAAATAAATATCATCACCAGCAGAAACTAAAAATAATTTATTCCGTTCAACCTCATAGACACCTGCTTCACGGGAAAATGTAACTCCTGGAATAATTGTAAAAATTTCTATCAATTCAGCAATAGATTTAAAAACAGATGAAAATGATTTTTTAAAATGGTCGCTTTCTATTTTATTAACAAATTTACCATCGATATTAAGATGATACACATACTTAACTCCCTCAATCGCTTTGAATTTATCTACAACAGAAACTTCCGCAGATTCATTTTGTGTGTCTAAGGTCGCCTTTGATATTTCAACAGAGTCATTAGCAATGGCTGTTGGTATTTTTTGGCTATCTGATTTTTGTAAGAGTGAACTGGCATCATTTTCTTTGATGATCGCAACAACTTCGCCGTGTTGTTTTTTTATCCGATTTTCCATAATAGCTTGCTCTTCAAATGACTCAATCGGCTTCTCAAGTTTTTTCTCAATCTTGTGTAGAACCTGTCCATTAAGAATAATAGTCGTTGTAAGTCGTGGAAATGGGCGATATGCATATTCAGTTTGAATCTGTAAATCAGCACCATTTTTATTCACGAGCGAGGTACGACCCGCTGGTATATATTTTGTTAAATTCATTACTATATCCATACGCTTTGTTTCTCTTTCTGTCAATCAGAAAAATAACTATCTCTATAATTATCGGCATTTTTAACAGTTAGAATAACCACAACTTACACAATTATAACAGCCCGACTCAAAACGCATAGATGATGAACAACTTGGGCAGATTTCAAACGAATCAAACTCTACCCCATCACTACCAATGAAATGCTTGTGCAAAATTTGAGCAATCGCATCTGGAATCGAAAAAACCTTTGCTCCACCCGAATAAATCTGATTTGCCCCACCTATTGAACGAAGTTGGGATATGATAGTTTCGACTGGTATTTGCGAACGAAGTGCTAAGGAAATAAGTCGGCAAATCGCCTCGGTATCTGCCATCGTTGTATATCCAGATTTGCCGATATGAGCAAAAACCTCAAACGGCTTCCCATCTTTGACATTGATTGTCACATACAAATTCCCATATCCTGTCCGCATTTTTTCGGTGATTCCATGTAAAATATCAGGTCGTTTTTCAACTTGAGGTTCTGACTCTACACTCTTACTCTCTTTTATAATTGGTGATAGAACCTGATTCGGACGAGAATTATCCCTATAAATAGTAACCCCTTTACAACCTAATTCAAACGCCTGCAAAAAAGCATGAGCAACATCTTTTTTAGTCGCTGATTCTGAAAAATTGATAGTTTTAGAGACTGATGAATCACAATATTTTTGAAATACTGCCTGCATTTTTATATGGTTTTCAGCCGATACATCGGCAGCTGTTACATAAATTTCTTTGATAGACTGCGGAACAGTCTCGATATTTTGAAGTGATCGTTTTGAGGCGACCTCTTGCATGAGTCTCTCCGAATGAAACTTTTCTTCTATGGCAGACTCTTTGAAAAATCTGTTCACCTCCAAAAGCTTACTTCCATCCATGACATTTCGTTCAAATGCAATTGAGTAATACGGCTCAATTCCCGATGAACAACCCGCAATTATCGAAATCGTTCCAGTCGGAGCAATCGTGGTTACGGTAGCGTTCCGCATCGAAAGATTTTGTTTTTTATAAATAGAGTTTTCCCAGTTCGGAAATTTCCCTCTTGATTTTGCAAGCTCTGATGATTGTTTTCTCGCTTCAAGCTCGACAAACTCAGCAAGCTTTTCAGCAAGTTGCATCGCTTGCTCGCTGTCATATCTGATACGTAACTGAACCAGCATATCCGCCCAACCCATAAGCCCTAAACCGATACGACGATTTTTTTGGGTCTGCTTTTTAATCTCTGGTAATGGGTAACAATTTTGGTCGATAACATTATCTAAAAAATGAACCGCAGTTCGGACAACATCGCCAAGTTTATCCCAATCAATTTTATCATCGATATTACCAGAATCAATTTGTATGACAAACTGCGAAAGATTAATCGAACCAAGATTACAGGAATCATACGGCGGCAATGGTTGTTCGCCACAGGGATTGGTTGCTTCGATAGTTTCATTAGTTGTAGGGTTCAAGCGGTTCATACGGTCGATAAAAATCAATCCTGGTTCACCAGTCTGCCAAGCATGAGCGACGATAGTGTCAAACAACTCTTGTGCATCCAAGAAAATTTCTTTTCTATTGAGCTGATATACTTTTTTAGTACGAGGATCTATCAATGGGAAGCTTTCTTTTTTAGAAAGTGCTTCCATAAAACTATCTGTAATTGCAACTGAAATATTAAAATTTGTTATTTTATTTGTATTTTCTTTACAAGTGATAAATTCCAAAATATCAGGATGGTCAATTCGCAGGATTCCCATATTGGCACCACGACGAGCCCCCCCCTGTTTGACCGCTTCGGTTGTCGAATCATAGACAGACATAAACGAAACAGGACCAGATGCAATCCCCGAGGTTGAGGCAACAATCGAGTTACGAGGACGGAGCCGTGAGAATGAAAAACCTGTCCCGCCACCTGATTTATGAATTAAAGCAGCATGTTTATTTGTCTCAAAAATTTCCTCCATCGAATCGCCGACAGGCAGGACAAAACAAGCAGAAAGTTGCCCATTGGCACGACCTGCGTTCATAAGCGTTGGCGAGTTTGGCATAAAACAAAGTGACGAAATTATCTCGTAAAATTTTTGTGCTGTCACTTTGATTTCATCTTCAGAACTTCCGTAGTTTTTATCAGCTAAAGCTATATAATCCGCAACTCGCCTGAACAATTCTGTCTCAGTTTCGATGATATTGCCCTGTCTGTCTTTGTGTAGATAGCGTCTTTTGAGGACGGCTCTTGCATTTTCGGTAAGCTGAGTTTCTTTGAATTTTGACATAATAATTTCCTAACAATATACAATTTCTCATACTGAACAGCTTGCAAGCTGTGAGCTTGTCGAAGTATACTCTCTATATAATATACGTGAGAATTTTTATTATAGAATCACATAATGAAAGTTTTTTCGTAGATAAATAATGATTAATTTCGTATAATTTCGCTATGAGTATACCAGAACCAGCAGTTAAAAGAACAACACTTGTATTCACCGCAGGACTATTATGGGCAATTATCGGTCTGTTTCTGTTTGGTAGAGGTATTACAAAACTTCTCCCCCTTGACTCACAAGCATATATCATGATAGGCGTTGGGATTCTTTTGGGGATTCTCAAAAGCAGAGTTGTCTTTCAAAAGATTATAGATAAAAATATTGTGCGAATTAAATCACTCTCCCCTCATAAAGATAAAATATGCCTTTTTGCTTTTCAGGCAATGCAGTCATATTTTATTGCTGGCTTTATGATAGGTCTTGGAATTTTACTGAGACATCTACCGATAGAACCGCTCTATTACGGAACAATACTGGTTATAATCGGAACCGCTCTATTCAGTTCAAGCCTGCGATATTTTAGTGCTGGAAAAAGAATGTAGTACTATTAAATCTAACTATTTCATATTTTCACGTTTATCTTCAATAGCTAAAACTGATAATTCTTTAGCATCTTTATCTCGTTTTCCACGACCAAACAATCCAACTTCAACATGTTCTGGTGATTTATTTTCTAATTCATTTGGTCTTACAAGTGTTAAGATATCATTGTGATGACAAGTGACTATCCAACCAAGATGATTTTCCATGTTAATAATGGAAAAATCACCACCTGGTCCCCCTCCGTGAACAGGACCCCAACGTTTTAACAATTCTGTTGCATCATTTTCTAAATTTACAGCACTACTATCTAAAAAGACAACAGTTCCATTCGTAAAAAGTACCCATGAATATGTATCTTTGATAAAAGTTTCATGACATAATTTTATTAAGTTTTCATCTTCCAATGTAGTATTGTCCTTAATAGTATCAGCTACATAATACTAGCTAAAAAATAAAATTATTATCGAAGTAAAGACATACATTCTAAACTTTTAATTTTCTCTCTTATTTTATAAATCACCTATGTATTTTTAATCATCATAGCGACTTGTTGAGCTTGAGCTTGGTTATATGAATAAGCCATTTTTTTCATATTTATTAGATCAATTATTGTTCCAATACCACAGAAGCCACCAGTAAGCAGATAAAGTATACCCATTCCGATTTGATCAATCATAAACCGATGTATCCCAGCAATTCCTAAAAACCCCGCCAAAGAGACTAAGAGTAATGTTGTTGAGTCTTTTCTACGAGTCCGATAAGAATTTGCAAACATCTGTGCTTTGGCGTCATCCATCTCTTTTACAAGACCTTGTACAAAAACCATTTCGTCACCTTCAAGTTCAGGCATTAGTTGCATGATATTAGCCATGATAATTTTCCTTTATTATTCTATTGTTATATGATTTTTTCAAAAGATAAAATGAACGCCATGATAACATTCCTATTGTCACTATACCTAAAACATGAGCATCAAGTGATGCACGTATATTACCGTGAAAAAAATGAGAGATAGAATGTCCTAAGCCAAACCCAGGACTCTGTATATCAAACAATAACGATGGTAAGAAAATAGTATAATGTTCAGGGCTGTAAGGGTCAGAGACTGCCAGCACTATAAGAGCAGTAATCCAAAACAAAGCTTCAAAATCCAGCATGTTATATATTTTAATAATCTTTATCATCTCTTGTACTATTAAATATTCCCACTTAAGCTTGATAGTAACATCTTAATATATATCTTTATCAATACTCATGTCAAACAAAATTGGTTCGGATTAGCAATCTCTATGACTGATAAATCTATATTATATACTTTTATAACATAATTATATTCATATTTTATTTACACAATAAAAACCAGCAACTTCAATAATAGATGTTAGTCTCGTTTATTATTGATGATTAATCGGAATTCCCCTATACTTTTAATCTAACCACAAGAGTATCCCTCCCAAACCATATTTGCAAGTAACTGAAACCTATACGCCTACAAGTTAGTCCACGTTAGTTTATTCTTTGGGTATCCAAGTTGCAATAATAATAGTAAAAGATTGAACTATGGAGTCATATATGAATAACAAAGGCGTTAGTATTTTAGAAGTTTTAGTCTCGATGATAGTCCTGAGTATTGGGTTATTAGGGGTGGCACCTCTGATTGTCGTATCTATCAAAAGTAATTCGATATCGAGAGATACCACCATCACCTCAAAGTTAGTACGTGAACAAATCGAATACTATGAATCATTGGACTCTCTACCACCAGTCCCGTATGAGACAACTGAAAGAAGCGATGATGATAAATTTGAAGTGCATGTTCTCATTCAGGATAACACAACCGATCTCGCAATTCCTTCGGGGCTCTTTCAAATCAAGGTAACTATCAACTGGGAAAGTGAAACGAAAATACTCAATAAAACAACATTTGCGACCTACTTACGAAAAGGGGCTGTTCATGTGTACAATTAAAAAAAATAATGGATTTACCTTGATAGAAGTTTTAATCGCTGTCTTACTTTCTGGCATTATTATTTCCGGTGGATTTAATTTTTACACAACGATGCAGAACCAAACATCAATACAAATGGAAATATCCAATATTCAAAACATTGCACGTTCGAGTTTGGATGATATTGCCACAACAATTCGTAAAGCAGGCTATAAATTAAATACTCATGATGCATTCGAAATAAATGGTGATAGCCTTATGGTTTTTTTTGCTCAGTATAATTCTGTTGATACTGTTATTTATTTTTTATCTTCGGATTCTGATGATGACGATAACGATGACGACGACGATGACGATGACGAGTCATCGGATAATTCATCATACTATCTAATGAAGTACTGCTCATATGGAACAACATCAATTTATTCTGACAATATTGTCTCAATAGATTTTTTAGATATCGATAACAATATCATTGAGATTACTATTACAGCTCAATCAGAATATCCAGATGATACTTATGAACTCTATAACGGTTATAGAAGATGGACACTTAGTGAAACCGTCTGTATCAGAAATATATAGGTGAATAAAATGAAAATAATTAAAACCGAAAATGGTTCGACTCTTTTAGTAATTCTCGCTCTGATGGCGATTATCACTATTGCTTCACTCACAGCGGTCAATCAAGCAACCACCGATGTTGATATGACATTTAACCAACTTCACAAAGATCAGGCATTTTATATTGCTGAAGCAGGACTAAAACAAGCATTAGCAAAACTTTCTGAGAATCCATATTGGGATTCAGGATTTGTTGACATTGATTATGATGGAGGTACTTTTAATGTCGTCTACATTGACAGTTTTTCAGATCCAGGACTTTTTGATACGGTCATAATCAGATCGATTGCAACCATGCAAGATAGCCGAAGTGGTGTCGAGACATATTTGGTTCCTTTAGAATTTAACCCTTTTAAATATGCAATGTATGGTGATGAACTCGTCGATATTAGAAATAGTATGACAACCGATTCATACAATTCAGATTCTGGCTCTTATGCCGAATCTGTTCTTAGTGAGAATGGCTCCGTTGGGTCAAATGGAGATGTTATAGTTAAAAATGGTGCCACTGTCAGTGGTGATGCTATCACTTCTCTTGAAGATGGACTAAACATTAATGCTGGAGCAGTTATTTTAGGTGACACAACATCTGTTGCTCCAGTACATGACTTAGAAATAGTTCCACAATCTGAGTATGATTGGGCAGAAGCAACCAGTATCTCTTCGACTGGAATCAGTGGTACTTACGATTACAATCCAGTTACAAAGACATTTGAAGCGGATGATGGTGATGTTGTCTTAGAAAGTGGAGTATATTTTTTCTCTTCAATCATTCTTAGTAAAGATGCCGCAATCAGTCTTGCCCCAGATGCAGAAGTCACAATTTACATCACAGGTGATATAGAAATTAAAAATTCAGGGGATATAAATGCCGACGGTACACCATCTGATTTGGTCTTTAATTCTCAAGGTGATATAGTTTTAAAGAATAGCGGAACTATATCAGCTGTTTTTTATTGTCCAGAAGGTTCTGCTGATCTCAGAAATTCTTCTGATTTTTATGGCTCAATTATTGCTAATGATATAGTTGCCCATAATAGTGCTGGTTTTCATTATGACCGAGAATTAGATAGTTATCGACGAGCGTCACAAATTTATAAAGAACAAATCGCATGGCGGGAAGTCGCTTTTTACTAACAAATAAGTCGGTTATGAAAGAGATAGGGCAGTAAGATATTGGAATCTGCCCTATTTTATTTTTGTATTATATCTTTTACAGCCAATCTTTGGTCATAAACTCTCCTTGATGACCGTCATCATCGAAAAAATACAAACTCCGCTGCCCATCTTTCCATGTATGCTCTAAAACTTCTACACCAAGTAACTCAAGCTTTTTCTTAAATGTATCATATTCACTCGGTGAAATTTGAAAAGCAAAATGTAGATGTTTGGCTGGTAGCCCATCAAGCAAACCGTGGTACCCATCCTCCCAAATTCCAAATGTAGAACCATCTTCTAAAACGATAAAAACTTGCTTGTTATCAGTATCTTCAATAATTTTTTTGTGTGGTAGTAACTGACTATAAAATAAAACTGATTTATTAATATCATTCACACCAATATGCATTTCAAGCATTCTCATTAAAACTCCTTTTGTATACATATATAAAAAGCGGAACCCAAAAGAGTTCCACTTTATTTAAATTTTATGTAATAAAAAGATATTTTTGTTCAGTAGAATTGATATGACTGTTTTCTGTTTTTCGATTACTGAATATAGTAATGGCTACTGTGCAGGTAAATGATCAGGATCGGACTCTTTCAGCATTTGTAAAAAGTTGACAGTTCCCGCACCAAAATATGCTTCAGGGCGATGAAAAGCTTTATCCTTGAGAGCTTTTTCAACTGAGATAAATTTGTAGCCCATTTCTTTAATAGCCCCTAACATTTCATCTAAAAAGACCGCATTGATACGATTAGCTCGAAGCTTTAATATCTGTTTACACGGACGATTAAGCACTTCTATAGATAATCGTTCCGATGCTTCGATTTCATCTAAAACATGATTGATATATTCATTCATCAAAGCAAAATATTCAGACGTATCTGGTTCTTTGCCCATTTTGTCCAATGACATATTATAGAGATAATCCTCAATAACAACTGTTGCTGGAACAACTGCATATTTTTTATTATCAAGATACAAACTGAGTTGATTTTTTTTCTCAGAAGTATTTCCATAATGTAAATATGGGTATCTAAAATACCGATTTTTCTGTCCAAACCCCAAGAGCATTGGGTCTAACTCTTTTTCACCATGTTTGATATCATCGATAAATTGACCAATACCAAGCTGGTTAAAATCTTGATTAGAATAAGTCATATTGCCCATCGCATGTCCATTGTTGAGCCATTCGCCTAACAAATCAAATGATTCATGAATTTGCTCACCGACAACAAAACCAATCGCTTTGATTTCATACTTTTTGAGAGCCTGGAGAATCAGATACGAAACCGCATCACGGTCGACATCTTGAAACCCAACCGCTACAGGCAATTCATCAAAAGAGATACAGATTTCTTTTTTTGCTTTATTCTTTTTAGATTTGGGAGCAGAGAGAACCGCTTGCACAAAAAATAAACTGAGAACTATAAAGAGAATATTTTTTTTCATCTGTTTTATTTTTCTATCTCATGAATCATCATAAAATTTGTATCGGCATTAGAATCAAATGGTAATCCACCAGCAATAACAACTTTATCTTTTTTCTGACTGAGTTCAAATTTACGACTAACTCTTTCAACAGTATTTACCATCAAACGAAACGACGATGGCTTCTTGACAAAAATTGGATAAACTGAACGAAGCAAAGTTAATTTTGTTAAGACTCGTTTATTATAGGTCAGTGCAATAACTCTTTGAGGTGGAAACAAATTAGAAATGAGACGAGCAGTAAATCCAGAAGATGTAAATGCAAATATCGCTTTTGCTTCAATATCAGATTGTATTGAACTAACTGATTTCGCGATAGCATGAGTGACCGCCGAACGTATCAGATGTTGCTCGACATGTACATCAACATGATTACGTTTTGAAAATTTTTCAGAATTCAACGCAACTTGTGCCATCGTCTGTACTGTTTCAAGAGGATAAGTACCTGTTGCTGTTTCAGCAGAAAGCATGACCGCATCTACATAATCGAACACTGCAGTGGCAACATCAGATATCTCTGCTCTGGTTGCTCTTGGAGAAAATCGCATCGACTCAAGCATTTGGGTAGCAACAATCACAGGTTTGTGATGACAGTTAGCAAGTTTGATAATTTTCTTTTGTAAATGAGGAAGTTCTTCAAATGGAAGTTCCACACCCAAATCACCCCGTGCGACCATCACTCCATCAGCTAATAGCATAATATTTTCAATATCATCAATTGCTTCTTTTTTCTCAAGCTTGGCAATAATATCCTGATCACCACCATGACGTTTCAAAATTTTACGTGCCTGAATTATATCATCTCCAGAACGTACAAACGAAAGTGCCACAAAATCTGCCATACACTCGCAAGCAGTTTTTAGATCTGCTTTATCTTTTTCTGTAATTGTAGGAATTTGTATATCAGAATCTGGTAGATTAATTCCTTTACCACCAGTCAACACTCCATCATTTCCAATCTCAAGTTCAATTTTATTTTTTGAACATTTTCTAACATGTAAAACAATATTACCATCGTCTATAAAAACTCGTTCGCTTTTCTTAACCGATGCAATAATTGCAGGATGATTAACACCAATGATTCGATTTTCTAAATCAGTTTCACCAGTTGTAAGTGTGAGCGACTCTCCTTGTTTCATGAGAAGTTCGCCTTCAAAACGGTCTAATCTGAGTTTAGGTCCTGAAATATCAAACAAGATACCAACAGGAAACTTTGCTTTTGCAATCCCTCTTCGAATTATTGAGACCGATTTTTTGAAATCATCAGCTGTTCCATGTGAACAATTAACCCGAAAAACATTAACGCCTGCATCGGCAAGTTGTCTCACTTTGGAACTATTTGCTATCGCTGGCCCATAGGTCGCGATTATTTTTGTCTTCTTCATATTTTTCATACCTTATTGAGTAGCATCTAATTACTCAGAAATCAACAAAAAATTATTAAATAGCAATCCCGCTATGCTAAAGCTCCAACTGTTTCATCCGATAGAATTAATGTACCAAACTGAAACAGGAAAATTATAATTCTCAAGGAAGAGACGGTTTGAAAACTATAACAGAAATAAAAAACAGATTCTCAAATAATCAATCAAGTGAGAAAAGCAATTCAAGAGGTTCAACAGATACTTTTTTATGGCACCTCTCCCTCTTTGATAAAATTTCAGAAAATGACCAAAAAATACTGAACGCTTTAACACCAAATAATTGTTCGATTTTCCTTATGAGCAACAAGAAAATCATATTTCATTCTGAAAACTTATCTATCAAAAGCATTCAAAACGAAATTCACTTCTCCCATGATGCCACTTATGTACAAAAAATCGTTGATGACAACCAAAGGCAACTCAGAGTTCTTACAATTCCATTTGATGATAAAAACGGCATAGGTCTCGTATCAGCAACAACGTTAAATACATCGACAGAACTTGAAGATAGTTTTTTACATAATGTGACAGACCTTCAAAAAAAGTACCTCACAATAAAAAACTCAATTGAGACAATAAACCAAATAACAAAAAGTGCTGACCCTCTGCTTATTTTCAACCGTACAGACGGACAACTATTGACATCTAACGATTCGACAACTTCTTTTTTTAGTCTTTCTCAAAAAGAACTTCTCAACGAATCTCTCCAGTCGCTTCAAAGTAAATTCCCAAAAGCTACACAACGAAAGATGCATATCAGTAACCGCACAATTGGTACTACTGATTGCTCAGTTGTACATTACACTTTGATATCATCGGATACGTTTGACATCAACACAATCGCACAAGAGTTACAAGAACATACCGAACATCTAATCAAACAATATAGAGAATTACAAACGATAGAGAATGCTGACCAAAAGACAATCCAAAGAAAAATTGCTGAAGTAAACAAGATATATACTTCACTTGTAGATTATTCAAATAATAGAAAAAAATAACATTTACTCATACAGGATAAATTAATGCAATCAAAAACTAAAATTATAGCGGTAAATATCCCTATCAAATTATCAGAAAAACTAATGACAGATTTTTTGGAAAACCAATTTTCTGTCACTATGGTTGATAATTTATATTCACACGCAACAGCAACTTTGATTGAACAAAGCCATATTGTCATATTGAATACAGACGACAACCTTTACTCCGCCAAACAACTTGCGTCATTTTGTCAAAGTAACCCATTTGTTGAAGTTGTTGGGATAGTAAGAAATGATAATGACGAAAAACATCAATTTATTCAAGCGGGACTTTTTGATATTATCACAAATGATTGTTCACAAGATGAACTCAAGACAATATTATTAAGAGCTGTAAAAGCACAAAAAAACAAAACTGAAATTTCACGATTAAAACAATACGTTGCTATGAATTTTGGTTTTGACAATCTTATTGGTAATTCAAAACAAATGCTCCAACTGAAAGAAAAAGTAAAAAATGTCTCACCAACCGACATCGCAGTTCATCTCAATGGTCCATCAGGCTCGGGAAAATCAATCACCGCAAAAGTTATTCATCACCATTCTGAAAGACGAAAACAACCATTGCTAACAATTGATTTATCGGCAACATCTGAATCGATGATTGATGAATTACTCTTTGGCACAACAGATTCACCAGAAAACGCTCTACTTTTTAAAGCAAACAACGGAACACTCTTTATAAAAAACATTCATCTTATACCAAATATGACTCAACAACGATTGATTCGTTTTTTCCATACCAACAAGTTAAACAATGCACCAAATTGTAAAAAACTTTCAGTAAGGTTCTTGAGCGCATCAGGAATGAATCTAAATAGCTTGGTCAACGCTGGTACTTTTGAAAGAGAATTGTACCACCTTATAGGTGAAATTACAATTACAATTCCTCATCTAAAAGAACGTCTCGATGATGTTGAATCATTGGCTGAATATTTTGCACGCA
Source organism: Candidatus Zixiibacteriota bacterium (assembly GCA_024280215.1). Lineage (GTDB taxonomy): Bacteria > Zixibacteria > MSB-5A5 > GN15 > FEB-12 > QQUK01. The sequence goes on from JAJRQO010000042.1 coordinate 60,539, forward strand.
AAGTATCCCATGAATCCGACCGACAAAATCTTACTTTCAGCCGTTCAGCTTTAGAACTATTGTACAATCATCATTGGTCTGAGAATGTTCGTGAACTTGAGAATATAATCAAAAGAGCTGCAACACTTTGTCGTACTTCTCAAATAGAAGAACACGATATTCTCTTTATAGAGTCAGGCCTTGCATCAACATCACCCAACAGATTCACCGTTGATATGACAGCAGATCAAGGGAATGGTATTCTCGATGAAGGGCAACGTTCTCTTATCGTAAAAACGCTCAATACCAACAATTGGAACTTTACCCAAACCGCCCAGGAGCTCGGTATTGGTAGAACAACTCTTTGGCGTAAAGTGAAAAAATATAATCTCAAAAAAGAGTCGGCAGAACTTGTCTGATAGATAGGATATAAAATGTCAAATCGTATCTATCTCACCGAGGAACGAAATCTCTCGTTTGACTTCGAATCGGATTTACCCGACAAAGCCAGCATAGCTGAAATCTTTGGAGAACTGACCCGACGACTCGAAGTTAAATTCGACATTAACAAAGGTGTCTTAGTTCTTCGCAATCAAATAGAAAATTCGTTTTTAGCCATTTCTACTTGGAACGACGGAGAGTTTTTGGACGGGTTGGCAATTTCTCTACCGACCGCTCCATCTCTATTTGAACAGGTCGCCGATGATGGTCAGGTATTTTCAGACAGTTATGCAGGAATTTTCTCTGGGAATTTCTTTGAAAAAAAATTACTGCTCAGTCGTAACAGCAAATCCTATATGCTGCACCCTCTCAAACATGAAGGACAGATTGTTGGGATGCTTGGTTACAGTTCAGAAGAAGACCTATCATTTACTGTTTTTGAAGAGGGAATTCTTTTAGATATTACCACAAAATTTGCTAAAATAATCAACGATAAAAATGTTAGCGATAGATTTTAATTCGAACGGATTCGTCTAATTGCTCTATTATGTTCGGCGTTTGTTTTGGAAAAAAAATGCGTACCTTTATTATCAGCCACAAAATAAAAATATTCGGTTTGCTCGGGATCAATGGCTGCTTTAATCGCTGCAAGCCCTGGAGAGTTTATAGGCGTTGGCGTCAAGCCTTTGTTTATATATGTATTGTACGGAGTGTCTTTTCGTAAATCTTTTCTCCACAATGGTCGCGTCAACCCACCTAAACCATAAATCACGGTCGGATCCGCATCTAATTTCATATTTATCCGTAAACGATTATGATAGACCGATGATACCAAACGACGTTCTCCCCCCACACCAGTTTCTGATTCTATAATCGATGCCATGATAACAATTTCGTCACGAGATAAATTGTTAGGAAGGTTTTCAATCCATATATCTTTAGTTTGCGATTTAAACATTGCGACAAGTTCTTTGACAACTGTTTTTTCGTTAATCCCCCAAGGAAAATAATACGTCTCAGGAAAAAGATAGCCCTCAAGTGATGGAACCGAAAGCGACTGCACAAAGTTTTTATCATCGGCTAAATTTCGTATGACAGCGGAATCTAATTCCATCTTCTTTGACAATAGAGACGCCGTCTCCCAAATCATGTTACCCTCGGGAATTGTCACTTTGATACGAAGGAAATCACCTTTTTCAAGACGTGCCAAAACTGAGCGACAAGAATTTTTCCCAGAGAAATCATAGCGACCAGGAGTAAGTTTTTTGTCTATCCCTTTAAACTGAGCAGGATATTTAAACATGATACGAGAGCTGATGACATTATTTTTTAGAAGCGTCGAACTTATATCCGAAAATGACGAGCCTGACTTTATAATGAGTGTAACGGTCTCATCAGATAAATCAATTTCTTCAGTGTACATCCGATAGAGTATGAGTGAAGCGATTAACCCAATAATTATAGTGAGTGAGATAAATTTCAGAAATAAATTTTTGAACATACTTTTCCTTACGGGTTCTCTTCTAAATATCGCTCAAGAATAATAACTGCTGCCAGACGGTCAATTCGTTTTTTATCTTTACCAGATTTTTGTCCATGGGCGACGATAATTTTGGTCGCTTCAACAGAGGTCGCATACTCATCAATTCGAACAAGTTGACCTGTGTATGTCTCTTGTAATTTGTTGATAAATTTGTCAATCTCACGACATTTGTCTGATATATCGCCCGAACGTAAAAGCGGATAACCAAAAATAACGACATTTGGGTTGTATTCATCTATGAGTACCAGAATTTTTTCGAGAGCATCTTTTTGCGACTTCACTTCAAGGGTCGTAAGCGCCGAGGCGATAATGCCCATTGGGTCGGATTTGGCGACGCCAATACGACGAGTACCATAGTCAAATGCTAAAAATTCTCTGTTATATTGTTCACTCATTATGTGAATGTAGGTGATTTACCGTTTCAGGTCAAATAATGTTTACAGGCTAAAACCGTAAATTTAATTTGAATCCATACGTTTTAGTATCAGCAAAATAACTTGGTTCAATATTAAAGTTGGATTGCAACATATCTGCTTTCTTTTTTCGCATTGCTTTTTTTACTGTCGCAATATCATAGATAGCAGAAATAATTATGACACTTGCCGATACGGTCATTATTATATCATCAGTAGAATCATCGTTATAATAACCACAATCAAAACAATCGGCAACAATCGCATCATCAATATAGGCACCATAAAATGCAAGGACGCCGAGCATTCTAATGCCAATTCCAGCCCACGCTCGTCCTGGTTTTTCGGCATAAAAATAGCCAAGCGATGGTCCAAAAACTAAGCTAGGAACGGCAAAAGCTATCGTTGGAAGTGGACCGACTGTCCCCCAAAATGATTCTTTAAATGCATGTGATTCTGTCTTAAGTTGAAATGTTAGTTTATTATGAACAACTTGAGACAAGAATTGAAGCAATTCATAGAGAGAAACAATTAAAGAAATGGAATAGAAGTTGGAAATTAGAATTGATTGAAAAGTTTAATCGAGATTGGGATGATTTGTATGAACAATTACTTTAAGGCTGATTGGCAGTATTTGCTGGCTCCCAGTATTTGGGACTGTTGAGAAACCTCTTATTTTGGAACATACTTCGACTCCGCTCAGGGTGACAGTTTATTAAGAACATATTTCGACAAGCTCACAGCTTGCAAGCTGTTCAGAATGACAATTTATACTGGATTCCCAATCAAGTTGGGAATGACATTGTTTAGAGTTACTTACGTTTTGCGTTCTTTTTTCTTAGCGGCGGGGAAAAGTATATTGTTCAAAATCAATCGGTAGCCCGGGGAGTTTTTATGCAGTTTCAATTCTGTAGGAGGGTCTGAAACCATGTGGCGATAGTCCTCGGGGTCATGTCCTGACAAAAAAGTAAATGTCCCCCGTCCGAGATTTCCATGAATATAACGCACTTCATCAAAATTATCTGGCTGTCCCAAAATAGTAATATGTTTTTTGAGATATGATTTCCGCCATGCCGTCGACTGTCCCATGAACCCATCAACAGTATTTGTATGACATTGGGTCAACATGGTAGGGATTGGGTCAAGCTTGGGAGAAAAGTCAAAGAGGAAAAAATAATCCTCCTCGGCAATTGGAAAACGAACCTGACGTTCAGGGTAAGTATCAATATCTGAATGACGGTAGAGCATTGGATTAGTTGTAATTTTAAAATTTTCAAAAGCAAATGTCTTGGAATAATCAAGCTGAGTCTCACATCCTGGGTCGATAGGGTCATTGTCAAACTCGCTCGGTACTATGTCTACTCCCTCAGCTGCAAGTGCAATATCAAATGTTTCAGGTGCCGAACACATCGAAAACAAAAATCCACCTCGACGAACATAGTCATAAATAGTTTTGGCAACATCTAATTTCATTTGCGATACTTTGTTGTACCCAAGTTTGAGCGCCATCGCTTCGTTGGTCTTGACATCAGCTTGGTACCAGAGTTGGGTACGGAATGCTGAATAAAATTTACCGTACTGTCCAGTGTAATCTTCATGATGGGAATGGAGCCAATCGTACTCTTCAAGCTGACCAGTAAGTACCTCTTCATCCCAAATAATATCGTATGGTATCTCAGCGTACGTAAGAGCAAGCGTCACGGCATCATCCCACGGTTGATTTGTCGGAGGTGAATAAACGGCAATTTTGGGTGCTTTTTCAAGCTCAACCCGCTCCATATTTTCAACTTCGATGATACGATAGATATCAGAAATTTCACCCTCGGTCACTTTTTTGTATGTAACGCCCATAAGCAGACAAAGCTCTGCGGTTTCATTGGAATAGTCTAAAAGAAACGAACCGCTTTTGTAGTTGAGCAACCAGTTTCCTTTATCACCTTTTTCAAGCGTTTGGAAAACGACCCCATAAGCTTTGAGATGATCATTTTGCGTATCATCCATTGGAATCAAAATCCCAGCAGAAAAAGCAGAGATTGGAAACAAAAGCAAAAGTATGAGAGTAATTTTTTTCATAAACATAATGTACTCATTATACAAAAGATTTGAAAATAAGTTTAGTTACTTTTCAATTTGTAAGGCGGCAAGGAATGCTTCCTGCGGGATTTCGACAGTACCAAACTGTTTCATCCGTTTTTTACCTTTTTTCTGATTCTCAAGCAGTTTCCGTTTACGAGATATGTCACCACCATAACATTTGGCAGTCACATTTTTACGTAAGGCTTTCACCGTCGAGCGACTAATAACACGGTTACCGATTGCCGATTGAATAGCGACATCATACATCTGACGAGGAATAAGCGAGCGGAGTTTTTCACACATCTGCATGCCCCATCTATAAGAATGTTCACGATGAATTATCACCGAAAGTGCATCAACAGGGTCGTTATTCAATAAAACGTCGAGTTTTATCATGTCAGAACGTTTGTAAAACGGCATACCGTAGTCAAATGATGCATAGCCACGTGTACAGGACTTGAGTTTATCGTAAAAGTCAAAAATAATTTCAGATAGAGGAAAGGAATAGGAAAGCGAAGCACGATGAGGCGATAGATATTCGGTTGTTTTATATTCGCCACGTCGTTCGGTGCCGAGTTTCATAATTGCACCAATATATTCATCGGGAACAATAATCGTGGCGTCAACATACGGTTCTTCGACTCGTCCAATATCGCCAGCTTCAGGCATCTTAGCAGGGTTGTCGACAACGGTTAATTTATTTTCATCATATTTGTCAAAGACATGGTATTCTACATTGGGAACAGTATTGATAATCGTTTGGTCGTATTCTCTTTGGAGACGTTCGGTGATAATTTCCATGTGAAGTAATCCCAAAAATCCAACACGGAATCCGAAGCCAAGAGCGGTGGATGTTTCAGGGGTAATCGTCAGAGAAGAATCGTTGAGTTTTAATTTATCTAAGGCATCACGCAGGTCAGAAAATTTTTCAGCAACAGCAGGATACAAACCAGAGAAAACCATCGGTTTAACATCAACAAATCCACCGATTGCTTCAGAGGTAGGGTTTGCAACAGTTGTTACGGTATCACCAATTTTAGTATCGGCGACATCTTTGATAGACCCGAAGAAATAGCCAACTTCACCAGCAGATAATTTTTTCTGAGGCACTTGGTCTAAGCGTAAATAGCCTACTTCATCGGCATCATATTCTTTTTGAGTCGAAAGAAATTTCAGTTTATCATTCTTATAAAGAGTTCCGTCAAGAATCCGAATCAATGGCATCACACCACGGTAGGTATCAAAGACAGAATCAAAAATCATCGCCCTAAGTGGTGCATTTGGGTCACCTACTGGGGCAGGGACACCAGCGACAATTGCTTCGAGTACATCTGAGATTCCTTCGCCAGTTTTGGCAGAGCAACAGATAACATCAGATGGGTCGCATCCGAGTAGATCGACAATTTCCAATGTTACTCTATCAGGGTCTGCAGCAGGAAGATCAATTTTATTTACAATTGGAATAATTTCTAAGTCATTTTCCATCGCAAGATATAAATTTGAAAGGGTCTGAGCTTCTATTCCTTGAGCAGCATCCACAACAAGGATAGCACCTTCACAAGCAGAAAGAGAACGACTGACTTCATAAGTGAAATCAACATGCCCTGGTGTATCAATCAGATTAAGTTGGTATATTTTATTATCAGATGCTTTATAGTCCAGACGAATAGCGTGAGCTTTAATAGTGATGCCCCGTTCTCGCTCAAGATCCATTGAGTCAAGAATCTGTGCTTTCATCTCTCTACTTGAGAGCGTTTTTGTTTCCTGTAATAACCGATCAGCAAGAGTTGATTTACCATGATCAATATGAGCAATAATTGAAAAATTTCGAATTTTATTTAAATCAGCCACAGGCAAGCCTGTCCTTTATACAAAGTTAATAATACATTGGCGGAACCACTAAAGAACTTTTAAGCTCGTTGGGTTCTACCCTACATCAAGAAATAGACCGACTCCTTCATATAAAAACGCCCGACAAATATTTTGCCGGGGAAACAGAAAATCGGCTTTTAACTTACGTCTAACAGGTGGCAAAGATAGGTAAAAGACTGCTATTTGTCAAATCTGTCTTTCGCTTATTTCTTTAAATATTCAGCTAATCTGTCTTTAAATTCTGCTTTATCGATTTGAGTATTTAAAGTACCATTAAAAGCTATCGAGATTTTACTGGTTTCCTCAGAAACGACAACGACAACAGCATCAGAAAGTTCTGAAACTCCAATCGCAGCTTTGTGTCTCATGCCGTAAAGCTTTCTATACCTTGGGTTTGTCGTCAATGGAAGTGAACAGGCTGCTGCGATAATATAATCACCCGAAATAATCACCGCTCCATCATGAAGCGGAGTGTATGGAGTAAAAAGTGTTATGAGCATTTCCGATGAAAGTTCGGCGTTGAGTTCTTTACCAGACTCGGCGTAGTTTCTGAGACCTGTTCGCTTCTCTAAAACTATCAATCCACCATAACGAAGTTCAGAAAGACGTTGCACGGCTCGGTTTACTTCTTCTAAAGATTTACGTTGTTCAAGTGAGACAAACCGTCGAAGCAATCTGTTTTGTCCAAACTGAGCAAGTACTGAACGAAGTTCGGGTTGGAAGACAACCACGATTACAATCAAACCAAATGTTGCAAGGTTTGAAAAGAGCCAAGTGAGCCCTTCAAGTTGGAACCAATATGCAATAAATGAAACACCAGCGACTAACAAAAGTCCGATAATAATTTGAACCGAACGAGTTCCTTTGACCAGTTTTAGAATTTGAAAAATAACAAATGAAACGATTAAAACATCTACAACATCTTTGAGTCCAAATCGTATAAAGTCTACTTCGAAAAAATTCATTTGGACTCCATGACCGCTTGAAAGATTTTCAATGCTTCAACTGTTTCGGATACATCGTGTGCCCGTACAATGTTAGCACCACCAGCGACAGCAGTTAGTGCCGATGCAATTGACCCTCCAACACGAGATGATGCATCTTTGCCCGATGGGTTCAACATCTCTATAAATGATTTGCGAGAGGTGCCTATCAATATCGGAAGATGAAACTGTCTGTAATTGTCAATATTGGAAAGAATCATAAGATTGTCAGAAAGCCGTTTGCCAAAACCTATACCTGGGTCGAGAATTAGTTTTGATTTATCTATCCCCTGTGAGACAGCAAACTGAATCCGTTCACCAAAAAATGAAATTATCTCATTATTAACAGAATCATAAGTTGGGTCGGACTGCATATTTTGAGGCGTCCCAAGCATGTGCATCAATATAATCGGAACATCTGTCTCAGCGACAATTTTAGCCATGTCTGATGATGTTCTGAAAGCAGATATGTCATTGACCATATCAGCTCCCGCATCGATTGCTTGTTGGGCGACTTCGGATTTGCGTGTATCTATTGAAATTGGAATATTGGTTTTTTTTCGGACTGCTTTTATAATTGGAATAACTCGGGAGAGTTCATCGTCTGAGGAAATCGATTCAGCACCAGGGCGACTTGATTCGCCACCAATATCGATAATATCGGCTAATTCTGTAACCATTTGCAAAACTCTTTCGACAGCTTGGTCGACAGAGTTGTACTGTCCGCCATCTGAGAATGAATCAGGCGTCGCATTTAGAATCCCCATGACAAGTGGACGACTCAGCGAGAGTTGTTCTCCACTTGCAAGCTGTATCACTTGCTTGATTTCTTCTTGTTTTACAATAATTTGTTTTGACATAACATCTTCCAGTTTAACTATATATACTCATTTTTATAGATGAAAAGCAAGAGGAAAGTCTCTGAATCTTACTTTCTTAAGTTATGATAAAATAATTTTTCTTTGAATTCATACAATCAAATTCACATAAACAAAGACTCTTCTTGCCCAATTTAAAAAATTGTATATATTAGAGATAATTCTTACAACATAGCAGAGGAATCCATAATGAAAAATGTCATATATTACAAAGTCTTATCAATTTTATTATTCACGATATTAATTCACAACAACCAAACAGCAGATGCTGCCACAACTCTCAACTTAGAAATGGTTGGAGCAAATTTTAGTTCACCAATTTTTCTTACATCTCCAAATGCTGACAATCGCTTATTTATAGTTGAGCAAGGTGGGAAAATAAAAATAATTCAAAACGACACCACTCTCACGGTTCCATATTTGGATATTTCACCATCCATTGTTTCAGGTGGTGAACTTGGCTTATTAGGATTGGCTTTTCATCCAAACTATGTTTCCAATGGTTATTTTTATGTCAACTATACCGCTTCAATTAATAATCAAACGTATACGAAAATCTGTAGGTTCAAAGTAGATACGACCGATTCAAATTTGGCCGATATTTCTTCCGAAGTTTTATTACTGCAACAGTTGCAACCATTTGATAATCATAATGGTGGTATGTTAGCATTTGGACCTGACGGATATTTATATGCTGGCTTTGGCGACGGTGGAGCGGGTGGCGACCCAAACAACAATGGACAGGATGGTAGTACTTTATTAGGCTCTATGATTCGTATTGACATAGATTCAGCTGTTCCATATGCGATTCCAGTTGATAATCCGTTTGTAAGTGATATTTCAACTTTAGATGAAATCTGGGCAATTGGAATTCGTAATCCTTGGAGGTTTTCATTTGATCGACTTACAGGTGATTTATATATCGGTGATGTCGGGCAACAGATAATTGAAGAAATTGATTTTCAACCATCTTCAAGTCAAGGTGGAGAAAATTATGGCTGGCGATTAAAAGAAGGATCTGCGTGTTACAACCCATCATCAAATTGTGCAAGTGGCGTCACCCTTACTGAACCAATCTATGATTATACACATAATGGAACCCATTGTTCTGTTACAGGGGGATATGTCTATCGAGGCTCTTGCCTTCCTGAATTTAGCGGAATGTATTTTTATGCTGATTTTTGTTCGGCTACAATTTGGTCATTTAAATATTCTAATGGTGTTTTATCAGACTCAACCGAATATGCTCCTACCATACCACAAAGCCTTATTGCTTCATTTGGTGAAGATAGTAATGGGGAATTGTATATTATCTCTTTAAATGGGAATATTTATCGTATTGTACCTGAGGGTGGTTCATCACTTTGCAATAGTACTGACTGTTGTCAGGGTATTCGTGGTAATGTTGATGGAGATGCACAAGATATGATTGATATTGGTGACTTAGTCTATCTGGTAGATTTTATGTTTAGGTCAGGTCCTCCGTCTCCCTGTCAGTATGAAGCAGATATCAATGGGAGTGGCGATTTAGATATCGCTGACATTGTACATTTCGTTGAATATATGTTTGGTATACCAACTGGCCCCTCACCATCTAATTGCACATAAAAAAAGCAGTTCGTCATTAAGAACTGCTTTTTACTTTATATGAAAATTAAAATTTATACGTCTGGAGTTGGAGCAGGTTTTTCGACTGCTTCTTCTGTACCTGATGAACGACCGATAATTTTATCAACTTCAGAGCTATCAAGAATTTCTTTTTCGAGAAGTTCAAGAGAAAGTGCGTGAAGCTTGTCAAGATTTTCAGATAAAATCTTTGTAGCTGTCATTTCACCCTGTTCGACAAAAGCTCTGACTTCTGAGTCTATCAGTTCGGCCGTCGCATCGGAATAATCTTGATTCTTTTGCATCTCTCTCCCTAAGAAAACATGTTCTTCGGTTTTACCAAAACTAACAGGACCGAGCTTTTCAGACATACCCCAGTTACAAACCATTTTGCGAGCAAGTTTTGTCGCACGTTCGATATCGTTGCCAGCACCAGTATCAAGTTGGTTGAAGACTAAAACCTCGGCAACACGTCCACCCATGAGCATAGCAAGCATTGCTTCAAGATATTCTTTGGAGTGTGTATGACGTTCATCCACTGGAAGCGAATGAGTCACACCGAGTGCCATACCCCGAGGGATGATAGTTACTTTGTGAATAGGGTCAGCTTTTGGCAAAAACTTTGCGACCAATGTATGACCAGCTTCATGATAAGCGATAACTTTTTTCTCATCATCTGAAATAACCATAGATTTCCGAGCAGCACCCATCATAACTTTATCTTTTGCTTCTTCAAAGTCTTCCATATAAACAGCATCTTTATCACCACGAGAAGCAAGCAAGGCAGCTTCATTGACCATGTTTGCTAAATCGGCACCAGACATCCCTGGAGTTCCTCGAGCAAGAGTTGTTAAGTCAACATCACCAGCCATTTTAATTTTACGTACATGTACATTTAAGATACCTTCACGACCTAAGAGGTCAGGATTACTTACAACAATTTGTCTGTCAAAACGACCAGGTCTGAGTAGGGCAGGGTCTAATACATCAGGACGGTTTGTAGCAGCAATTAAAATAACACCTTCGTTAGTTTCAAATCCATCCATTTCAACAAGAAGTTGGTTGAGAGTTTGTTCTCGTTCGTCATGTCCACCACCAACACCAGCACCACGTTGACGACCAACAGCATCGATTTCGTCAATAAAGATAATACATGGAGCGTTTTTCTTGCCTTGTTCAAAGAGGTCTCTAACACGAGAAGCACCAACACCAACAAACATTTCAACAAAGTCAGAACCCGACATGGAGAAAAATGGAACACCCGCTTCACCAGCGATAGCTCGTGCTAATAGAGTTTTCCCTGTTCCTGGAGGTCCTAATAGCAAAGCACCTTTTGGGATTTTACCACCAAGTTTTTGGAACTTACCTGGTTCTTTTAAAAATTCTATAATTTCCTGTAATTCTTCTTTGGCTTCAACTGCTCCTGCGACATCTGAAAAGGTTACTTTTGGTCTGTCATCAGTGAGAAGTTTTGCTTTGCTTTTGCCAAAGTTGAAAAGCCCTTTTGCTCCGCCACCACCTTGCATCTGTTTTATAAAGAAAAGCCAGATGAGAATTAGAATAATCCATGGTGCCGCAGCAGCCAAATAGGTAAACATATTTGGAGACTGGTCTTTGACAATAATTTTGACACCAGCTTTTTCAAGTTTACCGATAATTGTATAATTAAAATCAGGAAATGGAATTCGAGTGATAAACTTTGTAAATGTTGCACCACCTTGCGATGACTCAAACTGTTTCGCTTCTAAAAGAACGCCAGTAATATTTTTGTCTTCAAAAGTTACTTCAACAATATTGCTATTTTCAAATTCGGTAGTAAATTCAGAATAGGTAATTTCGACAGCATCTTTATTGATTGTTTCAAACATAGTATATGCGATATACATGATGACAACAAGTCCAAGCCAAAAGAAGATAGATTTTCCAGAACCATTAAAACCAGGAAAATCTTTATTATCACCTTTATCTTTATTTTCTTTTTTATTTTTGTTATTTGAATCAGTCACACAAACTCCACATAATTTTAATCATTCACATTAACATCATACTGTTATACTTTAATATACGACAATATATTCAGAAAAAAGGGTCAACTTTATTTATTTATCTATTAGTCGTCCAATAAATGGTAAATTACGGTATTTTTGAGTATTATCCAACCCAAAACCGATAATAAATTCATTTCCGACAGAGAATCCTTTGTATTTAATATCAAGCTCAACTCGATGACTCATCGGTTTATCTATCAATGTAACAAACTCAATGCTCGCAGGTTCCATTTTACGTAATTCTCTTACAATTGTTTCGGCAGTTCGACCAGAATCAATGACACCTTCAACAATTAAGATATGCCTATTTTTTAATGGAATAGGAACTGCTGAGATAAAATCGATTTTTTTTCCCTGTGTTTCCCCATCTTTATAAGAAGATGCAGAGACAAATTCGATTTCCAATGGGATATTGATTGCCCGTATAAGGTCTGACATAAATACAAAACAGCCTTTGAGAACGCCGATAACAATAAGATTTTTATCATGATAGTCGTCAGAAATAACAGATCCGAGTTCTTTGACTTTTTGAGCAATTTTATTTTTGTCCAAAAGAATTTCAATAGGTAACTTACTTTTTTCGTTTTGTCTCAATTTCTAAAACCCTTGTTGTATTATAATCAATTTTAACTCGTTCGTCTATTTGATGCCCTATAATCCAAAAAACGCCGTTTTTGTCAGCCATGACCACTATTTCATCACGGAAGACCCGAGCTATTTTTTTGTCGATGAGATAGTCTCCAATTTTTTTTGTTCCATGCATACCGAGAGGACAAAAACGGTCGCCATCTTCAACAGAGCGAATATATATCGGTTCACATATCTTTGACAAGTCAAATCGTCCAATCATGTTATTTTTATTGTTTTTGAGAGATTGGGATGAGTTTTTCTTCAATTTTGAAGTAACAACATAGTCTAACGCTTTGAGATAGTTCGTTTCTGTAAAATTAAATTTCTGTTTGAATCTCAAACTCTTTCGTGAAAATAGAACAATTTGTTCGCCAACAATTACCATTTCAGTCTTATGTGGAAGCGAGAGTGCTTTGTCGCTTGATGCTATCGCATTGTCAATACGGTCGATGGTCTCTTTGGTTGGAAAAGTTTTTGTCGATGATAATTTTGACAAGAGGTCACGTAGAATCCGACGTTTGACCCATCGGTCGCATTTTAGAAATTGAGTTTTTTCTATAATAAACTTATGACCAACTGTACTGGTAACAATCTTCTTGATATTTTTAGCGACGATTGAATCAAGAAAAATTTCCTCTTCGGAGACGGTTTCCGATAGATTCAAAATCGCTTTTTCAACTGATTGGTTCAGATTTGTTTTTAATAAAGGAATCAGTTTGTTGCGAATATAGTTTCGTTTGTAATGAGACTGGTTGTTTGTCTTATCTTCGCAATAAGATAACTTTTTGGATGAAACATAAGCAAGGATTTCATCTTTAGAGATGTTCAGCATTGGGCGGATATACATCTCCCGCAGTGCTGGAATTCCCTTGAGACCTGTTTTACCAGTACCTCTAATAATACGAAAGAGAATTGTCTCAACTTGATCATTTTGGTGATGACCGAGAGCTACTTTGTCATAGCCATATTCATTGGCGAGCGTTTCAAAAAGTTCATAGCGTTGATTGCGGGCGGTCTCTTCTATGCCTGTTTTATTCTTTTGAGCGAGTGCTTTAATATCAACTGAAGCAAGATGCAGTTCAACCCCCAACGAGTCACAGAGGGTTTGGCAAAATGCTTCTTCCTGCTTGGATGCTTTTTTTCTGAGTTGGTGATTGAGATAGACGGCTGAAATAGTCAGATTCCATTTCAGAGATAGTCTTGTAAGTAGATGTAACAGAACTACAGAATCGGCTCCACCAGAGAGAGCGACTAAAATCGAATCCTTTTTTTGAATCAGATTTTTCTTATTTGAAAAAGATGTTACTTTTTGCAATAAATCCATAGCAGGAAGATACGAACAGCGAATTGAAAAATCGACAATAATTTTTAAATCAATGTTTATCCAAAACTTTTAGAAATATTTTCAAGCCCGTCTTCGTGACCGATAAGAACCATGATATCATCGGCATCTAAAATCAGGTCAGGTCCTGGAGCAATAATCATCTCTTGATGTTGTTTTTTTACACCAATAATTGTGACACCAAAATCTTGTTTGAGATTTGAATCTTTGAGGCTCTTCCCTTGCAATGAAGAGTTCAATGGAACCCTCATCTCTTCGATTGTCAATCCGCTCTCACCAAGCGATGTGGAGTGCATGAAATCGACAACATTTGGTCTGAGAGTTGCCATTGCCATCCGAATACCACCTAATACATGTGGAGTAACAACATGGTTAGCACCTGCTCTTTTGAGTTTAACTATACCATCATCATAGTCAGCTCGAGCGATAATATTGAGTCCTTTATTCATAAAGCGAGCAGTCAAAGTTAGGTATACATTTTGGGCTTCATCAGGTAATGTCGATACAAGAGTGTGAGCCGATTCAATACCTGCTTTTCTTAGTGTTTCATCTTCAGTTGCTTCTCCCTGAATAAACAAAATAGAGTCTTTGTATAAATCAGGAACAGAATTTATATCTCTTTCGATAACAACAAATGGTACATTTTTTTTCTTAAATTCTATTGCGACTTGTCTGCCGACCCGTCCATAACCAGCAATAATATAATGATTTTTCATATGAGTTATTTTCCGTTCCATTTTTTTCCTTCCGTATATTTCATTAAACTGCCCCTCCATAACAACTTGTCCTAAAATCGTAACAACAAAACCAGTAAACATAACCCCAAATATAATCAGAAAAATAACAAATATCTTCCCTGAGACATGCAATGGTGAAACTTCGCTAAATCCAACAGTAGATAGCGTGATAATAGTCATATAGAGTGCATCAGCAGGATTGTAATCTTCAAGCACCATAAACCCAACCATACCAATAAGAATAATCATGGTGAGTCCAGCAAATGCTAATTGAAGTTTTTGAGTAGAGGTCATCTGACCGTTGTTATTATTCATAGAGGACATAATATATGCATCGAACCAATTTTTCTACTAAAATTTTGTTGTAATTTTCTGCAATTATTGAGTTTTAGTTGACCTTGAGACTTAAATGAATTAGTAAGTAAAAATGCGAGAGAATAAAACAGAGAAAGGCAGTGCAGTACTGTTATTACAATACCATCTGCCAGTAATATTGTATGCACTGACGATTATCACGATATCATCATGGTCACATTTAAAAACACCACAAATACGATTTTTAGCATTTGATAAAATAGCTCACTTTTTTGAATATGCGATATTTGCCTTTTTGGCAGTACGTTCATTCAGTCATATTTCTCAAAAAATCACAAAAAACTCAGCATTTCTTCTAACTGGCTTATTTATCGTTATATTTGCTCTTTTTGATGAATATTTTGTGCAATCTCTTTCACGTCGAACCTCTTCAGTATATGATGTTTTAGCCGATGTTGTCGGAGCATTTTTGCTTTTAGGAGTTTTATGGTACAAAGAAAAAATAAAAAAATAATAGTAACAGCAAAAACTGCTAAAACCCTTTAACAGCTTGACTTTTTGGCATCTTTTTCTATATTAAATGTAGTTTCAGGCAGTTCTTTTTGTCAAGGAAGATTCAAAAAACTGTATATAACTTTGTTCATATCAAAACGATGGAAAAAACTACTAATAAACTAATCTTAAAAGAGCTAAACAAAAGAAATTTGTACTAATCTGTTGGAAAATAAAATAAAAAAAATCAGTTCATGCAAAGTTGTATGCTTTTTGCAGGGAATTTGTTGGATAATAAAATAAATAACGTAACTATAAACATATTAATGGATGGGGATTCAAAAATGAAATCCAAATTTTTGTTCACCTTTTTGGCCTGTTTTCTTTTATCATTTTCATTTGCTTCAGGTCAATCTTCGCTTTCTTTAGAATCTGTAGACGGGTTAAATGCCGCAGGAGAAATTGTTCCTGGAGTATCAACAACCTTTAATATCAGATTAACCAATGATGCAACCAGAAACTCAGGTATTACCAATGGGTTTTCTATCTCATCACCAGATGGAGCCAATTGGGGTTCTCTAGTCGGTGATACCATAGTAGGTGGTTTTGATTCTGCCTTTGATTTGATTTTTCAAATCAATACTTTCGCTACGGGTGAAGGTACTGACACAGTTGGTTTTGGTGGTGCCGCGCTTTTTGGTACTGGTCTTGCTGCCAATTATAATGAAGTAGCATACTCTATTACAATTGGCCCTGTCTCTACTGCAGATGCCGGTAAAACTATTGTCTTAGATTCTACATTCTATATGCCATCAGGTACATGGAAATGGGCTGGTCCTGAAGAATTTGCTTCATGGGATGGTCCTCATACTTTTGTTGTTGAAGGTGGAGTTTCAAACACTGCTCCTGTCCTTAACGCTATTGGTGCTCAATCAATTGATGAAGGTCAACCTTTGACAATCAATATTACAGCAACTGATGCTGATGCTGATGCTCTTACACTAACAACATCCACTCTTCCAACTGGTGCTGGGTTCACAGACAATGGCGATGGTACTGGTTCTCTTACGTGGACTCCTGGGTTTGACCAAGCCGGTTCTTATGATGTAACCTTTACTGTTGATGATGGTACAGCAACAACATTTGAAATTGTAACTATTACAGTTAATAACGCTAACCAAGCTCCTGTATTAGTAGCTATTGGGGCAAAATCAATTGATGAAAATGTTAATTTGAATTTTGCTGTATCCGCATCTGATCCAGATGGTACGACTCCAACATTATCAGCTACTGGTTTACCAACTGGTGCGACATTTATTGGTGGAATGTTTGATTGGACACCTGACTTTTCTCAAGCAGGTTCTTATGATGTAACTTTCTCAGCTACCGATGGTATTGATACTGATTCTGAAATTGTAACAATAACTGTAAATAATGTAAACCGCGCTCCTTTTATGAGTTCTCTTGATGACTATGTTGTCGATGAAGGTGTTTTACTAACTTTTCCATTATTAGGGTTTGACTCAGACGGAGACAATATTACTTTCGGTTCAAATGAACTACCTGTTGGTGCTTCAATTGTTGTCGTAGGTGATTCAACATTTTTTGAATGGACTCCAGGATTTGACCAAGCGGGTACATATAATCCCCTCTTTTTTGTAACTGATGGTATGGACTCATCATTTACAACTGGAAGTATTGATGTCAACGATATTAACCAAGCTCCTATCTTAGCACCTATCGGTCCTTTGTTTGTTACTGCTGGTGATACATTAGTACAATCAATTTTATCAAGTGACCCAGACGGAACTTTTCCAACACTTACAGCATCTGCTTTGCCTGGAGATGCTTTCTTTGATGACGGAACTGGAAACGGAAATGGTATCTTTTTCTGGGCTACTACAGCTGCCGACTCAGGTGTTTATGAAGTTACTTTTTATACTACCGATGGCGAATTGACTGACAGTGAGTTAGTTGTAATCACCGTTGGTGAAGCTCCAAAAATGATTGTTGTTGATTCAAATAATTATAGCTTCACATATACTCAAGGTGATCCTGCTACTGATTCTGCCAAAATACTAATAACAGAACTAAATGGTTCGCCAATTACTGTCGAAGCAACCGAAGTTTCTACTTGGTTAAGTATTGACGGCTTTAATCCAGCTGTTCTTCCTGCAATTTTAAATGTTGCCATTGATCCTACTGGATTAGCTATTGGTGACTACCAAGACTCTGTTGTAATAACATCTGTTGACGCAGTTAACAGTCAAACAATCTTTATCTCTTTAACTGTTTTAGAACGTCCGAATACTCCTGCTTATATTACATCATTTGATGGGTTTGCATTCAGCACTGACGAATGTACTCCATTAGCAATCTTAATTACTACTGCTGATGATGAAGGTGACCCTGTTTCTATCAGCATGACTGGTATTGTTGAAAACATGACATATGTTGACAATGGTGATGGAACTGCTGATTTCAATTTTATGCCAAATTTCGCTCAAGCAGGTTCCTATGCTCTTGATATAGTTTTATTTGATGGTAGAGATTCTTCTGTTTTCCCTATTACTATTGAAGTCGCCGAATGTGAACCAGGTACTGAAGGTGATACTGTTTCCGTTGCGACGGTTCCAGCTGTCCCAGGTGCCAGAGTAACTGTCCCCGTTAATTTTTCAAATCTTTGTGACTTAGAAGGATTTGACATCTCAGTTGGCTGGACATCATCTGTTGTAACATTAGACTCAATTAGTTTTGTTGATTCAAGAGTAGAAAAAACTATTGGATTTAATATCGATAACGATGCACAATTTGTATCTCTTTATGACATTCCAGTTGAAGAACCAGCTCAGTCTCCAGGTTCAGGTAATTTTGTAAATTTACATTTCTCTTTAGAAGTAGGAACTCCTGCTGGATTCTATCCACTTGATTTCCACACTGAACCATCATACAACCGCAATTGTGGTTCTGGCATTGAAGTTACCCGTCCGTTCTTTATCCCAGGTGGTATCGTCGTTGACACTTCTGGAAATTATGTATGTGGTTATGTAGTCGACCCTGAAGGCAATTCTATTGCTGGTGCGACTGTCGAACTATGGGATAACTTCCCATCTGGTTCTGCCCAAGGCATGCAAGAAGCAAGTGGTAATGGTGTCTTTGCTTTTGCTGATTTTAACATAATCCCATTTGATTTATACGCATACCAAGATGGTTACTATCCTGGTCGTGTTGAAAATATTAATTTTGCTCAAAGCGGAATTATGATAGTCCTTACACCGATGACCGACATTGTTACTCCGACAAACAGATGGGTTGATTTCTTCTGTGGTGATAACTCATTTAGAGGATTCCCGCTTCCTGTCGGCTCTGTAGTAGAAGCGTACGACCCAGATGGTGTCAAGTGTGGTGAGTTCGTCGTACATACTGCTGGCGAATACGGATTCATGCATGTATATGGTGATGATGAATTTACAGCTACTGACGAAGGTGCTAATGTAGGTGACCCTATTCGATTCTATGTAAATGGAATTGAAGCGTTTTCAAGTAGCACTCCTATTTGGACAGAAGACAGAGCTGTTATTGAAGCTTGTCTGAACGTTGAAATTATCACAAGCACAAAATGTCTCTTAGTTGAAGGTTGGAACTTAGTCAGTTGGTCACTTGATACACCTGATGATAATATTGTTAATTTCTTCTCAGAGATAGAAGAATGTGTTGAAGTTGTGATGGGCTTTGAACAGGGTGCCTTAACGTACGATCCTACATTACCTCAGTTCTCTGATCTCCATACAGTTGACCATCTTTCTGCCTACTGGGTAAAAGTCAGTTGTACTGTAGAATTAAATGTCGTTGGTAATATCTTCCCAGTGACGACACCAATCCCTGTTACTGCAGGATGGAACTTAGTTTCATACTTACCTGATGCACAATTGCCAACAGAAGTTGCTTTAACAACTATCCATGACGATTTAATCGTTGCCTTAGGATACGAAAACGGTGCTGGATTAACTTATCTTCCAGGTCAAACAGAGTTTAATGATTTGACTTCAATGAGTTCCTGTAATGGTTACTGGGTAAAAGTACTCAACGATGGTACTCTTATTTATCCTGATGGTGGTCAAGATACTATCTTAGGTAAAAATATCTTTAGCTCTAAATCTTCCTCCGCAGGTCGTATTACTGGAACAACATCTTGGATGAATATCTACGCATATGACTTGAAAGTAAATGATACAAGAGTTAAAGCTGGTGCTGAGATCAATGCCTTTAATTCAAATGGTGAACTTGTTGGTTCATACGTGATGAAAAAAGAAGGTCAGTTTGGATTCATGCCTATTTATGGTGATGACAGTCAAACTGATTATGTTGATGGTATGAAGTCTGGTGAAACATTCTATCTAACGGTTGATGGTATTGAAACAGCCGAGCAATTCACGTGGACTACATCAGGTGATAAACTTGAAGTAAAACAGTTAACAGCAAAAGTCGTTGACGGTACTCTTCCAAATTCATTCGGATTAAATCAAAACTATCCTAATCCGTTTAACCCATCTACTACAATTAGCTTTGATATGCCTGTTTCAGGTCAAGCCAAAATTGAAGTATTCAACCTTCTTGGTCAGCTAATTGCGACTCCATTTAATGAAGTTGCTACCGCTGGGCAACATGTTGTCTTATGGGATGGTCAAAATGATAATGGAAAATCTGTTGCTTCAGGCATTTATTTCTATCGCCTAACTGCCGATAACTTTACAGATACGAAGAAAATGACTTTATTGAAATAAAGTGTTTCTCAATATAAACGAAGTTTCCGACTGGGTAAAACCAGTCGGAATAATTAGGTGTAAAATATGAAGTTATTCAAAAATTTATTATTATCTGGTTTAATTATGGCAGTCTTATCTGTTGGTGTCGTTGCTGATTCTGAAGCCCCTGAATGGGTTGATTTTTATGGCAATGTTACCGTCAATGGTGTTGTTGCTCCTATTGGTACTATAGTTGAAGCATATGACCCTGATGGTGTTATGTGTGGAAGCTATACCGTAACTAATACAGCTGGTATTTATGGATTTTTACATGCCAACCGTGATGATGTCTCCACTCCTGGAACAGATGAAGGTGCAAATCCTGGTGACTCGATTACATTGAAAGTAAATGGTATTGTTGCAACGCCATCTGTTGTTTCTGGTGGTTTGACTTGGACATCGAATGGTGACCAAAATAATATCGATTTGGCTATTACTGGTCAAACAATTGCATTTACTGCTGTTACTCTTCCGACTGATACACTTGCCGCTCCTGGTTGGATTATTGAATTTGTTATTGATATACGTAATGATGGTAATGGTACTGATTTTTACTATATTGAAGGTGGACGCGATACTTCTGCTTCCCCTGCTTGGGCACCGTTTACACCATTTTCATATTCTTATGCAAATCCTGGAGATACAACCTCAATTATTTTGACTATCTCTCTACCAATCTTTGGTGGCGGTCTTGATACTTCTTTAGTCATTCCTTACACAGTCTTTTCGGTCATTGATACTACTGTTAGGTATACTGATTCAGTTACAATTTATAAATCAATTACAGATATTGGTGATGATAATCTGGCAAATGTTCCTGATCGGTTTAATCTCTTCCAAAACTATCCAAATCCATTTAACCCAACCACAAATATCTCTTTTTCATTGAGCCAAAAATCATCGGTTCGGATCGAAATAGTCAATATTAATGGTCAATTAGTGGATGTAAAAAATCTTGGAATTATGCCTGTCGGAACTCATCAGATTGAATATGATGCTTCAAAATTATCATCTGGTGTCTATTTCTATCGAATGACTACCGATAATGGCTCAGTAAGCAAAAAAATGGTCTTATTGAAATAAAAAAGCTATTCATATAAAAAAATTAAAACCCCGAGAAATTCGGGGTTTTTTTTATTGTCTTTTTGCCGATAATAAATAATATTACATGTAATTACGAAATGTACTTCAAAGAGTAATGCATTTTTTAAAATGATAGGAAAATAGTGCCGTTAGAACTTAAAATAGTTGGTAAAACTGATAAAGGATTAGTCCGTAAAGGGAATGAGGACTATCTCCATATTGATATAGAAAATCATATCTATGCTGTTTGCGATGGTATGGGTGGACATCAGGCAGGTGAAGTTGCCTCGATGATGACATCTGATATGCTTGACATTACATTTAAAAAATTCAACACCGCTCTCCAACATGACACAAATTTAGACATTGGGAAAGCCCTCCCTGTCAGCGGTGATATTTTGCTTAAATCTATTCGACTTGCAAACCGTGCGATTTATAACCGTGCTTCCACTAATACCGAACAGCATGGCATGGGAACGACAGTTGTTGCCTTGGCATTTGAAAATGATTTACTTTCGATTGCTCATGTTGGTGATAGCCGTGCATATCGTATTGAAAAAGATAAACTCTTTCCGCTTACCATGGATCATTCATGGATTGCTGAAATTCAAAAATCTCAAAACATTTCTGAAGAAGAAGCGTCATCGGTAGTCGGTAAAAATGTTATCACTCGTGCCTTAGGTGTTCGTGATACCGTTGAAGTTGATTACAGTTTAATCAAAGTCAAACCCGGTGAAAAGTTCCTACTCTGTTCTGATGGTCTTTGTGGCTATGCTGATGATGATGAGATATTTGAAAATGTTCGTGATAACATAAATGATAATGAAAAAATTGTCGATAATCTTATTCAGATGGCAAACGATCGTGGTGGTGCTGACAATGTAACAATCATCGTTGCGGAAGTAATCGGTATCACAGAAAGTAATCTTCCTGAAGTGCCAGTCTTTACTCTTCCATCAGAGTCTCAAGAACTTCTCAACTCCGAAGATAATTGGTTACAAAAGATAAACGACTACATATCAAAAATAAACAATAACGATGTAGAGTCATCTCCTCCTCAAAAGAAATCGATCATCTTTATATTCGTATTTTTCTTTCTTGCTGCGGCGGCTGTCATTTATTTTGCCACAGTAAAATAGTTTGTAACTCGTTCATCAATAAGACTTCAAAAATATATAAATTGACAAAATGTAGTAAAACTGCTTTTATTTAGTTATGTCCAAATTCAAAACTGTTCCAATCAAAGATTATCTCGTTCTTTTTGCTATCGCATTTATTGTACGTCTGATTTTTTTATACCAATTTCAGTCAGTCATCATATTTGATAACCCTGTCGTCGACATGGCGTACCATCATGATTGGGCGATGGCGATTTCAAGCGGTGAACAGTTTTATACGGGACCATTTTTTCGGGCTCCTTTGTATCCTCTGTTTTTAGGTTTTGTCTATTGGCTCTTTGGAGAGTCAGCATGGATAATTAGAATCATTCAAGCAATAATCGGCTCGGTCAGTTGTGTACTTTTATATGAACTCGGTCGACAGCTATTTAATCGTAAGACTGGAATTTTAGCGTCGGTGATTATGGCTCTCTATGCCCCGCTCATATTTTTTGATGCACAATTGTTAGTGCCTAACTTAGCAATCTTTTTGAATCTACTCGCTTTAGTTTTTATTGTCCGAACCCAAACAAAAAATAATTCGCAATCTTATATCTTCTCAGGAATTTTCCTTGGATTGTCTGCAATAGCAAGACCGACAATCGGGTTGTTTGCTCTTTTGCTTATTATATATTTAATCTACATCAACCGTTCAAAACTAAAATCTGAATTTAAAAAAATTGCTCTCTTAGTTCTATGTATCTTTATTCCAATTGTTCCAGTGACAGCATATAACTATGTACAGAGTTCTGAGATTATACTGATAGCTGCCTATGGGGGGATTAATTTTTATATCGGACACTACGATGGTGCCGATGGTGTCTCGGCGGTCATCCCTGGTGTGCGTCCTGATTGGCAGGGTGGTAAAGAAGACACAAAACTAATCGCTGAAAAGGAACTCGGGCGGACGCTTACTGAATCGGAACAATCAGACTACTGGTTTGATTCTGCTATGGAAGATATTTATAAAGACCCAATAAGATGGGTCTCTCTCATTTGGAAGAAAATAAATTTAGTTTTAAATGGGTATGAATTGTCTAACAATTTTGATTTTTATTATTTTGCTCATCAGACGACACTTATGAAAATTTTGCTTCATCGTTCATATCTGTTTTTCCCTTTTGGAATAATTCTACCATTAGCTATTATAGCAATCTTCAAAGCTAATAAATTTGAAAACAAACATAAACTTCTTATATTATTTATAATATCAACTATGATTTCGATAGTTCTATTTTTAGTAACTGCACGGTACAGGTTGTATCTTGTACCACCTCTTATTTTGTTTGGCTCTTATGCAATTATACATATAAAAGAAAATTGGAAATCTTTTTCAATACTGAAGATGGTTTTCTTAGGAAGTTTTGTACTGCTTATACTTACATTCTGCAACTATGATTTTGCTGACTACTCCAAAACAACCAACGCCCACGGTTTACATACTACTGCGACAATTTATAATAAACAAGGCAACATCATAAAAGCAGCGACATACTTCAAACAAGCTCTTGATGCTGACCCCAACCAAGTTGAGACACTCAACGACTATGCCCTCCTGCTTGCATCACAGCAAAAATTCACAACCGCTGAGATGATGTTAATTCATGGAACTACTCTTCCCAACACCAATTTTATGATGCGTTACAATCTCGGTTATATCTACATGATGCAAAACAAGCTCGAAGAAGCCAAATCAGAATTTCAAAAAGTTATTGCTGAAAGACCAAACTATAGTTTTGCCCATAATAATCTCGGACTCTCTTATATGTGGTTGGGACAGCTTGACTCAGCTTTGATAGTCTACCAAAATTTAATTATGCGGGATGCTTCATTTGCTGAGAGCTACTACAATATGGGGTTGATATGGCTTGATTTGGGCAGAGCGGATTCATCTAAATATTATTTAAAGACATATTTAACCCATGAACCGCTAAATAACGACCAGAGAGCAATTTCCGAGCATCTTTTGGACTCATTGGGAAGGTAAAAGAACTTTTAATCAAAAGCAATTGCTTGATAAATTCACTTGACATTTTTTGTCTAAATCTGCTTATTAGAAATCTCAAATGCGCCCGTAGATCAATTGGATAGATCGTCTGACTACGGATTAGAAGGTTGGGGGTTCGACTCCTCCCGGGCGTATTATTTTAATTGTAAACTTCCCCATTTAAATTTATCTTCAATAATAAATACAAAATCTACTATTAGGATATCTGATTGAAAAATACATATACACTGCTTTTCATAGCTATTAGCACTATAGTTTTAAGTTCTTGTACTACGGTCTATTTTTTCGATTTAGTAGATGGTAGCGAAGAAATTGCAACCAAAAGTGGGTATATTCAATATGGACTTGGTGAAGGTAATGTAGTAACGATTATACTTGGTGTGCTTTTAGTTGTCGGTGGGATAATCTTAATGCTGTTTAAGTTTAGTAACTAATGTCGACTCGCTGAGATAGTTGACAAACTACTACATAGTTGTTACATTATTTTTATGAAACAACAATGTATTTAATTTTTTGGAGGGTTTATGAAACAGTGTTTATTATTGGTATCCGCTCTTATAATATTACTAAGTGTCATTTCGTGTGATTTAATTCCTACTGGTACTAATCCACCAAGTCCACCAGATAAGCCGGTAAATTTAGTTTTACGTGATTACGAATTTGCTGACAGAAAAGTGTTTGATTTAGCGCTCCCATCAGATAATTTAAAAGCTTCGGATGTAATTACAAAACTAATTATGTTTGAATCCGTTCCAAGTTACAATGCAGATGTAATAACAACAATTGCTAACTTCTATGTTGACCCTAATGACACCTCACTTTTTAAATCTGAATCCATTCAAGAGAATTTTACAAAAGTAAAAATAATACCTCCAGATAAATATACAATTTGGGATGATACGGTAAGAGATTTGCATTATATTGTTTTTGATTCACGACAATCTCGAAATATAAATTTAGGTTACTATATGGAAGTCAAAGACACTATTGGTAATATCCGTAAATTTGGAAACTTAGAAGAAACATATGTCATTGTTGATACAAGCTATAATTATATTATAGTTGATACTATATCGCTTTATCATTTAAAATTATTATATCCTGCAGATTGGACTTATCCAACCCCTTTGAATCAAACATGGCAACTAATGTGGCGAAATTGTTATGAAATTCCAAAAGGAATCGCATTACAATACATGAACATGAGAGTCTACAAAGGTGTGGAAGGTACTGAAGATTCTTTAAGGTGGCGATGGATGCAGTTTGACGGTACAACTGGTACAAGTTATAATGCCATTTTCGGATTAAATTCAAATTTTTATTTTGAAATCTATAGACCTGATTGGGGACTTTTAATATTTCCAAGTCGAAAACCTTTTAATGATACAGTCAGATATAGTATTGAAGATAGAGTATTTCCTGAGTTAGAATTAAAGGTACCTGAACTTTATGATTATACTTCATGGTCTGAAAGAATTGAATCAAGTCAATATTTTATACGATTTGAATGGCTTGAATATTAGGAAAATTTATGTTCAAAGGTTGATACACAAAAACCCCAGCAGAAATCCGTTGGGGTTTTTTATTTGCATCATATTTGATTTATGATTTTATTTTTGCTTCTTTTTAAAGCTAAAGAGTTTACTCATATCATCACCAAAGACATACAAGGTCGGCACCAACGCCAAGGTAATCGGAGTGGCAAACAGAAGCCCGTAACCAAGTGCCATCGCCATCGGTCCGATATATGGATCTGAACCGCCAATACCGTAAGCAAGTGGAAGCATCCCTACAACAGTTGTAAGAGTCGTAAGTAGCACCGCACGCAATCGGTCGGTCGTCCCATCAGCAACAATCGAAAGAATCGAATCATCTGGGCGTTTTACCTTGAGTCTGTTAATATGCACCACCAGCACCAAGGCATCGTTTACAATCACACCCATCAAACCAATGACACCAAGCATAGCGATAAAACCAAGCGGTTCATTGTGCAGAGCAAAGGCAATGATCACACCCATGATACCAAATGGAATCGACGATATAACCATGAACGGTTGTGTGACAGAGTTAAACAAGATTATCAACAAAAAGACAATCCCTATAATCGCCAAGACAAATGCATAGTAAAGTGAGTTCATTGATTTTTCGGTCTCTTCCGCTTCACCACCTATCAGTAGTCTGGCTCCATGCCAATCTTTGCCGACATTAAAATGCTCGGCAATTTGAGTAGTTGCTTCAAGCGATGTTAAACCATCTTTTTCTAAGTCAGATGTAATCGTCACTGCTCGTTCTTCATCAAAGTGGAAAAAGTTCGACGGCCCTGGTGTTGTCTCGAGTATGGCAACTTCTTTGAGAGGAATCAGACGCCCACGGTTATTTGGAATCAAAAATTCATATAGCTTATCAGGGTCTTGTCTCACTTCTTCTAAAAAAAGCACCCTAAAGTCGACATCTTCATCACCATACCGCACCGATGTTACCACTTCACCATCATAAGCGATCCGTACATTTTGTGCAATGTCAGCAACAGTCAGACCTAAGCGAGCAAGTTTGTTATAATCAATTTTAATGTTTACTTGATCTTTACCAGTTCTGTCGTTACGAATAATATCTTTGACATCTGGCATCGTTTTCATAAAGATTACGATTGAGTCGGCAAGTTTAGTTCTTAGTTCATCATCAGAACTTACAATCCGCAGAGTGATAGCCTTGCCAATCGGTGGACCACCATCTTCAACATAGTAGTTGATAATTTCAAATCCTTCAATTTCTTTAGTTTGTTCTCTCAATTTTTCAACTATCTCATCAGCCATTCGATTACGTTCTGTATACGGTGTTAAGTCGGCAGAAATATAAGCCCAATTTTCATTCTCCCCAGGCGGGAATCCTGCGGCTGGGTATGGTTCTTGGTTCCCAATACGAGTAACAAAAGAAGCAAGCTCTTCATGAGGTAGTTGTTCAACTAACTTTTCAACTTCTTTTACTTTTTCTGATGTCGCTTGTAGTGATGAACCTGTTGGTAGTTCCATTAAGATAAAGAACTTCTCAGCCATTGATGCTGGGAAAAGTTCGAACTTTACATTATGGTATGCATAGTACATTGTCCCAACAAAAAGCCCTATCGTCACAATAAAAAAGAGATATCGCAACTTCAGAGTGACTAGAAGAATTTTTTTAAATGGTTTTTCTAATTTTTTGAACCAACTTTGTTTTACTTTTTTCTCTTTGACTTTACCACCAATAAGATGAGCTGGTAAAGCGACCGTCGCTTCAAACAGTGAGATAAATAGTGCCAATGTGATAACAAGTGGAATCACGAAAATAAAAGATCCCATAATTCCTGTCATTATAAACATCGGAGCAAAAGCTAAAAATGTTGTAAGAATCGTTGTCACCACTGGAGTAAATACTTCGTGCAGACCATTGACAGCTGCATCAATTGGTGAAGCACCATGTTCCCGATGACGCTGGATATTTTCAGCTATTATAATTCCATCATCAACGATAATACCAATAATAATAATCATCGCCGCCATAGAAATAGAATCAAGATAAACGTCAAACATCGGCATTAAGAATATTGTTCCTAACAAAGTAATCGGAATCCCCATTGCAACCCAGAATGCAGATCGCAAGTTAAGAAAAATCGCAAGCATTATTAAAACAAGAATCAACCCAATAAGTCCATTTGTCTGGACAACATCAAAACGGTTCTGAACGATTCTTGAGAAATCTGATGAAAACAAAATCTGCACACCATCGGGTAAAAATTCCGCTTCCTCCGCAGCGAGTTTTTTTATTGCTTTCACCATTCGGATAACATCGGCGTTCTCTTTTTTTGTCACCTGATACGAAATCGCAGGGATGCCATTCATACGAGACAAGATTCGCTCATCTTCGTAATCATCTTTTATTATCGCTAAGTCTTTGACTTTGATAAGAGGTCCATCGAAGGAAGAACGAACGATAACATCTCCAACTTCCATTGGGTTTTTAAATTGTGCAAGAGTCATCAGGTTTTTTTCTGAGGTATACGACTCAAAAGAACCACCTGTCGCTCTGATATTTCGTTGCTGAATAGCAGCAATGATTTCACGAAGTGGAATCTGATATTTTTTAATCTGAATAGGATCAACTTGTACTTCTATTTCACGAGCAAGATAGCCAAATGAACGTACCGCTGAAACCCCCGAAAGTGATTGCAGTTTTTTCTCAAACTGCTTTGCATACTTTCGCAACTCTGGGTATGGAATATCCCCTGCCAGTCCAATCTCAAGTACAGCAAACTCACCTGTTTCTACTTCCATAATGTGCGGAGACTCTGTCACCTCAACAGGGAAATCGGAGATACGCCCAACCGCCTCACGGACATCATTCATAATATCATCGTGGTCTGTTGAGTTAGGGTCCATCACAATAGTTACAACCGATATATTTTCCATCGAAACAGAAAATACTTTTTCAATACCTGAAACTGTTTTCAACTCATCTTCTATTTTATTGGTAACATTCAGTTCAACATCTTCAGGTGATGCTCCGGGAAATCGAGTTGTAATAAGTGAAATACCATAACTAACATTTGGAAAAATATCCCGCCTGATTTCCATATACGTAAACAAACCAGCAATCACAGTCATCAATGTTATTAAGTAGGCAAGCAGATGATTACCAGCAAAAAACCTAATTATCTTTTTCATTTCTCTCCCCTCTCTACATTGAGATCAATTGATCGGTTAATGAGTAATATTGTATGAACAATTTTTGATAAAAAAGTGCGTTGGCAGCATATGCTAATTTTGCGGCTTGTTCTTCATCACGACTGAGAATAACAAAAGTTAATTGTCCTCTACCTTTGTCATACAATTTAATTTCTTCAGCAGTTTTCTTAGTAGCTGAAACAATTTGTTGTTTGTTTTTTTCAAGTATTTCATCAAACAAATTTAATTGGGTAACTAATTTTGCAAGATTCGAACTTAAATTTCGTTTGAGGTTATCAAGTTGATTTTTTAAACTTTCGACTTTCAAATCTGCTTGTAGAGATTTTGACTTTGATTTTCTTTTACCCAATGGAAATGATAATTGTAAACCGACAGAAAAATTCGGTTTATCTAATACCAACGAATTTGGAATATCATCTGCGGCATTTTTTAATCCAAGTTGGGTTATCAAATCTAAAGAACTTTTATCATCTTCAGTGTATCCTCTTTTGAGATATTGTAACTGCTCAACTTGGGTTATAATAGTTTGTAAAATTCTTGATCCAACAAGTAATGAATCGTTAAGAGAATTATAATCCAATCGCTCATGGTTTTCATATAAATCAAATAAGGGAGTTGAATCTTCCAATTGTACACTTCCAACTATTTCAGATAGCTCAGCAAGAAGAGAACTGATTTCAGACTCAATAAAAAGAAGGTTCTGCTCGGCTATTGTCACCGCGTTTTCAGAACGGATAACATCAACATTATCAATCAGATTTGCATCTCGTTTTTTTCTATTATTTTCAAGGAGCTCCTTACTGATTTGGATTCGCTCTTCAATAATTATTTTTTGTTCAATGAGATAAACCCAATCAAGATATTTCATAGCATACGAAGTTAGAAAATTTTCCTGTTCTTCAGACGCAAGCGTTTCAGTTATATCAATTTCAAAATTCTTGAGTTCGTATTCCAGACGATTAAGAAATCCATTTTTGTTTTTTAAAAGTGGAAGTATGTATGAGACAGTCAATTCATTTTCGTAGTATGTTGATGGGATTCCATAGATTGGGTTTAATTTTATATTGGCACCTGTTGTCTGAAATGCTGCTTGTAATCTACTACCGTTTTTCCAATACAATCTTTCAATTGAGCCAGAGAGTTGAATTGCATCAGTTCGTTCAGGACCTGCGATAGCAAACGATGGCTCATCATGCGAATAAAAAGCCGATGATTTCAAAAGCCAGTCTTCGGCTGTTTGCATTTCATTCTGTTGTTCTCTGATAATTTTATTATCAATTGTTCCTTTGACAAATATAGGATGTGTTTTAAGTGACGATAGAAAATTTTGCAGGGTAAGAGTTTCAGCTTGCACTACTCCGCTCATCATAAGAGTAAGAGCTATAATGAATATTCTAATCTTCGCATTCAAAAAGATACCCTCCTTTACCGTCAGCTTTCATTGTGGCTCGTTGGTGAGGGTTATGGGCATCAGCAATTATTGTTGACCCAACATCGTATAATAATTTTACTAATTTATCTTGAGTGTTAAACGGAAAATATTTAAGATGACCAAGGGCTATAACTCCAC
Organism: Candidatus Zixiibacteriota bacterium; assembly: GCA_024280215.1. Classification (GTDB taxonomy): domain Bacteria; phylum Zixibacteria; class MSB-5A5; order GN15; family FEB-12; genus QQUK01. The sequence goes on from JAJRQO010000042.1 coordinate 91,234, forward strand.
AGAGACCATGTATGAAAACTCCAACTTTTATTATAACAGATTCTATTTCGGCGATTGAAAGATTTTCAAAATATGGTTCCTGAGCTAACTCTTTCATAAGTTTTTTGTCAAAATTTACTAAGTCTTCAGCATGATTATTTTGCTCCATATATATAGAACGATATAAAACAGGATACTCCTGAGCAAAAAGGGTAATTCCTATACCAGCATTGAGAAAGTTGATATTGGTATATTCTTTTTTTGAATACTGTGCTACTAATTCAATCGCTTGATGAAAAACCTGTTTCTCTAATTCATCAATTGATGAAAAATGACTGTAGACTGGAGCAGTTGATGACCCAAGCTTGGCTCCGACATTTCTGGCAGTTAGTTCTTTAAGTCCTTTTTTTTCCACTAATGAAAATGCCGCACGCTGGACATCATCTTTTGTGAAAGTAGTTTTAGGTGGCACTTTTGACCTCACTTTATATTTACTTCAACGTTACATTACGTTAGTTATATTACATACGTTATATAACGGCAAGTATATAATAAAGTTTCGTTTTTCCTAATTAATTTAACAAGTATTTTATAACTTGTTGGTATGGTGTTGTTTAACGGTTAACAATCTTGAGTTATTTAGTCTAAACCGACTAAGAAATATTTCTATAAACCTAATTTAACTACATGCAAAATACGAATAATAATTAGAATGATTTACTATATCGGATTTTGACAAATGATTCGTCAAAAGAAGTACTGTTGATTATGTCAGTATCGAATTTATTATACGAGAACTCTATACCCAAAGAACCAAGTTGTTCAAATGAATATTTGCTTTTGAGTGATCCTCTTAAATTATCTGATTCATCTTGTGAGGATAATGAAAGTCGCAGACTTGTAATAAGTTTCTTCTTGGCAGCATAATGTCGACCAGCCAATGAGTAGGTGGCAGTTGTTCTACGTCCATTCCCACCTTGTTTGTTCATTAAAATTTTAACCGAAGGAGATAAGCTTATACTGCGTGATAGATTAAGCTGAAGTCCGATTGAACCAGAATGTGAATCAAGTTGTGAACTTGAACGAAGTTGGTTGGCATCTTTTGATTTTTGAAATGTGTAATCAAATGATAGTGAACGAAATTTTCCCTTTGAAAGAGAAATGCGGTGACCAGTTCGAAGTACTAAAGCGGTATAGTCAAGAGAGAGATTGTCAGAACTGGCATCATTTTTCATTGATGAAAAGTTGATTGAATTACTGATATTCCATTTTCTTGAAGCTCTAAAGTTTAGGTTTAAACTATATCTATTTCGATCTGTCGTGTATAATTTTTGTCCAATAAGATTATCAGTTTGAAAATTTGTATTAACCCGAATCATTGTTCTTTTGAAGCGGTATGTAAAACCAACCCCAAAAGATTTAACATCATTTTGCAGTGAGGCAACTCCAAGAGATACATAGCCAGGACCAATATAGGAATACTTTGTAATAATTTTAATTTTTTTTAAGTTCAATTTAAAATCAGTTATATAGGCATAATCAAAAGCTGAACTAGTATTTAAAGTGAAAACATTATCAACACCAGACGGAACCTCATCAGGATTTAACTCTGATGCTGTTAAATCTCTTGAATAGGCTGAACCACTCACCTCCGCATTAAATACAAACTTTCCCTGATATAAATCAAGTCGAGTGTTGATTGCAGCAACAAGATTCTCTTTTGGAGTAATAGCAGGGATTGCATTAGAATCAGCAAAAGAACTATCTGCCATACCAGTTGTATCAATAACAATTTCTTCAATAGAATTAAAAATATCTTCGGCTTTTAAAACTGTAAGATGAAAATGACTTTTATTATTCTTACCAACTCCTATACGTCCACCGTAAATTTCTCTTTTAAAACTCTGTTGCTTATCAAACGTAATCACTTCTCGTTGAGATGTTCCACCAAATACGGCAAATCTAAACTTCCCCGGGAAAAGATCAATAGCACCTCCACGAATTTTTATACCAGATACAGTCAACGGAGAATATGTCAGTGAAAAATCTCCAGCATTAATCTTACCCCAGCTCCATCTTGGGTTTATGTCAAATTGATTTATATCTTGCTTAGCTGAGTTACCTTCAGATGATAGGACAAATCGAAAATCCAATTTTAAAGAACCAAACAATGCTAACGATGGATTAAAAAAGAGACGTTGGGTCGATGACGGACGTCTTTTTTCTCTCCCTGAAATCGAATACTGTTCATTATATAGACCAAAATCACCAGTAAGTTTCAAACGTTGAACTTGTTTTTTGGGTTGCTCCGTTTCTGTTTGTGATATGACGACAGAAGAAGATAACAACACAAATATAGTTATAAAAAGAGGAATATAATTTCTAAAATATTTTTTTAGTTGAACCATATATAACTTTCTATTTGGCAAGAACATCAATGACAGTTGAGTGAAAACTTTCCCGATTATTTTTTGATACAGTTGTAATTGTATAATAATATTTTTGAGTACTGGTAATATCCTTATCAATAAAATTACTGATACCCAATGGAAGAAGTTCGTTGTTTATTTTTACAAAAGAACCTTCACCAGTATGTTTATAAATATTATATCCTTTCATACCATCCAATAGACTACTATCCCATTTGATATTGATTGTCCCTGGATTTATAATTGCTCGGACACCATTTGGTGGCTCAGGAGCTTCAACAATATTATAGATTTCAACAGAATGTGACGCATCTCCCTCTAAGCCTTCAAAATGTGTAGATTTAATATAATAGGTATATACCTGATTTTCTATGTTCACCGTATCTAAAAATGTTGTTGTTGAGAAAATTATAACCGAATCATTCACTTTAACAAATGCTGTTTCTGCATTTGTTTTTCGATATAAATTATAGCCAAAGACCGTTTTATCTAAAGGCATTTTCCATTGTAAACGAATACCACTATAGTCAGCATAGCCATAAAAATCTGATGGTGCTTGTGGAAGAGTAAATTCTGATTGAATTGGATTAACAGCCACAGCTTCGTTATAATATGAGAAGTTACCATTTAAGGTCGATGATTTCATCGCATAATAGTATGTTGAAAAAGAAGAAAGCGATGACGATGTGTCAGTCCAGACAGAAGTATTTTGGGGAATTAAGTCAGAAATTTGAGTAAACTCGCCTTTGTATGAACTTGCTCGAAACATATAATAACCCAAAATAGAACTATCTTCGATTTTGCTCCACGAAAGATTAATTTTGCCACTATCGGCAATTGCTTTAAGGTTCATCGGAGGAAGTGGAAGAGATGGATTAATATAGAATCCAAATATATTTGCCGACTGTTCCGATTCATTGCCTGCTTGGTCAACCGCCGTTAACCGGTAAAAGTATTCATCTCCAGATTGTGCGGTGACATCTTCATAATAGTTCAGATTCATCGGAAGAAGGTTTGAATCTAATTTTTCAAAAGTTGAATCTTTATCAAATGCACGATATATACTATAACCAGCAAGATCATTTTCTGGAGAGAATTCCCAAACAATTTTAATCCCAAGTGATCCCGATTCTGAACGAATATTTTTTGGAACAGATGGTGCCTTACTATCTTGTGGAAATACAGAAACAATATTGTCTCTCAAACTTTCATTGTCAGCAAAATCAACCGATACGACGGCGTAATAATACTGACGGCCGTTTAAAGCAAGAGTATCAACAAAACTTAATTCAGATTCTGCCTCATCATTATTAAACGAAACCAACATTTCACTATTTAAACGAACATATTGACTGAGTGAATCGTAAGCTCGATAGACATTGTATGAAAATGCCGCTGAATCATCAGGGTTCACACGCCAACTGATAGTTGCTTGATTATTCTCTCCTTGCACTTGTATATCAAGAGGTCCTAACAGATTAAACAGAGGCGTACCTGCTGTGACTATAATTTCTTGAGAGTATGCTGACTCAACACCTGATTCGTCCGTTTTAGCACAAACATAAGTATATGTTTTGCCTACTTCGACATCATAATCGTATTGCAGTAGTCCCATAGCTTGACGGAATTTTTTAAACATCGTTCCCCATACAGCAATAGATTCATCCTGATCAAGAATCAATTGCCAAAATTGAGCAGAGTCTTCAACTCCAACAACTGAGAACATTCCATCTAAGCCTTGACCAACTTTTAAAACCATATCGGAATAAGACGAGGGTGCATTCAGAGGAAAAGCGTTAATTCGTACAAGAGAGTCCGATGCATTTTCTTTTTTATAAATATGATAGCCTGACTTTGTATCCCCTTTTTGCGGAATAATCCAATCACCAATAATAACAAGCATGACTCCCTGCGGTGCTGAGTATGCATAAATCTGATATGGCAAGTCAGAACCAGTTGAATCAGTCTGTGCCTGCAAACAGAATGGTGATAAGACAACAAGAAATGCTATTATTATAGATAAAGCTCTATGTTTCATTTTTATAATTTCTCCGCTCATTAGAATGTCACCTTAAAGTCTGTGCCGGTTCTACTTGAATAATTTACATTCGCTTTCATCCCAACACAAACCTTACCGCCAAATTTTGGCCAGACACAAACTCCCCAAACTTTTTTAGCACATCCTGCACAAATTGAATTGCAGTTGGCATCACAACTCCCCACTGAAGCTGCCAAACTAAAATTACCATACCCATTTGCTTTCCACTCAGATCCAGTTTTACTCAAACCTGCTCCAAGACCAAAAAGGCCAGAAGCTCTTAAAGTTCCAAATGGGTCAAATCCTATATAGGCATGAGCTCTACCATTCATATCAATTTGACCTTTGAAGTTCCCAGACCACGTTGCCTCCATGACACCATGCTGATAAAAACTTACCCCCCAACCGACGACACCGTAGTCACCACCTATTCCAAAGTTACGAGAGATATCGACAATAAACCCGTTTACAATTTTAGTTTCGCCATCATAATAGTATGGCCAGTTATTGGCGGCGATAACCAATCCTCGAGCGGTAAAGAATTCCAAGAAATTTACATCGGCAGTTCCATGTATATACCAGTATTTTCCAAAGTGAACACCAAAATTAACCTGTCCATTCATCTTCAAAGCATCGTTATCATATTGGTATAAAATAAATCCATCTAACTGTCCTTTACCAATATCATATTTGAATTCACCATGACCCGCCTGAATTGAACTTGCAACTTCGACATCAGCAGAACCAGTCAGGATAACTCCAGCTGGTTTCAAGTAAACATTTACTTCAACGGATAAATTTATCCCTTTATCGGAACGTTTCGGTGCGATAGTTCCACCAATCATAAATCGCCAAGTATCATCATTGAGTCCAACACCACCCTGAGCATCAATAATTTCAGCAGGTCCGACAGGAATCCGAGTACCTGAAATTATTTTAACCCACCAATCTTTTGAACCAGCATATCTAAATTCAGCACCTGCAGTTATTACAGGTTTAACTTGCAAAAGTCCTTCACCTTCGAATTCCGTATCAGTCCATCGCACTCGAAATTCAACTTCTGTCGGTCCCGCAAAAAAGCCTAATCCAATTTCATCAACAGCAACTTTCCCATCATAATAAAATTGTAAGTTACTCGCTTCAGCTTTAACTCCTTTGACCGCACCAAATTTAACGCCTCCACTTACGGAAACATATTTTCCTTTAGTTGAATCAATATCAAAGATTACCTCTTCCAAAGTAACAGCGACAATACTTTTAAATGTTTTCGTTTGATTGAATGCGATTGTACCAGTAAAAACATCCTTTTCGGTGTACTTCAAATTTTTAAATTCAACTGGTTTGTCAAGTCCTGTAAGAGTTAGTTTTCCAGACATCATCAAGTACTGTACATTAGCAACAGTGTCAACTTCCCAGTTGTCTGTCCCAAAGGTTATTTCTTCAATAGCAAACTTCTGTCCATGAACACCTATTTCTCCATTTTCACCATCGGCAGTGACAGTTGCAGAAAGGAAGTCACCTTTTTTGGATACATGAACATCTTTGATTCCAAACTCGCGTTCCGATAATTTGTTCATCTTTAATGAACCGTTGATCCAGAAACCAGTCTCATCCCATGTGGCAGAACTGTCATACACAGTAAAGACTCCAAATGGAATTTTTGGAACAGGATCTGTTACGATTGTAATTCCTTTAAAGTCCAAGAACCCATCTTCATCATTTGCTATATGTAAATTTTTAAAACCGAGCTTAAATTTTTCTTTAAATGTTACCTAACCAAAGAAATGCAAACCTGTTGAATCAATATTTGTTTTCGTATAATCAACAGCAAGTTTAACCCCTTTAAATGTTGCTTGTAGTTCCGTATCGGTTGCGGTAAGTCCAAATTTTTGAAGAGAACGATTAACACCATCTGACCAAATAGTAGGCGTTTTCTTTTTTGGGATTTTTAAATTTCCAAGTTTCGATTCAGGGAAGAACTTTGATGTTGCATCCATCAGAGTTATATCACCAACAATCCTACCGACAGAAAGTGAATCTATCCATTCGACTTTGAGACCCTTGGCGTCTTTCATGTTTCCTTCAAAACCAAAAACTTTGACTTTGACTTCTTTGAGTTCAAGATTAAAGAAATCTTTTACAGGCTTATAGTTTTCATCAACTAATATTTTTTTAAATTGTAACTCGAGAACAGAATCTTTAAAGCTTAGTCCGAATGAATTTTTTATGTTAATGATTGAACCTGTCAAATAACTATTGGAGCCAGACGCTTTTGAAATTGAGTCTAAGACAATTGCAAATCCAAAAATCGAATCAACTGGAGATTCTTCCATTTTAAGTACAACATTTTTGATATGATCACCAGCAGTGATCGACCAATTTTTAGACAGGCGAGTAATTTTATATCCAGGCTTCTGTGCCACTAAAGTTATTGGTTCACCAGCAGGAAGATTCTTTAGAGTGAATGTTCCATCTTTAGCAGTCTTAGTAGTAACGTTTTTGTTACCATCAATTATCACGACAACCGACCCAATCCCCTTGCTTCCAACTGCAGCTATAACTTTACCAGACATCCTTGCTCCAGGAACAAGCTCAATCTTTTTTAAGCTATTCAAACCAACTTTGACCGTTACTTTTGATGAAAATGGTACATAATCTTTGTCATAAGTGTCTGATTTTGGAGGAGTAACTTTTAAGTTTTGCCTCCCAACACCCACATCTAAGAATGTCACCATTCCAGAAGAGTTAGTCGTCTTTGTAGAATCACCAAGTTTCACTTCTATGTTAGAAAGAACTTTGTCTGTCAGCTTGTCTATTACTTTCACTTTATAGGTTCCAGTAAGAGTATTCATAACAATTTCAACTTTATTATCGTTAAGATAATCTTCTTGTCCTAAAAGGTCATGCTTTTGTGTCGTATCTTCTGGTACTTCAACATCCACCGTTGTATCAGCATGATTAAAGCGAGTAAGAATTAAATCCATTTTCCCTGCGGGAACTTTTTTAAGTAGAAACTCACCATTAATATTTGTTGTGACAAATAACGAAGGAAGAGCTTCTGATTTTATTAAGGCGTTTGACAATGGTTTCCCATTTGAGGATTTCACAACACCAGCCAGAGAACCAAATGTTTCTTTTGCTATAAGTGGTATAATAATTGTTCTTCCCCCACCGACATAAAATGAATCAGAAACAGATTTAACATTTTGGGGGGTCACCGACGTGATTTTGTAATACCCTTTTTGTACATTTGAAAAAGTGTAATTCCCCGCACCGTCAGAAAGAGTATATCCCGAAGTTATAAAAATATTTGTTGTATCTATCGTTAAGATATTTAAATCTATCATTTTAGAAAGTACAACTCTTGCCCCAGAAATTGTCACACCAGAAAATAGAACAACTGAACCAGACACAATAGACGGCTTATCTTCAAGAGTGAAATTTTCTACGACATTTTGACCATGACGAACAATACGAATTTCGCGAATTTCTTTGTAATACCCTTCAGCAGTTACTTCCAAAATATATGTATCACTTGCTTGTGATGGACTGTTGATTGGAATATTACTTAACAAGAAATCACCTGAAGCATTACTTGGACCTGAAGCAAAAGCATTTTGCACATCCACCGCACCATCCCATGCTCCCGAATCACTAACCTGAGAATCTGTATTTACTTTGTAATCATCTTGTTTATAAAGACGCACAATCGCATTTTCTAAAGGACCTTCATTACTTCCGATATTTCCACTCAACGAACCTATTCGAGCCGAAAGACGATGAGTCCCTACATCGGTGACCTCTCCCATTACAAAACTTATAATATCTGATGAGGTATATGAATCGTATTGTGAATGTTCAATTGAGATTGTAAGATTCTTACTTGATATGCTAAGTAGTTTTTGAGTAACTTTTGTATTTAAAACTCCATCTTTTGAGGAAGATTCAGATAACTCAACATTAAAATCAGGTTGGATATTATCAAATCTAAAATAACCATTTTCGTCAGTTTGAAGAGAAATTTTCTTTCCAGAATATCCTGTTACAGTTTTTATTGTAGTTTTTGTTTGACGATTAAAAGTATGTCCAAACATCTTCATGTAAGAACTTACTTTCTCCTTTATTTCAGCAGTATAGGTTTTTGCAACCATGACTCTGGCATCTTTTACAAATGTAGTATCACCATTTAAAACTGAAATAACATATCCCTCTATAGCTCCAGCTTTAGGTCGAATTAAGAAGAGTAGAGAATCAATATCACCTACTTGATACAGATGGTTACCAATTTCATGCCGATTCAAATAAGAGGAGGTTTCTTCTGAACTCAAGGAAAAGTATGATGAATCCGCTGTTTGTCTGAATGTGAAATTTCCTTCAGCATCTGTATTTGTGAATAACTGATTCAGCTTATTTTCGGTAAATGTCTGGGATGTTTTTTCAACCTGAGAATATGTTATAAGTTGGTTGGTAATTGGTTTATTGGTAAAGAAATTTATTGCCTTACCAGACAGAGTTCTATTGCCCGGAGGTTTAACATTTAACTCAATATCCAAATTATTAATGTTACTCCGAACAACATAATCTTCTCCACGAAGAACTATAGTCTCATAATCATCATGCGTAACAATGATTTGGAAATAATTTCCTTCTTCACAATTATAGAAATTGTATCTTCCGTCCTGTGAATTATTCAAATCAGATGTAAATATTCCTTGCGACTCACCATAAGGCGTCCATGTTGTATCAGTACCATTGACATCCATCTCAACAGGTTCATACGATATAGCAGCACCACCAACACCCTGAGCGAGTGACTGGTCAACCCAAACTCTTCCAGAAATTGAGTACATCTCAGGTGGAGTAGTTGTATCAGGGTCATAGATAAATGACCAAATTTCACTATTACCATTGTTAGACGATGGAGCAAAATTATTTTCATCTAATACTTGCACCTGCCAAGAATATCGCTTCCCTTTTATAAGTTCCAAACCATCTAATGGATATTGTAAATTTGTCTCTGTCAGATAACTGTCTTCATAATGAAGCGGGTTCGCCTGAAGTGCTTGTATTGGAACTTGACCATCATAAGTCTCTACAAGTTTAAATGAGTAGTGTATAGGAAATGAAACTGGCACCTGCACAGGAGTCCATTGAAATGTAGGGTACAAATCTAAAAGCGAATCGCTATCAAAAGGAAATATTAAATAAGGAGGGTCAGGATATAAAATAGTAAAACTCACACAGATATTAGAAAGTAAAACTGTACCGTCAAGACTTTGCAGTTCAAGACATGCGGTATATTCTCCTTCGGGAAGCCGTCCCGTACGAATAATTAAATCTTCTAAATCGGTATTATAATCCAAACTATTATAATCAATTATATCTCCAGTCGTAATATTCTCAATCGAACCAGGAGGAAATGAGAATATATTACTTTCAGCAGAGGCAATCTGTCCACGTTGTGATTCTTCTAATGAAAAGAGAATAATTAAGTCAATCGACTCCGTTGTATTATTGACTATTTCAACTGAGCCAATGTTTCCAGTTGCTTCCCAATCTGAAAGATACGGTGATGGAAATGGGTCAAAAGTAAATGTAGCATCCCAATCTATTTGAGCAGATACAGGAGAGGCAATTAGAATCATGAGAAAAGAAAGATATATTAAATATTTCGTGGTGATATAATTTTTCATTTATTATTCCCAGCTTGACATAAGCTTTCTAATCTTTGTGTTATTTAATAGATTATAAAGGTGTTCGTTTACTATGTCAAGTATTTATCGAATAATCAATTACGGCAACTGTGACTCTATTGATATAGATCGAAATAGAGATAGTCTGTTTAAACAAATCTTCTTGTTTATTTTTGAGTATATACGAGTTTTCAACCTAATCACGAATTTTGAAACAATCTGGAGATGCAAAGCACACAAAGAGCGTTTAAGAAGAGTGGACTTAAAAAGTATGCTTTTAACAATCCCCTGCCATTACAACACCAAGGTTAAAAAAAATATCATCGCAACCCTAATAATATAAGACAGATTAGGTAGTATACTCTCATAATTAATTTGCCGACCAACTTCAAACATTCTCCGATTGCCTATACAAGTTGCATCCTATCACCTGTATGGTTTTATTCAGAAATAACTGATTTCTGTCATGGTAAATCTGATTCAGTTTTCTTTGTAGTTTCTAAAAGTTTCCCTCCAATATTTAAATATTACCTCTACTAAATTGACATCTCCAAAGTGTCACACTATTCTTTTTATTTATTTTCCTATTTTAATTCTAATGGGTAGAATATTTTGTCTACCCATTAGATAACATTAATTATGATAAATCAAAGATGACAAATTGTTACACTGCTTCTTTTCCACGCTGACCAGTGCTAATTCTCACAGCTTGTTCGACATTTAAGACATAAATTTTACCATCTCCGCATAATCCAGTATGGGCAGATTTTTCGATTGTCTCAACAAGACCTTCAAGTTGTTCATCCAAACAGAAGATTTCAATTTTGGCAATTGACTCAAATTCACTTGGACTTTAACTATGATGGTCATGAGCGTCATCATCACAATGCCTGCCAAATCCTTTAACCTCTGTAACACTCATCCCCTTAAAACCCTCCACTTTGTGGAGGGCAAGAGTTACTTCTGACAATTTATGTGCTTTTATATATGCTTTTATTTTTTTCATTATTTAATCTCCTTTGTAGCTGCTTGAACAGCTTTCATTGGTGCTACTGAGAACCATCTATAAATTGACGGTATAACAAGCAACGTTAAAATAGTTGATGTAACCAAGCCACCTATAACAACAATAGCTAATGGACGTTGAACTTCGGAACCCATCCCACTTGAAAATATAAGAGGAGTCAATCCAAGTCCTGTAGTCATCGCTGTCATTAAAACAGCTCGTAATCTAAGACTTGCTCCTTTAATAGCGGCTTCATCGTAGGAAAGTCCATCACGAATGAGTTGGTTAAGATATGTAACCAGTACCATCCCATTTCCTAAGGCAATTCCAAACAGGGCTATAAACCCAACTGATGCTGGGACAGAAAGATTTTCTCCAGCAATCCATAGTCCGACAACTCCACCAACAAGGGCAAGCGGGATATTTAGAAGAATCAATAATGAATTTTTCAGAGAATTAAAACTTGAAAAAAGCATCAAAAAGACTAAGAGTAATGTTGCAGGTATTACGACAGCAAATCGCTTGTTTGCTTCCTGTTGAAGTCTATACTGACCACCCCATTTTACAAGATATCCACTTGGTAAATCGAGTTGATCATCAATCGCTTTTTGAGCCTCGGCAACAAAGGATCCAATATCTCGTTCTATTACGTTACATTGAATTGTAATAAATCGTTGGTTATCCTCACGAGTAATTTGACGAGGTCCGACGATTTCTTCCATGGTTACCAATTGTTTAAGAGGAACCCATGCTCCGGCTGGTGTCTGAACAAGGATATTACCTATTTGCTCAGGTGTACTGCGGTGTTCTTCATGATACCGAACCAAAATATCAAATCTTTTGATTCCTTCAAAAAGTTGTCCAGCTGTTGCACCACCAACTGCCGCCTGAATTGTTTCCTGCACATCTTCAACATTAATTCCATGACGAGCAATAGCATGACGGTTAATATTTATGAGAAGCTGAGGTGTACCCGATATTTGATCAACCTGTACATCAGCAGCACCTTGAACTTCACCAATGACTCCAGCAATCTTATCTGCTTCTTCTTTCAAAACATTTAAATCATCACCAAACAGTTTAATGGCAAGTTCTGCTCTGATACCTTCAAGAAGTTCATCAACAGTCATTTCAATCGGCTGAGTAAAGTTTGTGGCGACTCCAGGGATTTCACCTAATTCTTCACGAATATAATCTTGAAGTTCTTCTTGATTAGCCCCATGAGTCCATTCCTCAGGATCTTTTAATAAGACATACATCTCGGCAGAGTTTACAGGATCAGTATGGGCACCAACTTCGCCACGACCAATACGAGTTACGACACCAGTAATTTCATCAACTTTCATCAGTCGTCTCTCAACGATTTGTGCGATTCGAGTAGACTCAGTTAGTGCTATAGAAGGAGCCATTGTAAGTCTTAATACTATCGTACCTTCCTGCAGTTTTGGTGTAAATTCAGAGCCAAGTTGCGGAAAGATAAAAGCACCGATAGCTAATAACAATACTGATATTCCAACAGCAACAGATCGGTTTCCTACAAAAAATGTAATAACTGGTCTATAAATCATTAACAACCATTTAATAAGACCTGTTTCACCTGAATTGTTTTGCTCACCACTTTTTTTCTTTTTCCTTTTCATTAGAAAAGAGGCAAGGACAGGAGAGAAGAATATAGCAAATAACAGTGAGCCAAGCATTGCAAATGCTACAGTATACGCTAAAGGTCCAAAAGTTTTTCCTTCAACTCCCTGCAAAGTAAATAGTGGAATAAATACAACGATAACAATCGCAATCGCAAATATAATCGGTCTTCCAACCTCGGCACAGGCTCGAGCTATAATATGCATTTTGGATTCATCAGGGTCTGCTTCATTGAACATTCTTTCAATGTTCTCCACTATCACAATAGTACCATCAACAAGCATACCAATGGCTATCGCCAGACCTCCTAACGACATGAGATTGGCAGAAAGGTCGACTTGTCTCATAAGAATTGCTGCGAACAATACTGAAAACGGTATTGCTAATGCTACAACCACAGATGGACGAACTCCACCCATAAAAATAAGTAAGACAAATACAACAAGAGCGATACCATAAACTAATGCATCTGTCACAGTTGCAACAGCAGCGACTACTAAACTTTTTTGCTCATAGTATGGAACAAGACGGATACCTTCTGGAAGAGTCTTATTTATCTCCTCCATCTTCTGCTCCACTCGACCAATGACAGTAGATGAATTCATTCCGTATAGTTTTATAACCTGTCCAGAAACTATTTCATTTATTCCATTGTGTGTCTGTAAGCCTCGACGAATAGCTCCACCAACGACAACATCAGCTATTTGACTGAGATAAATCGGAGTACCATCTTCGGTTTTCACAACAATATTTTTAATATCTTCAAGCGAAGTTACAAGTCCTACAGAGCGAACAATAAATTCTTCCGCATTCTTTTCAAGGAACTGTGCTCCTACATTGAGATTATTGGCTTTAATCGTTTCTATAAATTCAGGTAAAGAAACATCATATCTTAAAAGACGTTCAGGATGAAGGATAACTTGAAACTGTTTTTCAAATCCTCCAATACCTAATACTTCTGTTACCCCAGGGACAGTCTGCAGATTAAACTTAACTAACCAATCTTGGATAGATCGAAGTTCCTCAAAACTATATGTTCCTGTCGTATCTTCAAGATAGTAAAAGAGAATCAGACCCATCCCCGTAGAAATAGGTCCCATAGCAGGTTCACCAAATCCTTCGGGAATTTGTTCTCTTGCTTCTTGCAGACGTTCATTTACTAATCGTCTGGTAAAATAAATATCTAAATCATCTTCAAAGTAGACATTTACAACCGAAAGTCCAAAATTCGATACTGATCGAATTTTTGTAATACCTGGTAAACCATTCATAGCAGTTTCAACAGGATAAGTTACATATTTTTCGATTTCTTCAGGGGCTAATCCCTCAGTTACAGTAAATACTTGCACAAGATTCGGTGAAACATCAGGGAATGCATCTATCGGCAATTTATTGTAACTATAATATCCGGCAACAATTGTTAAAACACCCAAAACGAGAATTAGTAGACGGTTCTTGAGTGCAAAATCTGTTAATTTTTCAAACATGATATTCCTCTCAATTTAATGTGAATGGCCTTCGCCAAACGAACCTTTTTGTAATTCTGATTTTAGAGTAAAACCGCCTTTACTTACATAAGTCTGACCTTGTTCTAATCCATGAATAATTTCAACTGAAGTATGATTTACAAGTCCCATAACTACTGCTTTTGGAGCAAACCCTTCATCTGTTTTTACAAATACTACATCAGTTCCTTCGATTTGTTGTAAAGCAGTTTTTGGGATAACTATCGAAACTTCTGTAACTTTCGTCGTAAGTATTCCTTCAATCAATAAGCCCGGACGCCAATCACCTGATTTATTGTCAAGCACTACACGGGCTGTAGCTGTTCTTGTATGCTCGTCGACTAAAGGAGATATATAACTTACGGTTCCTTCTTGTGATTCTTGCCCATGGCCAAGTGCAACAACAACACGTTGTCCAATTTTTACAAGCGGTAGATGCATCTGATAAATACTGAGATTTACCCACACTGTATCAAGGTTCGCTACTAAAAATGCAGGAACATCATCTGTTAATACTTCTCCAATAGTTGCATGTTTGTCTATAACCATTCCGCTAATCAATGATTTTACGTTATATGGTGTTAAACTTTCGTTACTTTCGACAACCGCAAGGACATCGCCACGATTAACTTTATCTCCAATATTTGCTCGCACCTCAGTTATCATACCTGTAAAGCGAGGTGTGATATGTGCCAAAGAATTTCGGTTTACAGAGATTTCCCCAGGGACAACAATCTCATTACGGATAACACCAGGGCCAACCGTACTGAGCTCAACTCCAAATTCAGCTAATTCTTCTGAGGACATTTCTACAAACTTTTTATCTTCATGGTCATCATGATCACCTTCTTCACCATGATCATCAAGTTTTACTTCTGTTGATTCTTCATCATGGTCATGACCATCACCAGCAATTGAAATGGTTGGAGTAATTATCAATAATGCCATAAGCATATACATACATATTAATTTCATTTTATTTTCTTCCTGTAGTTTCATTAGTACAATCCAATTCCACTAATCTGTTCAAGTAAGATTAGTTGCTCATAAATTGCAAATAAGGCATCATTGTGGTCAAATCTTAATTGATTGAGTGAACGTTCTGCTTCAAGAAAACTTGTATATGGAATACGTCCAACGTTGTAAGTTTCCTTTAAAGATTCATACGCATTCTTAGCCGTAGGTAATAACAAGTTGTCTATTGTCTTGTGTTTACTAACTAATTGATTCAGTCTTTTTATTGCTGAATTGATATACGCTTTGGTTTCTAAACGAGTTCTCTCTTTATCATATTCTAAAGCACGAATTGTTGCATTTAATGCAGCTGTTTTCCCTTGGTTCTTATTGAAAAGTGGTATTGGCAATGATACACCAAATAAAAGTGAATTAGAATTATTTGCTTCAATTCTCTTATACCCACCACTAAAAGTTATCCCAGGTTTGTTTTCTACTGAGGATAAATATTTCTCAGCATCCGTTCTTTCCATCTCATAGTTAGATAAGAGCATATTTCTTGTAGAATCTACTCGAAGTAATAAGTTTGGAAGTTTTGTTATAACGCTCGCAAAATCAGGTTCATCAGAAGCTGTTACTTGTAATTGTTCTGCTTCACCATTCCAAAGTGCCATCAATTCTAATTGAGCACCACTAAGCTCTTGCAATGTTTCTTCTCTATCAAGTATGAATCTTTGTAATTCAAGCTCTGAAAGAAGTAGTTCTGATTGCAATGCCACGCCTTGCTTCATTCTGTTTTCGATACTTTTAAAAATATGCTCAGCGGTATTAACAGATAAGTCTACAAGTTCTGATTTTCTTTGAAAGTAAAGAACTTTGTTAAAACGGCTTTTGGTATCTAAGTAAATATCAAAAGCAGCTAATCTGTTTTCAAACTCAGTTGTTTTAATATCAGTTAATGCAACTTGTTTTCGAGCGTCACGTTGTCCGAAAAATTCAAACTCTTGAGACAATGAGATTGTTATTTCTGACTCTGATAGCCCTGGGGCATCCCAACCAACTTCTTCAAATTCAGTTGAAAATTCTGGATTGGGTTTAAGTCCTGCCTGAAGAAGTCGATTATTGGCTGCTTCTCGCTTATACCCTAATGAACGAAGTGATGGGTTGTGAGTAGCTACAAGAGCTAAGACATCATCAAGTGTCATTATTGTATTATTCGATTTGAGTGTCATAGTAGTATCAAGTCCGCTCTGCCACCTATCATTAGCACTAATGACCGTAGAAAAACCTATCGACAAACACAACAGAAATAATATGTACATTATTCCTTTCATTTATAATTCTCCATAAAAAGTTTATAACTATTATTTTGATATATTTGATACACCTGTACAGGCTATCAATTAACGATTCAATTTTTAATGGGTATTTTTAAAAGATTTAACAGATAACAACAGTAGTGGATATGAGAATATCTACTTCTTTAGAAATTGTATGAGAAAGTTCTTTATTTATAAATTTTTGGAAAGATATATCATAATTGTTACTATAATTTACTAAATATAACGAGTTTGAAGAAAAATTAACTAAGGCAAAGTCAGAGTTTGATAGTCTCTTTAGAATTTTTGGGATTTCTAAGGACATATCTGAACAATTATCACAACTATCATGATGCTCATGACCAAAATCAGTCTTATTTGAAAAACAAGGACTAATTATTTCATCACAACCAGGATTGCAAATCGACTCAACCTTTATATGCCCACTATCACTGACACACAAAATATCGCCAAAGCTGCTAAAAGTCAGCCCAACTATAAATAATAGACATATTGGCAAAACAGATAATTTCATATACTTTCTTTTCATAAGCGACAAATATAACATAGATATTATTAGTCGTCAATCTTATTCTTTATTTTAGTTAAACATCAATAAATATCAAAAGTTCCAATTTCCTTCAAACAATAATAAATCAAATTTATAGAATAAAGTATGTTTCCTAAGCATAAAATGATATAACATTAAAGATACTGTATATATTATAAATTAAACCACTAATACCTGATAAAAAGGCATAAACCTCCCCCGAATTGACGGACAGCAAGTTAAGAAGTATATTCCGTAATAGGAGGTGTCCAATGACACGAAGACGTAAATATGACCGTCAATTTAAGATAGAAGCTGTTCGTTTAGTAACAGAGAATGGTCGCAAAG
>JAJRQO010000001.1 GCA_024280215.1 Candidatus Zixiibacteriota bacterium
CTGCAGGCTGTTCTATAAAATAGAATTGTGAAGAAACCCGACATCTTTTTCTTATTTTTCTGTCATTGCTGTATAAGCCACCAATGGCAGAACCACTAAAGGGTTCTTCCTTACTTTTCTTCAAAGACATCGGGGGCATAAATAAAGATTTATACATACGTATTCCAGCTATTGACTTTGAGATCGTCGATGGTATATTTGTTCATTGCTTCGGCTAAACGTTGAGCCAGTTGTACATTGGTCAAAAGCGGGACGCCAAAATCAACAGCAGTGCGACGAATCATATAATCGTTGGTCAGCTCTTCTTCGTTAAAATCTTTTGGAATATTTATAACCAAATCAATCTCACCCGACTTGAGAAGTTCAATTGCATTGGGAGATTTTTTATCAAGAGGCCAATAAACCAGCTCGGTGTCTATCCCCTCATTTTTCAAAAACTCAGCCGTACCACCAGTTGCATAAAATTTAATACCTTGTGATGCCATCATTTTGGCTCCTGTTTTAAAAGCAGCTTTTGATTCGATAGGTCCCGATGATAAGAGAACAGATTTAATCGGTAGTTTATAACCGACCGAAATAAGAGCTTTTAAAAATGCTTCTTCAAAATCAGCACCCAAACAAGCGACCTCGCCAGTTGATGCCATCTCTACCCCAAGTGTAGGGTCGGCACCTTGTAGACGGCTAAATGAAAATTGCGGTGCTTTGACACCAACATAATCTAAATCAAAAACCGATTTATCTATCTCAGGAACTGGTCGTCCCATGATAACTCGAGTGGCAATTTCAATAAAATTTTTCTTGAGAACTTTTGAGACAAACGGAAACGACCGTGATGCCCGCAGGTTGCATTCGATCACCATTACTTCGTTGTTGATTGCTATAAATTGAATATTCATAGGACCGTTGATTGCCATCTCTTTTGCGATGGTGGCAGTAATTGTTCGAATACGACGCATCGTTTCCAAATATGTTCTCTGCGGTGGAAGCACAAGAGTTGCATCACCAGAATGCACTCCCGCATTTTCAACATGTTCAGATACGGCATAGCAGACAAGCTCACCATCACGAGCAACGGCATCTATATCAATTTCTTTGGCGTTTTCAATAAATTTACTAATGACCACAGGATGGTCGGGCGATATATCAACCGCTTTTTTTAGATACCCTTCAAGCTCGGTATTATTCCCCGCAACAGCCATCGCCGCACCCGAGAGAACATACGATGGTCTGATAATCACAGGAAAGCCGACTCTATCGGCAAAGGCAAAAGTTTCATCAAGTGAAGTAAGTTCTTTCCAGTCAGGCTGAGGAATATTTATTTTTTCAAGAAGGGCTGAGAAGATGTGACGATTCTCGGCTCTATCAATATCTTGTGGCGAAGTCCCCAAGACTCGCATGCCCGCTTCATAACATGGCATAGCAAGTTTGTTTGGTATCTGTCCACCCATTGCGAGAAGAATCCCCATCGGTTGTTCAAGTTCATAAATATCAGCAACCGTTTCAAATGAAAGTTCTTCAAAAAAGAGTCGGTCACATTCGTCATAGTCGGTACTAACAGTCTCTGGATTATGGTTGACCATCAAGGTCCGATAACCAAGTGACCGAAGGGTGCGAGCAGCATTGACACAACACCAATCAAACTCAACCGAACTACCGATGCGATATGCACCAGGTCCGAGAATCAACACATTGCCCTCTTGTCCAAAGTCAACATCATCTTCTGAACCATTGTAGGTCAGATACAAATAGTTTGTCGCAGCAGGGTATTCAGCAGCGAGAGTGTCAATCTGTTTTACGAATGGCCGTAAATTATATTCTTTTCGTTTTTTGCGAACATCTTTTTCTGTTGATTCAAGAGCTTTAGAAATTTGTTTGTCAGAGAATCCGAATTTTTTTGCTCGTAATAATAAATCTTCGGTGATGGAATCTAAGTTCTCAGCACAGAGTTCTTTTTCGATAGCAACTAAGACAGCTATTTTTTCGATGAACCATTTTGTAATATGGGTAATCTCATGAATCTCGTCAATTGAGATACCCGCTTTGATTGCTTCAGCAATAGCAAAGATCCGTCGTTCGGTTGGTTCGGCAAGTGACTTTTTAATATCTTTAAACCTGAACCCTTTATTGAGCAAAACGCCGTCGGCACCAGTTTCAAGCATCCGAAGTGCTTTTTGCAACGCCTCTTCAAATTTGCGACCAATAGACATAACCTCGCCGACAGATTTCATGGCAGAGCCGATACGTTCTGAAACCCCACGAAATTTTTTGAGATCCCAGCGTGGTGCTTTGACAACTATATAGTCAAGCGATGGTTCAAAGCATGCCATTGTTACTTGTGTAACAGAATTTTTTATCTCAGTTAGATTTTTTCCAAGGGCAAGTTTTGTCGCGACACATGCAAGCGGATAACCTGTTGCTTTTGATGCAAGTGCTGAACTTCGTGAGAGTCTTGCGTTCACTTCGATAACTCGGTAGTCCGATGATTTTGGAGAAAAGGCATATTGGATATTGCACTCGCCGACAATTTTTAGATGACGAACAACCTTGATAGCTATCTCACGCAACAGATGGTACTCATGGTCATTGAGTGTTTGCGATGGTGCCACAACAATCGACTCACCCGTATGAATCCCCATCGGGTCTAAGTTCTCCATATTACAAACCGTCACACAGTTATCGGCATTGTCACGAACAACTTCGTATTCAATTTCTTTCCAACCTGTCAGATATTCTTCAATAAGAATTTGGTCGGTATGGGCAAATGCTTTTTCTGATGCCTCTCTCAGTTCTTTTTCTGTGCGACAGATTCCTGAACCTAACCCCCCAAGAGCAAAGGCAATTCTAATCATGACGGGGTATTGAATCTCCGCACCAATCTTGAGTGCTTCTTCAACATTAGTCGCAGTCATTCCTCGAGCAGTTTTGATACCGATTTCATCAAGCCGTTTAACAAAGCGTTTTCTATCTTCGGTATCTAAGACCGATTCAATCGGTGCACCTAAAATTTGGATATTATATTTTTCGAAAACTTTATTTTGATACAATTCAATACCACAGTTGAGTGCGGTTTGTCCGCCAAAACCAAGCATGATAGAATCGGGACGTTCTTTTTTTATAACTTCTTCTACAAATTTTGGGGTAACAGGAGTGAAATAGACTTCATCGGCAAAATTCTCTGATGTTTGTATCGTGGCAACATTTGGATTTATAAGAATAGTGCGGATACCTTCTTCTTTGAGAGCTTTGATTGCCTGTGAACCAGAATAATCAAACTCGCCCGCTTCACCGATTTTAAGTGCCGACGAACCTAAGACTAATACTGTCTCTGGTTTATTAAACTTGGTATAGTTTTGATTCACTCTGTTTTACCTGTGTTACAAATTCATCAAACAATCGAGCAGTATCAACCGGCCCTGGGCTCGCTTCAGGATGAAACTGTACTGATGAAAATGGTTTTGTTTTGTGGCGGATACCTTCGACGGTTCCATCGTTCCCGTTTTTGAACCAAATCTCCCAGTCAGATGGGAGACGTTCTTCACGAACAGCATAGCCATGGTTCTGCGATGTGATCACACATCTTTTAAATTCGGCTGGTCTTCCATTGGCAGATTCGGTCAGTTCGAGACATGGTTGATTGTGCGAACGGTGTCCGAATTTTAGTTTGTATGTTTCAGCACCAATCGCCTGAGCCAAAATTTGGTGTCCGAGACAAATACCAAATATAGGTTTGCCAACTGCTAATGAACGTTCGACATTGCGAATAGTAGTTGTATATTTTTTTGGGTCGCCTGGTCCGTTGGAAATAAGGATTCCATCAAATTCAAGATTCATAAAATAATAATCATACGGAACCTTGGTGACATGCATCTCTCGTTTTAACAACGAACGGATAATATTTACTTTACATCCTGAGTCAATTAGAAGAATCGTCGGGGCATCGGTTATGTCACATTTGTATTCAACAATTTCTTTACATGAGACAATTGAACCAAGGTCGGTTGTATTAGGGTCATGAAACTGAATCGGTTGATTACCGAACTGAATCTTTCCAAGCATACTTCCATTAAGTCTTAATTTTTTTGTTAATGCTCTGGTGTCGACATCGGAGAGTGCTGGAATATTTTCAGACTTCAACCACTCGCCCAATGATTTGACAGCGGTAGGGTGGGAGTACTGAGCTGAATACTCTGAAACAATCAGACCAGATATATGAATTTTTTCAGATTCAAAACTAATAGGTAAATCAAATTTGTCACGGGTCATTGCTGGCACACCATAATTACCAATCAATGGATAGGTAAGCACTAAAATTTGACCTGTATATGATGGGTCTGTCAGGGTTTCGGTGTATCCGACCATACCTGTATTAAAAACGACCTCACCCGCCATGGAACTCTCAGCACCAAAGCTGATGCCGCTCATGATGGTTCCATCTTCTAATTCTAAAATCGGTTTTTGTGGCAAAAAAAAATCCTTTACATTTTGACTCGTATAGAAACTCTTTTTTTTGGCGTAGATTGTATGTGGATACTTTTATGAAAATAGACCGTCATTCACTAAGCCTGACTAAGTTAGGACAATGCGAGAGCCATGACAAGCGATTTTTACTTATAAGAGCAAATTATAATTTTTACATTGTAAAATTTTCGACGCGGCAGATAAAATCGGTATAGACATCATCGTTATGTAATTCTTGTGCTTCAATAATCGGTAAAGTCGGATAGGATTTCATTGCAACTTCGGCAAACAATCCTGTTCCATTTTGTGAGATGAGCTCGCTATTATTTAATACCTTCACGGTTTTGATTCCGCATGATGGCGACTTTGATTTTAAAATCAGCCCTGAGATATTCTTAAAATCTGATTGCAGAATTCTCATTTTGCTGAATTCCCGCATTTCATCTGACCAATCTTTACCTGTCTCATCTGCTATCATTTTCAGATTATCAGATGAGCCTATAAGATTAAGACGTTCACGAGGTACGGGCATTCCTATTTCAACTTCGGGGCAGATTGACAAGAGAATGAAATCGTGGTGTAACTTATTTATCAGTATATCATCTCGTTTGGACTGCCCGTCATAGCGAACTTTTTCACCAAGCAGACAGGAAGAGATACCGATTATGAGTTTTTTTGAGTCCATTTGTCATCTCTCATAAGGTAGGTCGTGGTTCCGTTGATTTGAAATCGTCAGATTTCCAAATCGAGAAACCCGACAATTTACCAATATACACATATTTAATAAATTAAAAGTCATGTCGGGTTTCTCTCAATTATATTTTTTGAATCGGAACGCCGACCTACTTAACAGTTATATTTTACACTGTATTTTCTTCATAAGTAGTGCGAAATTCTTTTGCAGTTCCGCCAACAATGGCAAAACCGCTAAAGGGTTTTACTACACACAGGCGAGGAAGATTATCTTTCTATATCAACATTGATAACTGGTTTCATACGACCTATCGCAAGGTCTTCTAAGTAAAACCTATTAGCTGAATGTTCAGCTCCGTGAAGCTCTACATAAGATAAACCAATATTTTCTAAAATCAAATTACGAGTATCTTTTTCATTGGGGAAGATATGTTCTATACCTGCTCTTAGCTGACAGGAAGTAGTCGGAGCTTTTCGTTTATGTATATTTGTTCCTATTGGGAACATCCGTTTTGAATTCAGTCTAAGATGTTGACCTATTCTTTTCGATAAATCAGATGCGTTCTTACCGACATACAGAGGAACTGGTAGATTACTTTCTATTCCTAACCACCCATCATCAATTAAAAGTTTTATCGATTTTCCCCCTGCTCCCTTTAATATAATATTTCTATTACTTTTATTAGATGCTAACATCGTAATTTTACCTGTCCACCAAAAAGTATATATCCCTCCTTTTTTAAGTAACCTATTTGAGATTAGTCGCACATTGTTAGAATAAACAATATCCTTTAAAGAATTTATTTTTATTCTACATAATTCTTCATACCATCTTTCAAATAAATGACTTTGTAAAGTATTCCTCATTCTAATCCTCTGTTCAAGTTCAATTCTTATCCTAATCCCACAAAGTAGTAGGGTTCTCACTAACTGTCATCTGAAAACCACATTTAGGACATAGTCTTTCTTCCGTATCCCATAAAATTATTTTATCAGATTTACATTTTTTACATTTATCTATATTGGGATTATCCTTCATATGTTCGTTAGGTTCAATTGTGACATCAACTAAATTATTGCACCCTATACAAACATGTGTTTGAACCTTACCAAAAAAACCTTCATCAATACCCGCTGACGATTCAACTTTATAATCACAATTTGTACATTCTACTAAATACCAACAACCCATAAAACTATTTCCTCAAAAAATTTGTCAGAGTAATCAATATTAAAATATGTTTAGAATGTATACTAAAATATTTTAAACCGCACTTGAATGAGTCATCTTCGGAAGCATCAACGCACTAATATTGGGCATTTCTTGCTTGTAGCAATCGCCATAAACCAACCTATCTATCAGCAGTACAACACGTTACGTTTTTTGGCACACTCCTTGCAATAGTAATAAGTAAAGATAACAAGGAGTTTATTATGAAAAGATTTATTACCGTTCTCGTCTTGTTCACATTGCTCTTCACAGTTGAAGCAGCCAATGCGGGACATTTTAGCCTGAAAAACAAATCGATGCTTGAGCTACAACTTTCTGGTCGGGATTATCGCAATAATGATTTTGAATCTGTGTTTTATCAAAGAGATTCATTTGATAAAGCGAAATTTTCAATCGGGATTGTCAGTTGGACATCCGAAAATTCTGCTTTGACATTTTCTGTCGGAGCATCTGAAATCAACACCGATATTTACTATGATGATTACGGCATCTTAAACACAAAGAGTACGCTTGTGCCTATCTTTTTTGGAACGAGAATGTATATGACCGATAGAAATGGGATTATGCCGATCAAACCATACATCGCATTGGCAGGCGGACCTGTCTTGGGTGTGAACAACTATATTGATGATGGCGAGTTTGTTTATTTTGAAGATGATGTTTTCCTCACCTTTGGCGGATATATCGGAGGTGGTGTTGATGTTATGTTTGGACAACAAACTACAATAGGTTTACAAGCAGGCTATAATTTCTATGCGGACTTTGATAGAATCATCGGTGACAGACAGAATTTTTCTGGAGCAGAACTTGGTATCTCGGTTGGCTTCTTATTTGGAAATAACAATCATCATTCTAAAAAACATAGTAAACAGAAACATAAAAAACGAGTGAGAAAGTTTTAGATTCTAAAATTTTCTGACCTTTATCATAGATAAAAAGGATGTATCGAGCCGGTGCATCCTTTGTTATTTTATAAATGATTTTAGCCCGATAAACATCGGGACTTTCTTTTGATACTGACGATAGGTTTCGCCAAACTCAATAATCATTTTTTTCTCTTCCAAAATTGTTCCGACAAACACATACAGCGTAAAGACAACATTCATAATAAACCGAGTATAGCTTAAATCGATATACCCTGACCACAAGATAATAAATATTGCAAGATACCACGGATGTCTCGTATACCGCAAGATACCCGACTGGTTAAACTCACCAGAGACACCTATCCCCTGTCCAGTATTATTTTCTTTGATTTGTGTTAAACCAAGAAACTGCATCATGTCATAATTCTTTGTTCCCATAACAAAAAGCAAAATTGAAATTACAAAAAGAATTAGTTGTATTATTTGTAAATAACTGTTCGGTGAAAACAAAATATTATCAGGAATTGTTTTGGCGAAATACGACACAGCAAAAAATGACAACAATGCAAAAGTATTATAAGCTATACGAAAATAAGTAGAGCTCTTCTTAAGTTTCTCTTTTAACATATTAGTCACCGATGGTGTGATAAGGAGAGAATGCAATAAACACCAGAGCGACCATAAAATTGTAAGTTTAATATATTCCAAGTAAATTTCAACTTTCTGTTTTTGTACTAAAAGAATATAGTACGTATTGATTGAATCACTTGTATGTCATTCAAACTTTAAATCTACTGAACCATCGTATAGCTATGACAATCAGTGCCATGATTCTTGGCCTGGAATAGCGAATAGGTTTTTTCTCTACACAACACAAAACATGCTCGACTGCTTTGTCAACAGTCATCATAAGAGGAAGCTTCTCACCCTTTGCCATTTTAGAATCGACAAAGCCAAAGCGTATATTACTGAGTGAAACGCCATCTTTTTTCACCGCCAAAGCAAGTCCTTCAACGTACGATGAAAGTCCAGCCTTTGATGCCGAGTAGCTTGGAGATTCAGGCGAATTAAGTTCATCGGCAATTGAAGAAAGAACTATTATATGCCCACCTCTCTTTTTTATAAGAATAGGCAAAACTGTTTCAATAGTTTTAACTGCTCCCATAAGATTCACTTGAAATACTTTCTGTTCAAAACTAATCGAATCAATAGAAAAATCTTCACCAATACCAACACAATAAACATATAATTCTGGTGGGTCAACAAGCGTGGTCTGCAGTTTTTGCATAAAGTTATCGGCTGTTACATCAACAACCAAATGACTATACTTTGAGTCTTTAATTCGTGAATCACTCTTGGACAATCCAATAACATCCCAACCCAACAGCAGTAACTGTTTCGTAAGAGCCAACCCAATTCCATCGGAATTTCCGATTATAAGAGCAGATTTATTTACCATATCGCCAACATGATGTCAGATGATCATTAACCATACCAACCGATTGCATGTAGGCATACATAATTGTAGACCCGACAAAAGTCATACCTCGTTTTTTTAAATCTTTCGACAAGGCATCAGAGATATCAGTCGTCACTGGAACTTCTTTGAATGATTTCCACTTGTTCATAATAGGTGTTCCATCGACAAACTCCCAAAGATATTTGTCAAAAGACCCAAATTCTTTTTGAATAGCAAGCACGACAAGTGCATTTTTGCGAGCAGAATAAATTTTCAGACGATTCCGAATAATTTCAGAATTTTCACGGAGCGTTTCAAGCTGTGCGTCTGTCATTGTTGCGACTTTTTTGATATTAAATTTATAGAACGCTTTTCGGTAACCCTCTCGTTTTTTTAAAACTGTTTCCCAACTAAGTCCAGCTTGAGCTCCTTCTAAGACGATCATTTCAAAAAGTTCTTGGTCGTCATGTTTTGGTCTACCCCATTCGTTATCATGGTAGTCAGCATAAAACTCTTTGCCAGGTTTGCCACCAAAGCATCGTGTCTTTTCAGAGTTTGAAATTTTGTTCAAATTATTACATCTCCAATAAGTCAATTATCTATAACAATTAGAATGCGTTTATTGAACGATTGTTCCTAAATACTTTAAGTAGTTTTTTACCAAGATGGTCACCATTACCCTATTGGTCAGAATTCAAATATAAAAAGGTATGCCAGTCGGCATAAAATATTTTGTTAGTTACAAAAGTAACAGATACATTTGCAAATTATTCAGATCGAAATAAGTTCATTTTTATGCTATGAAAATATTCGGGCAAGAAAAGTATTGAAATTATCTTTATTAAGATGATAGAGTCGTTATTTTCACATCTCTTTCAAGCTCTGTTCGCACCGCAGCGGAGATTGTTGATTTGGTAAATGGCTTCCTTACAAAAGCACCTACACCCAAATCCTGTGCTTCAAAGACTCTATCAGATTCTGAAAACCCTGAAACTATAATCGCTTTTTGATTTGCATTTATTTCTAAAATTTGTCTATATGTTTCCGTACCATCAATACCAGGTGGCATCATCATATCAAGTATCACTAAATCTTGTTGGTTCTCTTTAAGAAATTCTACAGCCTTTTCACCTGAGGAAACAGACGAAATTTTATAGTTTAGTTTTTTAAGAAGTTGTTCTGTCACTTCTCGTTGCACATCATCGTCGTCGACAATCAAAATTTTCTCTGTACCACATCGTAGTTGTGTTGAGGCAGAGCTTTCACTTTCTTCTCTGGTAATTGGAAAATAGAGATAAAATGAAGTACCTTTACCAACCTTGCTGGATAAATCAAGATATCCATTATGATCTTTCATAACAGCATCAACGACACTTAAACCAAGTCCAGAACCAGATTTTTTATCAGCCACTTTTGTTGAAAAGAAAGGATCAAGAATTTTCTGTATAATATCATCAGGAATACCACAGCCATTGTCAGTTACAGTCAGTTTAACGTATTCACCTTTCGGTACTCGCCCAAAAGCCATTGAGGTATCATCAGCATAATAATTTTCAGTTTTAATAGTAATCATACCAATATCGTCCATCGCGTCATAAGCATTCACAAAAAGATTGATAAGCATACGGTGAATCTGTGCCGCCCCACCCTTTATATTCATTATTTTTTCATCTAAAGAAGTTTCGCATGTCACAATTTTTGTACGAGCTTTCATCTCTTTTACTGCCTGTAAAACAATCGAATTGATATTTATAATTTCTTGATTATAGTGTCCTCTTCGACCCATCGTAAGTAAATCTTGATTTATCTCAGCAATTTTCTTCGCGGCCGTCTCGATTGTATCAAGATACGCAAGTGCGATATTATCATGTGGCAGTTCATCACGAATAAACTCTGGGTATGCCATGATAGGAGCAAGCAAATTATTAAAGTCATGGGCTACTTGACCAGCGATAGTCCCTGCCATTTCAAGACGTTCGGCTCTTGACTCCAATTTTTGTAAACGCTTCGTTTCTGTTATATCATTTTTAGCGGCGACATAGTGACTAATTTTCCCATCAGAACCTAACACAGGCGAAATAGTTGCATTTTCAGTAAATAGTGTTCCATCTTTTTTCTTATTGATAATTTCACCTTGCCATTGATGCCCATTTTTTATAGTGTCCCATAATTAGGTATAAAATTTCTTATCATGTTGACCACTATTGAGAATATTAGGATTTTGACCTATAGCAACCTCTGAAGGATAACCACTTGCTCTTTCAAATGCGGGATTAACATATTGTATAATTCCATCCGCATCAGTTATTACAATTGTTTCATTTGCCTGTTCTATAGCTCTTGAAAGTAACGCGTTTGTTTCCTCAGCTTGCATTTTATCAGTGATATCTAAAAATGTTCCTTCAATTCGTTCAGGAGTTCCATTTTCATCATAAATTAATCTTGGATTAGTTTGGACAATAATTTTTTTTCCATCAGATCGTTTTGCATATACTATATAGTTTTTTAAACTTCCATATTTAAGTATTTTTTCAATATACTCTACCCTATCTTCTTGATTTTGCCAAAATTCTTTTACTATAAGCCCTGTATGATCTTTTTGGGAATCCATTGCTAAAAGTCTGATAAATTCATTATTATAATCTAATAATTTACCATCGATAGTCACACTACTAAATCCTTCCATAAGATTTTGAATCATACCATGAAATTTTACTTCACTTTTTCTGAGCCTTTCTTCAGTTTGTTTTCGTTCGGTAATGTCATCGATGATACAAATAGAACGTTGATATTTACCTTGAGCGTCTTTTACCGATGATGAACTAATGTTCACATCAATGATGACACCATCTTTGCGTATCATCTTATAAATTTGACTATTTGTCAGTCCAGTAGTCACGAGTTTTTTTATTGTGTCAAATGCTGCTTTATGAAAATCGGGATGAATTATCTTTGTCATGCTTTGTCCGATTATTTCATCACGAGTATATCCAAGCATTTCGAAAATTTTATTATTACAATCAACAAGATTACCTCTTGTATCAACAGATGTAATCAAATATGATGCCGTTTCAAAAATGAGACGATGTTTTTGTTCGCTCTCTCTTAAAGCTTCATCTGTAAATTTACGATTTGTAATATCTCTATTGTTACCGCGACGACCGAGATAGTTTCCATCATCATCAAAGACAGATAAACAATTATGCTCTAACCATCGCTTTTCACCATTTTTATGTGTAATAGAAAATTCAGTAGTATGTGGCGGAGCATCTGCATTATTTGAGAATTTATAATGATTAGAAATTCGATTTCTATGTTCTGGACTTACAATATCAAAAAGCAAACTTGGATTTTTTAAAAACTCCTCTTGAGTATATCCGGTTATCTGCTCGCAAGATACCGAGAGGTAAAGATATTCCCCACTTACATCAATAAAATATTCCCAATCTATAGTATGGTCAGCAAGTAATTTAAACTTTTTTTCGCTTTCAATTTTTTCCTGAAGAGATTTTTGCAGGGGGAGAAAAAACAAATAGAACAAAACGGGAAGCACGAGCAATACAATTATAGTAGAATCTATCATTATAGTTAGTAGTGTACTCAATTCTGGTAAGAAAGATGAGCCTATCATGATAATTGATTCTGCGATAAAAACACAAAATGTTGCGACAACCATAAGTCGAATCGGTGTACTGTTTTTATAATTCCCTATAAACTTCATTTCTATAAAACCTTTGTCAAAATTACAAATAAAATAAATAATACTTGCTCATATAATTCCTCATGAATCAGGAATTACTTGTTTTTATTTTATCGACAATTCTAACTACTTTATAATGACAACTATAGAAATAATGTTATATTCTAAAAAAATAACTCATTTTAAGTTAGTAAGCGTTATATATACTTATAAGGAAGATAGTAGTTATTGATGGTGAGTTAGGCTTGTAAAAAATACACCATATAGGAATCGAACCTATGACCCACTGATTAAGAGTCAGTTGCTCTACCAACTGAGCTAATGGTGCATTTATTTTAATCCAATATTACAATGAAACAGACAAAAACACAATCATTATATATGAATTTTATGTAAAAAAAACGAGTACATACCAATAAGATGAATTTACAAAAACACTTTATATGTGGTCAATAAAAAAACTCAAGTGGGTCGGTTTGAACCTACGGCAGACTGATTAACAGAAAATTGTAAATAACTTTGATTAAACAAACAATAACCATAATCGTCTTTTAAATAAGTCATTAAATCATTCGTAGGGGAACATTTTAATATGTTGAATCAAAAGAATAAAATCTTTACTGGAATCGTGATAGGATTTTTTTTAGTTGGAAGTCTGTTCGCATCTGAAAACAATAAACTAAAACCTCTAACGTCTAAAAAAAAACTCCTTGAAAAAGTTTGGGAAGTAATGCCACAAACTACCATTACAAATAATTATTTTTCTCCTGAACTAGAGTTAAAAATGGATTATGGTTTTATTCAAGGAGAAGAGGTTAAAGGAGAAGTGTTTATAAGAGGAGATAGGGCTTTTTATGTATTTAACTATGATAACTTGTGGGGCCCTCGTTTATTTGGGGTCTATGCGTACACACTTACCTCTTACGACGGAAGCAGCAGATCACAAAACCGCCTATTTAACAGTAAAGAAAGACTAGGAAGCAATTTAGGATTTAACGTATACGTTGTAGAGAGTACAGACCTCTCTCGATTAATAAGTCATAGTTTTCAGCAGATACAAAAAAATAAGAATAAATCTCTAATAAAAAAATAACACTATAAACTACGTAAGTTTTCGTAGCTGAAAGACTCCAGTCGATTGCTCTTTTACAATAAGTCGGGTGCCATATCCGCTTGCGGTGGGTTTTAGTTACCAGCCCATAACTTATTAACAATAAGTTATAATCTATATTACTCCCCCTTCTTCCCAGCAATAAATAAAACAACGACGCGGGTTAATATTTGCTCCCATTTCTAAACGATTATGGAACATACCTACTTACAACAAATGATGATTTTGTGAAATTTTAGAACATGAAAAAAGTGAGCCAAGGATTTTTTCTCAAAAAAAAGGCAGGATGAACACCTGCCTTTTTAATAAATTTTACTATTAAATTTTTAGGGTGCCGCTTTTACAAGTGAATAATCAAATGTCACACCAGTTAAAATTTCAACTGGATTACCAATTTTATAAATTGCCCCTAAATCTGTTTTCAACAAGAATACTCTGGTAGTATCAAAAGGGTCACTTTGTAAAGTTGTATTAAATGTGGAAGAATCAACCATCATTGCTGTAATGTTATTAAATTGTGCGGAATCTAATACAGCTGTTTCACGACCAAATCGGTGAAAGATTGCACCATGAAAATCTGGAGAATTAGAATTATAAGCAATCCAAAAATCTACCGACGTATCAGGAATTCCGATTATTGAAGATGAATCAATCAAACCCGAATCTAAATCCAGATAATGGTAAAAATCCAAATAAACCGACATTACTGGATTTCCCGATTTTACAGGATTGTTATCATCACCACATGATGAGCATGCAAAACAAATAATAGCCAATATTAAAACTAACTTAAAACCAGTTGTTCTGTTCATAATTCCCTTTCTTGTTAAGTAGACAATATAGGTATATCTTATATAGATTAAAAGGTTTTTTATAGAAGTTGTGAGTAAAAGATTTGAAGGGCAAATTACAACTTAATATTATGCAATAAAAAAGCTCCGGTGGCAAGACTTGAACTTGCGACAGGCTGATTAACAGTCAGCTGCTCTACCAACTGAGCTACACCGGAGTATAATGGTCACAATATATAATATCTAATCGGAATTTTGTCAAACCATTTTATAACTAACTTCAAAAAAACAATAAACTTCTGAATAACACAACTTTACATAAACAATATAGAATCAGTTGCTTTTTTAGATAATTTGTCAAATATTATAGTCAAAGAATGGATAATCAAATCAAAGGTATATATTGAAACGGATTTCAATAAGTTTTATTATACTATTTTCTCTCTTCAGTTTTGTTTCTTCTGGTTTTTGTCAGAAAGACCTAAACCAAGACAGAAATATCTATACTTATCAGCAAATTCATCAAAATCATCCTGATGGTGTTGTTGGTAAACTATCAACAACCATAGCTGCATCATTTACTTCCATTTCAAACCAACCTAATCAACCAGTTGTCGATGCGACCACTCTTCAAGCTGAACTCGGATGGATTTTCTCTGACAAATTTTCTGAGCATCAGGCTTTCAGAATTTTAAAAGAATTTGAAACAACTTACCAACTATCGGTAGGTTTCAAATACTACCTATCAAATCCTCTCAACAAAAATGCAATTGTCAATCCAGATGGAAAAATAGGTTCACCGATTATCTCAGTTGATGCTATTATGATATTAGATAATTTAAAAGAAACAAATTCTACAACAAATTATAAAGCAGAACTAGCCCTCCCTCTCTCCCCTACATTTTCAATTTTTGCTGGATACACATCGTATGAAGAAATAAACCAAAGAGATGTCGAAAAGATATTCGGCGGAATACATCTCTTTTTATCAAAATACAACACTTTTGATAAATTTAACAATCCAGACTCTCCACTTGACGGAATAGCAATCATCATAAAAGGTGGCAACTCAGAGTTCGGTAGTTTTGGTAAGATACAATTTGTAATTCCTTCTTCACATTCTGTCACAATCGATATCTCCGCTCGTGGCGATTTTTTGGAAGCACCATTTGACAAATCATATACTGGCTCGTTTCAAATAAGTTACTACTCAGGTAAATAACTAACCAACAAAGACTTACATCTTATTTAACAATCATTAACATCTGATATGAAACTCAACACCGTTTCTCCCGTATAAAATTTATTGAACGAATGAATTCTTAATAATAAGGAGTAACTCACATGAAAAAAAATCTAACAATTGCTTTGATACTGATTTTTTCAGTAACAGTGCTGTTTTCAGTCGTTACGGCAAAAGACAACACTAATGCTTGGCTTGGTATCTCTACACAGACTGTTGATGATGAACTCGCTGAAGCATTTAACCTTGACGTCAGCTATGGTGCTATTATAAATGAAATTTATGAAGACTCCCCAGCCGACAAAGCTCAGCTTTTAGAGGGTGATGTTATTATTTTATTTAACTCTGAAAAAGTTTATGACTTCGATGATCTTATTGATTATCTCGAAGACTCCGCACCAAATGATATTATCTCATTAACAATTATGAGAGCAAATGACAAGATGACTTTTGATGTTACTCTGGGCGAAATGTCAAAACGTAAATCCCGTCGCATTTGGAATAATAAAAACAATATCAGCATGCCATCGACACCAAGTATGCCATCAATGCCAAACATGCCAGACTTTAATTTTAACTCTAACAATGGTGGTTCACATAACTATCACTACTCTTTTGGCAACTCATCTTATATAGGTGTTAGCCTGTCGTCTCTATCAGACCAACTCCGTGACTATTTTGGTACTGATGAAGATGAGGGTATCTTAGTCTCTGAAGTTGAAGATGATTCCCCAGCAGATAAAGCGGGGATAAAAGCGGGGGATATTATTATCAAAGCGGACGATGATGCTGTTGCTGATTATAACGACCTTAAGGATGTTATCAGCGATAAAGATGAGGGCGAAATTATCGCCCTTACGATAATCAGAGATAAACGTAAAAAACAAATTGATGTCACAGTTGCCGAGCGTGAAAACAGAGACTCCTATACTTTTAATGCACCTGACATCTCATTTAACTTCCCAAAAGGACAATATAAAAACACATTTTTCTCTGATGGCTTACATGAACTTTTTAACTCCGATGAATTTCAAGATGAAATAAAAGAGCTTAAAATAGAATTGGAAAACCTCAAGTTTGAAATAAATAATGAAATGTATGATCAACTCAACTCAAAAGAGTTCCAACGTGAAATGAGAAAATTAAAAAAAGAACTCAAATCTGAAAAAGCTCTTATGAACAAAGAGTTAAAAGAAGAGATGAGTAAACTCAAAAAAGAATTAAAGATGCTCGAAAAAAGAATAGATGATTAGTATTTAAAATTATAAGCCTCAAAAAAAGCTCACCTTTGTGAGCTTTTTTTATTTGCTCTTCAATATTTGATTTCTTACACTACTTACAGTTATGCAGAAAATTACAGTACAAAATCTAATTGACAAACGTGGCAAAGAGCTTGAACTGACTCTTTTAAATGAAGAAGAATTCTGTCTTGAAAAGACAATCAACAATGCCGAGATGTTTCGTCCTGGATTGGCACTGACGGGCTTCTTCGAACGTTTTGCCAACAAAAGAATTCAGATATTAGGCGAAACTGAGATAACATTTTTAGAAACTCTCTCCCAAGATCGTCTTATACATATCGCAAATCAACTTTTCAAACGTGATATTCCACTTTTTATCGTTGCCAAAGGAATAGTTCCACCTACACAGTTTATAAGACAAGCAGAAAAAAACAAAACAGCTATCCTATCATCACGCTTAACTACTACCGATTTGACCAACAGACTCTCCGCATATCTCGACCATCTCTTTGCCCCATCAATAAATGTCCATGGTACTTTAGTTGATGTTTATGGTGTAGGGTTACTCTATACTGGAAAATCAGGTATCGGTAAATCCGAAATCGCTCTTGACTTAATCGAGCGAGGACATCGCTTAGTAGCCGACGATGTCGTAAAAATAACTCGTACTGCTCCAGATGTCATCATAGGGACTGGCTCTGAAATGCTTGGACATCATATGGAAATACGTGGAATTGGGATAATTGACATTGAAGAATTGTTTGGAATTCGCTCAATCAGACTTCAAAAACGGATTGAAGTCGAAGTCAACCTCTCATACTGGTCTGAGACCAAAGACTATGAACGACTTGGCATTGAAGACAAAATGACCGCTGTATTAGGAGTTGAAATACCTATAATTAAAGTACCGATTTCCCCAGGTAAAAATATAACCGTGATTTCAGAAGTTATCGCAATGAATCATATGTTGAAAGTGTATGGTGAAAATTCAGCACTTGAATTCACCAAAAAACTCTCCCAAACCCTCACTCGTCAGTCTCTGACAAAAGATTATCTCGAATCTGATTACGAATAGTCATCCTTCACTTTAAAAAACAGCTTGGCAAATTTCCGCTAATCTCTTATAATATTCACCTTTACAACTATTAACTAACGGAACATTTTATCTGAAATTGAGTAGAAACCATGAGTCACATATTAAAGAGGATTGTAAGAATGAAAAAATATGCTATCGGTTTTGTATTAGCAACATTGATTTTAAGTTTAGCTATCGGATGTGGAAAATCAGATGATAAAATTATCGCAAAAATCGGTGATTATAATTTAACAACATCTGAATTCAACGATTACTTCGCACGTATTCGATTAACATTCCCTACTGCCCAAGACGAATTCAACAAACGTCGTGAAATGGTTGACACCATGGTCGTCACCCGTCTATTAGTACAAGCTGCCTATGAAAAAGGACTTGATAAGATGGATGAAATAGATCGTATCATCTTGGCTAACAAAGATAAATTTTTACTCGATGCTATTTATCAATCAGAAATTGCTGCAAAAGCAAAAGCAACTGATGTTGAAATCAAAGAATTTTATAACCGTTTAGAATTAAAATACAGAGCATCACATATTGTTGTTGCTGATGCCGACACAGCTCAAATGCTTTTTGAAAAGATCCAACAAGGTGAAAATTTTGAAAAACTTGCGTTTGACTATTCAATAGATCCACAAGCAAAAAGAAACAATGGTGACTTAGGCTACTTTGTATGGGGTTCTATGATTGATGAGTTTCAGGAAACTGTCTACCAGATGGAACCAGGCGAACTCTCTCCTCCATTTAAAACTAAATATGGTTATCATATCGTTAAACTCATTGATAAACTTCCAAATGAAAACAGAACTTCTTTTGCCGTTCTAAAAGTTGATATTAAAAATCAGGTGACTCAAAGAAAAACAATGGCAATCTTAGAAGACTTTTACGCTAATCTAAAAGTCAAATATCCTGTTACTATTGATACTTCTACATCGGAATATTTAGTTCACAAACGTACTCAGATGTATCCACCACAGATTCTTGAAACTCTTCCAAAAAATGATTTTGACCTTGAGCAATTAGACCGAAATGAAAAAGAACTGATTTTTGCAACTATTAAAAATGGTGGACAAATTACCTTAAATGAATACCTCACTCAACTTCAAAATGTCCCACCTCAATTCCGCCCTGACTTAACTGACTATGATTCTTTAGCAACAATTATTTTTGAAATGAAGAAAACAGAAATCCTTTCACTTGAAGCGGTCCGATTAGGCTTTGATAATGATGAAAACTATATCGCCCAATTGAAATTGTTTAAAGAATTAAACATGGCGAGCATTATGCGAAATGATTCTATTATCTCTGAAGTTGTACCAGATGAAAATATGGCGAGAGAATATTACGAGAACAACACCGAAGAATTTACAAACCCAGCACAAGTTCATGTCTATGAAATTTTGATAAGTGACGAACTAAAAGCTCGTAAACTCGCATCAAAAATAAAATCATTGAAAGCTTTCAAAGAAACAGCAATGGACTTAACAGAACGTGCTGGCAAACGAAGCAAAAGTGGAGACTTAGGATATATCACTCGTCAATGGTTCCCTGAAATTTTTGACCTTGCTAAAAAAACTTCTGTAGGGGCAATTGGAGGTCCTGTAGTTTCTCAAGGAAAATATTCTATCTTCTATGTTGTTGATAAAATTGAACCTGAACTAAAAGATTATCTTGGTGTCAAACGTGGTATTATGCAAAAACTCATCCAACAACAAAAGAACCTTACGTTTGAAAAATGGGTAAACAAACGTCGCCAAGCAACGACAATTGAAATTGATGAAGATGCTTTATGGGCATCAATAAATATGGATTTATATGTGACTGCTGATTCATTAAATCAGTAAGAAAACAGGATGTATAACAAATTATGAAATGTATTCAAATTGTAACCCTTTTTATTCTTATCTGTGCATCTTCAACTTTTGCTCAAAGAGAAGTTGTTGACAAAATCATGGCTGTCGTAGGTGATGAAGTAATTCTAATTTCCGAATTTGCCAATCAACTCCAGTTGGTTGCTTTGCAAACTCAAAAAAAACCTAAAAATGAAGCTGAGATGAAAAAATTCCAAAGCGAAGTTTTGGAACAGATGGTTTCTGACAGAATGTTTCTTTTAGCTGCTAAAGAAGACACAACTATTTCAATACGAAATGAAGAAATTGAACAGATGCTTGAAGACCAAGTTGCTCGCATCTCTCAAAACTATGATAACTACGATGCATTTATTAAAGCATTAAATGAAGAAGGACTCACTCTGAGAGAGTTGAAGAAAAAATATCGCTTGGATGTTGAAAACCAACTTCTCAAACAGAGATTCATTCAGAAAAAACTATATTCTATCGCTGTGTCTAAACATGAAGTCGAAGCGTTCTATGCAAAATTCCAAGACTCTATTCCTTCTCAACCTGAAGCTGTCAAACTTGCTCATGTCTTACTTACTGTTAAACCATCACAATATGTTCTGGATTCTGTTCAGAGCCGTATGAAAGAACTGCGACAGATGATTTTAGATGGTGCTGACTTTGCTGTTATTGCGACCAACTATGCATCAGAAGGTGCTGGCATCAATGGTGGGGATTTGGGATATCTATCCAAAAATGATGTTGTGCCAGAATTTTCTCGGGCAGCATTTGCTCTGCAAGAAGGTGACATCTCTGGTGTTATAAAAACTCAGTTTGGATACCATATTATTAAATGCGAGGGGATTAAAGGAGATAAACATAAACTTCGTCATGTCCTTCTCAAAGTTGCTCCATCGGTTGACGATACTTTAGCAGTAAAACAACTTGCTGACTCACTTGTCAAAGCAGCATGGGATGGCGATGATTTTGCCCAAATGGCAAAAACTTATTCCGATGATAACGACACCAGAGTACAAGGTGGAGAGCTTGGTTGGTTCGCATCAACGCAAATGCCACCAGAATTTATCGACGCAGTCAAGGGATGGACTGAAGTAAATGATGTCCGTGGCCCTGTTCAAACTCGATATGGTTTTCATATTTTAAAACTACTTGATTATCAAAAAGAAAGAATATATAATCTCAAAGATGACTTTGATCAAATCAAAGAACTTGCCAAACAAGACAAGACTGGACAGTTTGTTGATGAATGGATTAAAAAACTCAAAAAAACAACCTATATAAAATATTATGAAGAACTCTAATGCGAATTGATGATTTCCTTTCTACGGTTGGTGTAATCAAACGAAGAACCATCGCCAAAGAATTAGGGCAGAATGGACTAATTGTCGTAAACGGTAACAAAGTCAAACCAGCTTATCAAATTCGTATTGATGATGTGGTGCAAATTAAAGGTTCTAAACCACAAGCTGTTCAAATTATAGAAATCCCGAACTCTTCAGTACCTAAAGATAAAAGAGAACAGTTTGTAAAGTTTATATCTGAAGTTTTATAAATTTTTCTCATTGCTTTAAACAATTTAAAAGATATATTTAGTTCATGAACGACTCTCCCCACAAGACATCACTCCCCAAACTACAATGGAAAACCTCCACCTGTGAAGTCTGTGGTAAACCATTTGATTATCTCTCACAAAAACGCCCAAAAATTTGTAAAAATGGCGATTGTCAGTACAAATACCATTATAAAATCAATGAAAAGACATGGGCGACGTACCAACCATCATTATTTGAC
>JAJRQO010000002.1 GCA_024280215.1 Candidatus Zixiibacteriota bacterium
AGAATATTATGAAGAAATGGACTATGCCGATACGGAACTGGCCACTGGCTGTCCATCAATTTGCTATACGATTTGGAGACAGAGTACCAAGAATTTGAGATAACCAATTAACTGTTTACACAAAATTTATGACACAGCCAAGCCCTAAAACGTTTGAAATAGAAAAATGAGATTGCCACACTCCCTATGGTCGTTCGCAATGACTGAAGATGAACATATTTCGATAAGTTCAGCACGACTTATTATAAATCACGATCAATTTAGTTATTTCGCTGTCAACACCACCGACCAGTAGTACTTCTGATGTACCAAAGACTCAATTTCAAAATACGGCTCTAATATCTTCCGAAGCGATTCTTCTCTGAAATAATTTTTCAGAATCGAATATTCAGTCTTATCATCCAAAAACCGTTGCTTATAATTATTGCCATACTTGTCCTGACCCGTCGTCTGATATGCATCCCCCTCAGCAGGTGGGTTATTGTCAATCATCCAAATCTTGCCATTTGGTTTAAGCAAACTCAAAAGAGTCTCAAAAAGTTTTTCATAGTCCTGACAAGGCTCATGCGAAAACCAAAAACCTAACAGTAATAAATCACACGAAGCTTTTTCAAATGGTGGTTCATGCAAATCTGCCTGCAAAAATTGTACTGGGCAATGATACGTTTTCTTTTGTGCTTCTTCAAGCATATCGTTTGAATAGTCCGATGCGATAATCTGTGAAGCAGTTTCCGATACACGAGTTGTCCAGTAACCAGTCCCGCAGGCAAGTTCGATAATTGATTTGTCTTGTGCCAGAGATTTCAGACGGACTACTTCATTGTCGATTTCTTTGCGACGTTCTTTGTTGTCACGAAAATAAATTTGTTCATACTCAGATGCTCGCTTAGAATAATATTCGTTCTGTTTCTCTAAATCATTTTTACGCATCAAAATCTCCCCATTTCGTCGCTAAGAATTTTCCAAGCTGTTTCGCCTCATTTATAATTTCTACGTTCTCTTTCACCGAACCTTTGATATTATAATCAGTAGACGAGTACTGAATCATCCCGTTATTGACTACTTCTATCCATTTGAAAAATCCCGCAATAACTCGCCGAGTTCCTTCGTACCATGTCTGCTCACCGCCGACGATAACCATCGCTCCAGGACGTTTCTTTTTCAATATCTTCAAAAAATCAAAATCAGAACTGTTTTTATAATCAGGAGGACGAAAACAATTGCAACGGTCAATCAAAAGCTTTGCTTGGGCAGAGACAGAATCAAAGTAAACTGGCGAGCCGAAAAGCATATAGTCACATTCCGCAATTTGTTTGTAGACATCATCAATCTCATCATAGAAACAAAATTTTGGAGATGGCGACTCTCCGCATGCTTGACATGGTTTTATTTGTAATTCATTGAGTTTTATAAA
This sequence comes from Candidatus Zixiibacteriota bacterium, assembly GCA_024280215.1. Lineage (GTDB taxonomy): Bacteria > Zixibacteria > MSB-5A5 > GN15 > FEB-12 > QQUK01. The sequence continues at coordinate 1,415 of JAJRQO010000002.1, forward strand.
CGAGATGCCAGCATCTTTATCTTGAGGAAGCGAATTTTTGAGTGAGTTGGCAATGGTGTTTAAGAGAATATCTGTTGATGAGTCTTCAACGGGAGATGCGGAAATAACTAATATCTTAATCAAATTTCATCTCCTTTAGTTTTTCGAGTTTATCATACATCTCCATGAGCAACTCTTCATCTTGTTGTTTTTTATTGGTAGTCTCTTGAAGTTTTTCCCAATCAGATTGAGGGATATTTTCCTGAATGTCAATAGATAGTTTTTCAATCTCTATTTCAAGCTCTTTGATTTTGTTTTGAGTTTTTGTGATTTCTTTTTTATGCTTAGCTTTCAATTTTGCTTGCTCTTTAAATGAAAGATGACTCTGCTTAGTCGTTGATTTTGTTTTTTTCACTTTATAAGCAACTGGTGAAACTTGTTTCTGTTCAAAAAATGAATAGTTACCATCATAAATCGAAAGAAAAGCATTGTTGACATAAAAAATCTTTTGAGCAACCCGATCTAAAAAATATCTGTCATGACTGACGACTATAAACGAACCAGAGAAATTTATCAATGCATCTTCGAGTGCTTCACGAGAGACAATATCAAGATGATTTGTCGGCTCATCAAAAATTATAAAATTAGCAGGTTTGTATAAAAGTCGAGCCAGTGACAATTTTGTTTTTTCTCCACCAGAAAGAGTCCTGACCTTTTTAAGAGCATCTTCACCCGAGAAACCAAACTTACCTAAAAATGAACGAATGACTCCCATCTCAACAATAGGGTCCATCTCCCACATCGATTCAAGCACGGTCTGATCCAAGTTCAAATCTGAAAGTTCCTGATCGAAATAAGCAACATCAACATTGTTTCCAAGTTTTAAATCCCCTGCTACTGGCGAAATTTCACCAATCAATGTTTTTAGTAACGTTGATTTGCCAGAACCATTATGACCAATCACACCAACTTTATCTCCACGATAAATATCAAATTTTATATTTGAAACAACTTCGGTGTCACCATAACCGACGGTTAAATTTTCGGCAGTCAAAATTTGAGCATACGAACGCCCCGATGATTCCAACTGTATTGTCGGACCAGCACCGTCTGACTCGGGTGGAGGGAGGCGTTTGATTCGCGAGAGATATTTAAGTTTCGATTGGGCTTGTTTGGTCTTTTGACCTGCCATGTTACGCCTGACAAAATCTTCAAGCTGAGCAATACGTTCTTGTTGATGCTTGAAATGATGCTCAGCTAACCGTTTTCGTTCAGCACGGTCGACTAAATATTTTTTAAAAGAACCAGTATAAAAATCAATTCGTCCATTGGTAATTTCCCAAATTTTGTTGACGGCATTTTCTAAAAACATTCTATCATGCGAGACAACCAAATATGCTTTGTCAGTTTTTTGTAAATAATTTTCAAGCCACTTTGTTGATTCGATATCAAGATGGTTGGTCGGTTCATCAAGCAGTAATAAATTTCCATTTCCAGCTAAAACCCGTGCTAATCCAGCTCTATTTTTTTCACCACCAGAAAAATTAGCTAGACGATCATTATGACGATCAGTCGAAAACTTCAGACCCGATAAAATTGTTTTAATTTCATTTTCAAAAGAAAAACCACCTGCGTGTTCATACTCAGTGTGTAGTTGTCCTAATTGTTCTATCGCTTTTTTATTCAAAACATCTCGTTCTAAAATCTGTTCAAGCTCCTCAATTTTTAATCTTTGTGTCAATAAATCCTGACGAGCTGCAACGACAAAATCAAAAAGTGTCATTTCTAAAAAATCAATTTTTTCTTGCTTGGCATAATCAATAACGCATGATTTACTTTTGTTGATTCTGCCTTCGTCTGGATCCTGTTCAGATGTTATCATTTCAAACAGAGTCGTTTTACCAGAACCATTTTTACCCACAAGTCCAATCTTGTCATGCGACTGAATATTAAACGAAAGATTTTCAACGATTATCTGTTCATTGAATTTTTTGAAAACTTTTTCAGCGGTTACAAGTGTCATTATTTCTCTGAATCCTTCGCCGAACGTGATAGAATCATTTCAACAGCCAACAGAAGTAGAGCCAACCAGATAAACAACTGCCACAATTCATTGCCATAACGAAGTTCAGCAAGAAATGCTTTTGGGGTAGCGTCAATAGGTAATAATGTATACGATGACATGCCAAACGATTTAAGAAACTGTTCTCGATCAGAAGTCGTTAAGTCCGACTCTTGTGGAGAGACATTGAGCGAAAACTGATCAATCTCTTTTTGATTATAGTACAAAGAATATTGTCCAGGTAGATCAACTGGTTGCACAAACAAAGAAAGAGTCCCATTATTTTCTTCAGGAACTAAATCATAATTCATTGAATCAGGAGTAAGAAGTGTAACTGATTCATGAAATGAAATTTTGTCAGAGAGTTCTCTCTGTACAGGTAGACCTGTATATAATGAAACATCAAATGATGAAAAGTCGGATGCTAAAAATTCGGCAATACGAGAAATAAATGGAACAAAAAATGCGTTCGCTGAAAGATCAGAGTATACAGGTGAAACAGGACCCGTAAAAGTTAGCACTTGTCCACTCTTGTAATTGTATTCTACTAATGCAGGACGATTGCCAGTGAATGTCAGTAGTTCGTTACTCTTAGAAGAGTGATGCATTTTTGGAAGTGTGAAAAAACGAATCTCAGGAAGTTTGTTGTCGGCAAAATTATAAAAGGAAAATAAAGGATGACGCAAATCATAATTCGAAAATGTATAATATCCAGCTTTGGTAAAATCAAGCCGTGCCGCCTCATCAAATGTTACATCTGTAATTTCTGAATAGTTTGCATTAAAGAAGTCAACCTCTGTTTGTCCATCGTAACTTATAAAAAGCGAACGTCCTTGAGAGAGAAATGATTTTAATCGTTGGATATGTCCATCCGAAAGTTTTGGAGCTCCACTTAAAAAGATAACATCGTAGTCCCAAAAACTAACTGATGATAATTCATTTGATGCTGCCATTTTTACTGACCAATATTGTTTTATGTCTTCAGCAGGCGAGAGTGCAAGTTTTAGAAGTTCTCCAGCGTTATCACCATCTATAATAAGCAAATTAAATTGGTCAGGGATTTTAAAGCTAAAGTAAAACTTGTTATCTATTTGAAACTTATCGTCTGAAATTTCGATATAGCCAGAATGAAAACCTGTCGAACTGACTGAAGGACTGAAGCTAATTCTCTTTTCGCTCACCGCATCAATATTGAAATTTGTTTGAGCAACACGGTTCCCATCAATAATCAGCGATGCTATCAAATCGGATTGTTCGTTTTGCCCTTGGTTAAACACATCGGCAGAAATTGTGAAATCATGCCCAGGTAAAATCAACTGCCCTCCAAAATCAAGAGACTTCACCGATATATTACTATTTTCTTCAATTGGTAACTCAACAAAAAATAACGTTGCGTCTAATTCAGAAAGCGATGCAGAGTCGGGAAGAGTCGAACGCTGTAAATCCGAAACGATATACAACTCCTTGTTCAAATTCCCTGTCTGACTCAATAACTGAGAAACTGCAAGCAATGGTTTTTCTAATGTGCTGTGAGAATAGTCGATTGATAATTTTTGCAGTTTTTCTTTTGCGACAGCCTTTGATTGAAACTCGATATTTTTGTTTTCCCCCGCAATCGGTAACAAAAGAATCTGATCGGACTCTTCAAATGAATCAATCAACTCAAGCGTTCTCTTTTTGGCAATATCAAAAAGTTGTCCATTGGTGACAAACCGATTCATAGAAACTGAATTGTCAAAAAGAATGACTGCCGAAACAGAGGCATGCGTCCCTAATGAACCACCCTCTGTTGTTGGGCGGGCAAATGCGAAGACGGCAACAAATATAATAAGCATGCGAAGTAGCAGAAGTAAAAGCTGACGAATCTTCAGCTTCCGTACCTGACGTTTTTGCATTGCCTTAAGATGTCTGACTGATGAGAACTCGACAACTGTAACTTTTCGTTTAGAAAAGAGATGGATGATGAGTGGCACCAAAGCAGCGGCAGCAGCAAATAATATAGATGTATTTAAAAAATTAAACATCAGCGGTTATGTCGTATTTATTTTAATTGTTTAAGTAACTCTTTAGCTTCTTTTTTATGATATGCAGATGACGATGACGAGATTACTAAGCCAAAATATGTTTCCGCATTCTTAATATCACCTGTCGCAGTATACGCTTTTCCTAACCAAAGATTAATCATACCGAGATAAAATGGTCTTGTCTCGATAAATTGTGCTATTAGTAAATTGTTAATCGCTTTTTCATATTCAGCTAACCCAAGAAATGCTTTCCCGAGCCACATATATCCAGTTGAAGAGTTACCATTTGTTTGGACTAATCGCATGTACAAATTGGCAGCTTCTTGATAATATTGTTTAGCAGATTTTTTATCAGCATCACTCTTCGAATTTGCCATAATATCAGCAAGTAAGATTCGTGTCTCACCCTGAGTTGCCGCACCTTTTATTGTACTGAAATTTGACAGAAGAATCTCTTTCGCTTTTTCTGAGTCACCTGTCAAATGATGATATAATGAGAGATTGAATTTTACCAGATGATTGTCATCGTCCAATTTTAACGCTTCTTGATAATACGAATACGCTTTTTCGTTTTCACCAGCCATCAATGAATAAGACCCTAAAGCCATCCATTCGGTTGCTCTTTGCTCGGGAAGAATATTTATAAGTGCCTGTTGATACTTTACCGCATCAGAATAATTCCCATTAAAAAACGAAGCTCGCTTCAAATTAAAAAATGCTCGAAGTGAATCATTGCTGGTACGACTTTTTTCTAAATATGTTTGACTGTATTCAAGCATCAAGTCATAGCGCATCATCATTTCAGAGGAACTCGCATAGGTCAAATATGATTCGTTGATTATTCTGAATGTGTCAACATAAGTAAGCCACTCATTTTCAAGCTCCGCAATAGTCTTTTTGTAGACCTCTTGCAAGGTCTCAGCAAGATTGATATCATCAGCTTTTTCATAGGCGTCCATATAACTTTTAAGCGAATAGCTGTCGATTAAAAATCGTACAAAGGTTGTTGATGTCTTGTCAGCAACTGTTGCATCTGCTTTTAAATAAGAATATGTCGTTAATAGATTTTCAAGTGGGATAGTTCTTTTTTCTTGAACAATTTTCTTCATTTCATACATCGCAAAGGAAAAATAATTAGCTAACCCCTCAGAAAGAAATGGCGAGGTATACCCGTAGGTTCTCAGCGTTGCGGTGTGATTAAAAATAAATGGGTCAATCGTTGTGAAATCTTTATTGTAAATCGCATAGGCAGTATTTCTGGTCGGGTCAACAGATGTACCAAAACGTCTGTCCCACAACACCGTGTTCATTGCACATGGTGGAACATAGATTTGAATTTTCCCTGGAATATTCAAATTTAAAAAATCACGAAACATCCGATAGTTTGATTCAAGAATCTCTTTTATCGAGTCAAAGTAAAAATCACCAAGTGAGGATGGGACATAAAAAATATCAGTATGTGCTGTTGGTTTGAACATGAAATCTTTTTGATTCTTATGATTATAATTACAGTACAACTCGATATTTGGTTTGTAAGAAAGAGGAGAAAGCACCAGCAGATATTCAGATTTGTTCTTGCCGATAATATTTTCAATTCGTGCGGGTAGTTCATACTCAACAGCAAATTTCTTTGAATATGTCTTGGCACCTGTTCCGAGTGTAATAATATGAGTCGTAAAAATTGTCTTCATCGAATCAGATGAAAGCAGTTCAATGTCCAATGAAAATGGTCCGACAAAGCCAGTAATCGTTTTTCCAACAACAATATCAAATGAATCCGAATATATTAGATGGTTCGTTTCAGTTGAATTCTCAATTTGAAAAATATCGATTTTAAATAGTGCACCATCTTTAGCAGATACAGTACTTACCAATAAGAGCGAAAGTAATATTAAAAGAAGCTGTTTTTTCATATAAGTTTATACCAATTTTTAAGTTTAGAAGTTTAAAATAAATTTACTTATGTGAGGCATTTTTATAAAAAGGTGGCTTTACAACCGTGGCTTCAAATCTGTTTTTCCGAATCGCTACTTCAACTTTTGTACCCGACTTTGTCATTCCCTTTGGTAAATATGCCAAAGCTATCGGTTTTTCAAGTGAGGGAGAGACTGTTCCTGAAGTTATCTTGCCAAGTAACCGTTCACCATCGTAAATTTCATAACCAGGGCGAGGGAAGGCTTTGCCGTCAATTTCCAAACAGACCAAGCGGCGGCTCGGTTTGTCTGCTTTATGCTTTTTAATAGTTTCAGCACCGATAAAATCTTTATCAAAATTAACAATCCAGCTCAATCCTGCTTCAACTGGTGAAGTCGTATCATTGATATCATTGCCATAGAGTGCCATCTTCATCTCAAGTCTTAGCGAATCCCTGGCACCTAAACCGATAAGCTCAATGCCCATCTCATTTCCGACTTTATTGATTGCATCCCAAAGTTTGTTGGCATGTTCAGGTTGGATATATAATTCAAAACCATCTTCACCAGTATAACCTGTCCGTGAGAAGAAAATCTCCACCCCAGCGATAGTCGCCGTGGCATGCGTATAATATTTCATCTCTTCAAGATTGTAATCGGTAAGTTTTTCAAGCAACTTTTGTGCGTTAGGTCCTTGTATTGCGAGAAGCCCAAACTGATCGGAACGGTCGACTAACTGCACATCGCCAAATTTTTGAGAATCAAGCCAATTGAAATCTTTTTCCAAGTTAGCAGCATTTACAATCAACCAATATTTATCTTCAAATTTGTACACTAACAAATCATCAACAATCCCACCATCTTGATTTGGCATACAACTATATTGAATCTGTCCAGCCTTGAGTGCTGCAACATTGTTGGTCGTGACTTTTTCCAAAAACGATAAGGCATCGTTACCTGTAACTTCAAACTCACCCATGTGCGACAAATCAAACAGCCCAATATTTTTACGTACCGCCAGATGTTCCGCAACAATACCTTGATATTGAATCGGCATCAAAAAACCAGCGAACTCGACAATTTTACCTTTAGCTTCGACATGTTTGTCGTAGAATGGCGTTTTTTTTATCTTTTCAGTGTTGCTCATATCTGAATCCTTGTATCTATTATAGCAATTTCGACTGTTCATCTATTGACGAGTCAGTACCTGCAATTGTTTTATTTTGAAAGACTTGCGTCCTTATTTTCTAACTCAGGTAATAAATCTGTTTAGCCATGAATGTCAATAGCTGATTCAAGTGAAGCAAAGACAGATTTTGTCGTTTTTTAAATTTTTTTGCTGAATTCTTGGCAATTATTGTGGTATATATTATATATAGAGTTGAATTAATAGAAAGGACAAGTAGATGAAAAAGAAATTATATCGTTCACGAGAAAATAAAATGGTCGCTGGTGTCTGTGCAGGCATCGCCGATTATTTAGAGTTAGACCCTACAATTATTCGTTTGGCGTGGGTCATTGCAATCTTTGGAGCAGGGGTCGGTGTCTTGGGATATATCATCGCATGGATTATTATGCCCGAACGCTCTTTTGATGTGTAGATTGATTTCCGCTTATTAGTCATTGCGAGACACGAAGTGCCATGGCAATCTCATTTTTTGTAGGTTGGCGTTCCGATTCTAATAAACTATAATTGAGAGAAACCCGAATAGAAACTTTGTAGGTTGGCGTTCCGATTTTAATAAACTATAATTGAGAGAAACTAGACTAGAAACTTTGTAGGGAACAGGCATGCCTGTTCCTTTTTATTTGAAATGTACTCCGCACCCCCTTACCTGCGGACGCAGGTAACCAGCCTTATCATATCCAGTCTCTTCGCATTATCACATTCTTTTGCAAATTTAGAATACTTCTTGACAAAAAATGCGTTTTATGTATCATGAGGTCTATGTAGTAATAATGCTCTATCCCCTTGGAGGGTTTATGGTCTTTCGTTTTATAAAATTATTTTTAATAGTTCTACTTCTGCTTGGATCTGCATCTACTGCTAATTCACAAGTAGAGTTACCTTTTGATTATTTTTATGGAAGATGGGTCGATGGGTACTATTTTGAAGGTAGTCTTTGGTTTAAAGATTTAGAGATTGATCACCTAAATGGTTATAATACTTCTTCCTTTACTAATAGTTTATTACAGATAAAAGTTGTTGGTTTAGGAAATCACATTCTATGGGATGAATCAAAATCTCTTTGGGATGGATCAATTCAAAGACAATCTCCTACTATCAACATAAATTTACGTCCCAGTAATAAATGGCAAGTTGGTGTTAATAATTTTTATATTTTTAATTCAAGTTACTCTTTTAATATGAATTCAATTTATATGAGTGACAGCACTATAAAAATATCTGCATCACATGCTCCTTATGCATATGTCTATAAGAAAATTATATCAAAAGGGAATTATATTCTTGAAAATAGATTTAATTATAGGAAATCTAGTAGTTATGATACTTATTTTACTAATGCGTTTAAATATGGTTTAACCGATGATATCAATTTATCTGCTCGTGTTTCTGCTAATGATATTGAAGGTGTAAGCTCTTTTAGTCCTTCGTATAGCTTTTCTATTCTTTCTGGGTTGCTTGCTCCATTTTATGTTGAAATGTCTATAGGGCAAAATTATTTTGATTCTAAATTTAAAAGTAGATTCTTAACAAGTTTAGAATTGAATATGACTTATATCTCTAAAGGGAAATTTAACCAAAAAGTTATACTTGCTGATTATCAAAACTACTATAAAAAAATGTTGTTTCAAAATCAGTTTCTTCTTTCCGTAGATATTCGGACACGAGAAATAGATACTCGTAATCATGAAAATGATGATATCTGGATGCAAATGAAATCCGCCTATGGGATAACTTCAAAGATAAACGTTGAAAGCCAAATTAATTATTCTAATTATTACAATAAAACAGTTTCTGGTTATTATGAGCGTTTTAATGGATATGTAGAAAAAACTGAAATATTTAGTTCCGAAAGATTAAGTTCACAGCTAAGCTTTTCGTACTTTTCTCATCCTTATAGTTCTATTCCAAAAAATAAATGGGACGCAGATTCAAAGTATGATATTCTATTTGGTTCTCTTTTAAAATCTAAAGAACTCTATATGCAATTTTCTTTTTCACCTCCAACATATTCTGCAAGTAGTGAAAGAAAAATTGATGTCTTAGGTCTCAAAGATTTAAAAAGTAATAGAAATTTAAATATAGATTATTATTCGTTACTTGGTATTGGTAAAGGGTCAGAAGTTGGTGTGAATGTATACTTCAGGCATCATAAGGATAGGTTAAATAGTTACCTAATTGAATTGAGTGCTAGAAAAAGAGTGTTCGATAAAATTTATTTTAACTTTGAGCTTTTAAAAAGCTTTTCTAAAGCACTCGGGTCAACTACGATACTTGGAGGTTTTAATCCGTATAACATTACTGTTCAGATGAAACTCGCTTTATAATCCTCTGATGATAGATACCCTCGTTTGCCCCTTGCTCTCATTCATTTTCCCTACACTTTCACACCAAAGGCATAACGCATCTCATACTTATGAACGACTTAATTCGGAATCTAAACAACAATGTTGGATTCAGGATGTGCCTGCAGGCACCATCATGTCCAGAATGACAATGGTGGAATATGCGTCACAAAATCACTACAATAAAAATAAACAAAAATGGCTTAAGCCAAGTCCATTTCGCTGTATATATATAGATACTATATGTTTATGATGAAATTTGAAATCAAAAAGGCTGTTTTAAAAACTTTTTATGTGGGAAACGAACCCATTTAGAAAAGACTGGATTCCGGCTTCGCCGGAAAGGAGTTCAAAAGAAATAATGATTTGGTCTAGTAGGGCAACCGCTTGCCTGTTCCGAAATACAGGTTCGGGCATGCCCGAACCCTACAAAAATTCAGTGTAATAAAAAAAAGGGCGTTACATGTAACGCCCCTACATAATCATTGTCGAAACCACTAGCACTCTCAGAGTGGTTGGTTTCGACCTACTACTATTTTGCTAACTGTCTCAAGACTGTCTGCAAGATTCCACCATTGCGGTAGTAATCAATTTCAACTGGAGTGTCAATACGGACAATCATCTCAAATGTTTTATCATCTGCCGTCACGGTCAAAACCTGTTTAGGCTTTAAGTCATTGGAAAGACCTGCAATATTAAAAGTTTCTTTCCCTGTTAAGCCGAGTGATTCTTTCGACTCACCATCTTTGAACTGTAAAGGAAGCACGCCCATCCCCACTAAGTTAGAACGATGGATTCGTTCAAACGAAACCGCCAAGACCGCTTTCACGCCAAGCAAGAAAGTCCCTTTGGCTGCCCAGTCACGTGAGGAACCCATGCCGTAATCTTTACCGCCAATAACAACAAGCGGAGTGTTAGCTTCTTTATATTTCAATGAAGCATCATAAATCGACATTGTTTCGCCCGATGGAATATGCACCGTCACACCACCCTCTGTACCTGGGGCAAGTTGATTGCGAAGTCTAATGTTTCCAAAGGTACCACGAGTCATAACTCTATCGTTCCCACGACGGGAACCAAACGAATTAAAGTTTTCAAATGCGACACCATTTTCAAGCAGATATTTTCCTGCTGGAGAATCAACAGTAATCGCTCCTGCTGGCGAAATATGGTCAGTCGTAATCGAGTCACCAAGCATCGCAAGCACCGAAGCGTTTTCAATCGGTTTGATATCGTCGACTTCTTTTGGAAGATTAACAAAGAATGGAGGTTCCTGAATGTAAGTTGATTTTTCATCCCATTCAAACAGGTCACCATCTGGAGATTTAATCGCGTTCCATGTTTCGTTACCATCGGCAACCGAACCATACTGTGCTTTAAACATTTCAGGTTTGACAGATTCAGAAATCATCTTTTGTACATCAGCATCAGTTGGCCAAATATCTTTTAAGAAAACATCGTTACCATCTGTGTCTTTGCCAAGAGGTTCTGTTGTCAAATCAATGTCAACAGTTCCAGCAAGAGCGTAGGCAACAACAAGCGGTGGCGAAGCCAAATAGTTTGCTTTTGTATGAGGGGAGACTCGTCCTTCAAAGTTACGGTTACCCGAAAGAACCGCCGATGCGACGATATTACCTTCGTTGATTGCGTCAACAATCGGTTGGTCGAGAGGTCCTGAGTTACCAATACAGGTTGTACAACCATAGCCGACATTATGGAATCCGATTTTTTCAAGTGATTCCATCAGTCCCGCATCAACGAGATAATCAACGACGACTTTAGAACCAGGTCCGAGTGAAGTCTTGACAAATGGAGCAACTTTGAGACCCTTGGCAACAGCATTTTTGGCAAGTAACCCAGCAGACATTAAGACCGCAGGATCAGAAGTATTGGTACATGATGTAATAGCAGCGATGACCAAAGAACCATGCTTCATGTCAGCGTTATATTTACCAGCGACCGCAACAGTCTTTTCCATGTTGTCAGCGGCAATTTCAAAGCCACGTTCTTTCATCGGAGTTGTTTTCGCTTTGTTGAATTCATCTTTCATAGCAGAAAGCGTGACTTTATCCTGTGGACGTTTTGGTCCAGCAAGTGATGGTTCTACAGTTGAAATATCGAGTTCAAGCATATCGGTAAAGACAGGTTCTGATGAACCTTTTTCTCTGAATAACATCTGTTCTTTTGCGTATGCTTCGACAAGTGCAATCGTTTCTTCATCACGACCTGTCATTTTGAGATAGTCGAGAGTGGAATCATCAAATGGGAAGTAACCCATCGTGGCACCATACTCAGGAGCCATATTAGCAATCATCGCTTTAGTTGGAAGTGACAGGGAGTCCAATGCAGAACCACAGTATTCAACAAATTTACCAACAACACCTTTTTCACGAAGCATTTGAGTAATTGTAAGCACTAAGTCTGTTCCAGTGACACCCTCTTTAAGTTCACCAGTCATCTTGAATCCGATGACTTCAGGTGTAAGCATATAAATCGGTTGTCCAAGCATAATTGCTTCGGCTTCAATACCGCCGACACCCCATCCGACAACACCAAGACCATTAATCATAACGGTGTGTGAATCAGTTCCGACGAGTGAGTCAGGGTATGCGACACCATCTTTGACAAGGACACAACTTGCTAAATATTCTAAATTAACTTGATGACAGATTCCAGTCGCAGGTGGGACAACTTCAAAATTTGAAAATGCTTTTTTGCCCCAATGTAAAAATTGGTAACGTTCATTGTTCCGTTCAAATTCTTTATCAACATTGAATGCGAGGGAATCGTCTTGCCCAAATGAATCAACCTGTACCGAGTGGTCAATAACTAAGTCAACATTTACAAGTGGGTTGATTTTTTTTGGATCTCCACCCATTGCATGCATTGCAGAACGAAGAGCAGCCAAATCAACAACTGCCGGTACACCAGTAAAATCTTGCAGAAGTACACGTGCTGGTTTAAAAGGCAGTTCGTTGTCGCCTACTTTTTTGGGGTTGTAGGCAGCTAATTTTTTGACATCATCTTCGGTGACTAAGCGACCGTCGCAATTACGAAGAACAGACTCCAACAATACTTTGATTGAGTATGGAAGGTTTTCAATATCGCCGTATTCTTTGAGAGCGGAAAGTTTATATATTTTGTAGCTTTTAAAAGTTGTTTTTAGTTCGGTTTGAGCGTTGAAATTGTTCATAAGCTCATCTCCTTTTATAAAATCGTTACAAGTACCTTCATTTGGGTAGGTAGTATAATGCAAACAGCCACCCTTTACAAGTTATGAGATTAAAAAGGCAATCTTTTATTATTACTTGTGAAGTTGTATAGAAATTGTTATCGTGTAAGTAGTTGGGCAACTAAAGTATCTAAGGATTTGCAACAGGGTCGCTAATATGTTTGTGAAGAAAATCACCAAAAATGAAATTGAGATAGAAACTCCTGCAAAGATAAATCTATTTTTGGAAGTTTTAAATAAACGTGAAGATGGTTTCCATAATATAAATTCACTTTTTCAGGCTATTTCACTTTTTGATAATCTAAAATTTAAAATACAATCAAGCCCTGAGCTGGCACTTAAAATAATCAACAACGATGATTTACCCTTAAACGATGATAACCTTATTGTAAAAGCATTTAATTTCATGCGAGATAAGTTTGATTTAAAGCAAGGTTTAGCGGTCACACTTGATAAAAATATTCCGATAGCAGCGGGGCTTGCGGGTGGCTCATCGGATGCCGCAGCGACGATACTTGCATGTAATCTCTTGTTTGAGTTAGAGTTAACCTCTGAAGGGATGGCTGGTTGTGGTCTGCATATTGGTTCTGATTTACCGTTTTTCTTCTCATCTGGGCAAGCACTCGTGACTGGTCAGGGCGAGATAATTGAGGATACAACATATCCAGTAAACTACGAATTAGTTATAGTAAAACCGAGTATATCAATATCAACCGCAGAAAGTTATGCAGCTTTGAAAAGAGACTTGACAAAACAGAAGAATCCGTTTAAGTTAGGCAGGTGCCGGACGGTAGATAGGTATATTATGTCTCTGAATGGAGCTGGTAATGATTTTGAGGAAGTCCATTTTTTGTCTTATCCTGAAATCGGCAAGATAAAAGATGGACTTTTACTGGCTGGAGCTGAACTGGCACGTATGAGCGGTTCCGGTCCTTGTGTTTTTGGCATTTTTAAAGATTTGTCTGGCAATAAGGAAGGTTTAAACATAGGCAACGAGAATTGGCAGAAGTTTTTTGTGAAGCCGATTCAAATTGTAGAGTACTGTTAATCTAAACCGGGAGGAGCCGTGGAGATAACAGAAATTAGGGTCACCCTTCGTGATGAAGAGCGGCTTAAAGGTTTTGCCAATGTGACGTTCGATGAAGCATTTGTTGTTCGAGGCATGAAAATCATTCAAGGTAATAATGGTTTTTTTGTTTCAATGCCAAGTCGGAAACGCCCTGACGGAACCTACCAGGACATTGCCCATCCTGTAAGTAAGGATATGAGGCAAACAATCGAAATGAAAGTTCTGGAAGCGTACGAGGCTGAGTTAAAATCTCAGTTAACAGAAAGTAACGATGTTTGAATTATTGGGGCGTCGTCAAGCGGTAAGACACTAGCCTTTGACGCTAGCATTCGTAGGTTCGAATCCTGCCGCCCCAGTAAAAAAATTGAAAGCCTGCTTTGAGTCAGAAATAATCTGACTCGAATCAGGTTTCAATGTCATAGGTATAAAGATGATTATTCGTGACCATATCCAGATAATTACTGGAACTTCCAATTCTATATTGGCTGAAAAAATTGCACAGTTTTTAAACTGCAAGTTAACCGACTGCACTGTCAAACGTTTTTCCGATGGTGAAGTATTTGTCCAGATAAATGAAAATATCCGTGGTGCTGATTTGTTTATTATTCAACCGACAAATCCTCCTGCTGATAATCTGATGGAGCTTCTGATGTTGATTGAAGCGTCACGTCGTGCATCTGCTATGCGTATTACCGCTGTTATTCCATATTATGGATATGCTCGTGCTGATCGCAAAGATCGCCCTCGTGTTTCTATCACGGCAAAGTTAGTAGCAAACTTATTAACAACTGCTGGTGCTGATAGAATAATTACAATGGATTTACACGCTTCGCAGATTCAAGGATTTTTTGATTTACCACATGACCATTTATATTCATCTATAATTTTCAACCAATATATTGCTGACTTAAAATTAGATAACCTTGTTGTTGTCTCCCCGGATGTAGGCTCTATAAAACTTGCTCGAGCAACTGCAAACAGGCTTAGTGCTGGACTTGCGATTGTTGATAAACGTCGTCCAGAAGCAAATGTTGCCAAAGTCATGAACCTTATTGGTGATGTAGAAGGATGTAATGTTTTGATTCGTGATGATATGGTTGATACCGGTGGCTCATTGTGCGGTGCTGCACAATATGTGAAAGATTGTGGTGCCAAAGATATTTATGCAGCGTGTACCCATGGTGTTCTCTCGGGACAAGCGATTGAAAAAATTGA
The DNA here is from genome assembly GCA_024280215.1 of Candidatus Zixiibacteriota bacterium. GTDB lineage: Bacteria > Zixibacteria > MSB-5A5 > GN15 > FEB-12 > QQUK01. The sequence goes on from JAJRQO010000002.1 coordinate 16,440, forward strand.
AGCATCCCCGATTAAGAAAATGATTATTTCTGACTCTATTGATCAAAGTAATAAAAAATTAACAGATAAATTTGAAATTCTCACCTGCTCTGATTTGATTGGAAAAGCGATTACGAGAATTTTTGATGAAGAATCGGTATCCTCTTTGTTTGAGGATTATCCGGTTACATAGTAAATAATGATTAAATATATTTTGGAGGTTTAAAGACCAAAAATGAAAGAAGTACTCTTAGAAGCATCCTTACGGAAAACTACCGGTAAAGGCTCTGCAAGACAAAGTCGGTTAGCAGGCAATATTCCTGCTGTCGTATACGGACCAGAGATTGATTCGTTACCAATTGAAATATCTGAAAAAGTTATGCGTCAAGCAGTTAAAGATTCATCTTTTAATGCAATCTTTGACTTATCAGTTGACGGTAAATCAAACAAAGTTTTGATTCGCGACATTCATCGTGATCCTATCTCATTGAAAGTTACACATCTTGATTTTCATGCTATCAGTATGACTAAACCAATTAAACTATCAGTTCCTATTTCATTGATTGGTGAAGCGATTGGTGTAAAAACTGACGGTGGTTTGATACAATCTGCGATGCGTGAAATCGAAATCTCATGTCTGCCAATAGATATTATCGATGTAATCGAAGTTGATGTATCTGAGTTAAATGTTGGTGACTCAATTCATATCCGTGACATTTCTATTAAAAATGTTACCATCCTCGCTGAAGAAAGACGTACAGTCGTTATTTGTGCTGCTCCTTCTGTAGTTGAAGAAGAAGTTTCTGAAGAAGATGAAGATGCTGAAGATGCTGAAGGTGTTGAAGGTGCTGAAGGTACCGATGCTCCAGAAGCAGGTTCTGATGATGAGAAAAAAGACGACAAGTAAATTTTTCTTTGAAAATATAAAACCGCTGATTATTCAGCGGTTTTTTTTATGATTTTTAGAATAAATAAAATCATATATTGACTCTCAAATATAATTCTATATGTTGTCGTCATGAGTTCACTTGACATATTTTTAGAAACAATAAAATCCGAATTCGATGATGACCGTCTGACTTATCAAAAAGGTCTGCCGACTTTTCATCCCGAAAACGGACAAGAAGCGGCCTCGCTTTTTAAATTAGCCAATAAACAGAAACAGCAACTTTTTATTGCTGGATTTGGAAACTATATTTTACCTGAAGGGGAGAAGTTTAATAATATCCTCGTGGTCAAAACGGATAGGCTCAATCAATATGTACAAATTGTCAAAGATGACTATTACATCAAAATTGGTGCAGGATTTCCTCTCTCTGAAATCAATACACGACTTCAAGAGTCAAAACTTTGGTTACCACATGCATCGTTACCATTTGTCGGTTCTGTAGGTGGAGCAGTTGCCGGTGGATTGAACTCGATGTATGAAACTCATGAACTCCCACTCAAAAAATATCTAATCAAAGCAGAAATTGTCACCCCTGAAGGTGAAATTATCGAGCCTGGCTCGGTTTCATTTAAATCTGTCTCTGGGTATGACATTGTCAAAGTTTATTGCGGTAGCTGGGGGCTTTTGGGTATGGTTGTTTCGGCAACATTTCGGATTATGCCAACCGAAGGCTCTGAAGAATACAAAGCAATCACCATGCAGAAATTGAGCCGTGAAAATCTGGTTGCCTCACTTGATGAGAAAAATACTACAAATGACTCGATGTATTCAAAAAAAATCAAAGCCAAATTCGACCCAAACAATATCCTCCCTGTCTTAGAGTAGATTTTTCACATATTTTATAATATTCTGTAAATATTTTTGATAAATACTTAACTTTTGTTAAATTGTACTTTACAAGATGTTAATTGTTAGCTAACTTATTGTAGCTGTAAGCCGATAATAGTAAGTGCTTTAATTGTTTGATGTGTTAATTGTTGGTTTTGCACATGTTAATTGATGAGGTAGATAGGTCGATCCATTTAATTGAGTAGATTTATCAAATATAATAATTAAAACTTTATAGAAAGCATTAAGAATGAGTGCTATATTTAAACATATTGATTTGAAGTTAGTTGAACCAGCTTTCGACTCCAAGTTAACAAGCTTAATTCTCGAGTTAGACCATTTAAGAAAGAAAAAATTGGGAGGGTCTACACATCCTCTTATTTTCTTTCAATTAAAGAATATTTATCATCTTTTAGAAAGTATTGGTTCGGCAAGAATTGAAGGAAATAGAACTACTTTGTCCGAATATATTGAATCAATTATTGAAAATAAGATTTCTAAAGATGAAAAAAAAATTGAAATCAATAACATGACTGAAGCACATAATTTTATTGATGAAAATATCCTTGATTCAAAAATTGATAGAAAGTTTGTAAGTGAAATTCATAAAATGGTAGTTAAAAACTTGTCTGTTTCTGGTGAAGGTAGTATTAATCCTGGATGTTATAGAAAAAAAGATGTAACTATCACTCGTTCAGAGCATAAACCACCAAATACTATTCTAGTCACAGATTATATGGATAAATTATTTTCATTCTTTAACCATAACGATGTTACACAATATGATTTATTGAAGACTGCTATAGCTCACCATCGTTTTGCATGGGTTCATCCATTTGATAATGGTAATGGGAGAACTGCACGTCTTTTAACTTATGCGATGCTTGTTAAGCAAGGATTTAATGTTAAAGCTGGACGGATAATAAACCCAACAGCTATTTTTTGTGTAAATAGAGACGATTATTATGAAAAATTATCTATAGCTGATAATGGTCAAGAATCTTCAATGTTAATTTGGTGCGAATATGTTCTTACTGGGTTAAAAAAAGAAATTGATAATATTGATAGACTTTTAGATTATAAGTTTTTATCAAAAAATATTCTCTTACCAACTGTAAAATTATCATTAGAAAACAAAATGATTACTCCAAATGAGTCTAAAATTTTGAATTTAGCTATCAATAAAAGAGTTATACAAGCTGGTGAGATTAAAGAGTTATTCCCTAAAAAATTAAGCCCTGAAATATCTCGCATGATAGGTAGGCTCAAGAAGAAAAAAATGCTATTAACTGAAAAGAAAAATTCAAGAAAGTATATATTAAGCTTTGACAATAACTATCTTCTAAGAGGTGTTATTGAGATGTTAGATAAGCATGGTTTTATTTCGAGCTTGTAAGTAATTTTGTGTAAATGTAAATAATTACTTATACTTTGAAAGACACAAAGTATATTTACACAGGAGATATTTATGAGCGAGATCAACAAAGATTTAATCAAAGCACTTC
>JAJRQO010000003.1 GCA_024280215.1 Candidatus Zixiibacteriota bacterium
ACTTAAGATATTTGAGTATATTGAATTGTTTTATAACCGTAACCGTCGTCATTCGAGCTTAGGATACAAAAGTCCAGCTCAATTTGAAGTGATGACAAAACATACTTAACTCCGTGTCCGTTTTTGCGGGGGAAGTCCATACCAAGTTCATGAAATAAAGTTAAGGTTTTATAATGAAATGGTAAAGAATCTTTTTTAAATGTATAATTGGCATTGTCATTACATATATCGAGAATTTCACTATTTGTTTTTGTTGCTGAGTACAAGATTAATTGATTGTATTTTAAGATAGACTTGTAATACTCTTGAACCATTTTAATATTAGTTTTAAGATTACTTGCTGATTTGGTGTTACTTGCATCAACAGGTTCAATTCTAATCAGGTTTGGAAGAAGCATATTATATAATTTCATGTTTTCAATTTGATATGTTATATAAGTTTTTGTTCTATCTTCAAGACCAACATTAGATTCAAGAATATCTTCCAAATAATCGGTAGAGTAGTAATCAATAAATATTTTATCTATGTGTCCATCAGTCCATTCTAGATGATGTTCATGATGGTTTCTATTCGAATATATTTTATCAAACTCAACAAAAACCCTGTCTTTATATCTTTCTAAATTTTGCTGGTCTGTATAGTTTAATTGGTAATGATACAAATATATACCTAAAGGAATCCCAATAATAATTGTCGCAAAAGATAGTATTAGCTGACTCCACCAGTCATACCTTTTATCATCATCTTTAACTTTTTTATTTCTAATGTGAGTGTAAATAGTAAATAAAATTATTACTGATGCTATCAGTATAAAAAAGCTTATAATCCAGAAACTATTCATATTTAAACCCTAATTTTTTGTAGAAATTTTTTAAGTTTGTAAAATGAATATAACTCTGAGGTTTTGATAAAGTAAGTGATTTTATTTCCATGACAGGCAGACGTCCTCGTCTGCCTCACTCAGGATTTCCGTTTTCACGGGAATGACATTCGTTCAAATTAGTAATAACTTCTAAGCAAATCCTAAAATCTCCGCATGCATGAAAGAACCGTTTCGGAAGAGAACTTTTGTATGCATAAAAAGACTACAATTTTTATGAGCAAAAATGGCTTTAAGCCATTTGTAAGAACAAAGCCAATTTGCTACAAGAGCCACAGGCTCTTTTATTTATAACGAAAAAGTAGTGTGAAAAGTAGGTAGAAAAAGATGTTTTATATAGGACTGAAGCCATTTTCAAAAGACTGGATTCCCGTTTTCACGGGAATGACATTGGGGAAAGACAAGATTGCCACGGCGATAAATCGCCTCGCAATGACTACTGTTTCTATAAGATGTCGGGTTTCTTACTATTATATTTTTTGGAATCGGAACACCGACCTACAAGAAAAATTACTCGGTGGAGGCGAGGTAGCGCATGGCGTCGGTTTTGAGGCGGTCGATATCAAAGCCTTTCAAGTCAACGCTATCTAAAAATTGGATAAAACCTGTATCAATCTGACCAATTCCCGCACGTCCAAACTGTGGTGTCGATTCATCCATTTTTTCTTTTTCAAACTGAATATTTAAGGCATACGATTTTTGTTTCAGTTCGGCAAGAACTGCAGTCGGCAATGTCTTGAGGGTCTCCTCCGATACACCCGTAACTTTGACACGGATAATTTTGTCGGATGAACCTACTTTGTCGAGTTTCTCTTTGATTATTTTCACCAGTTCATCACCTCGTTTACCATGTGCTTCGATAACTGGCATGTCGAGCATCACCCGTGAACTGACTTTTTCAAAACGGATAGAAAACTTATCAAGTTCAGCAACAATAAAACCCTTTTCCTCTTCCCGTTCCGATTGTGAAAGCCGTTCGGTCGAACCAGAGTAGTATGATTTTTCGGCGACCTTGCAGTAGCCATGAAAATGCCCCAATGCGGTGTAGTCGAATTGTTCCATCAGTTCAAGGGGTAATTCCTGTTCGCCTAAATCTGCCATTGAAAATTCTGGTTTGCCTGCTGATACGCCATGCATGATAAGAATGTTGTGTACGAAGTTCGCATCGGGTACGCATTTGGTCAGCTCGACTTTTTGAATCTCGGTAGTCAGACAGTGCGGCAAGGCAAACAGTTTCGCATCGCCGATTGTAAAGGTCGCTAAGCCACTTCCCGCCGATATGTGTAGATTATCTATATGGTCGAAGATTTGGAGCGCAGCACCGACGTGAGGCTGTTTTGGGGCATCGTGGTTGCCCGATATAACCACCGTCGGAATCTTATGCACCGATGCGAGCCGATGCAGTTGTTCGCCTGCTATGGCTATGATTTTGTTGGTTGGGCGTACCATGTCGAATATGTCGCCTGCGTGGATGCAGATATCCGGTTTTTCATCTATAATTTTGTCAATCGCCTCGATAAAGCTATTGACGATATCTTCCTGACGAAGAGTCAGCCCACTTGTGCCAATTTTTTTATGGTTAGCACCAGCACCAAGATGTGTATCTGCAAAATGACATATTTTCATGCACACAGTATACAAAAATAGTGTTGAGAGTAAAATGAATTTTAGTTAAAAGTGATACTGAGATTAGTAGATATCGTAGCGAGAGATACGGTCTCTAAGGGTGTTTCGGGATATACCGAGAATTTCGGAGGTTTTGACTTGGTTGCCATCAAAATGTTTAAGAGCAGATGAGATAATTGCCCGTTCGAATGCTGATTCCATGAACTGATAAATCTGCCCTGGTGAACCTGCGATAAGTTTTGGCATGACTGGGTCGATGATTTTTTTGAATGTCTCTGTGTAATCGTCTTGTAGAACATCTAAGTCAACATCAATTTTGTTGTTACCTTCGACAAAGAATGGAAAATCTTCTGGTTGTAATACATCTGATTTACCCATGACCATAGCGGTATGAATATTGTTTTCCAGTTCACGTACATTACCTGGCCAGTTATATTTTGATAAAAGCTGAATAGACTTTTTAGATATTTTTTTATGTGACTGATTCAATTGAGTAGCATATTTGTTCATGAAGTGGTCAATGAGAATCGGAATATCGGAACGTCGTTCTCTTAGTGGTGGTAGATAAATCGAGACTACTTTGAGACGATAGAAAAGATCAACTCTGAACGAGCCTTCTTTCATGCACTGTACAAGCGATTTGTTAGTCGCTGCGATTATGCGGACGTCGACATTAATAGTTTCATTACCGCCTACTCTTTCGAGTTGTCTTTCTTGCAGTACTCGAAGTAATTTTGATTGAGTAAGAAGTGACATGTCGCCGATTTCATCCAAGAAGAGAGAACCTTCATGGGCTTGTTCGAATTTACCGATACGTTTGAAGTATGCACCAGTGAAGGCACCTTTTTCGTGACCGAATAGTTCGGACTCTAAAAGTGTTTCTGGAAGTGCGGCACAATTGACCGATGAGAATCCATTGCTTTTACGAGATGATGATCTGTGGATAGCCCGAGCGACGAGTTCTTTCCCAGTTCCCGATTCACCGAAGATTAAAACAGCAGCATCAGAGTTTGCGACTTGTCCAATTAGTTTTGCGATTTCGACAATTTCAGGAGACTTACCGACAATTTCATCAACTTCTAATTGTACTTGAGGTACTGGTAAGACATCGGTTGTTTTTGACTGACCATGCAGACCACATGCAGAGTTAACTGTTTCGATAAGTTTTTCAAGCTGGAATGGTTTAGTCAGATACTCGAAGGCACCTTCCTTCATTGCTTCAATAGCATTCTCAGTAGAAACAAAACCTGAAATAATAATCACAGGAAGTTCTCGGTCAATTTTTTTAATCTGCTTGAGAACATCTAAGCCTGACAATGATGGCAGGTTGACATCCAGCATAACTAAATCTACTGAGTCGTGATCTTTGACAAAATTACCGACTTCCATACCATCTTCCAAAAAGTCAAAATGGTATTTTTCGGAGTCAAATAAATTTGCCAGCGATTTTGATAGGTCTTTGTCGTCGTCTACTAATAATATATTTTTCATATTTTTTACTCATCTTTAATGATATAAATTTTATCGGTAGATAGAATAATATATGAAGAGAAAACTTTGATTTAACAGGCTTTTTGGCACTTTATATCGGATTATTTTTTTGACTTGAGTAAAAGATATTACTCTGTTTGCATGGTGGGAATTATATTCTATATGATTGTTTCAGAATGAAAAAATGGACAAACTATTCATCATCGGAGAGATAATTGACGGCAGTACCAATCCAGAAAAAGTTAACAAACAAATCAACACCAAGACCAATGATTAGTAGAATATATGTAATAGACGGATTAAATTTTTCTACTAAAACAGAAGTATTATTCATTATTGCTGAAAGCACTAATGGAACGGCCAATATCGCAGTTGACAAAAAGAGAATAAAAAGAGGACGTTTTACAAAAAGCTTTAGAGATTGAACGAGTCCATCTATAACGTTAGTTCTATATATTGCGATATAAGGGATTGCAAAAAAGAAAAGAGCTACAATTAGAATATTAAACATCGGAATCAGACCGTAGTCAAATATCATTTGTCTACGAGGAGAACTCCATAGGAAGTCAGCAAATATCTGTGGTAAGAACTTATACCCTGCGTAGAGAATGCCATTAAGGACTCCCCAAGCAAGACTTAGATGCATCCAATTACTCAGATATGATTTTATCGTAAGTTTAGAATTTTCTATATCAGAATAAATATGTCGATAGAAAACCAAAGCAACAGCTCCAAGCAATCCACCCTCAATCAAGAAACCTATAAAAAGTTTAGCAGAACTATAATAGTACGCTAATAAGATGAAATGTCCTGGATAATGAGTAAAACCACCAGCAAATTGAGCATCCCAAAGTTCTGTCCACCATGTTATAGTAGAGTAAAATAAAGGGTGTGTAAAATTATAATGAGCATAGAGTAGTAATCCATTTGCAATTAAGATACAGAGCAGAAAGAACCATGCCTTTGCCCTGCCAAAGAGTTTAAACGTCTCCAAAAAGAGTGATATGAAGTTATTGATAAATTTTAGCAAACAAGTAACTCCTTTTATGGGCTAACAATTAATTGAATAGGATTTTCTGATTGCCGAGTTTCTCCATGAGCATCAAATACAAAGATTCGATACCATGATGTACCTACTGGAGGTAATATCACAAACTCTCTTGAGTTTACATTTGATTCGTAGGTCACCAGTTCATCATTTGTGAGAACAGTACTGGAGCTTGCTGTATACAATCGGTAGGACTCAAAGTCAGGTTCATCCGAACGAGTCCAACTAAAATATGCCGAATCCCCTGAAATCCCAGTATATGAGACTAATAATTCAACTGGTTCAGGGCGAGTATTTATATTAATTAAATCAAATGAAGTTAAGGCAAGAGCGTTATTGCCTGCTTCATCGGTAAAGTTACCCGTAACAGTTGCATTATAAACATTTGAATTATTCGGGACTACAAACCAACCATAATAAATCCCATCATCAGCGACAGTATCAAAACCAGTTCCATCATCGACTAAATCAATATTGCCAAATGAACTGAAAGAAACTCGAGCAGTTCCAGAGATTTCCGAAGCGACCAGACCAAAAATAATCGTATCACTTGGTCGGAAAAGATTAGTAGGTGTTAAGAAAAAGACTGAGTCTATTCGTGCTTCTGTATCAAGTTCAATAGAATCTCTAAGCAAGACAGAATTGGTAGCTCCATTGTTAAAGATAAGTCGTGCATAAACGACCTTGATGCCATCACCATCTGAGAGGATGAAATTTCGTTGTCCAGAAAATGGTTCATAGACAGCATCAGCAAAAGTAGAATCTTCAGAGATTTGTACATTGCTTGCAGAGTTTGAAACAGTAAACGAGAGTTGTACTGATGTTCGATTAGTAAACTCAGTATTGTTTGCGATTACCATCGACAGTACGCCGATTTGAGCAAATTGTACATCTGAGAGATGTCCTTCCAAACCAGAGGTTGCCACAGCAGCAACTTTAAAAAAGTAAAGACGATTCGTAATTAAATCTTCTATATCAATAGACAATGCTGTTGTGGAGTCATGAAGGACATACTCTCCATTTTCCAATTCAGAGACATATACTCTGTATTGTGTTATAGATGATGCATCAGTTATCTCCCAACTTAATGAGACTGACATGTCATTAACAAAAAGAGATACATTGCTTGGAACAGCAACATCAGATGGAAGCGAACGAACAGGGTCTCGAGATTCAATATATCTTTCACAAGAGATAAAACAGACAAGAGATATAGCGATAACTAAGTATATAATATTTTTCATTTTTCTTATCCCCTGTTAAAAGTTGTACGAAAGGTTAAGACCAACATGTTTTAAATTAGTCTGTGGTGTGAGTGTAATATTTTTTACTTTAAAAGTTCCTTTTTCTTCGGGGAAGAAAAAGAGTGCATCTAACACAGAAATCGACCAAACCGCAATCGCAGAACCAATTGCAATTCGTCTTGTGTTTTCTGCATCGTATGCTCTGTCTTGCTCGAATAATAGCCGAGGCAAAAGTGCTTCAAGCTCTGCCTGAGAGCCAGATTTTTTTAGGTTATCATATTCAGCTTCTGTATCTTTGAAGCGATTGAACTTCGTATCAAAATCTTTATCAGCAGAAAAATAACCAAAGACCGATGCTGCCGCAAAAAAGGTATAGACGAGACCTTTAAATTTTTGATTTGAATATTGTTGTCCCCAACCAGGTATCACGAAAGAACGTACTGCTGATTTGAATCGAGTTTTTGGAGTTAGTTGTATATTAAGTTCCATCTGTTTTGATGGGTCTAAAACAACTTTAGTATTGTATTGTTCATAACCATATCGATCAATTGTAATTTTATACAGACCGATTAATGTTTGACGAAATGTTGTTGGAGTTACACCTGTAACAATAGCATCACCAGTTAAGATAATTAAGGCACCATCAGGATCCGATGTTACCTTTAGACCACCAACATATTGAGCTTGCACCGAAGAAGCTGAGAGAATCAGCAGACAAACGGTACATACTTTTATAATATTCTTATTCCATTTAATAGACATATCATCCCTTGATATTTCAATTCTTCCTTTTGTATCGGAATAATAATAAATTCATATAGTGAAAACAAGTTATAAAAAAACCGTGACAAGTCACGGTTATACAAAAATCTATAGTTAGGTTGTTTTTAGTGAGCTCCATGCCCCGTACAGACAACCTTGATAGTCTTAAACATAATTTTAATATCTAACCAAATAGAGCGATTATTAATATATTCTAAGTCATGCTCAACTTTGGTCACAACAGCTGAAATTGAATCATCATAACCAGAAGTAATTTGAGCTAAACCAGTCAATCCAGGTTTTACTTCAAGACGCTTTGCATATCCCTCAACTTTTCCATCAAGTTCCTGAACAAATGAAGGACGTTCTGGGCGAGGACCAACTAAAGACATATCGCCTTTGAGAATGTTAATAAACTGAGGAATTTCATCGAGACGAGAGTTTCTCAAGAATGAGCCTAATTTAGTGATTCGAGAATCATTTTTAGACGCCCAAACTGGACCAGAGTTTTTCTCAGCATCATTGACCATGGTACGGAATTTGATAACTTCAAATGTTTTACCAAAGAAATTTTCACGTCTACGGTCACGAGTACGATTTTCTTCTACATCTGAATGTTGAACTACTCTTCTCGACCCTTTACGACTATTTTTTCCAACTCGTACCTGTGAGTAAAATACAGGACCAGGGGAATCTAATTTGATAAGAATCGGTAAAATCAGCCAGACCGGTAAAGTTAAAATTAGTCCGACAATAGCACCAAAGATATCAATTGATCGTTTCGTGAAGTTATATATAGCCAATTGTCTTGCTCTCTGTTCTGTCATAAGTTTTGGTATGGCAAAGATAAAGACTGATGTGAGAATCACAAACAAAAATCCTTTAAAATATTCGGAAAATAAGAAATTGATTTGTTCTGAAAAGGTCAATCCTGAAACTGCTGCGGTCGCATCTTGAGCTGATTCAACAGTAGATGCAGAACCATATCCATACCGTTGTTGCGGGATAGATACGACATGTTCTGATTGAGCTTGGATGTTCAAGTTTTGGTTCGAGTTGTTGTTCATTTTTTCAGTCTATTTTCACTAATTTCAATTTTAAGTATTAATTCCTGCGTTCAACCGAACTAAAGCAAATGTCTTGCCAATAAATAATAATTAGTGAACATTATCACTCACATTCCGCCTCCCCTCTAAGTTGCTGGTATTGAATAGCTTTTAAGATTGTTATTTTTCTTCAAAAACATATAATGGACGCAATTCGGTAACGTTTAAAAAAAACAATATATATAGTACTACAAGAGACACAAATAGTGCATTTTATTGCGTATAGGTGCTTGTAATTGAATGCAACAAAAAAGCCAGCTATTAGCTGGCTTTTCAGGATAATTATGGTTTTATATTAATCTCCGAATTTAAACATAAGAGAAAATCGGTGAAGCGACTCATTTGTGTACGAATCTGAAGTAGTGAAAGCATAGTCTAAAGTTGCGGAATTAAATTCGACCCCTGCCCCAAAAGATAGACTCGATATAAAGCCACGGTCAAATTCATCGACAAAATGGTTATACCCAGTACGCAGAAAATATTGCTCGTTGAAATTATACTCTACCCCTTGACGTATGACGATATTACCTTCGACTTTTTTCTCGGCTTCAATAGCAGTTACAAAGCTTTGACTGAATGGATAAAAAGAAACACCCAGTCGAGCTGTAGCTGGGAGGTTTTCTTCTATTTCATTAAATTTCATTTTTGAGCCGAAGTTACCCATATAACCAGCAATAGCAAATTTTTGTGCGATATATTTAAAGCCGATATCGGCGGCAAATGCTGAACCACTTAAATCATCAATTGTTTGGTTGACATATTTTGAAGTAAAACCAACAGAGAGATTATCACTTAAAGCATACCCGAGCGATAAAGCACCAGACCAGTCATAGACAGAGATATCACCAGCAATCGGTTCACCATTGAGACCGTACCGTTTGATCGTCCCATAATTGAGATAGGTTATCGAGACTGCCATAGCCATGCTTTCATTCAGTTTTTTGGCAAAAGAACCATGTTCTAAGGAAATATCCTGATACCAATTAAAATGCCCAAAGAGAACTTCACCAGCTTCAACAGATGTTAAACCAGCAGGGTTCCAGTAGGCTGCATCAGCCCCACCAGATATTGCGGTATAGGCACCGCCCATCCCAGCAGATTTTGCCCCAATACCAATTAGGAGAAAATCAGCAGTAGTTCTTCCCGCTTGTGATTGAGCTGAGATAGAGCTACTTATCATAATCATGAGAGAAAACATAAGTATGAGATGTAGATATTTTTTTCTTTTACTATTCCATTTTACCATAATTTAACCTCATTGTTTCATTAGTTTCACCATTAATACTATGGCAAGGCTAATGCCAACAATGACCGCAACTCAAATAAGTGCATCCATGTTATGTATATTTCGAAAGCCTTCTATTAAAGAGCTACGACATATAGAGTTATATTCACTTCTCCTTACGGTCTTTCTCGACACAATTTCTTGAAAAGAACCAAGATTTAGAAGAATTCGTTTCAATTTTGACCACCACTCAAAGCTTTCACAAACAATTCGACCTTTAACATATCTAATTCATTCACAATCAACACCTTAGTTTTGCTGTTCAAAAACAGAACAGCTTTACTCTTATTGTCGGTTTTTTGAACAGTTCCTATACCATAGTATAGGAATAAAACAACATTTGTATAGCTTAGAAGCCACATTTATAACTTATTGTCAACAAAAAACATAGAAAATGTGGAAATTTTTTCCTGCCCATATATACTTGACCATTAACGATTTAGGAGGGTATAAGAAAGATAAGATGATTTCTTTTTCGGAGTTTAAAAAATAATTAAATTTAATCATACTTTTTAAACTATAATCACGTATTTTAGTTCCACAGGAAGGTGTTTTTAATGGTTTTTGCGTTACCACAAGCTAAAAGAGATAAATACGATACTGATTGGTTTTTGAGACAATTTGGGAGCCATTCATTATCATACCATACATTACAAGCTGAGTTATCTCATTTTGAGACCGAATACGGATATATTGCCTACATAGACTATCAAAATGAGACGATTGCTCTCGGCGATCCAGTCGCTAAACAATCATCGTATAAGAAACTCATTGAATTGTTTTTAGAATTTCGCCCTCATTGTTCATTTATTCAGGTTAGCCAAACAGTTACTGATATTCTATCAGAGTTAACATTTTCTATATCATATTTTGGTGTTGAGTCGGAGATCTCACTTCCTTATCAATTACATGGGAAAGAAAAGAAAGAGGTTCGGCTACTTTCCAATTCTGCTATCCGAAACAATATCAAAATAAAAGAAATATTTGACCGTTCTGAAATTATAAATTTACATTATTGCAACGATTCATCTCATGAATATGCATTTCTCTCCCGTCCTTGCAACCAACACAAAGAGAAAGATGTACGGATTTTTGCTGGTTACTATAACGATATGTTAGTAGGCTATTCTTTGTTTGACCCGATGTATCAAAGCAATAAAATCATTGGATATGCGGAAGTTATTACCCGACAGGTCAAACTTGCTCCAAAAGGGACTCGAACATTTATACTCTTAGAGGCGATGAAACAATTTGAGGCAGAAAATATACCACTCCTCAATTTGGGGTTGCTTCCATTTTATCAAGCTGAAAAGCAATGCCCCTACCCTCGGCAAAATTGTAATCATATTGTTGAACTTATTTTTTCGTCGCTCTATAATGTCAGCCCACTTGTCTCTAATTTTGAAGGACTATCATTCCACAAGTCCCGTTATCGAGGCACGTATTTACCAAGATATTTTGCGACAAATTCGAAACGACCGTATAAATCTCTTTTATGTATGTATAAGTTGACAACTGGGTATTGGATACCTTGGGGAAAATTTTAGTCGAATAGAGCTATTTTAGACGAGCTTTCATCTGTTGATATTTTTTACTGCCAAATGACAGTTTTCCTATCGTAGCCCTATTTTCGGTAACATACGCTTTTGCTCTTGTGATTCTCTCTTGGGTATCTGGATGAGAAGAGACCAATTGTTCATACGAAGATAAACCTGAACCACCAAGTTCGGCTAATTTTTGAAACATTGTCACCGCTCCCCGAGGATGATATCCCGCAAGTACCATATAGTGTAACCCGAACATATCCGCTTCACGTTCATTGCTACGAGAATACCCCGCAAAAGTCAAGCCCATACCAACTCCAATAGCAGTATTGACGGCATCTGAAGTTCCATCGGAGCCAAAAACTAAGGCATAAGCAACTTGGACACCCAAGGCAGCTTGCATCCTTTTGATACCATGACGACTGACAACATGTGAAATTTCGTGAGCCATGACAGCGGCAAGTTCGGCTTCATTTCCAATCTCTTTGAGAATTCCAGTGTAAAAATAGATGTACCCACCTGGGGCAGCAAAAGCATTCAACTGGTCAGAGTCTATGACTTTAAAATGGTAGTTGATATCTTTTCGATCAGAGACAGACACAATTCTTTGACCTATATCATTGAGGTAGTTTTGCCAGACGGGATCATCCAAAACTTTTTCAGTTTGTTCAACTTGTGTAGCCATCCCTTGTCCGATAGCAACTTCCTGTTGTACTGGGATGAGAATGAAAGATTTTTTCCACCTAGTCCTGTTGTTGCACAGGAGAGAAACAGAAAAGAGATAATCAAAAGAGTTCTGTATTTAATCATAGTTCTCTACATTTTAGATTTTTGAACTAAGTCACCAATAATTGGTAACTTGTAATTTTTACCTTGTAAGGCAAAGTAAATTCCAAAGACTGCCAACGCAACGGCAATAATCAGAATTGCTTTGAAGACAAAATCAGAGATTCCGTCGATTAAGAAAATTGCTGCAATCAATTCAATTAGAAACAGCATGACTCCTTGTCTGGCGTGAAAGCGAGCTTCTTTGTTATCTTTCATGTTTAACAATGGAACGAAGCAAAGAATCGGAATGTATGACATAATTGCTGCCATCCTTCCCTCTTCCGTTTGAAAATCATCGGCAAGTGGTTCATCATCGTCAATGATGATTGGTGCTTCACCTAACTCAGGAATATCTTGAGTCTTTTGTTTTTCATTGTCATCTTTAAAAAATGATTCTGTCATATTTTACCTCAGCATAAAATTTATGTCGGCCAAAACATTTCCTGATTCGGTTGTGGTATTTCAATGTCAATCGGTTCAAGTTCAGGAATCGTTTCAATCTTTTGTTCGTCTTCATAAAGCGATACCACAAAAGTTACCATCCCAAAACTGTCTGACAGGATTTTCTTTCTTGGTATTGCGATTTCCAGCTGATCATCAAAAGCATACGCAAGTTCAGCCTTAGACATAGTATTACATTTCCCGAACGGAATTTCAATATTAAAATCAGATAAATGTGAGAATTCTACAACTATTTTATGATTATCAGTAACTTTAAATTGAGCGATGTCAAATTGAACCCTCAAATAGAAGTTTTCATGGTCATAAGCAAAGTATAATTTCTGAATTGGTTTAGAAACTCTGTGCATCGCCCCCCCTAAGTCAGGAGAATCATAGTAGCCTGCTTCGCCCCATTCGTAAAAATGTGACCGTTTTCCATCTATAATCGGTGTTATCAGCCCATCAGGCATAACTGCCTTGGTTAAGGCAACGCCCGAATAGATGGCAATTTTGAGGTCAGACGGAATTTCACTTTCCAATAGTTGATAAACAGCAATAAGATGGTTTCTAAAGATAAGGTCAAATTCCTGATTATGGTCGCCACGATGTTCATCGCCATACCACCAACACCAGTCAGAACCTTCGGCTATATAAATTTTTTCCCATGCTTGTTTAATTTTTGTTTCATCAAAACCATGATTATTATTTTCAAATGAGACTAAAAATTTTCTTGTTTCAGAAAGCATATCCCATGCTCTGTTATCTTCGGGATGACCAATCCAAATTTTGAAATTATGGTTTATCCATGAGCCCGCATATAGAGAAGTAAGTTCTACCGATTTATTCTGCCTCACAATATCACTCATTCCAATAGCCTGTACTAATTCATCAACATGTAGTCGTTCATAAAGCATCTCAAGAAATTCCAAACCATCATTTTGAAAATACTCCCATGCATTTTCTCCATCTAAAATAACAGGGATTACAATATCATCAAGTTGATCAATAAACCGTTCACGGATTTTATAGAGATGTTCAAAAAAATCATCGACGGCCAATTTACTATCCATACCTGAATACACAAAACCGACTCTATCAGAAAGGGCGTGATCTCTAAAAAGTATTTTGAGACCTTGATAGTTATAAATTTGATAGGGATGAAAATCATCAAGGTTGAGCGATGACTTTTTGAGGGAGTTTAACAGAATTTCTTCATCTGTTGCGATCCACTTAAGATTATTATCCGAGATAAGTTTTGCAACAGACTCAGAGACAGACCCTTCCGATGGCCACATTCCTTGCATGGACGTCCCGAATAATTTTTGAAATTTGTCAACCGACATTTTAATTTGTTTGTCGGCATCTTCAGGATGTACAAATCGATGCTTGGGAAGTTTTATATGTGGGAGTGCTTCACGAGCGGTATCGGTGTCACATAAAAGCGGAAGGATAGGATGATAATATGGGGTAAACGAAATATCTATCTTTTCTTCTTTATATAACTTTTGATATGTCGGGATTATTTTTTTTATATGTTCGATTTGCCACGTTAAGAGCTTTTGTTTGTCTGTCTCTGTATAATGTTTTTCTTTTACCAAAAGAGACGCAATCAGTTCATCATCTTGAAAGATGGGATCGACCCATACTAAATTTGACCAGACCTGAATATCCCGCATTTCCTGAGAACTGAACAATGAAGGCGTGATTTCATCATGATAAATCGCTTGTGCTTTTTTATACAACTCATAGTACCTCTTGTAAGGTAGAATCATCGTATCTTTAGGGGCGGAAAAAAATGTTTTTAGAATCGATTGTTTATCAATTACTGTAAGCGTGTCAGATTCTTTTTGACTGAGAATAAGATGAGGGTCTAATGCACCCTGAGCATATAGTTCTAACTGGTCAAGAAGTGCTGGGACTAAATTAAAAGTAACTTTGACATCATCATATTTCGACGCCAAAAGTGGCATATCGAGATAGTCTTTTAGTGCGTGAAGACGCACCCATGGAAGCACCATGTATGAGGAAGTTGCATCACGATAATCGGGCTGATGCATGTGCCAGAGAATAGCGAGTTTGACCGGTTTTGTGACGGACAAATGCAGACCTTCTCTCTTTTATAAAATTAGATTATTTCTTTTTTTCAGCAAAAAGAAGCTTCGCTCTTGTTTCTATATTCGTTGTAGCGTAATTCTCAAGGATATAGTCATATTCTATTTGGGCAGCAGCAAAATCGGCAGCAGCCAAGAAATTTCTCATCGCTGAGAAATGATAATCACCAACTAACGGCCCGTTCTCATCTACTTTTGTAGCAGCAACAAACTGCGCACCAGCTTCAGCATATTTCCCTTGATTTTCTAAACCAGTAGCAATTCCAGCATAGGATGCAGCTGTTCTTAATTTATCAGAAGACTTTTTGCTAATATACATCTCAAAATATCGCTGTGCTTCAGGATAGTTACGAGTCATAAGATTCGTTTTGCCCATCATATACGTTGCCATAAGTGCTGGTTCAGTCCCACCAAATTCATTTATGACTCTCTCTAAAGTAAGTAAAGCATTTTGGTAGTTTGTTTGACGGTATTCTACAACTCCCTGAGCATAAACGTCAGCAGCTTCTTTTGCTTGCGACTCTTGCATATCCTGAAAGAAGACAACAGCAGAAACAATTAAAATAACGACAACAAATCCAATTGCATAATATTGCCATGCATCAGTAAACTGTTGTTTAGCGGTTAACATAAAAGTAGTAAATTTATCTTCTTTAATCTGCTTTTTTGAAAGTTTAACTTTCCCGTACATAGTATACTCCAAATTGAGTTAGTAGCACACAACCCGTACGTCACTACGGGTTGAGGTATTTTTCTTTATTTAACTTACTGTAAACGTATCGGTCAAACTAAAAATAGTATGAGTGACCAATAGGTTTTCTTTTCTCTTTACTTAATTAAAAAACTCCAGTAAACGAGATGTCTATATTATGGTTTTTAGAATCGTTTGTAAATCCAACAGTCTCAAAGTTATTCGTATTGTAAACATAGGCAATATCAAGATAAATCTGTTCAAAATGTAGCCCTGAACCAAAAGTGATTTTGTTATTTACAACAGTAGATTGTGAGCCATTGAGTGGGTCAAGTGAAGTCCCAGGTACAGGAACATATGCATAACCAGCTCTTATAGGAATATTAGCAAAATCGAAATTATTCATATATTCAACACCAACTCTGACAGAAAAAGAATTATTCCATTTTGGATCAAAAGTAACAAACTCTTCAATATTAGAACTACCAGGGTTGATAGTCAGACTGACTCGTTTGTTCACTTCATTACCGGAGAAGCCCCGATATTCAACATCACCAGCCAATAATAAGTTTTCAGTAAGTTGATAGCCAATACCAGCACCAACCATGAGAGGCATATCGTATTTATATAATTCACTAATAAAAACAGTATCAGTTGCTAAAGAGATTTCATTGAGTTCAGTATTTTGATAAACACCTCTTTCTCTATTTTCGCTTAATTTAAAAGGAGTCCTCACCGTTAAACCAGCATTTACAGTTTCGCTATTGTACATAAAACCAAGAGTAAAATTCATACCAGAAAATTTATTTGTATCTTCAAGATTTATAAACTCCTGAACTTGTGCACGTTGCACAGTATAGACACGAAAATCTTCGATAGTATTAGTAGTATTGATTTTATATAGAGAATTCCCAGTATAAATATTAATCGCAGCACCAAAGGAATAATTATCATACAAGCGAGTACCAAACCCAAGATTGATAGAATTCAAACTTCCTTCAACACGAATACCATTTTGAATATTAACATTGTTTGTATCATAATAGACAACACCATTTGGAGCGAAAGTTATAAATTCCCGTTCAATGTCAACTTGCGATGCAGCTTGACTAAAGTCAGTAAAGTTACGAGTTAAGTTTAAAGAGAATACAAATGGGTGACCAGAAATTCTTATTGGAGAGATAAAATTAAGAGAAGAGATATCACTCAATGAACCAGAATGGTTCGCTTCGGTTAAATCAGTAACTGATTGAATAGAAGAGTTCCCTCTTGGACGCATACTCAACCAAGAAATACCCATTGTTGTTTTATCGAGTTCAAAAATCCCAGCAGGGTTCCATGAACCACCAGTAACATCATTTGAAACTCCAATAAAAGCGTTTCCCATACCTTTTGCACGAGTACCACTTCCAACAAAATCAAAGTCATAAATATTATAAATGCTTTGAATTGAATCAACTTGAATTTGCGCATGCGAAACAGATGTACATACGAGTAGAAACGCTACAATTGTGATTAAGGATTTTTTCATCCTATTAGACTCCTTAAATATTTATAAACACATTTTTTTCGTTTTTATATAGACGGATGACCGCCTGAAAATAAGTAAAGAATATATACACCTTTTTTGCGGTTGTCAAATTATTTCCCGAAATAAAATTTACTTTATCTCATTGAGTTATAAGAGGTTGTATCGTTTAGCTGAAACAATGCGAAAAAACGAGTAAAAATATATTTTTTTTAGAGGAAAAACTTGTCTTTTTTAAAGAAAATACCCCCGACAGGAATCGAACCTGTGGCACTCGGTTTAGGAAACCGATGCTCTATCCTACTGAGCTACGAGGGCAAATGAGTGCTTGCTTTGGTAAAATTGAGTTATTCCGAGTCGTATGAAATTAAGTAATCGACCTCATATTTGCTCAATTTTTCCCGCCATGGTAGAAAATTCAAATCAATAACAGTCGAAATGCCAACAATCTGGCTATCACACTTTTCAACAAGTTTACAGACAGCCTCCATTGTACCTCCAGTTGCCAAAAGGTCATCTACGATGACAACTTTATCATCAGCATTGAGCACATCGGCGTGGATTTCAACTTTATCGCTTCCATATTCTAAGTCATACTCTTCAGAAATCGTTTTATATGGGAGCTTCCCTGGTTTTCTAACTGGAACAAAACCGATATTCATTCGACTACTTAAAGCAGCCCCAAAGATAAATCCACGTGACTCGATGCAAACAAGCTTTGTTGGGTTCTTCTGAACAATAAATTTTTCCATTGCATCCAAGGCAAGATTAAATCCCGTTGGGTTTTCAAGAAGGGTAGTAATATCGTAAAAGTTAATTCCTTTTTTAGGAAAATCTGGAACTGAGCGGATATACTTTTTTAAATTATCCATATAGAATACACCTGCTTAATATGTTATCTCAAAAGAATCAAAATGTCCCGCATAAGATACAGTAGTAATATCAATCTGCGCAACAAGAGAATGGGATGGTCCTTGTTTTAAAAGTTCACAAAATTTCTCGATTGATTCTTGAGTCCCCTCGACATGAGAAGACACGGAACCGTTTGGAAGATTTTTCACCCACCCATTGATATTAAGATTGTTTGCTTGTGTAAGACAGAAATATCGAAAACCGACACCCTGTACGGTGCCGGTCACAATTATTTTAACTGCTGTCAGGCTCATAGATTTTCTAAGGCTAATTCCATCGCAATTTTTGCCGCTTCAAGAGGAGTTTCGACAACTTTAATTTCATCGCCGAGTTTCCACGCATTAACTGATATAAGAGGTTTACCCGCATGTAAAGCAAATGCCATTTCTGACAAAGTACCATATTTACCAGGGAATGCGATGACCGCATCGGCGGCTCTAACCACTAAAAGATTTCGTGCTTCACCAAATCCTGAAGGAACAACATAGTCAATAAATTCGTTAGCATCATCTTTTTGATCAGATGGTAATATCCCAATAGTAACTCCGCCCGCTTCTTTGGCACCTCTTGATGCACCTTCCATAATTCCCCCCATACCGCCGCTGACTATAACTCCGTCATTTTCTGCAACATATTTGCCTACTTCAGCAGCCATATCTCGTAGTTTTTTAGAACATTTTCCAGCTCCGACAACTGCTATAACAGGTTTTCGTATCATTTCAGACATCCTTTCTTTTCCCCCTACCCCAATTTATAAAACCATCTCCATGAAGACTTTATCACCCATCCTGAAAAGCCCTTTCAACTTTCGTGTTAGTAAATAAAGAGAGATTGACACTCTCATTCCCAAATTTAAGTCGTCTCTCTCGTTTAACACGTCCCGTCTGTTAAGTGTCGATATGATACTCATATTTTAAAAATTGTCAACTCAAAAACAGAGGGTTCTGAATAACTATAATGTTATTTTTTTCTTAAGCAACTCAGTCAATTTTTCTCTGTCTGTAAACTTCAAAGTAAGTGGAGTAATTGATATAACTTTGTTATGAATAGCTTCAAAATCGGAACCTTTAGTCATTTTCCATTTTGGTCTACCACCAATCCAAAAGTAGGATTTCCCACGAGGGTCGGTCTTGCTGATAACAACATCTTTGTAATGGCGAAAACCTAATTGAGTAAATTTATACTCTTTGTATGCTTTGCCATTATCTGACGGAAGATTGATATTTAAAAATGTATCCGAGGTTAGTTCAAATGAATCATACTTTTGGATAACTTTGGCTACAAATTTGGCAGCACGCTCCATAGGTATCCCTGGTTTATAGTTCGCCATAGAAACGGCAACAGATGGAATTTGTAAAATAGAACCTTCAATGGCTGCGGCGATAGTACCTGAATAAGTTACATCGTCGCCCATATTGCCACCATGATTTATGCCTGAAACAATCATGTCGGGTTTTTTCCCTTTATAGAGAAGATGGATAGCGAGCATGACGCAGTCGGTTGGTGTACCATCGGTAGTGTACCAATTTTTTTCAATTTGGGTCATACGGAGTGGATGGTTTAAGGTCAGAGAATGAGACGATGCAGACTGTTCACGATCGGGAGCGACAACTTTGATGTCGTGCGATTTTGAGAGTACTTTGACGAGTGCTTTTATGCCATCGGAAAAATAGCCGTCGTCGTTGGTTATTAGAATTTTGAGTCGTTTTTGTTTTTTCATAAGGATTACAAACTAACAGATGAAAATATTTTTGGCAAGCGGTAGTTTTGAAATGTGATTCAACGTTGTTTCGAGTCATGATTCACCAAACGTGAATTGTGACCTGATACTCTATCGTCAGTTCACAATTTTGATAAATCAAAATCAGGAACTGACGAAACGGGAAAGGGGCATGTCTCAAAAGAGAGACCTGCCCTATATATTACTATAATCAACATCAAGTAGACTTATTTTGTGAGTTTTGTGATTTTGTCTTGGGCGAGTTGGCGGAATTTGTCATCCTCGGGTGCGAATTCAAGATAGAGTTTGAAAGCTTCGATTGCTTCATCAAATCTTTTTAATTTTTCCAATGCGACGCCCTTGTTAATATACGCTTGGAAATAATGTTTACTCTCGTTGATAGTATTGTTGCAATCTTTTACAGTCGCTTCATATTCACCAGCGGCATAATAAATTTTGGCACGGTTGATATACCCCTGGGCATAGGTCGGATCGATACGGAGGGCTTCATTTATTGATTCAAGTGCCATAAAATAGTCTTCAAGTTCAAAATATGTCATAGCAAGATTACTATGGGTCTCTATATCGTGCGGATATAACTCTAATGCTTTGTTAAAGTCCAGTATTGCCAATTCGAAATCATTTGCTTGATAATAGGCATCTCCCCTATTAGCATATAAGTCTTTATCGGTAGAATCAATAGCTATTGATTTTGTATAATAGTAAATGGCTGAGTCATATTGCAACACCTGTGTGAAAGTAAGAGCAAGGTTGTTGAAGACTTCTGAAAAATCTGGGTTTATTTTTAAGGCTTGAGCATAATCGTCTAAAGCATTTTGATAATCACCTAAAGTATAATAAATCAACCCTCGGTTATTATACGCTTTCGAATTTGAGGCATCCAGTTCAATAGATTTCGTGAAATCTTCAAGTGCTTGCAGATAATTTTCACGATGATAACTATTGATTCCTTTGCTGTTCATTTTATCCGCTTCGGACATTTTGTCACCACAGCCTACGGCTGTTATAAGTATTAAAAATATGAGTAATTGTAAGCTTTTTTTCATGCCCAAATCCTTTTCCAAATTTGTCTAATGAATCGCAAGGTTACTTTGTATGGGTTAATATATGATGTCGAGCCATCGTAGATGGTTGCGATTGGTACCTCAGCAATTTCGCATCTTACAACGCCCGCTTTGAAAAGCATTTCTGATTCAAAGTCGTAACCGATTGTTTTAAGTCTGAGAGCTTTGAGAAGTTCGACTGGAATTAGTCGAAAACCAGATTGACTATCACGAACCCGTTGTGTTGAGAAGATAGAAATGATAAGTGAGGTCAGGTTATTGGTCAGCCATCTTTGAATCGGCATATCTTTTTCCATCGAGATATCTCTTGTACCCATGATAAGTCTCTTGCCATTATCTAAGGCGTAAAATTTTGGAATGTCCTCAGGTAAATGTTGTAAGTCGACATCAATAGTTAAAACCGAGCGATAGTTATTTTCGATAGCATATTCAAAAGCAGCTTTAAGTGCGGCACCCTTGCCTTTATTCACGGAAAAATTTATATGATTAAGATTGTGTTCTTTGATAAGTTCAAGGGTGTTATCTTGGGAACCATCATTAACGAAGAGTAAATTTGAATCGCAGACATAAACCCGTAATCGTTTTGCAAGTTCTGCAATATATTGACTCGCATTGTATGAGGGTACGACAACCAAAACCGACAAGGCATTGATTGTGGATGACTTATGTATCTTTGTATTCATACCCATAGCATATCATTTCTTTTTGATTTAATCAACAATTATAAAACTGAAAGAGAGATGAGTTTCAAAATTTATCAAGATATTCACAAACAGCATGATTTGAATTCTTGACATAATGGCTCATCCATATTTAGTTATGATTATGCAAAACAAACGACTTGTCATCTTTGGCTATTCAGGGTCAATTCATATTAAAAAATGGGCTAAGAGTCTTGCTGAGCGAGGTTATCATGTTCGAGTTATTTCTCTTGACGGTGATGATATTGATGGTGTTGATGTCATCAGGTTTAAACGCATAGGTAAGCTCTCTTATTTCATTCATGCCGCAAACGCCTCAAAGGCAGCTTTGGAGTTTAAGCCCGATATTGTTCATGTACATTATGCGGGCGGTTATGGTATTTGGGGTGTAAAGACAAAATTTCACCCGCTTGTTTTGTCGGTTTGGGGGTCTGATGTTGAGACATTGCCAAAATCATTTTTCTATCGTCCTTTTATACGAGCTATTCTTTCACAGGCAGATAAAATAACAGCGACTTCGAATTCACTAATCCAATCAACCTTAAAGATTCAAAATGACGTTCTCCATAAAACAACGACAATTCCGTTTGGTGTTCCGATACCTGAGGCTTCTTATGATTTTACTGATTTGAAAAAGCCATCTGCGATATATATGAAACATCTTGAGACAATATATGCCCCTGATATTTTAATCAAAGCGACCGTAATTGTCGTAGAAAAATTCCAAAACTTCAGATTGACAATTTGTGGAGATGGTTCTCTGAAGAATTCGCTTCAGCAGTTAGTACAGAAACTTCATTTAGAGAATCATATCACTTTCACAGGATATATAGACAACAAAAAAGTGTATGAGCTAATTAGAAAACATCACTTCATGGTTATGCCTTCGCTTAAAGAAGGTTTTGGTGTTGCTGCTGTGGAAGCGTTTGCATGCTGTCGTCCTGTGGTAGCGACTAATGTTGGAGGGATTCCTGAGATTGTTACTAGTGGTCAAAATGGGTTCATGGTCGACCCAAACAATGTTGAGCAATTAGCGAATGCAATGATGAAAATGATTTCTGATAAAGAGATGATGATCGAGATGGGTCGTAACGGCTATGAAGTTGCCAAGCAAAAATTTGATTGGAAAAAATGTGTTGACCAGATGGTTGATGTGTATCAATCGTTTTAAAATTTGACCCTACATAGACAAGCTCACAGCCTTTAAGATAATTCAGAGTAAATTATTTTCTTATCAGAATTCGTAAAGAGTTATGGCTTACAATTATAAACCAATAATGCAAAACCGACTGCTACGAGAAATCTTTTAGCAAATCGTTTATATCATTTCGTATCTGTCCAATGAGAGTTTTGGATTTTGCTGACGACCTAAGAACCGCTTTTTCTTCTTTATTCTTTTTCATTGTCAATTTTGCACGGGTGCCTTCGATAGTCAGTTTTTCTTTTTTCCGTAGATGATTTATGCGATTGACAATTTCTATATCTTTTTGAGTATAGGTTCTATTGCCCCCACGATTTTTTTTTGGACAAAGCTGATCAAATTCTTTTTCCCAAAAACGAAGAACATACTCTTTGAGTCCAGTAATTTTGGCAACCTCACTGATTGAATAATAAAGCTTTTCTCCATTTGTTAATTTCGCCATACGTCTCCCTTTCAACCGCCCTATTGCCAGACTTCTGTTTTTAAGTCACGTTTCATCAAGTCTTTGATAGCAATATCAGGTGGTTTATTATTAAAAAGAACTTCATATACTTCAAATGTTATAGGCATTTCAACATTATATTTTTTGGCAAGCTCAAAGCCAGACTTAGTTGTCTGGACCCCTTCAGCGACCATCGACATCGATGCGATGATCTCATCAAGTTTTTCACCACGCCCAATATGTTCACCGACAAATCTGTTGCGACTATGTTTCGACATGCAGGTCGTGACTAAATCGCCAACGCCAGAGAGTCCTGCGAATGTATCCGACTTTGCATGCATAGCCATCCCAAGCCTTGTGATCTCAGCCAAGCCTCGTGTGAGCAGAGCACCCATGGTATTATCACCCATGTTTAAGCCAGCAGAAATTCCAGCAGCGATTGCGATAATATTTTTTAGTGAGCCACCAAGCTCGACACCAATCAAGTCACCTGATTCATAGACACGCAAGGTATCAGTACTAAATGATTGTTGGATTTTTTTTGTCAGCTTTGTTGATGCAGATGCTGCGACAATTGCCGTCGGAATATCAGTGGCTACTTCCTCGGCATGTGATGGTCCCGAGAGGGTGGCTATCTGTAAGTATGGTACTTTTAATGCGTCATGAACAACTTCCGACATCCGTTTGAGAGTACCAATTTCTATTCCCTTGGCAAGATTGACAAAAGCGATATTTGAGAAGTTTACTTCTTTTAGATCTTGCAATACTCTTCGAAGCAATTGAGATGGAACTGCAAGAACAACAAGTTCGGCATTTTTTAGAGAGGCATGTAAGTCGTTTGTTATTTTTATGGATGCGTCGAGTTGTATCATTGCGAGTTTTTTGGGATGACATCTTTGGGTTCTGATAATCTCGCAATCATCTTTGTTAAATTCCCACATGGTAACATTGGTATTATTACTTTGGAGAACTTTGGCTATCGCCATTCCCCATGATCCTGCACCAAGTATTGTAATATTTTTAAACATGATTGTTCACCTCATGTTTTTCCGATGAGGGTGAAAATTTCGGTTCGCTACCATTTAGAATCCTTGAAATATTTTTTCGATGTGAAACAATTACAAAACAAATCAAAGCTAATCCAAGAAAAATATAGATCATTTCAATAGGGCGGTTAAAGTAGTATTTTTCAAGCAATAAGATAATCGAAAATGAAGAGACCGAGATTATCGATGCTAAGGAAATCATTCGAGTAATAAAAGCAATTAGAAGAAAGACGACGAATGCCCCCAATGCTTCAAGAGGCATCAGGGTAATCACGACTCCTAACGATGCGTTGACCCCCTTACCACCTTTAAATTTTAGAAACAAAGGAAATATCGAACCGAGTACACAGATAGCTGCTGCGATTACAAAGTAGAGATGTGGAGAAAGCAAAGTTATCTCGAGTGCGACATATAACCATTTTGCGATTAAGACCGCAGCAGCGGCTTTACCGATATCTCCCGCATAGACCCAGAGAGCAGTTTTAAAGCCACAGACACGAGCGACATTGGTCGCCCCGATGTTGCCTGAACCATAGGAGCGGATGTCTCCCTTGCCAGCAAGACGAGTCACAATGATACCAAATGGGATGCCACCTAACAAGTAGGCTATAAGTAGTGGCAGATAATCAGTCAATTATTAAATCCTTATACTATTTCTTAATACATCGAGTCGACTTGAGTAGAATCAAAAACTTTCATGTTAGGTATATCTGATACGATGTCAGGATATTTTGCAATCAAGGCTTCTAAGATGCTTTCGATTTCTTTAATATCCATTTTTTTATCCTGAACAGTTACTTGAATATTTGAAAATACTTCCGCCATACTTTCAATCCCTATTGTATCAGCATAGAGTCTTTTGTTAAAATTATCAATGACGGCATTATAGTATACGGTGTCGATTCCCTCGACATTGGATTCAACAACAATTTGTTTTGATGATGTCAGTAAAGTGGCAACACCAAATTTCATGATGTCATCTTTTTTTGACATACAGACAAAAAATGAAGCGACAACTAAAACAATCAAAACTCCTGCGACAATTAGTGCAACCAAACAACCTTTGGACATTCCTTTTTTGGGAGCTGGTGCCCCCATCCCTACATTGACTTCCTCTGTCATTTAGAACCTCTTGGTAAATATGTTATATTCAATTTTATCTTTGTCATTGATTTATAACATGATAAGGGGTGCTTTGTCAAGTAGAGGTTTAAAAAAAATCATTCTTCCCTTGGAAAATAAAAATTATGTGTTATTTTACTGAATCGGTATCGTGATTCATAACTACCTGAAATTTAATAATTTAATTTTACAAATATTGGAAGAGTCTTTGAAAAAGAATGTAGAAATAATATATCTGTTCATATTCCTAATGACATTTATTTCATGTGATGACAATGACAATCAAAACAACCCAATCAGACCAATCAACTCCAATTTTTCAAACTTACGGTCTTTTCATATGGGTTTTACACCATTTCCGTTTGATTTAACTTTAGAAGCATTAGACTCAAGCTATCAATATGCACTTCAAAACGGAGATATTGTTCTCATACATCTTGATCATGGTGTCCCTTGGAATGAAGCATTAAATGATCTTCCTTTCCCGACTGAGATACAAAACACAATCGATGATGCAGTCAGCCATGATACTCCTAATCATAAAATAATGCTAACGGTTACTTCAACAAATACAAATCGGGATACTTTGGCTTTTTACTGGAATAATAACGGCTCACATCAGCCTCTTCCTGCTCCATGGGATGGATATAATTTTGACACTCCTGATGTTATCACTGCATATATAAAATATTGTAAACGTCTGATTGACCAAGTCAATCCTGATTATTTTGCCTATGGAATAGAGATAAACTCCGGCTTTTTAGAAAACAGTGATGCTTTTAACAGGTACATTATCCATGCAGATACAGTTTATCGAACCTTAAAGAATGAATATCCGAATCTACCAATTTTTTTAACATTTCAAGATCAGTCATTCAATAAGAATAAACAAGAACTTCATCAACTAACTAAAATTCTTGTAGAATATTCTGATATGATGGCTGTAAGCACATATCCGTTTTGGTTGTTTGATTATCCAACACAAGATGCCAATCCGATTCATTTTTCAAGTAATTGGTTAAAAGAGATGAGCGATTTGGCTCCAAATAAACCGTTTGCTGTTTCTGAAACAGGATATTGTGCAGAGTCGTTACTTTTGAGTGAAGTTGGTGTAATAATAAACGGAACTGAACAATGGCAAAAAGATTATGTTCTTAAATTATTTAGAGAAGCAAATAAATTAAATGCAAAATTTATAAACTGGTTTGTTTATCGTGATTATGATTTGCTGTATAACGCCACCACCAACCCTCCACTTATTTTTAAAGTATGGAGAGATAATGGTTTGTTAGACGGGAATGGTAACAAAAGAGAGGCACATGATATTTGGAATCAATGGCTACAATATCCTATCGGATACGACAGTTCAGCAATTCCTCTTTTGGAAATGCATAAATAAGATATTCAATCATAGCTATTGTAAACAAGAACTTCTGACAGCCACCAAATGGCACATTTAGTCTTAAATTCTAAATAGTGAGTCAGAACCCTTTAGTCGTTTTGACATGAATGACGGTACATATTATGATTACAAGCGGAACAGGCAAGCCAGCTCCATACAAAAACATACGCACAGAGATTATCCCAGCTCCGCCAACACCATCCCAGCTCCCCTCATGTCATCCCAGACTTGATCTGGGATCCAGTTGTTTTTGTAATAATTATAAAGATTATTTATAAAAAAATTCTTTAATTAATGTAATGCCGAGAATTATAGCGATAATAATTAGAAACCAAATAACGTTATAGTATTTGTCATAATAAAAAATAGGGATTGTCTTCATTTTAGCATCATGGGATTCTGAAATCTCATAATCATACTTTTGATTAAATTCATCTAATGAATTTACTGAACGCCATAATCCAGCAATATATTCAAATTCCTTTTCAAATGGTTCAACATAATCAATAATATCTGTAGATAACTCACAATTGTTACTTAGCCTCTGTAACCAAAATGGATACCCTAACTCCACAAAGATATTATTTAAAATAACTTCAAGTTCATCTATTGTGTATTTTTCATCTCCATACATATCATAAAGTTTGGCAATATATTTCCCAAAGTAGAACTCATAATTTATCTCATTACTTCCAAGATACTTCTCAAGAATCTTCACTACCAGTTTTTCTGCATCTTCCCATTTTGTTGTCCCTGCTAACTGAATTATATCTTGGTCGTCAGCTTCCTCTTTATTTGCTAATCGCTCCTCAGCCCAATTGATACAACTATCAATAGATGCATACTCTATTTTATATTGTATAAATAAATCCCTTAGTTCGTTTATGTTTGTCATAGAATCAATTTAAGAAGTTAATCTTGTTACTGTCAATAAAAAGATGAGATTGCCACACTCCCGATGGTCGCTCGCAATGACAGGTTACGAGAAGTTTAGCAAATGTCGGGTTCTGCAACTTGAGAACAAGTTGCCTGGAAGACCGACCTTCGATTTTCCCACTTACTCTATTTTCAATGTCATTTTTATTGATAAAGTGTCATTACCCACAATATCCCTTATCCAATAGACAAGTTGTGAGTCCTCAGTAAAATCAAATTCTGTATATCTTAAGGTAAAAATATCATCATAATTCGTTTGTTGGGTTTCTGTAAGCCCATCATTCATCCAAATATTATGGGTTTTGTTGATTGTATCATGACGATAAAAATACATATTTGTATTTTTGGAAAACCTCATAGGCGAAAACACATCATACCAATTGTCATAATTGTAAAGAGTAACAGAATCATTTACAATATCATATTCTGTTACTCTTTTAGTTACATTCGAATCTGATATTCTTTCATTTATATCCGCATCTAAAGCTCTATTTCTAATAAATGTATTAGTGAATAAGATAGTTGATTTATCGTAAATAAATCTTGGATTTTCTGTATGTGGTATTATACGTAAAGTATCTAATTCAAATTTACTTTTTATTTTTCCTATTACGCTTTTATGTAAAATTGGATTTTCTTTATTTAAATCACTTCCAGTATAGAACACCACGTGTGAATCTTCTAAATCTATATCATAAGATAAAGAATGACAACTGCCATACCGAGTATGCCTGTAGTCCCAAGTTAAAATTGTATCTATTTTATAAGTTGGATTAAAGTTAAATATCATTAAATGACAAGAGATAGAATCACAAAAAACCCCATAACATCTGGTAGAGTCATTATAAACCTCCCCCGAATTGACGGACAGCAAGTTAAGAAGTATATTCCGTAATAGGAGGTGTCCAATGACACGAAGACGTAAATATGACCGTCAATTTAAGATAGAAGCTGTTCGTTTAGTAACAGAGAATGGTCGCAAAG
>JAJRQO010000004.1 GCA_024280215.1 Candidatus Zixiibacteriota bacterium
AGGGCTTGTTGAGAAACCTCTTATTTTGGAACATACTTCGACTCCGCTCAGTATGACAAATTATAAGTTGTTGTCTTTCAAGTCACCCTGAGCGGAGTCGAAGGGTCTTGAAAGACTGTTTGGACTTTTTCAACAAGCCCTTGACACGGGATCCAGTCCTTTCGACATAAAAAACCAATATCAAAATGGGTTCGTTTTTCATATTTAGGGAACCTAAAACCCTTAATTTTGCCGAAATTCTAAACATAAATAAAACAGACACAGCCTGTTAGAGCGAAATGGCTTTGCTGAATAAAATGGCTTAAGCCATTTGTGCTAATATAATTTGTAGCGTTTTTGTGCATGCTATTTTTCTTTGTCATTCCCAACTCAAATAATGTCATTCCCAACTTGATTACGGATCCAACATCGTTGTTTTCATTAAGTCGTTCATACAATTTGGTGTAATAAGAAACAGGGGAGGGTTTGTATGGAAAGTGATGCTTTAGAGATGGTCGATGTCGTTTACAGTATACTAAAATCAATAACAAAGTCACATTCTTTTGAAAAGTCCATTTTTTGCTTTAATTATCATTCTCTTGCTGTTATATATAGTTATATGAAAAATAAAATTGCTAAACCATTCCTTAAATGGGCAGGTGGGAAAACTCAACTGTTAGAAGCTATTAAATCAAGATTTCCATACAAGGATGATGAAAGTTTTACTTATATAGAACCATTTGTAGGGAGTGGTGCTGTACTATTTTGGGTTTTGAACAACTACCCAAACTTAAATAAAGTCGTAATCAATGACTCGAATTCGGATCTTATCAATACTTAAATTTAAAAGATATTATATTTAGTATGGACTTATCATTTAACACATCAATCATTAAGAACTATAAAAGTCCTTCTCAGATAAGCAGAGTTTTGACCGAAAATTGGGTGAAAAATAATATTTATTGTATGAATTGTGGAAACGATAATTTAAATACTTTTGAAAACAACAAACCAGTAGCTGATTTTTATTGCTCTAATTGTAAAGAAGAGTATGAATTAAAAAGTAAAAATGGAAAACTAGGTATCAAAATTGTTGATGGTGCGTATCACACTATGATAGACAGGATTAATTCAGTAAATAATCCTAATTTTTTCTTTTTAACTTACAATAAAAGTAATTGGACTGTAAATAATTTTCTAATGATTCCTAAGCATTATTTTGTAACAGACTATATAGAGAAAAGAAAACCTCTAGCAAAAACAGCAAAAAGAGCAGGATGGGTTGGTTGTAATATACTTTTAAAACAAATTCCTAATAGCGGAAGAATCTATTTAATAAAAGAATCTGAAATAATAAATAAAAGTCGAATCCTAAAACAATGGCAAAAAGTAGAATTTTTAAAGTCTTATAGTTTAAGCTCCAGAGGGTGGTTAATAGATGTGCTTAATTGTATTGATTCGATTCCTACTCGAGAATTTAGCTTAGAACAAATTTATCAGTTCGAAGAATTGTTAGAAAAAAAACATCCTAAAAATAACTTTATTAAAGATAAAATTCGGCAACAACTTCAAATTTTAAGAGACAAAGACATTATACTATTTGTTTCGAGAGGAATATATCGAAAAATATGAAAAAATATAAAGTGGAAATTACAGAAACTCTTCAAAAAATTATTGAAATAAATTCTTCATCTGAAGAAGACGCAATTAATCAAGTAAGAAATGATTACGGTTCCGAAAAAATAACTCTTGATTCAAATGACTTTATAGAATTTGAAATAAATACTATAAAAGAATTGTAACTAAATTTCTTCTGGATTCCCAATCAAGTTGGGAATGACATTGGGGAGTGCATACTTCGACAAGCTCACAACTTGCAAGCTGTTCAGGGTGACAATTATAAAAAGACTGAAACCGGTCCTTCGCAGGTATGACATTTTATATACATCATTTCTTTACATTCACAAATCAAATCATACATGAGAAACTTATTTTATAAAGTGATAAAAGTATGTCCAAATTCGCTACAATTTTTATGAGCTAAAATGGCTTAAAGCCATTTTTCAAGGTAAAGCCATTTCGTTGTAACATGCTGTAGACAAAGTCTTTGTAGCGAAAAAAGAGTAGGAAAAACGTCGATAAAAAGATGTTTTATATGGGACTGAACCCATTTTAAAATGTCAGGAAGTGGTTCCTGACATCGCTTGAAGTCAGGAGGACAGGCCTCCTGACCTTCTTACTCGTAATGACAGAATAAACACCCACAGCCTCTCATAAAAGAGGGGAGCATAGACGAGTATACTTCGACTTCGCTCAGAGCTTGCAAGCACAATCAAGTATAGGATGATATGAAGTAAGTTTATTTTAACAAGTTTAAGTTTAGAATTGGGTTTCTGTTCTGGACTTCGGCTAAAGCCGGAGAGGAGATGTGAGACATCCCAATATCCCTGCAACAGAAAAACCGCCTGAAGGCGGTTCATACACCTTGAGACGGTTTCAAACTTTTATACGAAGTACTGTCTATTTTGTAGCGTTAAAAGCTGGTTTGCTCTTCCGAACATTCTTAATAACTTTTCCTGCTTTAATGCAAGAAGTACAGACAGACATACGTTTTGGAGTACCATTCACTAATGCTCTCACATTTTGTAAGTTTGGTAAAAAACGTCTTTTCGTAATATTATGGGCATGAGAAACGTTATTTCCTGCGGATGGTTTCTTGCCACAAATGTCACACATTTTAGCCATAATTGTAAAGCTCCTTAATTCAAAAAGTCTCTTAATTTATGAATTTCTGATAAAAAGGCAAGTATTATCTTTCAAAAATCGTAAAATCTTTGTCCGCAACACCTTACATCTGGACTCAGAGAGCTTCTTCTCATTGACATAAACCGATGAATAGCTTATAATTGATGGCTGGCTGAAGCGAGCTTTATTTGAGCTTTAAATAGTATTAAAAATTACGGAACTAACTATAGTTAATTTCGAAAGAACTAAGAGGAAGTAGAAATATAATGTTAGATATGAAATTTATTCGGGAAAACCCTGAAGCCGTCAAAACTGCTATCGCAAAGAAAAAGACCGAAGTCGATATTGATAAACTTTTGGAACTGGACAGCAGACGTCGTGATATTATCCATGAAGTCGAAGAGCTTAAAGGGAAACGAAACGCCGCTTCAGCTAATATTGCAAAAAAGAAAAAAGCAGGCGAGTCCGCTGACGATGCAATCGCTGAGATGAAAAAAGTTGGCGAGCAGATTTCTAAATTAGACAACCAACTTCGTGATTTAGATGAACAGATTAAAAATATCGCTACATGGATTCCAAATCTCCCGCATGAGTCAGTACAAGAAGGTGGCGAGGATGATATGGTTATCGTTCGTGAATGGGGTGAGATACCTGAGCCAACATTTAAAGTGCTTCCGCATTGGGAAATTGGTGAGAAGCTTGGCATCTTAGATTTAGAAGCAGCGACGAAAATCTCGGGTGCGGGGTTTTATCTTTTGCGTGGTTTAGGTGCCAGACTCCAACGTGCTTTGGTGAGTTACATGCTCGACACACACGCCGCCGATGGCTTCGAAGAAATCACCGCTCCATATATTGTCACCGAAGATACGATGTTTGGCACAGGGCAACTTCCGAAAATGGAGGAGGATATGTACAAGACGACAGAAGATGGAATGTATCTTATTCCGACTGCTGAAGTGTCGATTACAAATATATTTAAAAAAGAAATCCTCAATGGTAAATATCTTCCTCTGAAAATGGTTGGTTACTCTCCATGTTTCCGTCGTGAAGCAGGTGCTGCTGGAAAAGATACTCGTGGGATGATTCGGGTGCATCAGTTTGACAAAGTTGAAATGGTAAAAATAGTACATCCTGATAATTCGTATGAGGAACTTGAACTCTTGGTTGTCCAAGCGGAGAAAATTTTGCAAGGTCTGAAGATTCCATATCGTGTTGGAACACTCGCAACAGGAGATTTATCATTTGCTGCAGCAAAATGTTATGACATAGAGCTATGGGCTTCAGGTGTAGGGAAATATCTTGAGATTTCATCTGTGTCAAATTTTGAATCATTTCAAACTCGTCGTATGAATTGTCGGTTCCGTGATAATGAAAAGAAAGTACAGTTTCCACACACGCTCAATGGGTCAGGGGTTGCCTTGGCACGATTGATACCTGCGATTTTAGAAAACTATCAGAATGAAGATGGCACGGTTACAATTCCTGAGGTGTTAGTTCCATATATGGGTGGCATTGAAAAAATCGGTTAATGGCAGAATCTCGTATGAAAAAAAAAACTGTTGACTCTCTCTATGTAGGCAAATCTACAATTTTCAAAATTTTTCTTTTAGGTGGAGTTGCGATTATTTCCGGGTTGTTTATCTGGTATACTTTTAATGTTATCGATAAACTAAAGGAAGATACACGTTCTCAGGTTGAAAATAATATGAAGCTCTGGCAGTTGGCTGCCAATTCTAACATTTCAAGTTCTGTGCTTCAGTTTATATTTGATGAAGTTATTGTCAAAGCGAATTTCCCAATTATAGTTCTCAACGAAGAGAGAGTACCAATTAATCGGAGGAACGTTGATAACATTGCAGATGATGATTACTCTCCTGAAACGATGGCACTTCTAAAAGAAATTGCTGATGAAATGGTTAAGCAAAATGGTGACTTTCCTCTTATTATTTATACCAATGATAATGATAGTATACTTTATTATTTTTGTTATGGTGATTCGAAAGTTATTAACGAACTAAAAATAATGCCGTTTATTCAAATTGGTATTATACTTATTTTCTTGATTGTTGCGATGATTGGATTTCAAAATATTCGGAAATCTGAAGAACGGCTTATATGGGTTGGTATGGCAAAAGAAACTGCTCATCAGTTAGGCACACCGATTTCATCCCTCATGGGGTGGCTTGAAATTCTAAAAACCGAAAAAGAATCTGGGACTCTTACAACTGAGGATGAACAACTATTTACTGATACGATGTTGAATATGGAAACTGATGTTGTCCGTTTGGAAAAAGTTGCCAATCGGTTTGGCAAGATTGGCTCAATTCCAGAACTAACTAAACATTCTCTCAATGAATTAGTACAGGATGCTGTTGACTATTATTGTCGTAGATTACCGTTTGAAGGTAAAGGGATAAAACTGCAGTTTGATAAAAGTGAAATTCCATCAGTGAAGTTAAATCAAGAACTTTTAGGATGGGCACTTGAAAATATTATTAAAAATGCCCTACAATCAGTTGATTCAAAAACAGGTTTAATAAAATTGACAACATCAATGCCTCCACAAGGTCATTGTGTGACCCTTGAAATTTTAGACAATGGCAAAGGTATCTCGTCGGCTGCCGCACGCAAAATTTTTAGAGCTGGCTTTACAACAAAAAAACGAGGATGGGGGCTTGGCTTGACACTTGTAAAAAGAATTATCGAAGAATATCATGGTGGAAGAATTACTCTTAAGAAATCTAAACCGGGGGAAACTCTTTTTGAAATTCAGTTTCCAGTAACTGACTAAATAGGATGACAATGGAAAAATCACAAAAAATTCTTTGGGTCGATGATGAAATCGATTCTTTAAAGCCTCATATATTATACCTTGAAAAAAAAGGGTACTCGCTCAAGACTGCAATCTCTGGTGATGATGCAATTGAGTTGGTTTCAAAAGAACAATTCGATTTGATACTGCTTGATGAGATGATGCCTGGCAAAGATGGGCTCACAACCCTTGAAGAAATCAAAGATATCTCGCCTCATCTTCCTGTTGTCATGGTCACTAAGTCTGAAGAAGAGTCGCTTATGGAAGATGCTCTTGGACAAAAAATTGATGACTACTTGGTCAAGCCTGTTAATCCAACACAAATTTTGATGGTAATAAAACGACAACTTGATTCGAAAAAGATTATCAGCTCCTCCTCAATGAAAAGATACATTACTGACACCAATCAATTTAATCAAAAATTGTATGGTAATTTAGAACCAAACGATTGGTTAGAAGCGGCCAAAATACTTGCAGAATGGAACCTTGAAGTTGATGAAAATCAGGACCAAGGTATCGGCGAGATGCTTGAGGGAACCCACAAAGATTGGAACATCGAATTTACAAAATATATTGAAAAAAATTATACAAGTTGGCTATCATCAGCAAATCGTCCATTGCTTTCAAATGATATTGTTGAAAAATTTGTTGTTCCTGAAATGAAAAAAGATAAGAAAGTTTTATTTGTTGTTGTTGATTGCATGCGACTTGATCAGTGGATGTTAATTGAACCGATGATTGCAGAGTTTTATAATATTCAACGTCACAGCTATTTTTCTCTCTTGCCTACAGCAACACCATTTGCAAGAAACGCGATTTTTTCAGGTCTTTTTCCTGATGACATTCATAGGATGTACCCTGATACATATAATGAATCAGACGAAGGTTCCCTTAACCGTTATGAAGAAAAATTTATTAAAGATAATTTAGCACGTCATGGCGTGCGTACAGAACGTCCACCGAAATACCTGAAAATCAATGTTAATACCGAAGGTGAAGTACTCTATAAAAAAGTATCTGATTTATTTGGTACTCCTCTTGTCTCAATTGTATTTAACTTTTTGGATATTTTAGTACATGGTCGTTCCAATAATGTTATTTTAAAAGAGATTGCTGGTACTGAGGCAGCTTTTCGTGGGCTTATGAAATCATGGTTCTTACATTCGTCATTGTTTTCAATTTTAAAAGCGTTTGCTGATGAAGATTATACGGTTGTGATAACATCTGACCATGGTTCGACTCTTTGCAAAAGAGGAACTATGGCTCATGGTAAAAAATCTACTTCGACTAATTTACGATATAAATATGGCGATAATCTAAAATCGGATCCAAAAGATTCGATCCTGATTAAAAAACCTGGAGAATGGCGACTTCCACAAATTGGACTTGCGACAACTTTTATTATAGCAAAAGAAGATTACTATTTTGTCTATCCAAATAAATATAATGAAATGGTTCGATACTTTCATAATTCGTTCCAGCATGGCGGGCTTTCTCTTGAGGAGATGGTAGTACCTGTTGCGGTACTCAGACCAAAGAAATAACTATGACAAAAGTGTTACAAATTATATCTCATTCTGAAGAAGAGACTCTTGCTCTTGCTGAAAAAATTTTAAACCTCCTAACTCCAGACGATGTTGTTGTTTTAAGTGGTGAACTTGGAGCAGGTAAGACTCTTTTTGTTCGAGGTCTTGCAAGAGGATTAGGGCTTGATGTGATGCATGTGAACTCGCCATCGTATACGATTGTCAATGAGTACCCTGGTGAAAAACCTATGTATCATTTTGACTTATATCGTTTGGGAGATAGTTCTGAGCTTGTTGAAATTGGTTGGGATGATTATCTAAGTAAAAAAGGATTAGTTGTCGTTGAATGGGGAGAACGTGCCGATGAATTTCTTCCAAAAAGATATTACAAAATTGAGTTTTCGATTTTAAATGAAAAGGAACGGGAGATACATATCTCGTTGATCAGAAATGAATGATGCTATGCAAAATATTCTAACCATTGATTCTTCGTCAAAAGTTCTCAGACTTGCATTGTCATATAATGGTGATAGGTTGGTAAAGTCTGAGGAGGATGCTGAACAATCACACGGACAAATTTTACTAAAAAAAATAGATGCTCTTATTACTTCTTCTGGCATTTGTAAAACAGATTTAGATGCCTTGATAGTTTCAACTGGTCCAGGTTCGTTCACAGGACTTCGGATTGGAATTGCTGCTGCCAAAGGTATCGCAGTCGCATTAGGCTTGAAAATTGTCTCAGTCAACCTGTTTGAGTTAGCTGCGTACAAACTCAAAAATGAAGTGGATGAAGTTTTGATTATCGTTCCATTTAAAAAAGATGAGTTCTTTGTTGTTCCTGTTGTTCAAAACAGATATGATTTGTCTAAACTTCAAACTGCAACGATTAAAAACTTTTTAGAAGTGTGTGGTCAAAAAAAGTTTGCAGCCTTTGGAATTGATTTAAAATCTTTTATTCCAGATATTGCTGATTTTGATTTATCTGATGACCTTCATTATGATGCGTCAGATATCAATACAATTGGGCAAATTAAAATTGCACAAGAACAATTTGATAATCTTGCAACTCTTGAACCTTTATATTTACAAAAATCACAAGCGGAAATAAATTTTGACCTCAAAAATAGATAACAAAAAAATTCTCATTCGTGAGATGCAACTGGTTGACTTGGAAAAAGTAGTCATTTTAGAAGAAGAAATCTTCCCTGACCCGTGGTCTTTGAAAGCTTTTCAAGAGCAGGTTGAGGATGATAACTGGGGTGGTTATGTTGCTGTATCTAACGGTGAGATAATCGGTTACGCATGTTATTATATCGCCGCACATGAGTCGCATTTGACTAATATTGCGGTTGTAGAAGAATTTCGTGGAAAATTGGTTGCGAAACTTCTTTTGGACAATATCTTTAAGGTTGTAAAAGAATATAAAAGTGAGTTTCTTTTACTTGAAGTAAGGCCGAGTAACAAATCGGCAATTGCTTTTTATGAAAAGTATGATTTTAAGTTGTTGTATCAACGCCCAAGGTATTATCATAGTCCTGTAGAGGATGCCTTAGTGATGGTACACTATTTTGAATATGACAGGGATGAATAAATTATGGCATGGTTTCGAAAAGATAAAACTGGCTTAGCCCAGCAAGAAAAAAAGAATATTCCTGAAGGTCTCTGGACCAAGTGCAAATCTTGTGGTGAAGTTGTCTATGGTAAAAAAATGGAAGAACTCTTATGGGTTTGCCCTAACTGTGATTATCATTTTAGAATTACTTCTCAACGATATATTGAACTTTTATTAGATGATGGGAAATTAGAATTATTCGATTTGAACCTGACATCGAAAGATCCTCTTAAGTTTAAAGATTCCAAAAAATATCCTGACCGTGTCAAAGCCGCTCAACTAAAGACTGGCAAAAAAGAAGGTGTTACATCTGGTATTGGACATGTCAATGGAATCAAAGTGTCATTTGCAATTATGAACTTTGAATTTATTGGTGGCTCTATGGGGTCAGTGGTCGGAGAAAAAATTGCTCGTGCCATTGAACGCTCTATCGAAATGGAATTACCATTGATTATTATTTCATGTTCTGGTGGAGCGAGAATGCAAGAAGGCATTTTGTCTCTTATGCAAATGGCGAAAACTTCAGCTCTACTTGCTGTCTTAGCTGAAAAGAAAATCCCATATATTTCTATTCTAACCAATCCGACTACAGCTGGTGTC
Source organism: Candidatus Zixiibacteriota bacterium (assembly GCA_024280215.1). Lineage (GTDB taxonomy): Bacteria > Zixibacteria > MSB-5A5 > GN15 > FEB-12 > QQUK01. The sequence goes on from JAJRQO010000004.1 coordinate 9,275, forward strand.
ATGGCATCGTACGCATCGCTTGGTGATGTTATTATCGCTGAACCAAAAGCTCTTTTAGGTTTTGCGGGACCTCGTGTGATTCAACAAACTATTGGTCAAGATTTACCCGAAGGATTTCAATCGACAGAGTTCTTTTTAGAAAAAGGATTTGTTGATAAAATTGTAAACCGTAAGGATCTTCGCTCTACAGTAACCTCGCTGTTGCGTTATATGTGGATTAATTAATGCCGAAACATACATATCAGTCTGCTGAAAAGTTTGTTCTCTCTCGTGAATTTTTTGGAATGAAACTTGGACTGGAAAATATTCGTACATTTTTAGAATCTTTAGACTCTCCTCAGGAAAAACAGAAAACGATTCATATTGCTGGTACCAACGGCAAAGGTTCGACTGCCTCAATGCTTGCTTCGGTCTTACAATCTCAGGGGTACAAAACAGGACTGTTCACATCACCGCATCTTATTTCATTCCGTGAGAGAATTAAAGTCAATGGTCGTAAAATTCCGAAACAATCACTGGTTGCATTTATAGATAAAAATCGAAAAGAGTTAACAAAACGAAAACTTTCATTTTTTGAACTGTGTGCTGCGATGGCATTTGACCATTTTGCAAAATGTAAAGTTGATATTGCCGTTATTGAAACTGGGCTTGGTGGTCGGCTCGATGCGACCAATGTACTCGCTCCGATTTTGACTCTTACAACAAGCATCAGTAAAGATCATGTCGAAATTTTGGGTGATACGATTGTAAAAATTGCCAAAGAAAAAGCAGGGATAATCAAACCAACCTGCCCACATTTAACAGGAATTTTACCCGACAAAGCACAAGAAGTTATGCGTAAAACTTGTGCAAAGAAAAAAACAAAATTATATAGTCTCAAAAAATCTAAAATGAAAATTTATCCAGATAAACTTTCATTTGAATATAGTAGTAAACAACTCAACCTGAAAAAAATTACACCATCATTGATAGGTACGCATCAGATCCAAAATGCTGCCTTAGTTGTCAAGGCTGTTGAAATTCTTAAATCAAATGGGCTAAAAATAAGCAATAAATCGATTAAGTCAGGTATTGAAAATACTCTTTGGGCGGCACGTTTTCAGATAAAAGAGTATCGAACAAAGCCAACCCATATTTTTGATGTGAGCCATAATGTCAAAGGAGTGGAGTCATTTGTTGAATCTTTCAGAATAAAGTATCCGAATCAAACGGCATATATCTTGACTGGTTTTGTGAAACGGAAAGAGCATCAGAAAATTTTTAATCTATTATCTCGTATTAGCACGTATTATGCTTTGGTACCGCTTTCGACAAAAAGAAGTACTGATGTTGCCGAAATAATCAAACAGATTGATTTTAAGGCTGTACCTTGCAAAAAATATGGTAAAATTGAATCTGGATATAATGCAATTTTAAAAATGACAAATAGAAATGATATTATTATAGTAATAGGATCGCATTATTTAGTAGGTGAATTTTTTGAGAAATTTAATATAAGATGAATGACAAGAAAAAACAAAAAACAACAACTACCAGTAAGAGTTCTTTAAGTAGTAGTGCAAAAATAAAAACACAGACAAAAGCAGAGTTGCAAGAGTCGGTTGCTCAATTAGAGAAAAAAGTCCGTGCTTTAACTGAACTCAACAGAGTACACAAACGCAAAATATTTGACCTCTATACTATTTTTGAGATAAGTCGTAATTTTAACACGCTCTTAGATTATCAACAACTACTCGATACATTTATTTTTACTTCACTTGCACAAGTTGGTTCTATGAAAGCAGCATTTTATCTGTCATCGCATGATAAAGATAATGATTTTATTTTAACAAAATTTAAAGGTTCAGGGAAGTTTCCATCACAGCGTCTTAGTTTTCAATCAGGTTCCAAAATGCTTTTTAATCTAACCAAGATAAATCGACCATCAAAAATTGAAGATATAATAAATTCAACTGCAAATAAAAATGAAAAAGAAATTCTTTCTTTTTTTCATAATGGTTTAGTTGTTCCACTCTTGTTTCAGTCGGAGTTAAGCGGACTTTTTATTATTTCTGATAAATTATCTTCAAGAGAATTTAGTGATGATGATATTGAATTTTTATCAATTTTAGGAAATCAAATTTCTGTAGCAATAGAAAATACCTGGTTGTTTGAAGCTGAAACATTAGCCTCTAAACAACTTCGTGAAACACAGCAACAGTTAGTTCATTCCGAACGTTTAGCTGCTTTGGGTGAAATGTCTGCGAAAGTTGCCCATGAAATCAATAACCCATTAGGTATTATCAAAAATTACATACTTCTAACAAACAAATTAATTTCTGAAAATAATGACGCTGTCGAGTATCTTGATATTGTTAATGATGAGATAGATAGGATTGCTAAAATTGTCTCTGAGCTTCTTGATTTCCATCGCCCTCGTGGTTTTGAACTTCAACAAATTGATGTTTCCAAATTGGCTTCATCGGTACTTTCGCTTATGAGTCGACAGTTTGAAAAAAATCAAGTTTTGATAGAAAGTTCATTTGACCCGAAAGCACCTGAAATAGAAGTTTCACCTGAAAGTATAAAACAAGTTTTTTTAAATCTAATCATCAATGCCTATGATGCAATGCCACATGGTGGAAAATTGCAAGTAACCATTAAAACTCTTAAAAACGATATTTCAATTAAATTTTCCGATACTGGTCCAGGTATTCCTCCTGAGATGATTCCGAGGATTTTTGAACCATTTTTTACAACAAAAGATCCCGCAAAAGGAACAGGTTTAGGACTTTCTGTCTGTTATGGTATAATAAAAAAACATAATGGGTCGATAACATTTTATAATCAAGAAATCGGCGGTTGTTTTGAAATTAAATTACCGCTCATAAATGAAGATAGAAGCTATGAACCCAACATCTGAGAAAATAATTGTCGTTGATGACGAAAAACGAATGTGTGAATCTCTTTCTGCTTTACTTGAGGGAGAGGGATATTTGGTTGAGTCATTTCAAAACTCGCAAGAGGCATCTGATTATATAAGTGATAACAAAGTTGATTTAGTTATAACAGATATAAAAATGCCTGATAAAAACGGCTTAGAACTTTTGAAAATAGTAAAAACTGTAGATGAAGATATCCCCGTAATTTTACTGACAGGTTACGCTTCATTAGATACTGCTGTTGAAGCAATTTCTTTTGGTGCTTATGATTATCTTATGAAACCAGTCGAGTTTACCAAATTAGATTTAGCTGTCAAAAGAGCTTTAGAAAAAAGACGTTCCGATTTAGCACGTTTTTCACTTTTGGAAGAGTTGAAAATTTCTAATCTGATTCTCAATCGAAGGATTGGGGAAATCAACGCACTTTATGAAGCAGGAAAATCTATCGGCTCAACATCAAATCTTAAAGACTTACTCAGACAAATCGTTGCCTTAGCATCAAATGTTACTGATGCAAAAGTCGGGTCAATAATGCTCTTAGATGAACGAAACAAGTTTCTCACTATTGAAGCTGCTATCGGGTTGGACAAAGAAATCATAGAGAAAACACGACTTGCAATAGGTGAATCGATTGCTGGTTCGGTTGCTTTAAAAGGTGAGCCATTGATTATTGAAAATGTCGAAGCTCATGATAAATTTAAACGAATCAGTAAAGACCGCTATGGTTCTGCATCACTTTTATGTGCACCATTGAAAATAAAAAATAAAGTTATTGGTGTTATTAATATGGCTAACAAAGATGGTGAGGAAAATTTTTCAAGCAATGACCTCAGACTATTGACAACCTTTGCCGCTCAAGCAGCTATTGCTGTTGATGATGCCAATCAGTTTGAAAGAAAAAGAAGACGGCTCATTGAGTTTGAAATCCTCCATGAAATGACAAAAGAGATGCAAGGGATAAATTCTCTCAAAGATTTCAGAGAAATTCTTTTTCAAAAATTAGAACGAGTTTTTCCTATCGATTATTCTATTTGGCTGAACTGGGATCAAGAAAATAATATTTTCGTTATTGAATCTGTTTCAGGTGTCAAGGATGTACCTTTGACTTCAAGCGGGAAAATTGATCTTTCAAAAATTGAATGGGAATCTTTGGTTATACAAGCTGATAAAATTGATTCAATTGACCAACAAGATATATCAAAGTTAACTGAAGTGCTTTCTGCAGAAATAAGAAATAATGCTGTTTTGCCTAATCCATTCGAAGCATCTTTAGCAGTACCAATTTTTAGAAATGGTGAACTGATTTTTATCGCATTTATTGGTGCCTTCGAAGATCATTTTTACACCGAGGATGATATTTCTTTGGCAAAATTAGTTATTTCTCAATCAGCTTTATTATTTGAGAAAGAAAAAGCTCTCTTGAATGCTACACGCTTACTGACTATGGGAAATATGATTTCAGAAATATCACATGATCTCAGAAGACCACTCACAACTATCAAAGGTGGTCTGCAAGTTATTCGGGGGAGATGGGCTGAAGAATCAAATGAATCAGAGCTTTTTCAAACTGTCGAAGATGAAGTTATTCGCATGAATGAACTTGTTCGAGAGCTTGTTGATTTTTCTAATCCTAATAAATATCAGACAGAAAAAGTTAATCTGAAATCTCTTATAAAAAAAGCTGGAGGATTGCTTCAGCAGGATTTTGATAAGAAAAATATCGAATTTGATTCACAATTTGATGAAGTTGACTGGGAAGTTATTATAAACAAGAACCAGATTCTTGAAGTCTTTCTGAATCTGTTTATCAATGCAATTGATGTCATGCCTGATGGTGGCAAGATTCATGTTCATGGATTGATTGAAAGACCTGACCATAAAAAAATTGATTATTTAGCTCTCAAAGTGTCTGATAGTGGTGAGGGAATTAAACAGGAAAATCTTTCCAAAATTTTTGATCGATATTTTACGACCAAATCAACTGGGACTGGACTTGGGCTGGCAGTTGTTGAACGAATTATTTCGGCACATGATGGCACTCTCTCGGTCGCATCAGAATATGGAAAAGGAACGACATTTACCATCTACCTTCCGATGTTAGAACATTAAAAGTGCATAAATTTGCTAAAATATAGCAAAAATATTAAGTTTAGCTCTTGATTTCTCAAAATAATTGACGATATAATAGTACATGGCAAAGATTAAAGTAAAAATATTAGTAATAGACGATGACCCCAAAGTCTCGTGGATTTTATCCGAAGGATTATCAAAAAAATTTGAGTTTGTATCTGCCCGAGATGGTATCGAGGGTATTCAAATGGTTTCTACAGAAAAACCTGATTTAATCTTACTTGATATTAAAATGCCAGGTATGAATGGGATGGAAGTTTTAGAGAAATTAAACAAACTTGAAAACCGACCAGAAGTGATAATGGTCTCGGGGCATGGTGAAACTCAGTATGTTGTTGATTCAGTCAAGCTTGGAGCAGCAGAATTTATTAATAAGCCATTTGATGTAAACGAAATTGAGATTCATATCAATACTGTTTTAGAAAAAACAGCCTTGAAAAAGGAAGTCAAAGAACTAAAATCAAAATTAGAAGTTAAAAATACATACGATACATTTATTGGTGATTCCGATGTGATGCAAAAAGTTAAATCTGTTATTGAACAGGTTTCTGACTCTGAGCTTACAGTGCTTATCAGGGGTGAATCTGGTACAGGTAAGGAAATTGTCGCACGCTTGCTTCACAATCTTTCAAGCCGTCATAATGAACCATTTATGAAAGTGAACTGTGCGGCTATCCCAAGAGATTTGCTTGAGGCAGAACTTTTTGGGTATGAAAAAGGTGCTTTCACTGGTGCTCATAAAATGAAACAAGGTCGTTTTGAAGTTGCTCATAAAGGAACAATGTTTTTGGATGAAATCGGGGATATGCCTCTTGAGTTACAATCAAAATTACTACAAGTATTAGAACAACAAGAATTTGTTCGTGTCGGTGGAGTTCAAAATATTCATGTTGATGTCCGAATTATTGGTGCGACCAATAAAAATTTAGAACAAGCTATTGCTCAAAAAGAATTCCGTGAAGATTTATTCTATCGCCTCAATGAAATCACATTGCTTTTACCAGCATTACGGATTCGTAAAGAAGATATCCCTCTTTTAGTGAATCATTTTGTCAAAAAATATGAAGAAGCATATAAAAAACAAATTCCACCTATTTCTCAACATATCATGTCTCAACTATTGTCATATAATTGGCCAGGGAATGTTCGGCAGCTTGAAAATATGATGAAACAGATTGTTGTTCGTGAGGATGAAGCTATTATTACTGAATTACTTGAAGCGGCAGGAAACCATGTCATCGCATCAGAACCTGCTAATACCGTTTCTACTTTTTCTATCCCACAAGTGACTGATTCTGCATCGTCAGATTCATATTCTCTCAAAGCGATTATCGGTGAAAAAATCGCAGTTGAGGAGAAAAAACTTATCTCACAGGTTTTACACAAAACCAATTGGAATAGACGTAAAGCGGCTGAACTACTTGAAATATCGTATCGTTCATTACTTTATAAAATCAAAGATTACGCTCTAAATTCAACCAAATAAAATAAAAATAATTGAATTGTTGTGCTATAATTACGCAAACTATTGCAATTATTTAATTTTGTCATCAAAGTCAATGTGAATTTTATAACGTATTAAAATTCGCATATCTATTAAAACCTGTATTACTAAAGGGTTATTTTTTTTGGTGTATGTATTTTATGGTGATAAGTGTTGCTTTTGATTAATATCAAATTATGGAACAGTTATTGCTGTATAGAAAATGTACAGTACTTGTGAACAAACAAATATAATTGGGTCATGGAATGGAAAAATTAGCAGGACAACAGTTATCAAGTTCACCGTTTATTAACAGAGTGGACATTGAACTAAAACGGGCTCAACGATACCAAATTTTTGTTTCATTATTGGTTTATGACATATCATTTCTCTCTACCAATAAATCTGATACAGAAAATGAAAATTCTTTGCAAGAAAAAATCTTTCAAGCTATTTCTCAAACAGTTCGTGCAATAGATAATGTTTCTATGTTAGCTGTAGATAAAATTGCTCTACTACTTCCTGAAACAAACAGGCAAGGTGCCGAAATAGCATCACGACGGATTTCATCTGTGCTAAAAGAGTGTCTTGATTCTCATAACTCCGAATTCACTGTAGATACTGTTGCTCCTGAGATGGCATCATATCCTGATGCTGCTGGAATGAAGTCGATTAAAGATTATTTGACTGATTTTTCAGTCAATTACAATTAACCATTCTTTTTTTTTACCTCCCATTCCCATTAAAGGCCGCTTACCCCTCTAAGCGGCCTTTACTTTATTAATCTTGTTCGACAGCTTCTTTGGTTTTAAATAAAGCATATTTGATAATTGGAGGACCAACAGTTTCATAAATTAAGACTGTCGCTAAGACTATAGGAGTAATAATAGATCCTAATTCGGGATTATCACGATTTATCAGATCAACTAACCCAATTGCAACCCCCGCTTGTACAATCATTCCTAAGCCGAGATATTTTCTGATATTGTCATCTAATTTAAGCCATTTCGACACGAGTACAATACCGAGAATTTTTCCAGTAACACGAAAGAGTAAAAAACAGATACCAGCAAGCCCTAATGCAGGTAACAACTCAATATGCAACGAAGCACCAGCTAAGACAAAAAATGCAATATACAAAGGTTGTTCGATTTGACGAAGCTCGATATAAACTAATCGATGCATCAGAGAGAGGTTGGTTGTCACCGCCCCCATAATCAGCGTTGCAAAGAGAGGTTGTAAATTTAGTGTGTGAGCGAGTCCTGAAACAAGCATTACTCCAGCTATGATTATCATAAGAAGCTCGGCTTGATCGTGTACACGCTGTTCCCACTTGGAAATCAGAAAGCCAACCGCAAAGCCAATAATAAGTGAACCACCCAATTCATAAATCGGGCTAAATATCGCCACCATGATATTTTCTGTACTTCCTAAATTTCCAAACGCATAAACAAGTTGGAATGTGAGGATACAAATGATATTAGATGTTGCCACAACTGTCAGCAAAGTATCAGTAAATTCACCTTTTGCTTCAAATTCACGTAAAACAAGGATTGTGGCGGCTGGAGCAGTCGCAATACCGATAGTACCAAGCAGTATAGCGGGGTACCATTCTATACCGACAAAACGAAGTGCTAAAGATGTGAGAAGTACCGCCCCAATTGATTGACCGACTGTGAGCCAAATTACTTTTTTCCCAACCGCACGAATATGATGGATTTCAAATACACCACCAATTGAAAACATAATAAGACCGAGGGCGATATCATTGATTAAATTGAGGGATGAGACGACCTCTGCTGAAATCAATTGTAATACAGATGGACCAATTAATAATCCAGTAAGCAAGTAACCTGTTACTTTTGGAAGTTTTATCAGTTTAGCGAGTTTACCACCTAATAATCCTAAAAGCATCACCGCACCTACAGGTGCTAAATAGTGAAGAGTAATATCTAAAAAAGGTATTTGTTCTGTCATCTGCCTTCAGTTCTTTCGATTGAAAATTTATGCTCTAATATGACATTTTAGAAAGTTATTGACAACTAATTTATAAATTATTATTTTGAGTTAACGTAAAAATAAAAAGTTGTGAAAGGAGATATAAATTATGAAAACAGCAATTGTAAATAATAGTACACAGATATGTCTCCGAAGTAGAAACGTGTAACAACTTTTAAAGCTGTAGTATGTTTTGACCTCCGAGAATCGGTGGTCTTTTTTTTGCCTATATCTGTTTACTCCTTCCTAAAATTTTTAGTAAAAATTGTTATAATGAAAATGCACAATAAAGGAAATTAAAATGTTATTACAACATATAGGTTTTAATGATTTTTTTGATACACATTTTTCTTCTTATCAAGAGAAAAATTTCAAACCAGCACGAGTTATACGACAAAATAAAACGAACTATATAATTATGTCAGAAGTAGGTGAACTAACTGCCCAGCTTTCTGGCAAAATGTTACATGAAGAAAATTCAAACAAACCAGTCGTAGGTGATTGGGTTGTTGTGAGTATTATAACTGATGATTCACTGGCAATCATTCATGCGACGCTTCCAAGGAAAACAACTGTTGAACGTAAATCAGCGGGAATTAAGACTGAGGCACAAGTGATTGCAGTAAATATCGATAAGTTGATTTTAGTTGTTGGACTGGATGATAATTTTAATATCCGTCGTATCGAACGTTATCTGACTATGATATATGATTCGGGTGCCGAGCCGATTATTCTTTTGAATAAATCGGACTTGTGTGATGATGTCGAGGCTCGCAAAGCGGAGGTCGAATCGATTGCATTTGGTATACCAGTTATAACAATTTCCGCTTTGATTAATTTTGGTATGGATGAGCTTGCTGAACATTTGCAAGAAGGTAAAACATTGGCGTTGATTGGTCCATCGGGTGTCGGGAAATCGACAATTATAAATCATTTTATGAACTATGAAAAGATGGTTGTCAAAAAAGTGTCCGATGAAAAACATCAAGGTCGCCACACGACTACGCATCGTGAACTGATTATCTTGCCTAATGGTGCGATAATGATTGACACTCCTGGGATGCGAGAGCTGCAGCTGTGGGGAGATGAGGACAATGTTTCGAAATCATTTTCTGATATAGAAAGTTTGTCGGCGATGTGTAAGTTTCATGATTGTAAACATCAGAGCGAACCTGGTTGTGCAATTACCGAGGCTATTGAATCGGGTGAGCTTGATAAAAAACGGTTTGACAGTTACCTCAAACAATTACGTGAGCTGAAACATTTGTCGAGTCGTAAAGATCAACTTGGGCGACATGAGATGAACAAACGTGGGAAGAAATTTGCGGCACAAATAAAAGCTGCCGTTAAATTCAAAAAGAAGAACAACCTCAAAACTCATAAATAGCGTGAAGGGTAGGTTTTTTCTAAACCTACCCATATCACTTTCAAATTATCATTGAAAGTTTTTTCGATATTGAAAAAATGTTGAAAGTTGACAAAACAATATATGATGCTATATTAGCAAAAGTTTAGAAATTAAAATTTAAATATTTAGGAGGAAAATTGAAAAAAATAATTTATAGTTTTATTATCGTACTGATGCTCGTGTTGTCGGTTAAAGCAGTATCAAATTCTGATTACCTATCAGATATTCAGATTAAAAACAATATTTCTACTATGCCTCTTTCTTTTACTAAGAATCAGGGACAATGGGATGAAAATCTGAAATTTCGTGCCAATGCGAGTGGTGCTACGATGTGGTTTGCATCCGATGGTGCTTATTTCCAGTTCTCTCGCACAATCAAATTAACCCCTATGGCAGATGTCACCCTGAACAGCTTGCAAGCTGTGAGCGGAGTCGAAGGGCACCATCAAGTAGACTCTATTGAAACTATGATGATCAAAGCTAACTACGTGGGTTCTAACACTCATCCTGTAATTCGTGGTTTGGAAGAGATTGATTACAAGTGCAATTATTTTATTGGGAATGATAAATCAAAATGGGCAACAAATGTACCCAACTATTCTGCTGTTATGTATGAAGAGATATACAACGGAATTGATTTAAAATATTACGGTAATGGCAAACAAATGGAATATGATTTTATTGTCGCACCTGGAGCAGACTTTTCTCAAATCAAAATTCAATATGAAGGTGCCGAATCTATCGCTGTTAATGATGATGGTGAGTTAGTAGTTACAACAATGTGGGGTGAAGTAGTCGAACAACGCCCAGTTATTTATCAGGTAGAAAATAACAATCGTATTCAAATTGACGGAAGTTATAAGTTACAATCTGATAATTCTTTTTCTTTTGAACTTCGTGACTACAATAAAGAGTTACCTTTAGTTATTGATCCAATTTTGACTTATAGTACATATCTTGGGGGTACTGATAATGATCTAGCATACGCAGTCGCTGTTGATGATTCTGGTGCTGTATATATAACGGGAAGTACTGAATCTACTGATTTTCCTACATTTAACCCATATCAAACAGATCAGTCTTGGGGTGATGTTTTTATTACGAAGTTAAACAATACCGGTAATGCTCTTCTTTATAGCACTTATGTAGGAGGTAGTGCAGGTACAGGTACTGAGGGTGCGTTTGGGATTGCTGTTGACTCTTTGAGTAATGTGTATGTAACAGGAAGTACAGGGTCAACAGATTTTCCACTTGTGAATCCATTTCAAAATGTATATGGAGGTAGCTTCAATGATGCTTTCATAATTAAACTAAATAGTTCAGGTGATACACTACTATATAGCACATATTTAGGTGGTTTATCAAATGACTTTGGCGAAGATATTGCTGTAGATAATAATGGTTGTGCATATATAACCGGACGTACTAATTCAACCAACTATCCTACACAAAATGCTTTTCAAAACAGTTTTGGCGGAAACTATGATGCTTTTGTTACAAAACTAAGTGCTGTTGGAAATACTGTTTTGTACAGTACATATTTGGGTGGAACTGATTGGGAACATGGTTTAGGAATTACTATAGACAGTAATTATTCTGCTTATCTTACAGGAACAACAGCTTCTCCAAACTTTACAACTCTAAACGCCTATCAATCTACAATTGGTGGCGGGAAAGATGCATTTGTGTCAATATTCGATTCTACTGGAACAACTCTTATATATAGTTCTTATTTTGGTGGACTTGGTGATGATGTAGGCTATGCTATAACTCGTGATGATAGTAATATTTATATTTCGGGTCAAACTTCTTCAGCAAATTTCCCTACGCTAAGTGCCTATCAAAATACGTATGGTGGTGGTGGAGACGCATTTGTCTCTAAATTTAACAATAATGGAAACATATTACTTTATAGTACATATCTTGGCGGTACTCTTGATGACTATAGTAACGGAATAGCTATAGATAGTATTGGTCTTGCATATATTACTGGTTCAACTCGTTCGACTGACTTTCCAATCCAACAAGATGCTTCACAGATTACGAATGGTGGTAACTATGATGCATTTTTAAGTATGTTAGATAATACAGGAAGCAGTTTGCTTAAAAGTACATATTTGGGAGGAGCAGATTGGGATCATGGGTATGGAATTGCACTTTATAATAATTATACTCAATACATAGCAGGTTATACGTGGTCATCTGATTTACCAACGGTAAGTCCATATCAAGCTACATTTGGCGGTATGATTGATGCATTTGTTGCGAAGTTTGATATTATTGTTTTGGATGTTGAAGAGTTTGATGTAGATAATTTACCTTCAAGTTTTAATATGTCACAGAATTATCCAAACCCGTTTAATCCGACAACGACAATCGAGTTTAATTTACCGACAAAATCAAATGTGATTATTACAATTTATAATCTGCTTGGTCAAGAAGTTCAACAACTGATAGGCAAACAATTGTCAGCAGGGAACTTTTCTGTAACATGGGATGGCACTTCATCTAATGGTATAGAAGTTTCAACAGGAATTTATTTATATCGCATCGAGACAGATAATTTTGTCGAAACAAAAAAAATGTTGTTGCTGAAATAAAATTCAAGGGCAGACAATTGTCTACCTTTTATCGTTTAATCGGTTCCGACTTGATATGAAGTGTCAGGTGTCATCCGACTTCGTCTAATAGCACCCGACACAACGTATAGTCACATTTTTTCTACAACATCATAGTATAATCACAAACTTTCATAATGCATGACGAACTAATTTAAACAAGAGATTTTACATAGACAAAAAGACTACAAAAGATATGAGTGAAAATGGCTTTAAGCCATTTTTCACACTAAAGCCATTTCCTCTCAACAGGCTGGGTCTGTGTTATTTATAGAGAAAAGGAAGTAGATAAATCAGCCTTCAGGCTGTGTTATATATGGGGCTGAAGCCATTTTGTTATGTCGAAAGGACTGGATCCCTGGTCAAGCCAGGGAAGGGGTTGGTGTTGGATGGAAGAAGTTGGATGTTTGGAAGAAGTTCTTGAGAAAATGTAAAAGTAGGGAACAGACTTGTCTGTTCCGCTAATCGGTTCAGGCAAGCTTGAACCCTACAAATAAAATTTTAATAGAAGAGATTGCCACACATGGAATATTTTAAAAGATGAGATTCCCACGTTTCGACTCGCAATGACAGGAGTTTTGGGAAAGATTTATTGAGAATAGGAAAAGTCAGGTTTCGGGGAGACTTGACCTACTGGATCCCTGGTCAAGGGACTGTTGAGAAACCTCTTATTTTGGAACATACTTCGACTCCGCTCAGTATGACAAATTATAAGTTGTTGTCTTTCAAGTCACCCTGAGCGGAGTCGAAGGGTCTTGAAAGACTGTTTGGACTTTTTCAACAAGCCC
>JAJRQO010000005.1 GCA_024280215.1 Candidatus Zixiibacteriota bacterium
AAAAGTTTTTGGTCCATCGATTGCGGTTCGATTAAAACTACTGCTGACAGACAACTTTAAAAGCTAACGTTGCTTCATGAGAAATTACCAGACGACACACCTGGTATGTTCTTACTATGTGAAGCTCGACGATATACGAGTGCTGGTCTAATTAACCAGTACTCGTTTTTTTATGGGATTTTTTTACTAAAGACTTATGAGATTAATGTGGGATATTATAAAAGAGATTTATATAATTGATAGAGATTTTCTGTGTAGGCCGTCCAGCTATATTTTTTAGTCTGAGCGAAGCCATTGAGAATTTTCTGTTTCCGAAATTCAGCATCATCTCGAAGTTGCTCTATCGCACGAATAGACTCATCTGAATTTTCAGGATTAACAAGAATTGCTCCCTCTCCCCCAATCTCAGCATTTGCCGACCGATTGGAAGTTATCATCGGACAACCATGCATCATTGCTTCCAATATCGGTAGCCCAAAACCTTCTTCCCATGATGGAAGAATCGTTGCAAAGGCTGATTCATAGAGATGGCTTAAATCGGAGACTTCTACTTTGTGTAAGACATGAAGTCGTTCTTGAGGAAACTTACCTAAGCGAGGCTTAATAGTCTCATCGTATCCAAAGCCAGGGGAACCTGTGATAACGAGATGCATGTCAGAAAAGGGTAAAACTGCTTCTAAAATATGTGAAATATTTTTTCTTACTTCTAAACACCCAACATATAAAATATATTTTTCTTTTAACAACGGAGCTATTGCTTGGTTTTGTAAGTTCTTTTTTTTCTGTAATGTTTCGACACCGAGAGGGACACAACTACACTTTTGGGAATCAACAATATCAAAATCTAAAAGATTGGTCAATGTTGCTTGGCTGATAGTGACAATATGGTCTGCTTTTTGAAGTTCACCTATCATCCGTTTACCAATTTTTTCAGAGAATGCTTCTGATTGGTATCTGTTTTTTTTGAGTGACCAAACATCATGTACGGTATATATATTGCAGTCCGCTTTTAGAGGGAGGGTTCTATGACAGAGTGAATGAGTGATATTGAATTTATTATTCTTAAACTTATCAACAAACGATACTTTTTTCAATGGTGGCTGTAAGTCGTAATAGGTATCAGTTCCATGACGGTAATATGCATAAGGGGCTAAATGCGGATGTTCGAATGCATACTTAATAGAGTTATAGCAGACAAGGGCTATTCCACCCAGATGGTTCTGAGTGAACGAAGTGACATCATAAGCAACACGAATAGGATTAATCTCGAGTACTCCTAAATTCGAATAATACGTAAAAGTTCGTGGGTGATTATTTCAAGATTTTCTTTTGTATCTGCTTCTATATTCAATCTAAGAAGAGGCTCAGTGTTTGAAGGTCGTAAATTGAACCAATGATTTTCAAACTGAATAGTTAAACCATCTTCACGGTCTTGTTTTCCATCGGGATATGCTCGAGCGACCGCTTCAAGTTTTTGTTCGATAGAGTCCACACGGCTATTGATTTCACCTGAGCGATAATATGGGTCGATTTCTGCAATCAATTCTTCGAGTGGTCTATTTTCTATAGAGAGAAGTTCTAAGCAAACTAAAAATGCAATCATGCCCGAATCGGCAAACCAATTATCTCTAAAATAAAAATGCCCCGAATGTTCACCTCCAAAAATTGCATTATGTTTTTTCATAAGAGGTTTTATGAGAGCATGACCAACACGAGTACGGATTGATTTCCCACCCATCTTTTCAACAAGTTCCGGTACAGCATTTGAACAAATGATGTTGTACAAAATAGTTTCATCGGAATTTTTTGAAAGTAACGATTTGGCAACAAGAGCTGTGACCATATCACCACCGATTTGTTTTCCATTTTTATCCATCAAAAACATTCGGTCGGCGTCACCATCAAATGCGACGCCAAAATCTGCTTTGGTTTCGGCTATTCGTTTTTGTAAATCAAGAAGATTTTCAAGCTCAATTGGAGAGGCGGGATGGTTCGGAAAGTTTCCATCTAATTCAAAAAATAGTTTGTCAACTTCAAGAGGAAGTTTTTCAAGCACTGGAGGAAGAGTCGCACCAGCCATACCATTGCCCGTATCAATAACAATTTTAAATTTATTTATTTTTTCAAGGTCAACAAAAGACAAACAATGAGCCGCGTATTCATCAGCAATATCTTTGCGAATGGTATTTCCTTTGACTGGTGCTTTTCCATTCAAATTACCAGACTGAATCGACTTTAATATTTCATTAAGCCCTTCACCTCCTGAAAGAGGGATGGCTTCCTGGCGACAAATTTTGAACCCATTATATTCTTTTGGATTATGTGATGCGGTAATCATGACACCGCCATCGTAACCGTGTTTTCCAACGGCAAAATATAATCCGTCAGTCGAACATAACCCAAGGTCGATAACATCGCATCCGTAGTCGGTTATGCCTTGCATAAGGTTTTCAGCGAGTTCATCAGATGAGATTCGCATGTCCCGACCAATAGCAATTGTTTTCGGTTTAAGATAGACAGCTAAGGCAAATCCGATTTGATAGGCAATATCACCATTGATTTGTGTTGGGTATATACCCCGTACATCATAGGCTTTAAATATGGTAGAATCTATAGTCATAAGTCATTCCTTAATCAGTTCAATAATAACAGTTTAATCAAAATGGTAAAACATATTCTTATGTACAGATAGTGTATATGATTTGTAATTATATGGCAATAATTTAATTACAATCTGCTTGCTTTTTTTCGGATTTTGATTATACTTGTTTTCTCTGTTGGTTTAGCTGGCAGAGATTGTTCTTTGTAATCGAAATAGATACTTGTAATGGGTGGTTAGCTCAGCTGGTTAGAGCACCTGCTTTACACGCAGGGGGTCATAGGTTCGAATCCTATACCGCCTATTTAATTTTCGTAAAGAAACCAAGTATTTAACCGAAATAGATTAAATTTCCGGGGTCGTAGTTCAGTTGGTTAGAACGCCTGCCTGTCACGCAGGAGGCCGCGAGTTCGAGTCTCGTCGACCCCGCTTTAATTGATCAACTGGTGCTTTTGTACCAGTTTTTTCTATTAATTCAGATTCTATCTTGTTGTAAAGTGCAAATAATTCAAATAGTTGGCGGTAATGCGGGATGAATTGACCATCCTTGATTTCACACTTAGAAAGTACAAAATCTAATAACTAAACCTCCCCCGAATTGACGGACAGCAAGTTAAGAAGTATATTCCGTAATAGGAGGTGTCCAATGACACGAAGACGTAAATATGACCGTCAATTTAAGATAGAAGCTGTTCGTTTAGTAACAGAGAATGGTCGCAAAG
>JAJRQO010000006.1 GCA_024280215.1 Candidatus Zixiibacteriota bacterium
GACAATTAACACACATTTTATGCGTTTCTAATACTCAATCAGCTTTTACAAAATTGACAATTACCATAAAATGAGTATATTGATTCAATATTAGCCTACCGCCAATTACTACTGCAATTGATATAAACATTTTTACAATATAGGTTCACCAATGAAAAAAATCCCCCAACTCTTGTCTTCACTAATTCTTTTTACTATTTTCGCTCTTTCAGTTTATGCTGTTCCTGCGGATCCAAATTTTAGATTTGAAATAACTCAGCCTGACGGAAATAAAGTTACCCTCAAGCCAGCAGGTGACGAACGGTTTGGACATTATCAAACTCTCGATGGTCATACAGTTCTGAAATCATCAGATGGATGGTACTACTTTGCCACACTTGACGCTCAGGGTACCTTAGTAGCTACAACCAATAAAGTCTTTGCTCTTCAAGATAGACCAAAAGCGTCGATTCAATTTTTAGAAACATCTAAAACTGAAATTCAACCTTCAACGAACAATAGACTCTATCCTGAAATAAATAAAAACCCAAAACTACTCACTCAATCAGCTCTGGCCGCAACTGATACCACCACAAACAATGTCTTAGTTATTTTAATCCAATATTTCAATTACTCTAAAACATACGATACTACCGATTTTGATAATCTTATAAATCAACCAGGCTATGATATTTATGGTTCCGCTCATGATTTTTATGACGAATGCTCCTATGGGCAATTTGATTTGCAAGGTGATATCGACGGCTGGTATCAAGCAGAAAATGGTTACTTTTCTTATGGGTACCAAGATGGCGACAATTGGGTCGCTGCGGCAACATTGGCAAGAGAAGCGATTGTTTGGGCTGCTAATAAATCAAATATTGATTTTTCCAAATACGATAATGACGGCGACGGAGAAGTTGATGGACTATTTGTCGTACACGCAGGACCAGGTGCCGAAACTGGTGCATCTGATTTTCCATGGTCTCACAAATGGTGGCTTTCAGCAGCAGGCTTAGCACCTATTGTTGCCAATGGTGTAACTATTGACGCTTATACGATGGAACCTGAATTACACTCTGGCACTGAGATGGCTCGTATCGGAGTTTTTGTACACGAATATGGACATGCATTGGGATTACCTGATTTGTATGGCGAAAATGGCATCGGTTCATGGGGCGTTATGTCTGGTGGTTCTTGGGGTGGTGGTGGAAAATCTCCAGTTCAATTCTGCGGCTGGAGCAAAGCCACACTCGGATGGACTAACCCGATTAATCTTATGAGTGACACAACCGGTGTTTTATTACCCGATGCTTCTACCTCACCTATCTCATACCGACTTTGGAAAGAAGGTATGTTGGGTACGGAATATTTCTTAGTCGAATATAAAGGGAAAACAAATTTTGATAGATTTCTCCCAGGATGTGGTGTTACTATTTGGCATATTGACGAAACTATAAGTGGCAATGGAAACGCTGGACCTCATGGACAAGTTAATTTAGTTGAAGCTAATAATATCGCAAATAGTTCAGGAAGTGGATGGCTCAATAAAACATTTGGGGTTTCTACGACCCCTAATTCGGCCAACTATCTTGGCGACTCAACATCAGTTGGTGTAGTTGTACATTCTTCTACCTGCGATGCAAACGGTATGCTTGTTGATTTAATTGTTGAGCCAGCGGGATGTTGTGTAGGAATTCGTGGTAATATTGACAATGACCCTCTCGATGAAATAGATATTTCCGATATTGTCTTCTTAGTAAGTTACTCATTTGGCGTCCCGACTGGTCCTGCTCCGACCTGTCTTGAAGAAGCAGATATCAATGGAGATACATTCCTGGATATTTCTGACCTTGTTTTACTTGTAAGCTATGCATTTGCAACACCAAGTGGTGCAGCACCTACGAACTGTCCGTAATAATTTATAACAACACCTGTTTTTTATTAAAAATTATGCTATAAAACTGGATTATTTAGACCTATAAAATCAAATATAAAGGACTTATTTGATGACTACACTTAAACAACTTGTATCTCCTCTTTTGATTTTGTTATTTTTAACTGCAAGCCTTTCTGCTGTACCGCTTGATTATAAAGAAAAAAATATCCGACTCATACCAAGACCTACGACAACAAGCTCTTTGTCTGTTGCTGGCGAGACTTCATATCAACTTGAAGAGTTGGCTGTATTTCAGTTTTCTGACCATAACGGTTCTGACTGTTGGGGGTGGAAAGCTCCCAATGGAGATCAATATGCTATCATGGGAATCAATGAAGGTGTTGTCTTTGTCAACGCTACGTCACAACAAATTATCGATACTGTCACAGGTTCAACTTGCTTATGGCAGGATATAAAAACGTATCAACATTATGCCTATGCGGTTAGTGAATGTGGCTCTGGGCTACGAGTTATCGACATGCAATACCTCCCTGACTCTGCTCATTTGGTTGGCATCTTTCCCACAACTAATTCGGGTGATATGTCATCTCATAATGTCTTTATTGATACTACCCAAGGTTATATGTATCTTGAGGGTTCTCCAGGAAGTAACGCAATTCAAATTTTTGACCTTATTAACCCAGAAGCACCAGCCTATGTGAATAGTTTTGGTGTCAGTACAAATGACATACATGATTTTTATATGATGAATGACACCGCCTACATCGCAGCAGGTTCTTTCCCTGCCTTTGAAATTTATGATTTGTCTGATAAATTAAACCCGACTCGCTTGTTGCGTGTAGTCATTCCAAATGCTGGGTATGTCCACAATGTATGGCCATCCGATGACCGTCGCTTTGTTGTGACCACCGAAGAAACAAATGGTAAAACTGTCAAAATTTGGTACACCGAAGACTACAATGATATAAGACTCGTTGGAGAATACTTAGCACCAAATGGACTGGCACATAATGCTATGTTTGTTGGTGATTATATTTTTCTCTCTCACTACGAATCTGGTGTAAGAGTGATTGATATCTCCAATCCATTTTGCCCTGTTGAAATTGCTATTGCCGATTTACCTAATGATAATTGTTGGGGGATCTACCCATATGCAGGTGATAGCTTAGTCTATTCATCGCACTTAGATGGTCGATTATTTATTCATCGCTTCATCGAAGACCCAGCATTTGTTTCAAGTGACACCGATACAGATGGTGATTCTGTTGGTGACAATTGTGATAACTGTCTCAATGATTCAAATATAGACCAGCTTGATTCTGACATTGATGGTATCGGTGATGTCTGCGATGTCTGCCCAAACGACCCATACAATGATGCTGACAATGATGGTATTTGTGGTGATCTAGATAACTGTGTTAATTTTAACCCGAACCAAGAAGATACAGATGGTGACGGAATCGCTGATGCATGTGATGCCTGCCCGAACGACCCTGACAATGACCCCGATGGAGATTTTATCTGTGGTGATATTGACAACTGTCCATCAATTTCAAATGAGATGCAACTTGACGCTGACAATGATGGAGTCGGAGACAAATGTGATGACTGTCCTAATGATAAAATAAATGATCCCGATAACGATGGACTCTGTGCGACATCAGACAATTGCGATTTAATAGCCAATCCAAGTCAGGTTGATTCTGATGGTGACGGTGTTGGTGATGCCTGCGATAATTGCCCTTCAACATTTAACCCAAACCAGTCAGACATAAATGGTGACGGTATCGGTGATGCCTGTTGTTGTATCGGTATCCGTGGTAATATCGACGGAGACCCATCGGAATCTATTGATATTGGTGACTTAGTGTTTCTTGTCTCATATTCATTTGGTGCTCCTTCGGGACCATCTCCACCATGTATATTTGAAGGGGATGTTGATGCAAGCGGTGAAATTGATATTGCTGATATTGTCTATCTCGTTTCGTATATGTTTGGAATTCCAAACGGACCTACTCCACTTAATTGTAATTAAGAATTATTGAAATATCATTCTTAACGGAGTCAATATCTTGGCTCCGTTTTTTTACCCATACCAAACAGTGTAGCCTTCATCTCGAAGTTTCAAAGCGAGTTCTTCTTCCATCATCTCCGCTTTTTTGCGAGTCGTAATCGGATTGTATTCTTCATACAAATCAGGAATCAATTGATAGCCATATTTTTTGACATACTTGTTTGATTTGTAACCAT
Organism: Candidatus Zixiibacteriota bacterium; assembly: GCA_024280215.1. Taxonomy (GTDB): domain Bacteria; phylum Zixibacteria; class MSB-5A5; order GN15; family FEB-12; genus QQUK01. The sequence continues at coordinate 4,130 of JAJRQO010000006.1, forward strand.
TAAGGTGCTGTTCAAATCGGTATTCTGGCAAATGGCAGGTCTGTCCGACATAGACACATGGCATATCTATATTGCGGTCAGGGTTTTCGGTATGTATTTTTTTATGTTTCAGCACAGTTTTTTTCAGCTGAATAACATAGAGATGGTAGAGTTGTTTTGCCATAGTATTTGTGTTTCTTTTATTAAGCCATACTTCGACTCCGCTCAGAACGACTTATAAAAATTAGATTGTAGGGTTCGGGCATGCCCGAACTTTCTCTTAGGAACAGACATTCCAGTTCCCTACAAAATAGAGTTAAATTAGGGATATTTCCCCGTTGCACATAATCGGTTCTTGACGTATAATAACCGCAACAAAAACAGAAATCTCAAGGAGAATTATATGAAAGTGATAATGAAAACAAACAAAGGTGATATCAATCTCAACCTGTTCTCCGAGCAGGCTCCGATAACTGTCGCTAACTTTGTTAATTTGATTCAACGAAAATATTATGATGGTCTTTCGTTCCATCGTGTTATCGACGATTTTATGGTGCAGGGCGGATGTCCACTCGGTAGCGGCACAGGTGGCCCTGGTTACCAATTTGAAGATGAGTGTGTTCCTGAACTTAAGCATGACAAACCTGGGATTCTTTCGATGGCAAATGCTGGTCCTGGCACTAATGGTTCACAGTTCTTTATCACACATATTCCAACTGACTGGCTCGACGGGAAACATACTGTCTTTGGTGAAGTTGCATCCGATGCCGATATGGATGTGGTCAACAAAATCGCCCAAGGTGACAAGATTGAATCTGTCATTGTCGATGGTGACACCGAAGCATTTTTAAAACCACACGCTGCTATGATTGCGGCATGGAATGATGTCTTAGGCGACAAATAGTACACTTCAAAAAATTACCATACTCAACTTGATTGGTACGTTGGGAACCTTATAATTTGTAGGGGCGTTTCGTGAAACGCCCTTTTTTTATTGGGTAGTTCGCGAACCGTCCCTACGACAGCGGTACAGCAAGCCAGTTCCTTACAGCTTGAAAGCTGGTAATGCTAAATATAAAACAATTCACCCCACACCCCCTTCCCTGGCTCGACCAGAGATCCAGTATATTAGACAGGGCAATGCCCTGTCGGTACATTATTCAAAATGGGTTCGTTTCCCACAGCCTGAAGGCTGATTTATTCATTTTGAAATGGCTTCAGTCCCATATAAAAAAGTTTTAAAAACCACTTTTTCAGCTCGTTTTCTACTGTAACAAATTCAATCATATACCTTTACAACAAAATGGCTTTGGCTAAAATAAATGGCTTAAGCCATTTTTGCTAATATTAATTGTAGTGATTTTGATTGTCATATTTCTCACAATTTTTCAAGTTCTATATTATAGAAACAGAATTGAACTTATTCCCTAAAATTGTAGTTAATATGTTACTGTTCTGGATTCCGTGCCAAGCACGGAAAGGAGTTTGATTATCTGCTTAAAAAGCTGTTTGGGTTGACCAGACAGCTTTTTATATTTTGACTTGGAATTTTCAGTTTTTTTCATACTATATGCCTATGAGTCAAGAAAACAATAATGAACATGTAAAAATGATTGCCAAAACCATTTATGGGCTTGAGCCGATTCTTGTGAAAGAATTGGAAGAGTTGGGTGCATCAAATATCGAAGCTCAAAACCGTGTGGTAACATTTGAGGGAGATATTGCACTTTTATATAAAGCGAATATTTCTCTACGGACTGCCAGTCGAATTTTGGTACCGTTGTCGACATTTACGATTGCCTCTAAAGATGACTATTATGAAAACATTCGTGACATAAATTGGATGGATCTGTTTTCCAATGATGAGACATTTGCAATTGATGCCTTGGTAAATTTTTCCAGAGTCTTTGACAACTCAATGTATGCTGGGCAACTTGCCAAAGATGCAATCGTCGATCAGTTTCGTGCTGAGACTGGTGCGAGACCATCGGTTGACACTGAAGATCCAGATATACAAATCAATATCCATGTAAATAAAAATGTTATTACTGTCTCGCTTGATTCATCTGGGGTACCTCTCCACAAACGTGGTTATCGGGTCGAGCTTTCTAAAGCACCTATGAATGAAAATCTGGCGGCGGGGCTACTTTTGATTGCGGGGTATGATGGCAACCAACCGTTGCTTGACCCTATGTGCGGGTCGGGGACAATTCCGATTGAAGCGGCGATGATAGCATTGGACATGGCACCTTCGCTGTATCGGAAACACTTTGCTTTCATGTATTGGAATAATTTTGACGAAGAACTTTATGAGTCTGTACGAGATGATTTAAAAAGTAAAGTCAGAAAAGAGTTAAAATTTCCTATTGTTGGCTCGGACAAAGATAAATATGTTATCGACAAAGCAAAAAACAATGCCCATCGGGTTCATCTGAAAGATACAATAATATTTGAACGGATTCGTTTTGAAGACCAGTTCCCACCTGAGGAAAATGGAATGTTGATTTGTAACCCTCCTTACGGTGAACGATTGGATATAAAAGCTATTGACAGTTTATATTCTATGATTGGCGACACCCTGAAACAAAACTTTGATGGCTATGACGCCTATATCTTTAGTGGGAATCTTGAGGCGGTCAAGTATGTCGGTCTCAAACCATCGATGAAACGCAAGATGTTTAACGGTCCTATTGAGTGTAGATTTTTACATTACGAAATGTACAAAGGCAGTAAGAAAAGAATTCACGAATAAACTAATACTATTATAACACTATCCCACCTGAAAATTATCTAATAATTATTTGCATAAAAAAAAGCGGAAACAATGTTTCCGCTTTTTTTAAAATTGTAAAGCTACTTAGACGATGGTTACGTCAACAGCTTGTAAACCGCGGTCACTATTAGTAACTGCAAATTCAACTTTTTGACCTTCATCTAAAGATTTGAAACCTTCTTTAGAAATTGAAGAGAAATGTACAAAGATGTCACTGTTATCTTCTCTTGTGACAAATCCATACCCTTTTTCTGAGTTGAACCATTTTACTGTGCCTTGTTCGCGTTCTGACATGTTAAATCTCCTTTAAATAATTCCATGACAGAGCGCAAGTACAGACATGTCTGTTCTTGTAGTTATTTAATACAATTCTGTCGGGGTGATTATTTGTTAATTGTGTTAATATTATTATGTTGTTTTTAAATCTCAAAAATTATTACTCTACTTAAAATTCATTTATTGGAAAGAAATCTAATACATTTGAAACAGATGGCAAGTAATTTTTTAAAAAACTCCTGATTTCTCAGGAGTTTAGATGTTTCATTCTCATCAAAAGTAATGATTATGGGCTGTAATCAATGATTTTATGGAATTAATGACAATATCTGAATATTTTCAAATTCAACTGGTTGAATAAGAGTTTTACGCAAATTTCCATTTTTTTCGATTATTCCTTCATATTCTGTCGCAGCCATCAGTTTTCGACCTCTTACTTTAAGTGCATTCACTTGAATATTTTCAAGTTTATTTACTGGTGAAAACTCCTCTTCAAAATATCCAACGACACCTTTATTGGTCGCTACATAGACAGTCCAGTCGGAGGCATCAATTGAACGGATGTTATTATCAGGGAGACCATCTTCGGTTGTCAAGGTAGTCCATCGACCACCATCGTAAACATACATACCATTGTCACAACCGACATAGAGATGGTCATGTTTGAAATCAATGGCATTTACATTATCAAAGAGAGATGTATCACGTGAGAGGAATCGTTTTTTAAAAATTTCACCGTCCCAGCGATACAGTCCCTCACCCAATGAACCAATCCACAAACCGGAGTTATCTTCTGTAATCGCTGAAACCGTGATGTCATCCATTAATTTATCATTTCCAAAAATTCCTCGACGATACAACCCATCGGTCGTACCTATCATAAGTTGGTAGCCGTAGCTATAGAGTTCAATGATAGAACCATCATAGGCATCATCAACAAATTCTAATATGGTATCATTCAACTTATAAAGCTGGTCTCCCCCAGCATAGATTGAGCCATCGTGAAAAACAACGGTGTTGAGCTCATCTTCGATAGCATGTTTTATCTCTTTTTTACTCTTTACGTTATAGACGATAAGAGCATTATTGGCAACAGCGTATACATTACCATTATGATAGACTAAATCTGAAAAACGTTGAAGGTTTTCATCCTGTGATGAATCTTCCGAAACAAAAGTTGCTTCTGAATCAGTTTCATCAGGTGAGGCAACAACGACATCTGCGATTTCTTCTGCGACAGCATCGGTAACAGGTTGCAACACTTCGGCTATAACATCATTTGTTTCGGTTTTGGTGTTATCTGAGGAACAACCGATAAGTCCGATTCCGATTACTGTTACGATGAATGCGAATAATGTGTGTGTGATTTGCTTTTTCATGATAAACTCCTTTAAGTTTAGGTTTTTTGTCGTAGTTGACTTTCTATATATCAAAGGAGATGCCAAATTAAGTAAGCTGTTCTTGTACAGTCTGTTATAAACAATATGGTGTCGTATTGACATGACTTATTGTGTCATTTTAGACACACAACGACTAAGCCATACAAGCCTTACTTCTTGTTTCTCATTAAGTTACATGACTTATAGTAGAGAGAGTCAAAGTGTGTCATTTTTTCCTTTTATTTGAACCTGAAAAGAAGTAGCTTTGTATAAAGGATAGATACAAAAAGAAAGTTGCCTATGAGGTATACATCTAAATTACGATTATTAATTTTGCTTATTGCGATTCTTCCGCCGCTTATTATAGTGACTGTCCTCAAATTTTCAACTGAACAGAAGATTGAATCAAAGCAAAAACAGAATATCCAAAAGTTGACAGAAAAAGCTCGGAACTTTATTCTATCCGAACAAGGACGTTTAAAATACAATGTTCAGCAGTTGACAAAAAATCAATTGCTACTCGAACATCTTTCTTCCAAGAAGATTTCTAAAAAAATCCCTGACATTTTAATACAACAATACAATTTTGATTACTTAGCCATTGTCAATAAATCTGGCAAAGTTGTCAGTTCGATTCATTTTCAACGAGATTCAGTTAGAGATATTCATTCGATTTTAAATCAACATCTTTTCAGAAAAGAGAAAGACCAGCAAGGAGAACATGCAACACTTGCTTATATGAGTGCCATAGACTCAACCTATTATATCTATGCTGGAAAATATATAAACCATTCAATGAAGTATCTAATAAGTAGTATCGCACAGGCTAAGATGACGATTGAATTTGTTAAGAAACCTGATGCACAAGATAAAATAATTCTTATGAACTCCCCAAAAGAGAAGATGTCAATTTTATTAGATTTTAATGAAACACACAACAGGCAATTGTATGAAGAAGTATTGCTAATAATTTCCATAGTCACAATCACTATGATGTTGCTGGCAATAGTCGTTGGCATGTACCTGACAAGTCGTACAAAAAAAGAGGTCGATAATTTGCGTCTTGCATTTTCTGAGGTAGCCGATGGAAACTTTGATACTACAGTTATGGCATATGAGCAGAGTGAATTCTCGGAGCTTGCTGATTCATTTTCTAAGATGGTTGCACATCTTAAAACTACACAATCGAAACTTTCGACAGTAGAAAAAATTGCTGCCTGGGAAACGGTCGGTCAAAAATTAGCACATGAGATAAAAAACCCACTCACGCCTATTTCTATCGCTGCCGATGACTTACGTTCGTCGTATTATGAAAAACTTCCAAAATTTGATAAGACTCTCGATGAGACAACTTCAACGATAAAAAAAGAAGTAAAAAGAATGACGCTACTTTTGGATGAATTTGTCTCATTTGCACGTATGAAACATTCGGTATTACAACTAATTGATTTTCAATTATTCCTAGATGATTTACAAACAATCTATGCCAAAGAAATTTCGTCGCAAAAACTAATTATCAAGAACAATATTTCACATACAAACTTGCATCTTGACAGAGATACATTTTTGCAGTTGTGTATCAATCTTATTAAGAATGGATTTGAAACTACTGATGATGCGTTAGTTAAAATTACGATAGATAAAAATAATAACGGATTACAAATTAGTATCTCAGACAATGGTAATGGATTCTCCGAGGCGAAACTACATGACTCATTTAAACCATTTGATACGACTAAAGAGAAAGGCTCGGGTTTAGGTTTAGTGATTTGTCATCGGATAATTTTAGATCATGATGGGACTATGATTCTTCAGAACAATAAAAATGGAGGTGGTGAAGTTGTGATAACTTTACCAATAGCATAATGGCACGAGTATTAATTATAGATGATGAAGAACAGATTCGTTCAACGATGAAGTCAGCCCTCGAACGACGGTCGCATGAGTGTGTGACTGCTGAAACTATTGTACAGGGTAAACAATTTCTTACCGCAGGGTTTGACATTATATTTTTGGATATCATGCTTCCAGATGGTAACGGAATACAACTCTTGTCAGATATTTTGGCTGATAACCCAAACCAACTTGTCGTAATGATTTCTGGCCATGCCGATATATCAACCGCAATTAACGCTCTTAAAATCGGAGCTTATGATTTTATAGAAAAACCATTGTCACTTGACCGAGTTCTTATCACCATTGAAAATGCAATGCAAAAGGAAACACTTGTCTCAGACAATAAACGACTGACGACACTTGTCTATGGTTCTTTCATTGGAGAATCTCAAAGTATACTAAAACTCAAACAAGACATTGCCAAGTCAGCTTCTCGCACAACACGGTTTTTAATTTCTGGAGAAAATGGTACGGGTAAAGAATTAGTCGCTCACATGATTCATACACATAGTCAATTCCCCGATGGTTCTTTTGTGGCGGTCAACTGTGCGGCTCTTCCATCTGAGTTAGTAGAGTCGGAATTATTTGGACATACCGTTGGTGCATTTACGGGTGCCTCCAAAGCTCGTAAAGGAAAATTTCTGGAAGCGAACAATGGTACTATATTTTTAGATGAAATCTCTGAAATGCCAATGGAAGCTCAAGCAAAAATTTTGCGAGCGATTGAAACCAAAACAATTGTTTCGGTTGGCTCTGACAAAGAACAAAAAATAGAATGCAATATTGTGGCAGCATCTAATAAAGATTTATTGAAATTAGTTGCGAAAGGGAAATTTCGAGAGGATTTACTCTACCGTCTTAATGTAGTAAAGTTTGACGTACCAGCATTAAAAGAACGAAGAAGTGATATAGTTTTATTAGCGGAATATTTTTTACAACACTTTGCTCATGAAACAAAGACAATAACGAAAAAACTATCAAGTGAAGCAAAAGTCTATTTGGAAGCATTTGACTACCCCGGGAATATACGTGAGTTAAAAAATTTGATTGAACGGATAAATATTTATTGTGACAATGTATTGATTCAACAAGATGATATCAGAGAGCTTATGCCGTTTGTACCCAAAGTACAGTCGACAAATCTAAAAGATGCGGTAGCATTATTTGAAAAACATCAGATAGAAGCGTCGATCAACCGCAATAATAAGAACATGTCTAAGACCGCTAAGGAGCTTGGTCTGGAACGTTCGCATCTTTATAAAAAAATGAAAAAGTTAGGTATTGATAGTTAGCCTAAAAATTCGTTTTTTTCTATTTTATTTTTAATACGAACAATTGAGAATTTCCAAACAGCATAATTGATAAGAAAAATTGTTGTCGTAATAAGTGACCAGCTAAGCACCCCACTAAATCCTATCGAATTCACAATTATAATTGGTATCAAGATAAGCGGTACTGTCATCATCACGATGAATCCCTCCAAGGTAAATTTCCCTGCGGTTGCCATGTCTGCCGAGAACGGAACTCTTATACTAAACAGGGACATAATATTGACAGCAAGCATTAGATTTGAAAAAACAAAAACCATATAGAGCGAGGCATGAAAGTAATTATCAAAATAATATCCATACATAAAAATCAATAAAACGGATAATGGTAGTAAAAAGAGAAACATAATATTTTTCTTCGCTGCTAACATTATTTTAGTTTTATCACATGAGGTATAGAAAAAAACCGAAGATGCTTTCCAGCTTTTTGAATACTGAATCGCCATCATCAGCGTAAACGGTATAAATGACATCAGCATTGGCATAAAAATAGCTGTATCCTTTGATGTCTCAATGATATTAAAAGGGTCGACAATCGATTCGTTGTTTGTATAAGTCGCATATAAGCCATAAACAAATAGAGGTAAAATCGTAAGGAGTTGCATTTTAAAACGAGTATTATGTTTAAACTCTGACCAGAACAGTTTTAAAATAATTCGCTCTTCAATTGATGAAATTTTATTCCAGAGAAGTAAAATAAAAGTAGGTGTAAGAAATTTCTGCTTTTTCTTCTCGTTATCTATTTTCGCAAGTGACTCCGCATATGACAATGAAAGAAATGATGTTGAAATTTTGAACAAACCTAACAGAACTATAACAGCAACAATAAAGTAACTGAAGACAACTGCGTCCCATCCATCTTGGATTAACAGATACCATGATGACAACGCATAGGCTGGTAAAAATTTTACCCAGAGAAGAGTTTCTGAACTACTTCCTTTAAAATACTCACCCAAGAGTTTTGGAATTATTTGCATGCCTAAATAAAATGAGGTCACAAAAGCAAATTGTAAATACAAAAGAACACGTTCTACTTTTCGTCGATTGATTATTTTCATCGCAAAGGTATAGAAATTCATGATGATAAATGCTGTAAAATAATTCACCAAAGCAAACTGGATTAACACAACAGGAAAAATAATAAAAGATTCAAAAACAAAGGCAGCAATTACCGCAGGAAAAAATGAAACAGACAATGATAGAATTGATACATAACTAAATAGATGCATTAGTTTCGCTTGAAAATAAGTTTTAGAATTTACGGGAAGAGGGCTAATTACATGATAGTCATCTGGTGAAATGATAATATGGCTGTATTCAATTAAAAGTTGTATACCAATAATTATCATCCCCCCTGTTGAAGCGAGGACAAGCCCCAAGAAAAACGACGGTGCTATTCTAAACAGCATCGATAACATAAACGAGAAAAAGATATTTATAAACATGACCGCAACAATACCTGGGAATTTTCCTTTTTTTCCATGCATAGCGGTAAAGGGATTTGTGCTTCCCCGCCAATCAATTTTGAGAGCAGTTTTGTATAAAATTTTTCGTTGACGTTTGTCAACCTGTTGGCTGGATTCAGTCATTGCCATTATCCGTGATAAGGTCAACTATTTCTTTTGCCTTAGAGTCAACATCTTCTTGACCTGTCAACTCATTAAATGCTCTTTCTAAAGAATCAAATTTTGTAGATGAAATAATTTCATCAGGTGTACCAGCGACAAGTTCTTTACCATTTTTTATTATGAGAATCCGTGTTGCAATTTTCTCAACTACATCTAAAATATGTGAACAGAATAAAATGGATTTACCCGATGCGACTTGTTCTTTGATAATCTCTTTGTAGACTGCAACCGAGTTGGCATCTAAACCAGAAAATGGTTCATCGAAGATAAGAAGTTTTGGATTGTGAATCATCGATGTTATTAAGAGTAGCTTTTGCTTCATCCCTTTTGAGTACTCCCGAATCAACTGATCTTTTGCGTTACCCATTTCAAGAAGGGAAAAAAGTTTTGATGCTTTTTTGGTTAACAGGTCATCTGTCAAATCATATAAATTCCCTACAAATGTTACATATTCAAGCCCTGTTAAATTTTCATAGACGACAGCTTGCTCGGGAACATATCCAATATTTTTTTTATACTCATTCATCTTGGGTGTAATTGTTTGACCTAAAAATTCAATTGAACCGCTATCAGGTTTGAGCATACTGAGAATCATTTTAATCGTTGTTGTTTTACCTGAACCATTTGGACCAAGCAATGCGAAAACCTCTCCCTGTTTAATTTCAAAGGATAAACCATTGACTGCTTTTACTTTTTCAAATGAGCGTGATAGATTATTAATTTTTAACATATATGACTCCCAATTTTATTCTTAAAAGTAAAAATAATATACTATAGTAGTTCTTTTTATTCAAGTAATTTTCTCATTGAAGTACTTGCAAAAATAATTGATTTTAGTATTTTTCAAATATGAAAGATTATAACAAATTACATCATGATGCGATAGTTGCCGACTTACATTGTGATTCGATACATCAGATAAAACGTGGCTACGATTTTTTTAAACGTAACAATAATTATCATATTGACCTCCCAAGAATGAACGACGGTGGAATCAATCTTCAGTTTTTTGCACTCTTTTTAGATTCAGCGATACCAGAAGACGAACGTTTGTTACACATAGACAATTTGCTCGCAATTTTAAAAAAGAGTTTCACAAACAGAGATGAAATAATACTTTGTAGTTCTTCCAAAGAAATCAATCAAGCATTCAAAGATAACAAAGTTGCTGCTTTAGCAGCGATTGAAAATGGGATGGCGATTGAGAGTTCTTTAGACAACTTGGAACATTTTGCAACGAATGATGTCATGTATATGACATTGACCCACGCCAAGTCGCATGATTGGTGTACAAGCTCAAGTGATGGTATGGCTGAGCGGTTCGGCCTGACAAATTTTGGTGTTGACGTAATTAAGAAGATGAATGATTTACATATGATTGTCGATGTTTCTCATATATCCGTCAAAGCATTTAATGATGTCATCACTCATACATCACAACCAATAATTGCATCGCATTCTAATGCTCATGCATTGTGCTCGCATGACAGAAACCTCAACGACGAACAGCTTAAAAAATTGGCTGACAATGGTGGCATAGTCGGAATGAATTTCTGTCCAATTTTTTTATCGAATGCGTACTGCGATGCGGCGATGAATTTCCTAAAAGAAAATTCTGAAGAATACAAAAAAGTGAATCTTCCATTTTCTTCAGAAACAAACGAAGAGAACTATCAGAAAACTTTAGAGAAATTCAAACCATTTTATGACCGATGGAAAAAAGTAGTCGAACCATATGCGGTGACCATCGAAACGGTCTGCGACCATATTGATTATATCAAGAACTTAATTGGTATCGACCATATTGCTCTCGGTTCTGATTTTGACGGCATCCTCGAGACGCCAATTGGTCTTGAAGATATTTCCAAAATGCCGCTGATAACAAAAGAGTTATTACGTCGAAATTATACAGAAAATGAGATAGAAAAAATTCTTGGAATGAACTTTTTGCGGTTGTTTGAAGAAGTCGTTGGTTAGTTTTGACTAAGGTCAACAAAATGGGTAAAAAAGAACCACTTTTGATAAAAAATTCTCTTTGAAATGAACATTTATTTCGTATACATGTTACAAGTTAGAAGTCAGATTTTTAAATCTTTAGAGGTCTGAATGAATGAATTTTGAGTTTGATAATATAAAGGATTAAATAAGATGGCAAACACATCACCTTTTGATAAGCCAGCTAAGCCAGGTCTTGCTGGAGTAAAAAATATAATTGCGGTCGCATCTGGTAAAGGTGGAGTCGGCAAATCAACAGTTTCGGCCAATCTTGCAGTTGCATTAGCCCAAACTGGGCACAAAGTTGGATTGATGGATGCTGATATTTATGGACCATCACAACCAGGGATGCTTGGTGCTGAGAAAAAACAACCTGAAGTTGTCAATGATATGCTCATACCAATGCATAATCATGGTGTTGATTTTATCTCTATGGGACTTTTAGTTGGTGATGATACACCTGTAATATGGCGGGCTCCGATGGCTATGAAAATGATTCAGCAATTTATAAACTCCGTTATGTGGGGTGAGCTGGATTATCTCCTGATAGATCTTCCTCCTGGTACTGGTGATGTACAGTTGACGCTCGCTCAACAGGCTTCATTGACGGGGGCGGTTATTGTCACAACTCCTCAACAAGTTGCTTTGGGTATTGCCAAAAAAGGTCTCAAGATGTTTGAGCAAGTCAAGGTTCCTATTGTAGGTATTATTGAGAATATGAGTGGCTTCACTTGTAATCATTGTGGCGAGATGACTGAAGTGTTTAAAGGTGGTGGTGGAAAAACGATGTCTAATAGTATGGATATTCCATTTCTGGGTTCGCTTCCATTAGACCCAGAAATTATGATGGCTGGTGACAACGGTAAACCTGTCTTGACAAATAGTACAGATTCACCTGCTGCGAAAGCATTGCTTGCTCTTGCTGATAACTTTAAAAAATCCATTGATGAAAACTTAGCAAAGATTTTATCAATTGAACCAACAAAAATAGATTCTACAACGGATGGTAAACTGGCAATTGTATGGCCGGATAACCATGAGGCGATTTATTCTCCATACAACTTACGTCTCAATTGTGCATGTGCCGCTTGTGTTGATGAAGATACTGGACGGAAGATTTTAGATGAAGGGGCAGTACCTCTTGACATTACGGTGAAGTCAATTAATAAAGTAGGACGGTATGGGTTGTCGATTGGTTATTCTGATGGACATAACACTGGTATATATATATATGAAAAACTCCGTTCTCTTTGTGAATGCTCAATCTGTATTAGTGAGAAAAAAGAAGGTACATTTTCGATTTAAATAAAGGATAGAATTATGAATGACCAAAATAAAATAAATATTTCAGGTGAACCAACTTTAGATCCACAGGTCTGTAAATTTATCGTTGACCATATGCTTTTTGAAAATAAAACATGCACATGCCGTTCAAAAGATATGGCAGCAGGCTCTCCATTGCTTGAAGCATTGTTTGCTATTGATGGAATCTCGCAAGTAATGGTTTCAGGCTCAACTTTGACAATCGCAAAATCTGGTGCTGACCAATGGCAAGAACTTGGGGCGCAAATCGGAAAAGCAATCCGTGATACAATTCATGCTGGCGGGACGCTTGTTGCGGATAATGCCGAGACAATGAAACCATCTGAGGAAGATATTCGCAATAAAGTTGAAGAACTTTTTGAAAAAGAGATCAATCCGCAAATCGCGTCTCACGGTGGCTTTGTGGAACTTGCTTATATCGAGGATACCAAAGTGTTTGTTCGCTTGGGTGGCGGTTGCCAAGGCTGTTCATCATCAAATGCTACACTTAAACAAGGTATCGCAAAAGCGATTCAACAGCTTATCCCAGAAGTAACAGAAGTCATTGATGCGACCGATCATGCGGCTGGTTTAAATCCGTACTATTAGTCTGAATTAATATATGAATTTCAAACGGACATTTCTCTGAAATGCCCGTTTTTTTTAACAAATTATTTCTTGCATAAATAGATTTTAATTGTATATTTTGTTCATTATAGAGAATAACAATCCATTTACTACACTTATTCTCACTATTACGAAAAATTGAATCGAACAAATAAAGCATGTGGAGTAGGTTTATGAAACAGAAGTACTTTGGTATAACTTTATGCCTAATCATTTTTACCGCTGGAATTGTAGCAGCATTTTCATCTGGTCCACCAGATGGTCGAACAGACGCACCTGGGCAAAGCAACTGTACTGTTGGTTGTCACTCATCATTTCCACTTAATTCAGGAAACGGCATTATAACAGTAACCGCCGCATTAAGTTATTCTCCAAATGATGTGATACCTATAACGGTCAATATTTCTCAAATGGGGCAATCGAGGTGGGGATTTGAAGCTACCATGCTTGACTTGAGTGGTAATCCAGTAGGAACTTTTACAAATACAACTACTCGAACTCAAACCTCAACAACTTTAGGTATTCAATATATCAAACATACATCAACTGGTACAGATGCAGGGGTTGCAAATGCTTCTCTCGGTTGGCAGTTTACATGGACCGCTCCTGCTGTAAGTGCAGGGCATGTAAAACTGTATATAGCAGCGAATGCCGCTAATAATAATGGACTTAATTCAGGTGATTTTATTTATACTGACGCTCTCATCATTGATGAAGCACCAGCAAGTTGTTGTATAGCAGATCGAGGGAATGTTGACGGAGGACCTGACAATGGTACTTTGGCTGGTTCTATTGATATAGCCGACTTAGTCTACTTGGTTGCCTTTATGTTCCAGGGTGGAGCCCCACCACCATGTATTGAAGAAGCAAATATCGATGGCTTGGGTGTTATTGATATTTCGGATTTGGTTGCTTTGGTTGGCTTTATGTTCCAAAACGGCCCTCCTCCTGCTCCATGTCTATAATTCGTCCAAGAAAATAACAACAATAATAGCTGAATTAATACAATTCAGCTATTATTTTGAATTTGACAATATGATTTTTTCTCTTATATTTCCAATTACACTTCTGCTCAAAAGAGTATATACTACATTAAGTAAAAATATTTTTAACGATAATGGGACATTACATGAAAACATCAAACAAATATCTTATTGGAATAATTGTATTTATTCTATTTACTCCTCTGATGTCATTTGCACAACTTTCAAAAAGTAGCACACCAAAAAGTTTTACACAAAACCTCAATTTGACTGTACCCACCTTTTCAACTGGAACGGTAGATGTGCAACAATTGCTTATAGAAGATGACGCAGTGGAAAAACAGGGAGTACCTCAACGGTTTGGGTTTCCATTTGATGTAAATCTCAATCTTAACAATTCAGGTAGCTGGCAAAATTTTCCAGATGGAAGTAGAATCTGGACTTTATCAATTGTATCAACTGATGCTAAGTCGATAAATTTGCTCTATGATAATTTTTGGCTTCCTGAGGGAGCAGAATTATTTATTTATAATAAAGATAGATCAATGGTCATCGGTGCCTTTACATCAAAAAACAATAAAGCACATAGAAAATTTGCTACTGCTCCTGTTCAGGGTGATGAAATCATATTAGAACTCAACCTTTCACCTGAAGTAACCTATCCAGGTGAAATTTCAATCTCACGAGTGGTTCATGCGTATAGAAATATTTTTGATAAAATGGATAAAAATTTTGGAGGCTCAGGCTCTTGTAATAATAATGTAAATTGTCCTGAAGGAGCCCCTTGGCAAGATGAAATTAACTCAGTCGCAATGATAATATTGGGCGATGGATTCAGATGGTGTTCGGGCTCAATGATTAACAATGTCAGACAGGATTTAACCCCATACTTTCTTACAGCTGACCATTGTCTAAACAGTCCAGAGACATTTATATTTATGTTTAATTATCAATCCCCGACTTGTACGAATATTGATGGACCAACGACAATGACAATTCAAGGGTCGACACTGTTGGCAAATAATGGCTTTTCAGACTTTGCATTATTGCTCTTAGATGAAACTCCTCCTGATTCGTTTAATATTTTTTACTCAGGTTGGTCAAATATAAATACCTCCGCAACAACATCGGTTGGTATTCATCATCCTGCTGGAGATATAAAGAAAATATCGTTTAATAACAATCCTATTTCTTCAACCAGTTACTACTCTACCTCATCAGGTGATAATTCTCATTGGCGAGTTGATAATTGGGAAGATGGCACCACCGAAGGTGGTTCATCAGGTTCACCTCTCTTTGACCAAAACCATCGCATCATCGGACAACTCCATGGAGGAAATGCTTCATGTGGTTCGATTACTGATGATTGGTATGGAAAATTTGCTGCCTCTTGGGACGGTACTGCATCATCTAGTCGCCTACGTGACTGGCTTGACCCTGACAACACAGGTGCTACCACCATGGATGGAATTGACGCTAATGGTCTAACTTTCAGCGCCGATACAATTGTCGGTTGGATTCCTATGGATGTACAATTTACAGCATCATCAATTACCCCTGTCGACACATGGGCATGGGATTTTGGTGATGGTTTTGTTGACTCTGTACAGAATCCATTTCATTCTTACAATTCTCCAGGTGCTTATGACGTCAGACTTGATGTCAGCTCTGGAGGTGTACCAAGTTTTAGATTAAAAAATAACTTCATCATAGCCTTAGCTGATACTTTAGTAGAAACCGATATCGAAAGCACTCCAGCAACTCAAATTATTGTTACAGTAAACGCCACCAATAATATACCTTTGGATAAAATCATTATCCCTATCGAATATGCGGGAAATTTAGGGCTTACATTTGATTCAATGTCGATTATTGGTTGTCGTACTGATAATTTTGAAGTCGTTGATTTTATTCATTTTGATACTTGGTTTAGCAGAATGGTTGTTCGGGTTCAGGCTTCAATTGCAAATTCTTCTATTGAACTCCCTGTTGGTTCGGGACCAATTCTAAAATTATATTTTAATATTGATGGAGCTGCTCAACCATCGGATACAACAACTTTGCTAATGGATGGTTACACTTCTGGCTCTAACACATATCTTCCAACATTTTCTGGAACACTTTTGGAATATCAACCTGAGATTCATTCAGGTGTTATATCAATAGTCTCCTCTTGTTGTGTAGGAATTACTGGCAATGTTGATAATGACCCGTTAGATAATATCGATATTTCAGATTTAGTTACATTAGTCGCATATATGTTCCAAAGTGGGACTGCACCAGATTGTATCGAAGAAGCAAATATCGATGGGTCAACTGTCGAACCACTAATTGATATTTCTGATTTAGTCATTTTAGTTGCTTATATGTTCCAGTCAGGTAGTGCACCATCAAGTTGTCCATAAAAACATATTAAGAAATTATTCAAGCTGAATTCTTTTGAGTTCAGCTTTTTTTATGTAAATTTTAAGCTGACTTTCCGACAATATAAGAGTAAACTAAAATAAATAAATTTTCAAAAGAGACAAATATCAAATGTGCGGTATAGCAGGATTTTTTCAGCTTCAAAATAAAAAAACACCAGATGTCGACCTAATCAGTAAAATGATAAAAGTTATTGAACATCGGGGACCTGATGAATATGGTGTTTTATTCGACGACAAGGCAGTTTTGGGACATGCCAGACTATCTATTATCGATTTAGCTGGTGGTTCTCAACCATTGAGCAATGAAGATAATTCTATCTGGATAGTTTTCAATGGCGAAATCTACAACTATATCGAACTCAAAGAGGACTTACTCAAAGCCGGACACAAATTTCGCACAAATTCAGACACCGAAGTTATTGTCCATGCATATGAAGAATATGGCAAAGACTGTGTAAAATATTTTAATGGGCAGTTTGCCTTTTGTATTTATGACAAAAATAACGAGTCTCTTTTTATCTCCCGTGATAGAATGGGAATCCGCCCTCTCTTTTATACTGCATTCAACGGACGATTCTATTTTGGTTCTGAAATAAAATCAATCTTTTGCGATCCACAGATAATTAGAGCGATTGATTTGAATGGACTCGACCAGATTTTTACGTGGTGGACTACTGCTCCACCTAAAACAGTTTTTGAAAATATCTCAGAGCTTGAAGCGGGTTGTTCTCTTATTATCAAAGATGGTAAAATAAGCAAAGAGCGGTATTGGAATATCGAGTACCCTGAAAAATTTGACTACAACCGTTCGGTAGATTCTTGGGCTGAGGAGATGCATGCCTTGCTGGTTGACTCGGTGCGTTTACGGCTTCGGGCTGACGTTCCAGTTGGGGCATACTTATCTGGCGGATTAGATTCTGCGGTGACGACTGCTCTGATTAAAAACTTTACAGATACGAAAGTAGAAACATTTTCAATCGCATTTGAAGATAAAGCATTTGATGAATCAATTTATCAAACTCAGATGTCAGAATTTTTAGGCACCAATCATCATGTTATAAAATGTAACTACAAAGATATAGCAGAAAATTTCCCAAAAGTAATTTACCACACCGAAAAACCAATCGTCCGTACCGCTCCGACTCCGCTCATGCTTTTGTCGGGGCTTGTAAGAGATAACAATTTTAAAGTTGTCTTAACAGGTGAAGGTTCTGATGAAATCATTGGCGGGTATGATATTTTCAAAGAGACCTTGATACGTAAGTTTTGGTCAAAATTTCCAGATTCAAAATTTCGACCTGTCGCTCTTCGTAAACTCTACCCTACCCTACCTGTTTCGCAAGCAGATACGGGTGCTTATTTAGGAGAGTTTTATAAATCAGGCTTTGCTGAAATTGGTAAATATTATTTTTCACATATCCCTCGCATGAACACAACCACAAAAGTAAAAATGTTTTTCTCCCAGGATGTCAAAGAGTCCCTTGCCAATGCATCGGCAATAGATGCTTTTGGCGAGCACTTGCCTGATAATTTTGATAACTGGCATCATCTTTCTAAGGCACAATATGTTGAAGCAAAGTCACTTATGGCTGGCTATATATTATCTTCACAAGGAGATAGAATGCTGACAGCAAATTCTATTGAAGGACGGTTTCCATTTTTAGACCATCGTTTTGCGGAATTTTGTGCGACGATTCCACCTGGTCATAAAATATTTGGATTAAATGAAAAGTATCTGCTCAAAAAAGCGATGGAGAAAGAACTCCCGAAAGAAATTACCGAACGTGTCAAACAACCATATATGGCACCTGACTCAAATTCGTTTGTGCAATATGACTCTCCATCATATACACAGGATATTCTTTCCGAAGATTCATTATCAAAAGCAGGATTGTTTAATCCAAAATCTGTAAGTCGCTTAGTTGCAAAATGCACCAAGATGGCTGACAAGCATCTATCGTTTAAAGATAATATGTCGTTTATTTCAATACTTTCGACACAACTTTTGCATGAGAGGTTTATCAATAATTTTGAAATTCCGAAATCATTAGATAGGTCTGAGATTAAAACATTCGTAGATTTACGATAAATTTATTCGATAATAAAAAAACGTTTGGAGTATTCTTTCATTCGATTTGGGATAGCAAGTTCTTCACGTTCAGATTCTGAGTTTATCTTACGCTTAATCAAGTCAATATCACCAGCCATAACTTTTTTTACCCAATCTTTTTCAAGCATCAGAATTTTCCCCAACGCCACAAACTCTATCCCCTGTTCTAAAACTTCCATCGCTTGCTTCGGAGTTTCGATACCTCCGACACCTATGACTGGCATATACGGAAATGCATTTTTAATCATATAAGTAGGGTTGGTTCCTTGTGATATATCATTGCGAAGATTTGCATGATAGTCCCATGAGGAGACATGGATAATGTCTACACCATACGGCACTAAAATTTTCAATAAGTCGATTGTATCTTTAGTCGAATAACCAAATGGTTCCGCTTCTTCAGGTGAGATACGATAGGTGATTGGGTAGTCATCACCAACTTCAGCACGAACTGCTTTTAAAATTTCACGAGAGAACCGTGAACGATTTTCAAGTCTGTTACGACCGGGGAGTGTAACATCACCGCCCCATTGGTCATTTCGTTTATTTGTAAATGGTGAGAAAAATTGTTGAAGCAGATATGTATTGGCACCATGCAATTCAATCCCTGTAAATCCCGCCTGTTTGGCACGACTTGCTGCTTTGGCAAAGGATTCAATCGCCATCCAAATATCTTCTACGGTCATTGCTTGAGGCAGTTCTGATGTACCTGTTCTGTTTTTACAAGCTGATGGTGCTAATGGTTTTCGATTAGTGTAAATTTCTTTGGCAGCGTTGCCACCATGATGGATTTGAAGTAATGAAACAGCCCCATGTTTGTTGATAGCTTCGGCACAACGAGAAAGAGAATCAAGCATAGCATCATCATGACACCCGACTTGACGTTCGAAGGCTTGTCCATACTTGTGAACAAAACAAGCAGGGGTTATAATAGTCCCGATACCATCTTCAGCTCTTTGAGAAAGATACTTGATTTCTTCATCTGAGAAAGAGCCATCAAGTTCACCAGAAATAGTAGTCATAGGAGCCATAACGAGACGGTTTTTCATCGTTACTTTTTTTATTTTTGCAGCTTCAAAAAGTTTGTCGTAATCCATAAGACTAACATGGCAGACTATTCCGACAAAGTCAATATTGAAACAAAACAGAGTTTGATTGCTTTGCTAAAACTAATTTGATTTTGATGAGAGGACAAAGTTTATATTTTCGATAAATGAACCACCTGCGAGCGGTTTGATTTCAAAATCAATATATGGAGGGTCTGAGACATATCCATATTTATCAAGTTCATTTTTATCTATATAGGCTCGGTATGAACCTGGAATAAGTCCAAGGTAATAGAAATCACCCGAGTTAAATGTTGGCAGTTCTATAAGAGTTTCTTTTGAAAGGTTCATAACGTATATTTTGAACCCACCAAGACCCGTTTTAATTGAGCCAAGTTGTCTCTCTACCTTACCACTTAATTCACTCGCGGTTACAATTGGAACTTTGATTGAGGTGACAACATTTGGATTTATTTTCACTTTATAATTTTCATGTGTTGGTTTGAGCATTGGGTTATCAAGTGAATATTTATCAATCTGAATAGTGTAATCTTCATAAGGTCGTAAATTATTGTAAAAATATTTTCGTTGTGTTGTTCCGCCAGTGACATTAACTCTGGCACCTTTTATTTTTGCTCTGAGTCCTTCAAGATATTCTTCATCGTTATCCATGACACCGTTATAGTTATCATCTAAAAATGGTTTCACAACAGCCGCACCAAAACCGATTGCGTTTTTACGATCAAAATGGAACGAATTATTTTGAGAGTCGTATCGTATTGAGCCTTTTTGCATTTGATTATACGAAACTGCATTATCATTTTTTAAGACACGTGATGTAAAGTCAGCAAATGATTTCAACAGATTGACGGTGACCATAAATGTATTGGACTGTGAACGATTGTTTCTTTCATAAGAAAATGAAACTTGTGATGTTCTGAATATTCGTTTTGCAAAAAAGAATCCATATTTTTCTATCTCACTTGTAGAGTGATTGTAGTTGACTCTAAATTGTGGTCGGATAAATTTTATGATATTTGTTGAGAACAACATCTGACTCGCAATCGAGTTATCAATATGAAAAGCTGAATTGTTAATTTTATATTGACCAATATAAGTAATATAGAATGGATTGGCTGAAATATTAAATCCATAGTTCATATTAATTGAGGTTGATATTTCATATTTGTCGTAGGTCACGTTGTAACGAACACCAACATTTTGACCAAAGATTTTTAGTGGTGATGAAAGAGCAATTTGTGCTGAATATTTTCTATCAAGAGGGTTCTTCAATGGATTTAACGCAAATTTTGAAAAGGATGCATTGACATTTAAGACAGATGGAAGTGAATAATTTATCCTAGCACGATTGAGATAGCTTGGAATAAGAGCAGTATTAAAAGTCATGTTACCAATAATCTGATAGGTTGCTTCAAAGCCAATCAAAGGTTTTGAATCTTCATCCATAGCAAGTGGGATCTCAGAACTCACGCCAACAGTTATATTATGAGTTACTCCATATAAAGAATTTGTTTGAACAAAATTTTTCTTTGTATGATTTTCAAAACCTTCACCCGCTGCGATAGCATATTCAAATTCACCTTTTGGAATCAAGGAATAAGGTACCCGTGCGATATGTTCTTTTGTCTGATATTCGCCATTTGGTCCGTACATACGGAGTTCTATATCAGAAGAGCCATAGTAGATATCTGTTGAGAATTCATACATTCCGTCAGATTCAGTCATCATATAGTCTGTTAATTTATTATCAACATAGAGTTCTACTTCCCAATTAGGTCCGATAAAATCATTAATGAGTATTGATTGGAAGAACTTTCGCCTTACTTGGGGACGATTAGTGAGCATACCACCTGTAACAGTCCTGCTTAAAGCACCACCCCCAGCGACATCGCCAACTTCAGCTTGAGAAATAAATTTATTATTATGAAAGACATAGTGCCATTTATAATTAAACTGGTCTGTTTCAAAAAGTTTACTGTCGACATCTCCCACCGAGCCACCAGAACTCAACTGTAAATCACCACCTAAAGCCATACCACCAAAACGAAGATTGTAGTAATGTTTGTTCCGACCTCCTACTGGATTAGCAGAAAGAACCCAGTCCAATGTTCCACCGCTGAGATATTGACGACTGTATTGAATGTCGACAACATCTTTAAGAGCAATTTCTTCCTTGTCTAATTTTTCCCGAGCTATTCTTCTTTTTAGTTTTTTATATATTGGGAAATCTTCATCAAGTCTGAGAAACACACGTAAAAGGGTAAAATCGAAATCCGCATTGAGATTAAAAATTTGGTTGATTGCATCAAGTTTGATATATAAATCATCCTCTCCAAAGTAATAGTTGGAAGCAAGAAAAGGAATCTCTTCACCAAACACCTTGATTTGGTTTTTTGCTAAATCAAATTCAAATCTTCTCTCTTTTGTCAGATAAAACCCCTCGATTTTTCGTGTAAGAAAATTAGCTTCGACATTAATATCTAAGAGTGTAAAAACTTTCACCAAAGGTAAATAGACCGTATTTCCATCATACATTACAAACATATCTGTGACAATAGCTTTTGGAACTTCAAAAGAAATCACAATTTCTTCCAGTTCCAACTCTGTTGTTGGATATACCTGTGCATTGATTTTTTCTGTTGAAACCATAATGGTTAACGTCAGCATCAATAGCAAATGTAAGTTAGAATACTTTAACATAGCCTACTCTCTGTTTATTCCTACTCGTTCAGAGCAACTATTTCAGAAAGTTCATTACCAAAAACCATTTCATTGGCAGGAATATCATTTCTTCCTTTATTAGTAATAGAAACTGCAACTGAATAAGGTTTTTGGAAATTACCCTCAACAAGAGGTAGAGTAATTTTTCTTTTTAAATCTCTATAGACAGCAAGTTGCAAATGATGTTTGCTTATTTCTTTTTTATTGGCATCTAAGAGTCGGCATTCAAGTAGACCGATATATGAAACATTACCTTTGTTTTTCATATCAACAATGACATCAATCGTTGATTCATTGTAAACGATGTCAGTTCCATTGATTTCAAGAGCAGCAACCAATTCACCTGTACGATATTTCAGCATAACCGCAGTTCTCATAATCATATTTAATTGCGTTGTGATTTGTTCCGCATCTGTAGCGGTAGGAATAGATGTAATCCCCTCTTGAGACTCAACGACAACCCGCACCCAGTACTCACCGTCTTCAAGACCTTTTGGAGGTCTTGCAATAAACCGAACAACTTGCGAACCGTTTGGTGGGATAATCAGTTTTCTTGGGAATGCTTTAACCCAACCAAGTGCTGAACGAGGATCAGTAATAGCGGTGTCACGCAGAAAGATATTTACGTTACCCATACTATCAGATTCAGGGATTCCAAAACTAAAACTAATTGAAACTTCTTTTGGAGAGTTAGATGGATTTTGCAAATTCATCCGACCTGTTTTAGCTTTACCATCTAAGACAATAACGGATGGAGCTACTAATACTCCAGCGGTTACTTGTGAAAGAGGAGCGACTAAAAGTATCAAAACTATAAAAAATCCCCATAAGGAATTCTGTGAATTACCATTAATGAGGATTCTATTTTCTTTATTCATAATCGTACTATCCTATGTTTTGTTATTAAATCATTTCGCAATCCTATGCAAAATGCTTTTAAAATAAAATTATTTTACTTACGCACCATTATAGGCAACTGTTAAAATAATATCAGCAGTATACGCGCCAGCAGTTTGATCGACAGATGGGTTAACAGAACCACCTAAGAACAAGCCAGTTTGTCCAGCACCACCAATAACTACACCAGTTGGTAAGTTATAAGGGTTTTGGTTTAAATAACCTGTTGCTGCTGTTGGATCAACGTTAGCACTTGTATCAACACCACAGTCAGTAGTACTGAAAGTAATAACCATACGGTCATCGCCTGTTGCTGTTGACATATAGTCAGGTAGTTGTAAATAAATCGAAATACCTGATGTTGCTTGACCAGTAATAGTGAAGACACCTGCGTTAGCATTATCTTCAGCAACTGAAGATGCAACGCCTTGGAATATTGTACCAAAGACTAATGCTGCTGATGCTGTAACTGTTAATGGAGTTTGAACTGTAGCTGTTGCAGAACCTGCGGCTACGTCTTGTGCTTGAACTGCTGTCGGACTGCCTAAGGCAATCATCATGACAAACAAGGCCAATACCAAGAATAGATTTTTGTTTACTTTACACATGCTGCTTCCTTTTTTTTAAAAAATATTACTTTGTTTATGTTTTGTTAAATTTAAAACTACTATGTCCCATTATATGCGACGGTTAAAATAACATCGGCAGTATACGCACCTGCTGTTTGATCAACAGAAGGTAGAACCTGCCCACCTAAAAATAATGCCGTTTGAGTACTGGCTGTTCCGACAATAACAGTTGTCGGTAAGTTGTATGGATTTTGATTCACCCATCCATTACCAAAAGTTGTTGGGTCAGTATTAGCAGAGGTGTCAATAGCACAATCTGTTGTACTAAATGCAATCACCATCCGATCATCACCAGTTGCAGTTGACATATAATCAGGAAGTTGTAAAAAGATAGAAATCCCTGACCCAGCTTGACCTGTAATAGTAAATACACCAGCCGAAGCATTTGTCTCAGCAACTGAAACAGGTACTCCTTGGAAAATTGTACCAAAAGCAAGGGCTGCTGCAGCAGTCACTGTTAATGGAGTCTGCACTGTTGCTGTAGCTTGACCAACAGCAACGTCCTGTGCTGTGACCGAAGCAACCATGAGAAAACTCATCGTCAGTAGCAGTACTAAAATTTTCCAATTGAAAGGCATCTTTCGTTCTGAATTCATGCCTGTCTCCTATTTATTAATTCAAACTATTTTTTCTGTTTATAACTTTATCTTAGTTCTTAAATCGTCACACAGTGCAATTACTTAACATGAAAATTGAGAAAAACTGAATAAATCCTATACTTTTGAGACAGAATAGAGGGGAAAAACTATATTTATGTATCGACTCACCAATTTTTCCGCTAAATTATTGAAAATCAATGCGTTATGCTTTAAGAATAATAATAAAAAAAGTCCGCCAGTAAGCGGACTTTTTAAAGGAAGCAGCATATAAACAACAATTATGTGCCGTTATATGCCACAGTAACTATAATATTTCCAGAATATGCTCCAGCAGATTGATCAACAGATGGTAAAACCCGACCACCTAAAAACAACATCGTATGAGAAACGACATCTGAGCCAATCACAAGTCCAGTTGGTAAATTATTTGGATCAACATCCAACCAGCCAGCACCAAAAGCCGATGGGTCAGTATTAAGAGTTGAGTCTATTGTTAAATCATTCGTTCGAAATGCGATATTCATTCTATCAAATCCAGTTGGTGTTGCCAAGTATTGCGGAAGCGTTAAATAAGCAGAGATCCCAGCACCCGCAGCACCAGTAATAGTAAAAATACCAGCAGCAGCGGCATCGTTGTTGGTCACAGATTTTGCAACACCTTGAAAGACAGACCCAAATTGTAAATCCTGAGTGTTCACAATAGCAAGAGCAGCCTGCACATTAGCGGTGGCGGAACCATTGGCAACATCCTGAGCGGAAACAGACTGAGTCATTGTAAGACCAGCAACAAACAGTATAAAGTATCGTATAATTTTTAAATCTAAATTGTTAAACATGAAATGCTCCACTTCAATATTTATATTTGAAATTATCTTCTACTCTCAATATCGCCAGTTCATATATAGGAGATTATTGTTTTTGATGTATTAAAAGTTCCGCAAAGAAAGATTGTATTATTGTACACCATTCTATTGGTCGATTCCAACACAATATGCAGAACTATGGGGTTGCCCCTATATATTATTTAGAAATCAGTTACCTGTATAGGTTACTGTAATGACAATATTGGTACTATAACTTCCCTCGTTTTGGGAAAGCCCAGGGACTAATATCCCTCCCAGCCAAACATAGAGTCCATTAGAACCTATTCGATAGGTTAAAGTATGCCAAGGGTCCAGATTATTAAACTCTGGATTTGATTGGTCAGGAGTTGCTGAAGTGTCGATAGCACAGTCGGTCTCTTGAAAAATTACCTGCATGTTTGATGAGCCAATATTCATATAGGTTGGCAGAGCGAAGTCGATTGTGATTTCATTGCCCGCTATACCAGAGATATAAAACTCAGCAGCAAAGCCAGCAGTTGTTTTTGAAATTGTTTTTGGAATGCCAGGGTAGACCGTTCCAAAAGTAAGATTATTATTCACCGTAACATTTTGAGCAAACAGATTTGTACTTAGCACGAGCAGACAAAACAAAACTATTTTCAGGGTATTTTTCATAAAGATAAATTATACTTTTCATCTTTTTATGTCAATATAAAGAAATTTTGATTTTATCCTTTTATAGATGATAAGAACCAGTATACTATATGTATGAGTGATAAAAAAGAAAGAACAGAAATTGAGCTAAAACTTTCGCTCCCATCATTTGCCGATTATCTCAAATTGATTGGTTTTATTGGTGAGGCAAAAAATGCTACTTGTCAAAAAAATATTTTTTACGACACCTATGATAGAAAAATTTCTGCTCTTGGCTATGCCCTCAGAATGCGAATAGAATCAAATCGAGCGATTATCACATTGAAATCTACAACAGTTCAAAAAGGGAAAGCAGCAATACGCAATGAAATTGAAGAAACTATTTTTTTAGAACAAGCTCTTTTAACTAAAAAAGAAAATAGCATTCTCGAATTAGATATATGTCCTATACAACATCTTCTTGCTCAAACAAAAAACTTTGGAGAACTTAAACCAATTTTACAATTTGAAAATGAGCGTATTAAAAAAGAAATCCGATTAGGCGACAACAGCTATATGTTTGAAATTGACAAAACGACCTATGCTAATGGACAAATTGATTATGAACTTGAAGTTGAACTTACATCTGTAGAGAAAATCGAATCTGCTGAAGCGGATTTTCAAAAATTGTTTAAATTGCTTGAAATCGAATTTTTTACACAAAAAAAGTCTAAATTTGAGCGTGCCTTAGAAATTGCTGATTTACAATAAATTCTTACTCTTTATTCTTATAAAATTCTAAAAGTGATAAAAACTGCTCAGATGGGTAGTAATTTGCCTGAATCCGCCCAAAATAGGCATTGTCTGTATCTAAAATCAATAATGATGGCACTCCCACCAAATTATAGAGCTTAAACAACTGATTTCCCGTTAATAATGTATCATTAAACTGAATTAACGTATCATTGGCAGTAGAAATACGTGCGATATTGTATGAACTGTTAAGAGTGACAATAACAGCTGAATCAACAAATGTATTGGCTTCCATCAAAACACCATCAGAGCAGGCATCATCAGTGAAATAAAGTATCGAAAGTGGCTTTTTTGCCGTTGATGAACTATAGATGAGAGAAGTGCTTACCCACTCAATTGTCGAATAATTGACAAAATCTGACCGCTTGGCAGAAGTCAGCTCTGGTTCAGATGGCTTGGAACAGCTCATCAAACTGAGAGCTAAAAGCAGGAAAAACACTGATTTTAAAGGCTTTTTCATGACATTAGTATACATATTTGTTTATCGGTAGGGCAAGCTTTAAATCTTTAATGCAAAGAGAAAATAGACCCGAAAATATTTCCTCTTGAATTTTAGAGACAGATTTATATATTATAGTTAACTTATCTACTAAGGAGAATTTCATGAGTACTGCTGGACTTTTATGTTGGAATTGTGGTAAACCAACTGGTATTACAGGTCGTGTTATGCGGACCGACTCTTGTGTTGACTGTCTTGCTGATTTAAGATGTTGCCGTGGTTGTCGTTTTTTTGATCCAACCAGAAATAAGCAATGCAAAGAACGAATCGAAACAACGGTAACCAATAAAGATAAAAACAATATGTGTGATTTTTACCAAAAACGAGATGCCGACAAAATCGCTGGTGGTGTCTCACATCAGAGAAACTCCAAAGTAGATAAAAAGAAAAGCTTCGACGATCTTTTCAAAGATTAAGAGAAATCTCGATTTAACTTTCTCTTTTATATAAAACATCTAAATAACTTCAAATAAACCAAATTAATCGAAACTTTTTGTATATTTTCTACGTTTCAGTATGTATACTAAATGGAGCAATGAAGTATATTATAAGATTTTTTACCTTACATATTACCTCCCAAAAAAAGAGAGATAGTCTAACTACCTCTCTTTTTTATTTGCATCGCAAATTTTTCTAATTTAATTTTACAAGTAAAGTAGGTCAGAAGCCCTGTGCTTCTGACTTTTTATGGAATAGTCAAGACCGCAGGGGTCTTGACCTATAAGAACTACGATATATAACAAAAACCTATTAGGTTATCCCTACTAATTTAATTTTACAAGCCTTTTATCCAAGTCGAGAGATGTTTGTCGGCTACCTTTGGATTGTATTGAATAGTGCCTATCAATTTTTTAGACTTAATTCCAGCCACAATAACGCCATAGGTGCTATCTTTAAATGCTATCGAAAAGGTTGAGTCAAAGGCAAAACGGTTGAATCCTTCGACCACCTCGCCATGTTGACGGGCATACTGTTTGAGGTATTTAAATTTTAGACCATCTAAATCCATCATCAAAAAGAAAGTCAAACTATCCTCACCAATCAGATATGACGTAGTGTAGACTTCATTCATCCCAGGAATATCTAAGTACTGGTATGGAATAAACTTGCCAGATGGGATAATTTTGGAAGCATACGGAAAGAGTAGAAAAAACGGTGGGGTCGCTTGCGACCCGATGATAGTTTGGTCTAACGAGATACAGAAATCTTTCATAATTCTGGTTGCTTCATCGGTTGTCTGCATGACAGAAGTGACAACGACATAATCATTCTTTACCATATAGCGGCTATTGCCATACTGAAATGATTCAGCACCGATCTTCTCAATCTTTATACCATGAGGTCTATATGATGCATAAAAACCATACGCTTTGATTTCATCCGCAAACTGGATTACTTCAGCAGAAAGAGAATTTTCTTTAAATTTGTAGCTTCCTGACGTCATCCCAACAAAATGATGATTCATGTATTGCTCTGTTTGAGATGCTTGTATAGTGCTGAATTCTTTTGCTCTAATAGTTTTTGCTGGTTCTGTAAGAGTCAGATTATGTTTTTCAAATTTCTCAGGAAGCAACGTATCAGCATAGTACGGCATTGATTCAAGGTTTTCTACGATATATGCAGGGGCAACGGGAGGAAGTTTTTCCTCTTTTTTTGAACAGGAAACAACAACAATAATAAGAGATAATAAAATAAGAACTTTTTTCATAATATATACAACACCACTATAACGGTTAGAATCCATAAAATAACAGTCGCCAAAATCGGTAAATCAGAAATCATGATTTTAGTTGGCGAACCACCTTTCTCTTCTTTGTGAATCAAATATAAATATCTGAAAATCCCATAGACCACAAACGGAATTGTCAGAAACAAATTTTCGGTATGTAATTTTGTTGAAACTTCAGGAGAAAATGAATAGAGCATATACATTACCACCACCGATGCGGTCACGACTCCAATAAGTTGATCTAACAGATACGGTGAATAGCTGTTTAAAATTTTGCGATGGTTCTCCGCCTTTCCCTCAAGTAAAGTTAGCTCATGACGTCTTTTGCCAAATCCTAAAAAGAGGGCTAACAAAAGAGTGTTAATCAAGAGCCATTCTGATGTATCCACTCCGATAATAACTGCTCCAGCGTATGCTCTGAGAACAAAACTCATCGCAATCGACATAACATCGATAAGCACGATATGCTTCAAAAAGAGTGAATAGAGCAGGTTAAAAAGAACAAATACAGATGCCACTATAAAAAATGAATAATCAACAACCCAAGCAACTCCCAAAGCAGAGGCAAACAGAAAGAATATAGCTCCAATAACGACAGCAGTAGATAACTCGCCAGATGCTATCGGACGTAGTTTTTTTAAAGGATGGAGCTTATCTCTCTCTTTATCAAAATAATCATTGAAGAGATATAATCCAGACGATAAAAAACAGAACACTACAAATGCTATAATCGCTTTCATCAGGCTCTCAGTCGTCATCATTTCACCAGCAAATATAAGAGCGGCAAATAGAATCAGATTTTTGAGCCATTGAGCAGGTCGGGCTGATTTAAATAAGGCTATTATCATGAGAGAAAAGTACGAAATCCCAATAGAGGATTCAAGTTTTATTATCAGAAAGAAATATACTCAATAGTTCTTTCTGATTGCCATTAGAGTAAAATTTACTGATATTAGGCAGATGAGAAAAGAACATAACAAAAAGAAAACAAATCATTATTGTCTTTTAGTAAATCAAAAAGCAATTAATTATTCTTCAGCTCCTATAAAAAAGCTCACCACCGAAATCCGAAAACGTGGCGAAAACTATACGATTTTTGAACCAGAGACCGCTTTTAAACTATTAAATACTGCTCTCAAAGCAACTGGGGCGAAAAAATGGCATAGGGAAGTTCCAAAAACATTTAGCCAACGAGGCAAAGTAACCATGTTGGTCGCTTGTGGTGGTGATGGAACACTAAACCTAGTGGGACGTGCGGCACTTCAGGCAAACCTACCGATGGGTATTTTACCTATGGGGAAATTTAACAATATTGCCAATTCATTACAAAAGGAATCCTCTGTCGATTCTACAATTCAATCTATTTTAGAAGGTACATATAAAAAAATCGATTGTGGCAAAATTGGAGACCAACTCTTTTTTGGTTCTGCAGCTATTCGATTTACTCCTGCGATGCAAGAACAGGTCACACATAATTCACTTTCACGCTTTGCATTTAAATGGGGACAATTGGCTACTAAAGCTGCTGCTGATGTTAAAACAGGTTCATTGATTGTAAAAATCGACGCTTTTCGATTTGAGATTTCACCAACAATATTAAATATTAATCTGCTTTCAGATTCGGTTGGGATTCCTCTTTCTCCAAGTTCGATTTCTGATGATTTGCAGGCAGAAGTTATAATTGATTTTGATGATAATAAAAATAATATCGGTCAATTCATTCGTCAATTGTATAAAAAGAAATACATATATGGTAATGAGTTCAAACTATTTCGAGGTAAAAATATCTCGATACAACCTGTCAAAGGGGAAACTCTTTATCTTGATGGAGAACTCATTGAGTTACCTAACGAAGTCTTAAACATTGAAATCTCTGACAGGCAACTCAAAATTATTTGTTAAAATTATAATGTCTATGAGAACTATTTTATACATATCTATTATCAGTTATCTTTTTATATGGCATGTTGCTTCAGCCGATGAAAGTAAAGCAGTAGACACGGCTCTTTTTCAAATTGGCACTCAGCTTTATGGTACATCGCCAGTGACCGACTCAACCAATTACGAACGACACCTTTATCAAAATCCTACTAAGGCACTTTTCAAATCGATGGTTCTTCCTGGGTGGGGACAGTATGGCAATAAGAAAAAGTGGAAAGCACTTTTTTATGTCTCATTTGATATATGGATGATTTCGAAAGCACTCGACCATAAGAAAAAAGCAAATGACCTTTGGAATACCTATCAAAGTTTTGACGATGTCCCAACACGTAATTATTATCATGAATTATATGATGCTGAACGTGACCGTCGGAACAAGTATACTTGGTATGCAGTCATCACATCATTTTTTTCTATGTTTGATGCCTACGTTGATGCCCATTTAAGTGGATTTCCAAAGGAAAAAGAATCAAAAATTTCGATAGATTTTAAACCAACCGAAGAAAATCTTGCTTCGGTTTCATTATCAATTAAATTTTAATTTTCTAATATAAAATCTTTAATATCAAGGCCATGTTGAGCGGGTTCAATTTTCCTGACAATCTTCCGATGGTTGTTTTCTTCGGTCGACAAATCAGTCCACTCAGGTGACTCAAGGAGTCCGTCTTTATCTCCTACAATTTTAACATACGGATTTGCTTTATCTGCTTGATTGTTTGCAAGCACCAGAGCAATTTCATCTGATGTTAAGAGTACCAATGAACCAACTGGGTATACTCCAATAATATCATTAAAAAGTTTTAGCAGGAATTTATCAAATTTTATTTTCATCTGATACTGCATTTTTTTGATAACATCTTCTGGAGCTATTGATTTTTTGAGATAGACTCTCCCCGAAGTGAGGGCATCAAAAGAATCAACGATAGAGATAATTTTTGAGAATAACGTTGTTTCTGTCTTATC
Source organism: Candidatus Zixiibacteriota bacterium (assembly GCA_024280215.1). Lineage (GTDB taxonomy): Bacteria > Zixibacteria > MSB-5A5 > GN15 > FEB-12 > QQUK01. Next base: position 36,147 of record JAJRQO010000006.1, read on the forward strand.
AAGACGCAACATCGGATAGCCAGTAAAATCATTGTTAATATGATGCTCAAATGCTCCCCTTGCGGCTCTGGCAGTATGCATATCAAACTTTAAATTTCGTAAAATTGTCTTTGCCCCAAGCAAAGGATGACGTTGCATTTGAATCCAGTCATTCTCATCGTATGCATCTGGTTTTGAAATCAAATCACTCGGTAATTTTACTTTTCCGATATCATGAAAAAGAGCAGCAAAACCAAGCTGGGACAACCTCGCTCTGTCCATTCCTAAGCGTACTCCAAGAGTGAGTGAATACACAGCGACATTGGTTGAATGAGCATAGGTATAATCATCAAAATCTCGAATCGATGCAAGTTCTATCAGTGACGATTCATCTTGAGAAATTTGGTCAATAAGCGAATGAACAACTCTTTTTGTTTTAGATATGTTTATTTCAGAATCGGATTGAGTGTTTACAACAACTTCCTGCACGACTGACATTGCTTTAAAAAATGTAGAACGAGCTTGGGTTCTAAGCTGACGACGCATCTCTTCAGTGAGCAATGCTCCATCAATACCTTCTATCGCTTTTGAGAAAAGTTGGATGGATGGAAGTGAATTTTCTTTTAACTTTTCTGAGAGTGAATCCAAATTTTCTGAATTTGGTTTAATATGTGCCATGAAAATAAAAAAGCGTTCCATTTCATCTTTTGTTATTTCAGAAGCAAAACTTACACCACCAACTCCAAGGCTATTCCACTCTACAATAATTGTATTTGCCGATGAAAGACCACCACCATCAAAACGTACCATTGATTCATTCACAAAATACCGACCCGCAATATTTTTTAAATCTGCTGAATCATATTTTTTCATCAGAGGTTTGAGTGTTTCAAAAAAATTATCCGATTGTAGTGTAAATGTTTTATTATTTTTATCTACCATACGAGCAGTTTTATACAACACAAAAAAACGATTAATAAACCGCTCTTCATCTTTACCCGCAAGTGTTCTAAGAGGTTCTTGTGCATTTATGACACTCATGATAATTCACCTCCATACAAATATTCTCTTCTTTTTTTCAATGATTGCTGTGCCATCTGCTTGAGACCAGGACGTATAGAACGACTGAGCTTGAGTAATTCTTGTTCACATTTTTCAGATTTATTTATTACCATCGCTTCAAAGCTGGCAATTCTTAGATAAGTAATTTGTGAATCATTTATTAGATTTATTCTTTTGATTAAACGGACTAAAAAATCAACAGCGTATTCATTGCCTAATTTTGAATATGCTTTGAGTAGAGCCATCTGGTCAGCCTGATCATTTTGTAGAAAGGAATCATCATTGATAATTTCAGTTATCGTATCAAAGGCTTCTTTTCCTTTTCTCGCTACGATTGATTCAATCGCTTGGTTACGAATACTCTGACTACTGTCGTAAGCACCACGCTGTAAAATCGACAAGACACTTTCAGATGGTGAATCTTTCAGAGCAGTTACAAGTGTAAGCCGTACTTCTTCCTCACGATGGTCAACGAGTTTTGAAAGATATGATAATGATTTTTTATCACCTATTTTTGATAAAATTGTAATCGTATTACAGACAATATCAGTACGTTTATCAAAAACACCTTTACCAACAAAATCAATATTATTTTTTCCATTTTCAGCAAGATAGGTAATAATAGATTCTTTATGATTTTCATGTATAACAGAACTGAGTAAGTTTGTAATATTATTAAGTGCTTCCCATGTAAAATTACCAAGATAGCCCTTGAGTTCCAATGAATTAATCTCTTCAAAATTATTTAATGCTTCAGCCAAAATAAGCAGTCGCTCATTAGAGCCTGCTGTCACCGATGCCTCTTTAAGTCGTTCTGCCCATAAAGGCTTTTTAATTCTAATTTTTTTCTGCAGAGCAATTATATACGAAAGGATTTGTGATGCTTCAGCAAGTTTTCCATGGGATACAAATTCTGCCATAATTTTTTCACATATCGTAACCGTTTCATAAAACATCTCCATTTGATCATCTTGATGCAACATTTCCTTGAGAAGTTTTGCGATTGAATCATACGGATCAAAATTGGCATCATGTTTAAGCAATCTCTGAATCCATAACTCATCTTCTTTTGAAAGTTCAAAACTTTCATTGAGTATAATTGCTGTATCAGGAACTGAACTTGCCGTCTGAGGTAAATCATCAAGCCCCATCGCTTGGGCAGCTTCGGCAGTTTTAAAGGCAACTTCATCGACTTCAGTTGTCGCCATCGGGGTAGATTGATTTGATTCGGGAATTACCGCATAAAATAATGAGTTTTGATTTTCTTGCTTTGCTTCAGAAGTCCCATGTACAATTGGAGAATCATTTAAGACAGCTTCTTCAAATTGTTCTGATGTATGCTCAAGAAAAATATCTTGATATTCAACTGAATCATCTACTGCAAATTGGCTACCTTGAAATTGTTTTGCCATTTCCTGTGAAGCTATAAACTTTTGTAAATCAAAGCTTGAATCGTAATCGGAGAGAGCAATATCTTCAAGAGTTTTAAATTTTATTTGAGAAATAGATGACTCCCAAATCAGTGAGACTAAATCAACAGACTTATCATTTGAGTTTATATATTTTTTTATTGCATCCAAGAAAAGATAAATTTCATCAACAAAAAGTCCGTCACATATTTTAAATTGTGTAATCCCTGCATCATAAAATATTTTAGCTAAGTTATCTTCCTCAGATTTACTTTCATACACAATTTCATCTTCAAAAGTGAGAGTTGTTGTGTCAATAGAAAACGTCATCTCACCATAATCTTCAACAATAGATTCTAATTTTTCGGAAAATGAACGACGTAGCGAAGTTGGTAGCGGATTATCTTTTGGATAGAGCGTAACTACTTTGATAACCTTAAGCAGGTCTTTTAGAATAAATGTAATATCTCTAATTTTGTTTTTTTCTGTCATATCAATCCACTTAAATAGTTGTGGTATATATCGACAAAAATCATAAAATGATGAATTATACACAAAAAAAACCCGCTATATGCGGGTTTTTTATATATTTGGAGCTTTATTGTCTTTGATTTAGAGCAGTTCGATTTTCTGTCTACCTTTTTTGACATGCTTTGTAGCATTTCGACTATCAAAAATAATTTTTGAATTTTCGACAATAAAATTATAATCGTAGTCAGTATGGTCGGTCAAAATTATTACCAAATCGGCATTTTGCAAAAGTTTTGCAGTCAGCTTTGTTGATTTATGTGTTTTAGATTCAAGATAAAATGATGGTACAAACGGATCATTATACTGCACCTTTGCACCTTTATCTTCAAGCAGTTGGATAACATCAAGAGCTGGAGATTCTCTCATATCCTGAATATCTTTTTTGTATGCCACTCCCAAAGCAACGATGTTTGATTTATTAATCGACTTCGCAAGTTTGTCGTTCATCAGATCCGAAATCCGATCAACAACATACTCTGGCATGTGAGAATTAACATCGCCAGCAAGTTCAATAAAACGTGCCGAATAGTTGAGCGACTTTAATTTCCACGATAAATAATGAGGATCAATTGGAATACAATGCCCACCCAAACCAGGACCTGGGTAGAACGGCATAAAACCGAATGGCTTTGTAGCGGCAGCATCTATAATTTCCCAAACATCAAGACCTAAACGGTCACACATGAGAGCAACTTCATTGACCAAACCAATATTAACAGAACGGAACGTGTTCTCAAGAAGCTTGACCATCTCGGCTGACTGCGTCGATGAAACCGCATGGATATTTGGAATGGTCTGCTCGTAAAAAACTTTTGCGGTGTTTGTACATGCTTTTGTAATACCACCAACAACACGTGGAGTGTTTTTGGTTGTATAGTTAAGATTACCAGGGTCAACACGTTCAGGTGAAAATGCTAAGAAGAAATCAATTCCGACTTTTTTTCCATTTTCAGAAAGTATCGGTAAAATAAGTTCTTCAGTTGTACCTGGATAGGTAGTAGATTCTAAAACGACCAAGGCACCTTTTTTGAGATACTTTTTTATCGAATTCAAAGCAGCTAAAATATAGCTAACATCAGGATCTTTTGTTTTTGAAAGAGGTGTTGGAACACAGATTGAAACCGTGTCCATCTTAGAAATTTGTTTCCAGTTTGTCGTCGCTTTGAATTTTTTATTACCGATAATTTCTTTGACTGCTGAATTTGGAATATCATCAATATCTGATTTTCCCGAGTTTAGTAAATCAACTTTCTTTTTTGAAATATCGATTCCGAGAACATTAAAACCTTCTCGTGCCAACTCGACTGACAACGGTAGTCCAACATAGCCTAATCCGATAATTGCTACATTTGCTTTTCGTTCTTTGATTTTATTGATTAAAGCTTGTTCAGCTTTTTTTGAAGCCTCGTTATTTTTTGCCATGCTATCCTTCTCCCGATTCAGTCTTAGCTGTTCGGTTACATTTTTTCTCTGTAGTAGTTTAATGAATTCAGTAGGGTTTTGTCAATTTTATAATTTGGGTTATAGCCAATTTCTTTTTTTGCTTTACTGAAATCACCACGTATTAAAGGTATATCGTTTTTTCTGAAAAATTTCTTATCTATTTTTACATTTATTTTCTTCTTTGTTAACTTTACTAACTTATTCAAAACCGATTGAATCGTAATTGACTTCCCCGAGCAGAGCTGATATACCACCCCTGCCTTACCTTTTTCAGCCATTAACCGATAACCACGAACAATATCACGGACATCGGACAAATCACGTTTCGCCGATAAATTGCCAACATACATGACAGGCTTCTGCCTACCTGCTTCTATCATCGCTATTTGTTTACAAAATGATGGGATTACAAAATTTTCATTCTGACCTGGTCCTGCATGATTAAATGCTCTTGCGATGACAACGGGTAATTCAAAACGGCTATGATAGAGTTTACACAAATGTTCAGCGGCAACTTTGGAAATTCCATACGGAGAAATAGGGTTGAGCGGTTCATCTTCAGTGAGTGTTTTTGTCTTGGGTGAAAATTTGCCATAACATTCGGATGATGATATAAATACAAACTTCCTCAATTTTTGTAATCCGACTGATGCTTCGAGCAAATTCAATGTACCGTTAAAATTAATATCATAGGTCAACCGTTCATAAGCAAATGATTGTCCAACCGATGAAAATGCCGCTAAGTGAAAAATATAGTTCGGTTTAACCTTCGCAATCAGTTTTGAAACTCGAGACTTGTTTAAGATATCAAGTTTGTAAATATTACACGTTTTCTTGAGTAGTTTGATTTGTTCTGGCGAATCATCTTTGAAGACAGAACCCGACACCGTATATCCCGCATCGAGAAGCTCTTTGACAAGATGCCCTCCAGCAAAGCCAGCAATTCCAGTTATAAATGCATGTTTATTTTTCATAGTTAATTAATCAAACATCCTTGTTTGAATACAGCGGGTTATTTTGACAGTCGTTTCATGTCAGCATCGACCATCATTTGGACAAGCTGTTTAAAAGTCACCGATGTTTCCCATCCTAATTTTTCTTTCGCATATGATGGGTCGCCAAGCAGTAAATCAACTTCGGCAGGACGTACAAATCGTGGGTCGATAGTAACAAACTCCTTAAAATCTAAATCGACATAGGAGAAAGCTGTCCGTACAAAATCTTCAACAGAATGTGTCTCACCCGTTGCAATAACAAAATTATCGGGTTCATCTTGTTGCAACATCAACCACATTGCCTGTACATAATCACCCGCAAAACCCCAGTCACGTTTGGAATCTAAATTTCCAAGAGCAAGATTTTTTGCAAGTCCTAATTTAATTTGTGCGACACCATCGGTGATTTTTCGAGTAACAAACTCAAGTCCTCGCCGTGGTGATTCATGGTTAAACAAAATACCAGATGATGCGTGGATTCCATACGACTCTTTATAATTTATCGTAATCCAATGTCCATACACTTTTGCAACACCATACGGTGAACGAGGATAAAGTGGCGTTGATTCTTTTTGCGGTACTTCCTGTACTTTGCCAAACATCTCCGATGATGACGCCTGATAGAATTTGATTTTTTTATTAACCAAGCGAATCGCTTCAAGCATTTTTGTCACACCGATTGCATCAAACTCGCCAGTCAAAACAGGTTGCGTCCAACTTGTCGGAACAAATGATTGTGCCGCCAAATTGTAGACCTCATCAGGTTTACAATCTTCGATTATCGAAATCAATGAAAGCTGGTCAAGCAAGTCGCCCTGCACCAATGTGATTTTATCTTTAATATGATTTATTCTTTCAAACGATTCTGTTGAGGCACGACGTACCATCCCGAAAACTTCGTATCCTTTTTCAAGAAGAAGCTCGGCAAGATATGAACCGTCTTGTCCGGTGATTCCAGTAATTAATGCCCGCATATTGGGTCTTCCTTTATATTTCTAATTCTCTTCACTACGAAGATTATCGGCAAAATTTGTTGCTATTTAAGAGGGTCAAATATAACTTTAATAATTATACAGGTCAATACTTAAAAGTTCAGATAATTTGAGGTGTAAATTGTGAATTTATCTATAAATTCTCTGGTAGTGCTATTATTCATATCATCCTCTGTTTTTGGAGTAGAGATAAAATCAAAAGGAGCCAACGTGACCCAACAACATACCGCCGATAGTTTGCTTTCATCCGCCGATGATCTCTTTCAGGCGAATAATATTGAAGATGCCTTTGATGCCTACAAGACCGCCTTTGAAACTGCCCGCAAAGAGTTTAACCGTTCAGTTGAGGTCGAAGCTCTCTCGCAAATGGCTCGAATGAAACTACGTGCCAACCAAAAAGAGGACGGGCGACCATTTATTGCTCAGGCAGCAGAAAGGGTATCTGAGTCTGATCCGTTGGGATATTCTCGGTATTTAGGCGTGAAAGGTCGTTTTGAATGGCTCGATGACGATTTGAAGGCGGCTCGGGTTACATTTTCTAAAATGTATGAATTCTGTCACGCCAATGCTTTGTGGGGGCGGGTGATTGATGCTGCCAATATGATGGCGATTGTATCGGATTCCCCTGAAGATCAAATAGAGTGGAGCAAAAAAGGGATTGAAACCGCCGAGGCGACCGAAACCGAAGGGTTGCTGGGAGCATTGTGGAATAATTTGGCAGGAACATATTATGATTTGAAAGATTATGAAAATGCACTTGAATGCTACAAAAAATCTCGCGAATACCATTGGCGATTTTCTGGTGAGATTGGTAAGCTATATGCCGATTATCATATCGGTATGACTCATCGCTTGCTGGGGCAATATGATGATGCCCTCACATGGTTACGCCCTGTGTTGGCGTGGGCGGAACGACTGGGCAATCATTCTGCTATCGGACAAGCGTGTGAAGATATGGGCGAGATTGCCTTTGCCAGGGGAAATAAAACCGAAGCACTAAAATATCTTAAACGTGCCAAGACTGAATACAAACTTGCAGGATTTAACACTTCATGGCAAGAAATCTGGGAAAATATCAATACGAGGATTAAACAGGTCGAGGGGTAATACAGTTTCTAAATTCCTCTCGGACTTGACCTCGCATTTAAACCATCCCCGACTTGATCGGGGAACCAGAAAATTGAGATAGTAATATGAAAAATAAAAGTAGAATAATCCAGTAGGTCGGCGTTCCGTTGATTTGAAATCGTCAGATATCAAAATCAAGAAACCTGACAACAACAACAAATTTGTGGGCGGCAGACGTCCTCGTCTACCTCTCTTCCAAATTCTCTACAACTCCAACCTAAATCCACACTCTCCTCTGATTTGTATGATGCTAAATATTTGTAGCAATAAAAGAGGGGAACAATAAAACCCCTATTTCATAGAACAAACCCAATCTGCTATAACCGACAGCGTTTTATTCACTTACAAGGAAAAATTCGATTTGTAAAATGTGGGTAACTTAATTATTTGTTTAAAGTATGAGATTGCCATACTCCCTCTGGTCATTCGCAATGACTGCTTTGTGAAAATTTTGGTAATTAAAAAAAGAGAACAGGCTAACCTATTCTCTTTTAGTTGAAACATGAAGTTTTTCTAATTTTTATTTTCAAGTGATACGGTAAACCATTTTTCAATTTTCCCCATTGGTTGAGGTCTATTCGATGAGCCACCGCCCATTTTGCCGCCGCCACGACCACCTCCGCCGCCGCCCATACCACCTCCACGACCGCCACCTCCACCCATACCACCTGAGTGTGAAGATTGCATCTGTTTTTGCATTTGACTACGGTCGATACCGAGTTCAATACCAACATTGATTTTTTTGACTTCATTTTCTTTGAGCTCGGCAAAAATATTGTCACCATCAAATGGAATCCGCAACTCCAACAGATAGACAGACTTATACATATCTACTGCTACCCGTGGACCAGTTGTTTTAAATTTTTCCAAAAGATATTCGTTGCCTCGGTTTTTAAAGAGAATTGTCCCAGGTTTTTGCTTTTTCATTTTTGATTGAATCGCATTTGGGGGCATTTTTTGTCTCATCTGAGAAAAATCAAGGGTGTCGATATTTCCGACAAAGTGAAGCCCGTATGCTTTTTTCCGTTTTTTATTGACGTCAACCCAGATATCAATGCCATTTGTCTGAACAATTTTCATCATCTGTCTATCACGGGTTGCTAAAACTAGAAATAATTCATTTTGGTTGTTTTGAAATGATATTGAAAAATTCTCATCTTCAAAATGTTGAAGTGGAAATTTATCCCATTCATGCAATTTCCCATCTATGGTGAGATATTCATCGGTGTAGTGGCTCTCAATTGATGCATCTTTACACCCTGTAATCATTAACAGTAAAATTGAAAGCGATAATACGGCGTACTTTGTCATTATGTTAAAACTCCAATCTCTATTTTTCTCTCTAATTTGACATACAAACGAAACAAAAGATTAATACAAAATAAAAAGAATCATCTTTTTTTCTAAAATGCCGATAAAAACCATAATGAAACAGGTAATTAAAAAATGATAAAGATTGAAGAAAAACCATTCGGATATAAGTTAACATATTCTGGAATTGTCTCCATGGCAGGCATTGAAAAATGGCTCAAAGATTCTGAGAAGATTTTGGCAAATAGTTCTGATTCTTTCTCTGTCTTAGTAGATATGCGTAATATCGAGATTCTGCCTGTTGAATGCCAATCAATTATGCTGGAAGGACAGCAATTATATAAAAGAATGGGAATGGAACGCTCTGTTGTTATTGTACATAACAAACTAACTGCAATGCAATTTAAACTAATTGCTCAAAAAACTGGTATCTATGAATATGAAAGATATATCAATGGTGCCGATAATGAGCATTGGGAAAAAGAAGCACTCGACTGGCTTTTGCATGAGATTGAACCAATCATGGAAGAAGAAAAAGTTTAACTATTCAGGAAGCAATTTTCCCGAGTTGCATCCCTCCATATACTGCCACCAACCCAATAACATTCTGAAGCATAATATTTCCAAAAGCAAAAAGGTATTGAGAATTTTTTATCAGCATATTTGATTCAAACAAAAATGTTGAAAATGTTGTAAACGCCCCCATAAAACCAACAAACAAAATCAATCTTGTCTCTTCACTTACAGAGATTTTCCCCTCAAGTAATGCATATAATAATCCAACAACAAAACATCCCAAGATATTTACGGTAAGAGTTCCCATTGGAAATTCAGAACCTGTAAATTTCTGTATTGATGATGATAATAAATAACGAAACAAAGTACCAAAAGCTCCTGCGAGCATCAGAAATAATATTTTTTGTGCCAAAAGAAATCTCCTTAAATTGCTGTACCTGAAATAAAATTCATTATAGAAGATATTCAAGTTAAAAGAAAATAAACTCAAAGACTTTCTTGTTGCTTTCATACTCTAATTTCATCATTTTTACTAATAATTCAAATCAATTGTAGTTCTTAAAGAGGTATAAAACGTGGCATCATCTAAAATTAAAAAGACATTCTCATTTTTGGGCTATACATTTATAGGCATACTTATTAGTATTGTAATTTCATTTTATATTATGCTTAGACTCTCGATACCACAGACCGATGGAGAGGTTCTATTAAGTGGGATTGATTCACAAATTGAGATTTTGTTTGATGGGAAAGGGATTCCACAGATTTATGCTGATACTGAACAAGATGCGTATTTCGCATTGGGCTATCAACATGCCGCTGACAGGATGTTTCAAATGGATCTTTCGAGACGGGTTGCCCAAGGGAAACTCTCTGAACTTTTAGGCTCGGTTACAGTTAGTATGGATAAAGAACAAATCAAAATCGGCCATCTCCGTTTAGCAGAACAAGCTGAAAAAAAATTATCTGAGAGGAACCGAAATCGTCTGCAAGCATATTGTAATGGTATCAACAGTTATGCGGAAAGTTGTAAGTCACTTCCATTTGAGTATCGGTTCCTTCCTGTTGATTTTATCGAATGGACATTAGTTGATTGTTTAGCATTACTATCATTTCAGACATGGTATTCAAATAGTTTGATGAACCGCGATTCGTTTTACAACAAGTTAGCTGAAAAAGTTGGAAGAGAAAAAGCTGCGACACTTCTTTTCCCTTACCCTGAATTTGCCCCTGTTACTGTTGAACATGCATCAAAAGAAATCAGTAGATTTACAAGCGAAACTGATTCAAAAGTTGCATTTACATATTTAAATCAGTTAGATGAAACCGATGAGAGCAATTTGTTTCAGTCGTCAATTGCATCACTATATTTTAAGCATGGTTCTTCATCCATGCACATGTCTGAGGCATCCAACGCTTGGGTGGTAGCACCATCTCGAACAGTAAGTGGTTCTGCGATTCTTGCATCGGATCCGCACTTAGAATTAGGACGGCTCCCTCAGTTTTGGTATGCGGTTGGGATTCATATCAAAGAAACTAACACTGATGCATTTGGGATTACAACAGCGGGGTTACCATTTTTTGTAATGGGACATAACAAAACAGCGGCATGGGCATTTACAGCAGGTGGCAATGATGTTGTTGATTACAAACTACTCACAACACAAAATGAAAATTCACAATATATGACTGACAATGGTTGGAAAGATTTTGAAATCGTAAGCACTGAGCATATTAATTCGTCAATTGAGACAACTACGATGATAGAGGCCAAGCTTTCTGACTATGGTGTTGTGATGAAAGAAAACGATTCATCCGCGGTTGTACTTCATTGGGCAGGTCATGATGTTGATTTGGACAAAGGAGTCAGCCATGCCTTTGATTTGGTGAATACAAAAACATTTGAACAGTTTAGAAAAATTGTAACAAATTTTGGTGCCTTGGATGCGAACTTTGTCTATGCCGATAGCGTAGGTAATATTGGCTACCAACTTTCGACGCCATTACCAATTCGCACCTCAGAAGATAACAGTATTTTGCCATCTGCTCTTGGCTCCAAAATTCCTTTTAAATTTATTGCACTTGATGAAACTCCACACCAGCTCAACCCAGAAATTGGATGGCTCGCAAACTGTAACAACAAACCTGACAATCCAAGCAACTCACGAGGTTTCTATTTTTCTGATCGTATTATGCGGATGCATCAGCTTTTAAATTCAAAAGATAATTTCAGTATAGATGATATGAAAAAATTTCAATTTGATTTGACTGATAGATATATGGCAAATTTTGCGAATAAATTCTCTCAAGTGCTTACTCTTATTGGTGAAAATGAAAAAGCTAAAACAATTGATTCATGGGATGGTAACTCAGATACAAATTCTTATTTTGCTGCACTCTCTGTTGTCTATTTAGATGAATTAAAAAAAGAAGTTTTCGAGGATGAGTTGGGGGATTTATTTCATCAAGTACCTTCCAAATGGATTGAAAATTTTGATCAAGTAATAGATGCTGGATGGTTCGATAATATAAACTCTGATGAGGTTGAAGAGTATCTTGACGTAACTCAAGTCGCAATGAAGCGAGCATTGGAAATTGTCGGTGATAAAAACTGGGGCAACCTTCAAACGCTTGAGATGAATCACCCTCTGTCAATTATTCCGATTGTCAGTTCCGCACTTCACTTAGAGACAGAACCGATTCCGCATGGTGGTACCCCTGGAACTTTGAATTCATCATTTAGTCGAAAAATATCAGACAGTAGTTATGCATCTGTTGCAGGGGCAAGCATGCGATTACTTGTAGATTTTTCCGATTTAGATGCGACGACGATTGTTTTACCTGCGGGAAACTCGGGTAACCCGATGAGTGAACATTTCTTTGATTTTTATGAGATGTGGGGAACAAATCAGCGGTGGAATGTTCCGATTAGCGACGACAAGATAATAGCAGGGAGCAAAAGTAAATTAATGCTTATGCCTACAAATTAGTTTTTGTTTTTAAAGTACTTAATAAATTCTGTCTGAGCTTTTTCGTAATCGGATGGACGACCGATGTCATACCAAAAATTCTCAAATAGATACGAATTGATTTGGCTCTTCTGTTTTAAAAGAAGATGCATCAGATTATCAAAACCAAATGGTTTGTTATCGGGAATATTATCCAATACTGATTTTGCAAAAACATAAATCCCGCAGGATACGAGATAATCTGAAGTTGGTTTTTCTACAAATGAAATAATATTTGAATTATCATCTGTTTCAATTACTCCATAGTCAATATGATGTCGTCGTTTAGTTACTGCTACAGTCAACTTGCTACTGGTATCTTTATGATTGTTCATAAGGTCTGAGAAGTCTAAATCTGTCAGAATATCACCATTGGCGACGATAAAATCATCAGCAAGAGAAGAAATCAATTTAAGAGGTGCAACAGTTGAGAGCTCTTTTTCTTCTTGCGAGTATCTGATAGATAAATTAAACTGAGAACCATTACCAATAGCTTGTTGTATTTTATCAGCCATGTGATGTACAGCGATAATAACTTCTGAGACTCCGCATCTTTGCATCTGTTTTAAAAGATGTGCGATAATTGGTTCACCGTTTAATTCAACTAATGGTTTTGGAATTTCTTCGGTGAATGGGTAGAGGCGTCTGCCTTTACCTCCTGCTAAAATTACTGCCTGCATATTTTTCTCAAACATTCTTATAAGTTGAACTATCGGGGTCTATTATCGTTCCCGATTTTATTAAATCAATATATTCTTTGATACCATCAGGTACTCTTTTTTCTATTTCAAATGACAAAGATTTTTTAATTTCATCAAAATTTACTCGATAATCTCTGGGATCTTCTTCTTTAGCAACATAGCTAACTTTGTTTTTTGCTTCAGGTAATTCCTTGAGGATTAAATCAATGATAGTTTTTTTTTGATAGTTTTCATTTGTATCACCAACATTAAATGCTTTATGGGATACAATTTTTTCATCCGCTTTTAAAACAAGAATAATTGCACGTGCTATATCTGTCGTATGACAGTATGGTCTCCAAAATTGTTCGCCATAAATTTCAAGATTCCGACCTAAGGCAAGTTCTTTTGTAAATTCATTAACAGTAAGGTCTAACCGAATGCGTGGTGAGAGACCATAGGCAGTCGCAAATCGCAAACAGATTGGAACAATAGAAGTGTGTTTGAGATTCATAAGAATAGTTTCAAATTCAACTTTGAGTTCTGCGTACAATGAAATAGGTTTGAGTGCTGTAGTCTCATCGACATAACCGTCTGGGTCTGACATCTTGCCATAATTTGAACAGGTCGAAGCAAAAACGAACCGCTTTATATGAACATCTTGTGCGGCACTTAATATGTTTCGAGAACCGTCCCTGTTGACTGACGTTGCCCGTTCGGGTTGTTGTTTGCAGGCAGGGTCACCTACGATAGCAGCAAGATGCACGATAGAATCAACGCTTTCGACAACTTTTTTACATACATCTTTATTTGTTATATCACCAACGACTAATTCAAATTTTTCATTTTGCATGTACGCAGACAAAGAATCATCACCAAATGAAAGATTGTCGACCGTTCGTACCTCATGGCCAGCATGTAAAAGTTGTCCAATTAGTACAGAGCCGATATAACCAGCACCACCAGTGACGAGAATTTTTTGTGTGTTCATAGTTAGCAAGATACAGAATCGTAAAGCTGTCTGAAAGGAAATAATAAAAAAAGCCGATTGTTTTAATCGGCTTTTAGATTTTTAAGATTTTATTCTATGTACTATTTTAAAGCTGCCTTGGCTTCTTTCAAATTTTCGTCTGAAAGTCCGAGCTTGATTGCTTTACGTAAAGCCTCTTTGCCATCATCCGCCCATTTAGCATTAGCCTTTATACTTGACATACCATAGCGAAATAGTGGATACGATTTTGTCGATTTAGATAACAAAACTGCCTTAGCAGACTCACCTCGACAAAGGTCAAAACGTCCCATTTTATAATAAATATCAGCGAGGCTTATAAGATAGGGGTATCTTCCATATCCCTCAAAAATAGCCTGTCTTCCCATATTGGATGCTTTGCCAAAGTCAATCCCCTCTGATGAGAGTACTTGGGAATAGTACATCAGGTTTTGAGGATTGTTAGGATAATCTAAAAGGTTTTTTTCAAAGAGATCGTATGATTCTGTTTTTTGTCCAGAATTATACATCGCCCGTGCTTTCAGAATATGTGCCTGAGCAAAGTTCGGTTCTAACTTGAGTGCTTCGTCAAGCAAGGTTATAGAATTTTTAAAATCCGAATTTTCCTGAGCTTCAAATGCAGCCAGTAAATATGCATCAGCATTATTGAGACTCATCATATCAATTAGTTTATCTTTATCTTCTTTTCTATTCGCATCTTTTAATATCTCAACCAGTTCTTTCACAAAAACGATATCTCCAGAGGCAACTGAAGAAAATTGTTTAAACTGTTTAAAACCTTCGTTATATTTTTCAGATAAAAAGAGGTACTTCGTTTTTGTCAATGCGATAAATTTGTTTTTTGAGAATTGTGGATATGTGTCAAAGAGAGCAACAGCCTTCTCATATTCTTTTATATGTTCATACATTGCAAGTTGTTTTTCAAATGCAGGTAGATAATATGAATCGGCGGTAAGAGCTTTTTTATAGTAGGTTTCGGCTTTGTCATATTTTCTGATTGCAAAGTGTCGCCAAGTTTCTGCTATCCCTGTGAGCCAGTCAGCATCATTTTGATGCCCTGCTTCTATTTTTTTCAAATCAGCATAACATTCATCAAAAAGTCCAACGACATGTTTTGTCACAGCAAGTTCAAACCTAAATTCTTTACGGTTGACCTGAAGTCCTCGAATATTATTCAGCTTTGTAATTGTACCTGGATTTTTTTCGTATTTCACATTAAGCATCAACATCGCATAATAATAAAATGAACCAAATTCATCGTTGTATTGACCTTTTAAAATATCATTTTCTAAAGCAGCCAAATCTTGCATCATTGACAATTTGTCTGAGATTTCTGCTCTTGAATACAACTCATACATAACACCTGTAGCACTTGCTGGAACAATCGCTCTGTAATTCTGCCCATGTATTCGAATCATAGATTTATTATCAATATGTAATCCGTAAAACAAATTAAGCCCTTCGAGCAAAAGCGGTTCAGCACCTAAGTTGCTCAACGTATTAATAATATTGCGTGCATCTGAGAGATAATTATTTTTTAAAGCTCTTTTAAATGACGTATAGACGTTTTGAATATTTGACTTATCAAGATTGAATAATTTTTTATTATATACCATTGACGAATCGATCAAACCGATGGAATTATAATATTCTGTAGCAGCATCGTAAAAAATTGCGTTATCAGAATTATCTTCGAATGCTTCCTTTGCTTCAGTCGCCGCTTCAGCATTGTCACCCTGAAGTACTATCACAGTCGCAAGCATCAGCTGAGCTGCTCTTTTGTGTTCATACCCTGACATAAAGGCTTGTTTAAAATAAGTTTCTGCTCTTTGATATTCTCCAAGATTTTTATAAGCATCACCTAAGATATATTTTGTATGAGCATTTGAATTCCAAAGCTTGTTATAGTGAACCGCAGCCTCAAGTGCTTCATGGTAGAAACCTAAATTTTTATAAGCATCATACAATCCAACAAAAGCGTCTTGGTAGTCCGTACTGTTTGTAAGAATTGTTGAATAGTCTTTGACCGCATCAAAATATTGCAATCGGGCATCTAAGACTTTTGTACGACCGACTAAAGCCAGCATAGAACTAGGGTCAATTTCAAAGATTGCATTAAATGTTGAGTCAGCTGAATTTAATTGGAAGTCAGAAATCTGAGCAACACCATCTTGATACAGGTCATTAATTTTATCTTCAGGAGTTTTAGAGCACCCACTTAAAAGAAAAAGAGCTAAAGAGACAATTATAAAATTTTTCATAAATTCCTTCATATTATATCAATTTTTTTTCTCGTTTTACGGTATAACTATTAGAGCTTTAATTTATACATTTTTTTCCTGAGAGAAAGGAAATTTTTTTATCAAAACAGCAAATTTTATGCTGAACGAGCAAAAATTATTGTAAAAAACATTTAACACGGTTATATTTAACTATGGCAAGATTATCATCAAATGAATTAGTAAAATATTATAGAAAAAGAGCCGTCGTAAACGGTGTCTCAATTGAGGTCAATACAGGTGAAGTTGTTGGACTGCTTGGACCTAACGGTGCGGGGAAAACGACCACTTTTTACATGCTCATAGGTTTTATCCGCCCTGACAATGGGCAGGTACATCTTGAAAAAAGCAATATTAGCACACTACCAATGTACAAACGAGCTGCAAAGGGAATTGGTTACTTAGCTCAAGAGGCATCTGTTTTCAGAAAAATGACAGTTGAAGACAATATTATGTCAATTCTGCAATTTCAGAAAATGAGTCGGAAACAACAAAAAATTCGTTTGGAAGAGCTTTTAGAAGAGTTGGATATAGCTCATTTGCGTAAAAGTAGAGCGTATACCCTCTCTGGTGGCGAAAGACGACGAGTTGAAATAACCAGAGCATTAGTCAATAATCCTAAGTTTATTCTTTTAGATGAACCATTTGCGGGAATTGACCCAATTGCTGTAGAAGATATTCAGAAAAATATTTCGAGATTGGTTGAAAAAGGGTTAGGCGTTTTAATTACTGACCATAATGTACGTGAAACGCTCTCTATTTGTAGCAGAGCATATATTATGTACGATGGGAAAATTCTAAAATCTGGTACTTCCGAATACTTGGCAAACGACAAAGAAGCAAAGAAGATTTATTTAGGTGAAAAATTTAAGCTGAATTAAGCTTACTGTGTAATTAATGAACGATATCAGTTTAGCTGGTAAATCAACAATTAAATTGTCCGATAAAGCTTTATATAAAGCAAATTATCGACAAACCATTAAATGACATTTGAGTAGAAAATATGAAATTAGGATTACATCAAAGACTATCTGTAACTTTAGCACCGCAATTGATACAATCATTAAAGATGTTGCAAATGCCAGTCTTAAAGTTAGAACAGACAATCAGACACGAACTTTCTACAAATCCTCTTTTAGAAGAAATTGAAGATGTAGAACCAACTGAAGAAACTGAAGAAAAAGAATCAGAATTTGAACTAACAGAACAAAAAACCGAAGAAGAAAAAGCTGCTGAATGGGAAGACTACCTATTTAATAATGATGATGATGGTTATAAAGTTAAAGAACCTGTTGAGCAACGTGAAGAACGATTTGAAGGACCAGGTACATCGGCGATTAATTTATATACTCATCTCAATGAACAGCTTTCATTATTGAAGCTTTCAGAAGAAGAACATCTCATTGGTGAATATATTATTGGTAACATATCTCCAGAGGGATATCTTTGTATCTCAGTTCCCGAAATGGCCGAAGAGCTTGAATTAGATGCGGAAAAAATCGACGTAATTTTAAAACTCATCACCCGCTTTGATCCACTTGGAATCGGCTCTCGTGATTTGCGTGAATCTCTTATGATACAGCTTGAAGAAAAGGGATTACAAAATTCTCTCGCCTATCGGATAGTCAAAGAACATATCCATGAACTCGATAGAAAATCGATTTTACAGATTGCGAAATTTATGTCAGTAACTGCTGAAAAAGCTCAGGCTGCAATGACAGTTATAAAATCTCTCACTCCAACACCTACACATGGACGATTTGACAATGGTGCTATGCCTGTGATTCCTGATTTAGTTGTCGAACGTGTTGGTGACGAGTATGTTGTATTTCACAATGATGCTTACGTGCCTCGTTTGAGAATCAATGCTAACTATAAAGAATTAATGAAACGTGGTTCTTCTTCTCCAAAAGATACTAAAGATTATGTTCGTCAAAAACTCGAACAAGCTCGTTGGCTTTTAAATTCTATTAACCAAAGACGCTCAACTATGATTCGTGTAATGGAAGCAATTATCGAAAAGCAAAGAGACTTTTTTGATAAAGGTCAGGAGTTTATTAAACCGATGATTATGGAAGATATTGCCCAAGCAGTTGAGATGAATGTTGCTACAATTAGTCGAGTCTCAAATAGTAAATATGTCCAGACACCGCTTGGTGTATTTGAAATTAAATTCTTTTTTAATTCAGGTATTGCCAAAGCTGATGGTGAGAATATGGCAAAACGTGCAGTCAAACAACGTATTGAAGAAATTATCAAAGCAGAGCCGATGGAAAAACCGCATTCTGACCAAGAAATTTTTAGACTACTCAATAAAGAGGGTATCACCCTTGCCAGACGAACAGTTACAAAGTATAGAGAAGAATTAAAACTACCACCAGCTCGTTTAAGAAAAAGAGTCGCCGACACACCATAAAGTTATTTTACCATTGGATGGTTGAGAGTGATAGCTAAAGCTGAACCTCTCTAAAGATAGTGAATCATGGAAGAAAGAAATATGAAAGATTGTCAAATAATTATAAATTCAAATCGTACTATTTCTCAGAAAATAAAGAGTGTATTGATGAATAACCATGTTATATTACATATGGATTTATTCATTAACTCTCACATTAATGGATGCATGGAAAGGAGAGCATAACCATGCAAAAAAAAATATCTGCACGTCACTTTGATTTAACTGAAGATTTAAAAGAAAAAGCTGAAGCGGAAATGGACAGCCTAACAAGATATTATGACAATATCATCTCGGCTGACTTGGTTTTAGATATGGAACGTCACCGTCGCTTAGCTGAGCTTAAAATTCAAGTCTACAACCAAACGATTGCATCATCTGCCGAAAGCGATGATATGATTAATTCGATTACAACGGCAGTTGACAAAGTAAGGACTCAACTCTTAAAGTACAAAGGTAAGCTGAAAGACAAAAAACCAGATGAAATCAGCGAAACCAAAAACAGTATAACCCGTCCAAGTACCAATGCTGAAGATTTAGACATCTAACAAATTATTCAAAATTATGATACAAAGCCCACAAATTTGTGGGCTTTTTTTTGCACTTTAGGTAAATTATTTCATACTTTTCTATCTTTAGAACTCCTCCAAAAACATTGAACATCATACGTTACATACCCCCTACCAACAACTTAGATACGAGAGCCAAATCAGACAGATAATTTGGCATACATTTTTCATGTAAAAAGAGCAAAACTAATAAATCAGGAAATTATATAAGATGATTTTATTCGATTTTAACTTTATAACATTGGTACTTATGTTAAGTGCGTCGCTATTTTTTCTTATGGTTGGGTCACGATCACTTAAAAAAGAAAGCATGGAAGGACTGCTCTTTCTAACGCTCAGTTTGTTTTTTGCAGTAACCCATTTTTTCTATCTGTACAATTTACCTATAAGTTCTCCCCTCTCGTTTATATTGAGTACATATATTTTTTGGAGCTGGCTAACTAATCTCTTTGCCCCTGCATTGATAGTTCTTTTTATTACATTTGGGTTATCTAATTTTGTCTTAGATTATATTAAGGTAGGTTTGATTAAACTGTTTTTTGGTCTAACTCTTCTCTGCTTTATCTTTATGATTGGTAATAGTTGGGCATTTGATATTCGAGGTTTTATCACTCTCTTCTTTTGTATTGCTTGGTTTGAAGTTGAGTTTAGAACTGCAACCTAAATTATGATAACATCAACAAAGCAACACCACCTACAGCGATAATAGTTCCAGTCACAATTCGAAGTGAAAGTTTTTCTTTTTGCAAAATCCGAGTAAGCGGTAGCAACCAAATCGGAGTTGTAGAATTAAGGGTTGCTGCTATTCCTGCGGCAATATATTTGACCGCCAGTAGTGACATCCATACTCCCATAAATGGACCAAAAATTGCTCCCCCCATACTATAGCCCATCGCCTTTCTATTTTTCATAACGGCAATTGTTTCGCCTATTTGTCCCCTAAATGCCGAAATCGTCCAGATACAAACAAGAGAAACCAGCATACGAATAAACGAAGCTTCCATCGGTGGAATCTCATCACCAACGTTGAGCATAGCATGCTTGGCAAGGACAAGCCCTGCTGCTTGACCAAAGGCAGCAACCAAGCCCAAGAGAACACCTCGACGAAGTGAACCCGAATCAGGATGACTTTCATGTAGATTATTATTTTTATAGGCTCTCTCAGAAATGACCCAACCAATTCCCCCCATCGTAAGGGAGATACCTACCATATCAAGTAAGTTCAAAGTTTCACCAAGAAAGAACCAAGCAATTATAGTTGCCATGACAGGAGCCAACGAATACAGAAGCGAAGTCAGCCGAGGACCTATCATTACCAACGCTTTAAACCCAGCACCATCACCAATGACAAGTCCGATAATGCCTGACAACCCTAACCAAAAAACATGCTCTAATGTTAGTACTTCTGGAAACAAAGATCCTTTGTAAATCAATAAAACGATAACATAAATAAATACCGCCATAACCAAACGAATCATATTGACTTTGAATGAGCCAATTAATTTTCCAGCCTCAGAAAAAAAGAGTGATGTAAATGCCCAACATAGGGCAGTTGTCAGGGCAGCAGCTTCTCCAATAAATTCCATGAGGCGAATATAGAGAGGATATACTAAAAGAGCAAACAACTGATTGGTAAGTAATGAAACTGATTGCATATAACATACTGTTCTAATCTATGTTTGAAAATTCATATAAACTGTATCTCTATACACTAACTCATGTTACGAATTCACTAACTTTTGTTATTTTTGGCATATCTTTTGAACTATATATCATTGTTATGAAAAATAAATTCTTCTACATTTCAAAATTTACTCTTTTTCTACTTATAAGTATGACGTTTATAAATAGTGCTAATACAGAAGCAGCCTCAGGTTCGATAGAAGGTCAGGTTATAGATGTATTTGAAAATCAAATTATAGGAGCGACCGTTTTACTTTTGGATAATAATACAATAGTCAAAGGGATTGCAACTGATGAAGATGGACGGTTTTTCTTTTCGTATAAAGACGCAAACTCTTTAACAATTCAGGTGCGGGCAATAGGATATAATAATTCGCTTCTCAAAGTAAATAATAAAAAGACAATACTCGTAAAATTAGATAAAGCAATAATAAATCTTGCCCCAATCTCAGTTCTCTCTACAATAGATAAGTCAACTGAAGTAACAATAATATCACAAAAACAATTTGAACAACGATCAAAAAATTCTATCATAACAAATAATCCAATCAACGCTCTCAAACAACCACAGATGCTCAAGCAAGGATCGGCGTTATCATCAAAGTTGAGAATTAATGGAACCGCTCCATCATACTATTTTCATAATTCTCCGATTGGTTATGACCCAAATCATTATGGAATGTTTTCAGTTATTCCCGCATCGGTAGTCAGTTCTATAAAATTTTATCCGAATGGTTCCCCAGCAGAATACCAACTTCCTACTGTGATAGATTTACTCCCAAAGAAGAATTTTGATGAACACCTTACCAAGTCAGCTCAGTTTTCATTAGTACAATCAACTGGAACTTTTTCATATGGACAGAAAAATTTCTATACAATTGCAACTGTTCGAAAATCTGTACTGGATAAATTGATAAAATATTTTGATGTTGAGTCTAACCGTAGGACGATTCCACCTACTAACTTTGAAGATATTGTCATCTCAACTGGATATAAGTTAAACAGTAAATCAACATTATATATCGACCAGTTATATACTCGTGATTATTTAGCATACAATACAGGTGCGACATCTAATAATAAATTTGGTTTAAACACTTACCAACATACTAAGACTTCATTTATTGGTTTAAGTTATCAATATGCAGGTAATAATTCACTCTTGAAAATAAAACTCAGTAATAAAAATAAAAATGAAGAATTTGAAGCGACACCTCCATTTGAAAATTTACAGGGTTTGGACTTACTTCTATCAGAATCAAATAATCAGTATGCTGGCAAGGTGACGCTCAGTAATTATTTTAACAATATTGATATTACAAATGGATTTGAATTTGATTATAGTCCAAATAGGAAAACTGAACTTGCACAAATCAACTGGAATCACAAATCACCAGATGCTACCAGCAATAATCCCTTTGCCTACCAGTATGAGATGAATCAATTATTCAGTCATCTATCGTTTTCAAGTAATGATTATACCGTATCTTTATTTTCACAATTCAAGTATGAAAATAGTAAAATAAAAATTAACTCTGGATTTCGATTAGAAAAATATGCTCACCTAAAGGAAAAGTTGTCAATGTTATATAGACAAAGGCTGACGTATGTATTTACAGAGAACAATTCTATTTCAATTTTTGCTGGTAGCTTTGCTGAAAGCCCTGTAAAAAATATTCTTGAAAACTATCAAGTTCTTACAAGATTATTTCAATCGGAACTTTCACCTCAATTAACTAATCTCTTATCTCTGACCTATCAACAATCTAATCTAAAATTTTCTGTTTTTACAAAACAAATAAACAATATTGCCTCACCGCATATTGATTACAGTAAAGTAATCTCTAAAAAACAGGTAACAGATGGTTTTATCACAATGCAATCAAATGGAAGTTTGGATTTTATCGGTGGAGATATTTCTTACGACAAAAAGAATTTTCTCTTTTCAAATTTAGATATGTATACTTTTTATGGTTTTACGAAAGCAAGTAAAGAATCTGACGGTTATAAATCTTTGTATGAGCTAAATGCTCCGCACAAATTTATGGTAGAACTTACGTATCAGAAATCAAACAATGTATCGTTTGGGACAGAGTTAAATTATCATTCAGGTTTTGCTTACACCCCTTATATAGAACAGTATCATTATACAAAAGATGAACGGTATAAAAAATCGTACTATGATTATTTACGGTCATTTGAAAATTCTGAAAAGTTCCCCGCATATTATTCATTAAATCTTTTTTTGAACTATACATTTTCAGACAAAGAATTAAACTTTTCAATATCGAATCTGACCAACCGTGCTAATCCAGTAGTACATACATCTGACGGGTATATCTATGACCCTGGTGTGATGCCATCGATAGCTTTTAATTGGAAATTGTAACTCTCTCTCTTTTTATTCCTTCGTTAATATTTGACAAATACAAAGTACTCTATTATTATTGTGAAATAGAATGTGATATGAATCAAAATAATGGAGAGGTCTAATATGAACACGAAATTTATCTTACCATGCTTATGTATACTTTTTTTTGCTGCAAACATATCTGCTCAAGTAAAGAATCAGCCCTTATTATTTGCGAGAATCATAAACTCACCTCGAGCAGTAGGTATGGGTGGTATATCGGCAAATCTGGTTGATGCCCAGTCGGCACTTTACAACCCAGGTGCCTTTGGTGTTTTTTCATTAGACAATAATTTTTCTCTTTCATTACCAAACAACACAAAATGGTTAGAACAGTTAGCCGATGACCTTCATTTACAAACTTGGTCGGTTGGTGGTGGCTACTCTCACATTAAAAGTAATCAAGACGATAAAACACAATTCAAATATGCTATCGGTCTTTCTTATTCAGAAAGGATTCTTGATTATGGCAGAGTGTCTCGGATGGATCAAGTAGGCAATCCATTGGATTCATTTTATCCAAAAGATCAAATCAATTCATATACAATTGCTTTTGGAATAGACTATAAAATTCAAATTGGTATAGGATACTCTCTAAAGAAGTATAGTACAGATGATCAATTGATTATGGTTGGAGGTCCATTACCTTCTACTGAAACAACTGGGAATATGTATGACTTTGGTTTGTTAATTGAATTCCCTTTACATGAGCTTTTTCAGTTGGTACCATCAAATGTAAACAATATGAGTTTTGAGATGACCCCTTCACTTTCATTTGTGAAATCTAATCTCGGTGATAATATAGGACCTGTCCTCATCGGAGGAGCAGCACAACCTCCCAAAGCAAGAAAATTTGGTTTTGGATTAAACTTATATCTTTTATACAACGCAAAAAACTATATAAGCTTTCAGTTTGTTTATGAAAAAGAACGAGACCTTGTTGTTGATAAAGATTTATTCACCAGAAAAGGTTTAGAGTTTGGACTGATGAACACAATATTCTTACGTTCTGGAAATGTTGAAGATCTCATATATACAGATTCTGATTATTCATCATACGGAATTGGATTTAGTTTGCGAGGACTTTTAACAGCATTCCATGGTTCAAATTCAAATGATAATACAACCGATACTATGGGATACATTCTTAAAAATATCGACGTGAATTTTGACTGGGCAAAAATAAACGAGGAGAGTTCTCTTTTGGATGACACAAAGTTTATGAAACTCTCGATAACGATATAAAATAATTATCTAATAAAAAAAGGGCAAGTCTCAAAAGCGAGACCTGCCTTACTCTATACTATCATAGCGGAACAGGCAAGCCTGCTCCCTACAAAATTTAGTCTTCGTTTACGACACGGGCGACATCGGTAACTTTGTCGTCACCTTTCAGCTTAATCAATCGAACACCTTGAGTGTTACGACCGATGACTTTGATATCCTTAACCGACTGACGGTTGGCGATACCATTTTGTGTCATCAAGATAAGTTCATCTTGGTTGAGAACTTCTTTGATTGTAACAACCTCACCATTGCGATCAGATGCTTTCATATTGATAACACCTTTCCCACCACGATTAGTCATACGGTAATCATCAATCTTCGTCCGTTTGCCATATCCGTTCTCAGAGACAACCAGCAAAGAACTATCTCGCTTAACAGCTACCATGCCGATAACATAATCATCTTTGGAAAGATTGATTCCTCGAACACCATAGGCAGTACGACCCATCGAACGAACTTTTTCTTCTGGGAAACGGATAGCCATGCCCATCCGAGTCGCTAAGACGATTTCGTAATCACCATCGGTGATTGCTGCTTCGATAAGCTCATCGTCAACAGGTAAGTTCATCGCATTGACTCCTGCTTTACGAGGATTTGAGAATGCGGTGAGTGGAGTTTTTTTGATTTGACCATTCTTCGTAGCCATGACAATAAAGTTATCATCGGAGAACTCTCTTACTTTACAGAAAGCAGTAATCGTTTCACCCTTTTCAAGCTGACAGAGATGGACAATCGGTTTTCCTTTGGCGAGTTTACCCGATGTTGGAATAGTGTGTACTTTGACCCAGTAGACTCTACCCTTGGTTGAGAAGAACAAAATATAGTCATGGGTCGAAGCTATAAAGAGATGTTCCGCAAAATCTTCTTCACGAGTTTCGATTCCCTTGACACCTTTGCCACCACGGTTTTGTTTTTTGTATTGAGAAACTGAAAGACGCTTCACATAACCAAGATGCGAAATAGTGATGACCATTTCTTCTTCGGCGATAAGATCTTCAACTGTCATATCATCGACAGCATCTTGAATCTCTGTCCGTCGTTCATCACCAAATTTGGTGGCAATCTCTTTTGTTTCATCAATGATGATTTGCATCCGTAAAGACTTAGATGCTAAGATAGCTTTGAGTTTTGTAATCAGTTTAATAAGTGCCGCATATTCATCTTCAATTTTCTGACGTTCTAAACCAGTCAGACGTGCTAAACGCATTTCTAAAATTGCGGTTGCTTGACGGTCGGATAGTTTGAATGTTTTCATCAAGCCAGTATGAGCAGTTGCGGTATCTTTGGACTTTTTTATCAACTCAATGACAGCATCAATATTGTCAAGAGCAATTCGATAGCCTTCTAAAATATGAGCTCTATCTTCAGCTTTTTTGAGTTCAAATTTTGTCCGTCTGGTAACAACTTCATGGCGATGCTCAATGAAACAATCAATCATCTGTTTGAGTGTCATCAGTTTTGGTACACCATGGTCAAGCGACAGCATGTTAGCAGAAAATGTATTTTGCATAGTTGTATGCTTATAGAGAAGATTCAAAATAATGTCAGCCTGTATGTCACGTTTGAGTTCGATGACAATTCGCATACCATCACGATCCGACTCATCTCGTAAATCTGAAATACCTTCTATTCGTTTATCACGAACTAAGTCGGCAATTTTTTCAATCAGGTTTGATTTGTTGACCTGAAAAGGAATCTCTGAGATGATAATTGCTTCTCTGTTATTTTTAATTGACTCAATACCAACTTTGGCACGAACAGAAATATGACCTTTACCAGTTTTATAGGCTTGTACAATCCCTGCCCGACCGTTGATAATACCGCCTGTAGGAAAATCAGGACCTGGTACGATTTCGATAAGGTCATCATTAGAAGTTTTTGGTTCATCGATAACTTTTAGAATCGCTTCACAAATTTCAGTTAAGTTATGCGGTGGAATATTTGTCGCCATACCAACAGCGATACCAGTTGTACCATTACACAGCAGATTTGGAAATCTGCCAGGAAGAACTTTTGGCTCTTCACGAGTACCGTCATAGTTCGGCATAAAGTCAACGGTATCTTTGTCAATGTCTGCAAGCATCTCAACCGCTATCGGAGTAAGACGTGCTTCAGTGTAACGCATCGCAGCGGCACCATCACCATCGATAGAACCAAAGTTACCCTGACCATCAACAAGCGGATAGCGAAGGTTGAAATCCTGAGCCATACGCACAAGCGTCGGATAGACAACCTGCTCACCATGTGGATGATAGTTACCCGAGGTATCACCAGCGATTTTGGCACATTTACGATGCCCTTTGCCTGGAGCAAGATGCAGGTCGTTCATAGCGACCATGATTCGACGGTTGGATGGTTTCATACCATCACGAATATCTGGTAAAGCACGGTTAGTAATAACTGACATAGAATAGTCGAGGTATGAGGATTTCATTTCCTCTTCTAAAAATATCGTTTCAATTTTTTGGCGTTCAATTGCCATTTCGGAAGTCCTTATATGTAATTCTTATTTTCATAGTTATATACCCTAAAAATGTACGGTAAAAGAGTGCAAAAATCAACAAAAAACAGCCGAAAGGCTGTTTTGTATCTTATTGTAGGGCAGTGGAATAGTGGCTATTTTTAGAGAATTAATTCTTTTTAAAATTAAATGATATTTAACAAAGTTCTCATTGAGTTTTGGGCTTTAATTCTCTATATATGTATAAGAAAAAAAGGAAAATCTCATGACAAAATCATTCATGCAACTCACACTTTTTATATTATTATTTTGTTTTGTATCATACAGCACCGCCGGTGAAATTGAAAAAATCGAACTTTCAAATCTTGATGGAAACTGGGTAGGTTCAGGAGAATTTTAATCCCTGGTGTACATACCAAAGTCAGCATCGATGGCAAAGCAAAATTTGCATATAATAAGAAAACAAAAAAACTTCGAACTTCTCTAAGTGGTGAAAAATTTATGTTCACATATAGTGACTCAGGGTATTTATATATCGACCCTGTCACTGATTCGGTTTCATGGGAGGTGTGGGACAACCGCAACAAGCATGCATTGTATCATGGTATTCGCAGAGATAAAAAAATTATTGGTGAACGTATGCGTGGGAAAGATTTGTATCAGTTAGTAATTGACCAAGTCGCCAAAGACACGATTGAGTTCAAACTTTTGATAACAGAACCAAGCGGAGCAGTTTTTGACAAAGCAGTTTTTAATTTGTGGCGGGTAAAGTAGCCATCACTTCGGTTCTAAGTCGTCGATGAAGAAGATGCTTTTGAGTTTTTCTTGTTGAAATTTCCACCGTTCAAAATGCAGTTGCCCAATTTCTGCCGCTACAAACATCGAAAAAACTGCATAGTAAATCCAAAACGATACTATTACCAAAAAGGCATAAACACCATAAATATGCTGGAGAGTAACAACATGGCTCAGGTAATAGCCAAACAGAAATTCAGCAATACGCCAAAAAATTGTTGCCGCAACTGTACTGACTAATACAATTCGGATGTTTGTTCTGCTAATAGGAATCAGCCAGAAGACAATAAAGAACATTGAGAATATTATTACAACTGAAACCAATTGAACTATAAACGGTTCCAAAGTTCCCACTCCAACAGTCTCAAGCCAAGTGATATGGCTTGCAAATTCCATCACCGCAGAAACAAGGGGTAGTACAAAAATCGTCCCTGCGAATAAAACCAAAACCGCAACTATCAAAACAAAATCATATAATTTTTCTATAAGGAATTTTTCACTGACATGTGGATGAAATATTTTGTTTAAAACTGTTCGTATAGAACTAAACAGAGAAGATCCCGCAAAGAGTAACCCAAAGGAACCAATCACTCCCGCTATTTTATTAAAATCAACAAGTGTTTTCAAACGGAGGGCAACTTCCTGTTTTACAGCACCAGCGTACTCAGGATATGGAATGAAACGGTCAATCATTCTGTTTATTTCAGAATAAATCTCTGGCTGGTCAACAATATTGCCAAGAGCAAATAGTATAATCAATAGCAGTGGTATAACACAAACAAGCATGGTAAAGGCAACCCCCGCAGACATCAAAAAAAGATGATGCAGATCAATTCTCACATACAACCCAGAACAATAATAGCAGAACGATTGCCAATATGTTGTAAACTTATTTTGTTTGAGTTTCTTTGTCATAGGTTAAATATAGATGAGTTTAACCTGAAGGTAAATGTAAAAATTGTGAGATATTTCTATTATGTGAACATACTTCGACTCTGCTCACATCCTGCAAGCTGTTCAGCATGACATATTATACAGTAAGCTATTTAACTTCGCCGATATATTCCCAATGCCAAGGCTCCCATGTTTTAAGCGTTTCGTTACCTTTGGGATAGGTTTCGATAAAACCAAATTTTGAGGCATTGTCTGTGAGCCATTGGTATGCTTTAGATTTTGAAAATGGGTAACTTTCAGTAGCAATATCTATTGAATTACCAATAGAATGACCGCTATAACCAGGAGGAGCAGCGTAGCGAATTATCTCGGCAAACTCTTTGCCCTCTTTAAGCCGTCTTCGTATCATCTGTTTTTGATACGATGGTGAACGGAAGCCTGATTTACCAGTGAAAAATATGGAATCTACAAGCGCTGCTTGTGCCATAGCGACAAATGCTTTGGCAGCATCAGTTCGGATATAAATTTTATACTCTTTATAACATAATGAATCAGGCAGACGGGCGAGATCTTCATACTGTGCAATCAATGTTGTATCGATAAGTTTCCCGCACCAGACATCATCGATTTGATATTCAACAGAATCAATCATGACGGTTTCATCGCAGGCAAATGTATGCTCAGAAAACGAAAAAATGATTATTAGAATTAAAAAAATATTTATCTTCATCCGATATAATGCAACTTTGAGTTAGATGTTGTCAAGAGCTCAGTTGTTTTATCATCAAGTTCTGAGGCTTTCACTTCGCCAATAAAAATAGTATGGTTCCCTGCTTTAGTAGTGCTGACAATTTCACAATCCAGATACCCAATCGCCCCAGGAATAAGCGGAGTTTTGGTTGCGGGTGAATCTGTGACCGAACTATTTTTCAGTTTATCATAACCCGATTCAGCAGGACCAAAATATGTTTTGACAACATCATCCTGCCCTTTCCCAATCAGATTGACGACAAAAGCACCTGTTGATTGAAGAAGTCGTGAAGACTGATGTTTGTTATGTACCGACACAGCAATCATAGGTGGTTCCGATGAAACCTGCATAACCCAGCTTGCGGTGAAGGCGTTGCCATCTGTCCCATCACCCATCGTGACAACATAGATACCATAGTTTAGTCTTTTTAAAATTTTTGAAATATCTTGCATGAGAGTTCTCTTTTGTTATTCGTTCATTTACAGAAAAGATACTACATAGACTAAATGAATCAACAATTAAATTTTACGAAAAAAAAGCCCGCTGAGGCGGGCTTTAGAAGATTATTCAGACGCTTCAGCTCCACGCTGTGCGATAATAGTTTTAACTCTTTCTTCAAGTAAGAGTAACTGTGTCGGTCCAGCGAGGGTTACTAAATCATCAAGTTCTGTAACAGATGCAACCTCTTCAATTTGTTCTTCTACATACCATTGTAAGAAATTGAAAGTCGCATTATCTTTATCTTCTCTTGCAACATTTACTAAATCAGAAATACAGTCTGTAATAAATTTTTCATGTTTCACTGTTTCTTTTACCATGGCTGCAATCGAACTACCATCAAATTCAGGTTTTTCTAATGCTGTCAGTTTCACTTCGACACCTTGGTCTAATAAATAAGAACACATTTTAGTTGCGTACATTCTTTCTTCCGCTTCCTGCATTTTGAACCATTCAGCGAAATATTTTAAACTCAGTTCTTCCGCTTTGAATGCCATAGCTAAATAAAGCCATCCTGAATAGAATTCATTTTTAATTTGTTCGTTAATGGCGTCAGCCATTTTTTGTGAAATCATCATATTAAAACTCCTTACTAATATTTTAAAAGTATTGTTACATATTATACTATCAGAACAGTAATTTCTACAAAATGTGCCGAAAAACAAGCTATAAATTTAGAAATCTTTGATAGATGAAATTGCATTTCAATTTCGAAAAAAATAGCCCCGTAAGAAATTTACAGGGCTAAAATTGTGTACCCTTCGACTCCGCTCAGGGTGACAAGTCAGTTAGTTGCGATTAGCTTTCGTCTAAAAGACGTTCTAACTCATCAACAAGTTCACCAAAAAGAGCAAGAGTGCGATCGACCGCTTCTGACTCTGTAAGATTAACACCAGCAGCTTTGAGAATATCAACTGGATAGGCTGATTTTCCAGTCTCAAGGAATTGA
Organism: Candidatus Zixiibacteriota bacterium; assembly: GCA_024280215.1. Taxonomy (GTDB): domain Bacteria; phylum Zixibacteria; class MSB-5A5; order GN15; family FEB-12; genus QQUK01. The sequence goes on from JAJRQO010000006.1 coordinate 67,241, forward strand.
TGATAAGTTTCCAAAATGCCTTCGTCTCCATCTAATATCCGTTGTGAAAGCATCTGTGCAGCAGCATAGCAAGTGGCGTATTGATAAACATAATACTGACGGTAGAAATGCGATATTTTCATTCCCGACATATCATTATGTTCACCAATGACTAATTCAGGACCATAGTATTTTTGGTAAATATCTCTATATGTTTTTTTGAAATAGGAAACTGATACCGCTCCACCATTTTCAACATGATTATGAATTGCAAGTTCAAACTCAGCAAACATAACCTGTGTAAAGAAAGTACCTCTAATTTGGTTGATATACTGATTGAGAAGAATAATTTTTTCTTCTTTTGTCTTCGCATTTTTCATCATGTATTTCATAAGGACAGCTTCATTACATGTTGATGCGACTTCAGCGGTAAACAACGAATGTCCAGAGTATGGATATGCTTCATTGCGATTGGTGTAGTAACTGTTCATTGCGTGACCCATTTCATGGGCAAGGGTAAAGACATCATCCAAACGGTTGTTGTAGTTCATGAGAAGATATGGATGTGAAGAGTAGGTCCCCCAGTTGTAGGCACCAGATCCTTTTCCTTCAGTTTCGTAGACATCAACCCATCCAGATGAGAAGGCTTGTTTGAAATCATTTATATATTTTTTCCCAAGAGGTTTTAAACCTTCAAGAAGCATTTTCTGAGCATCGTCATAAGAATACTCTTTGGTAGATTTCGGGCCTAATGGAACCGACATATCATAGGTGTACAACGTGTCGACTTTAAGAATTTTTTTACGTAAACGAGTTAGCTTATGGAGAGTTCCAATGTTGGCATTGACGGCTTCGATTAGTGAGTAGTATACATCAGTAGGGATATTATTGTCAGCCAATGAGTATTCAAGACAGTCTTTATAGCCACGTGTTTTAGCAAGGAAGACATCTTTTTTTACAGAGCCACCCATAGTAGCTGCTAAAGCATTAATGTATTTCAGATATTGGATTTGTACAGTGTCATTAGCAGCGCGACGAACATCACGAGAGCTTTCTTCCATGATGCGAGAATAACGCCCCCATGTCAACTCAAGCGGGTTGCCATCATCGTCGATAATTGTACCAAGTTTCAAATCAGCATTTTCAATCATGTTAAAAACATTACTTGCTGTTGATGTGATAGCACCTGCGGCAGCTAAAATAGCTTCTTCTTTATCTGATAAAATATGTGCTTTTTGACGTTGTAAATCTTCAAGATTAAAACGATACAAGTCTAACTCTGGGGTTGATTTCAAAAATGACTGTAATTTATCACCAGGGATTGTAAGTAGTTCTGGACTCATAAATGAAACCGCTGTGGAGAACTCATCTGCCAAAGCACCAACTCGACCACCAAGTTCTTGGTAATGAGACTGACGATTATCTTCATCAAGTTTCAAATATGCATATACATATAAGTTATCAATAATAAGTTCAAGTGAATCCGAAAGTGACATGCACTCAAGAAGTATCGATGGGGAGTCGCCAAGGTGACCTTTGTATGCTTCAAATCGGGACAAATTATTTTTGATAACATCAAAATCTTTTTGCCATGCGATTGTGTCAGCATAAATATCTTCAACTTTCCATTTGTACTGATCGTCGATATCTGAGCGTTGGGGAATTTTTCCTGAATCTGCCAATACTGACGACATCGCCAAAAGGCTTATCAGGAGAAACAAGACAGATTGTCTTATTGTTGTTTTGAGTGTCATTTTTCTCCTTAGTTGATTTCACGTTTATTTCTGTGTATCTTTTCTTCATATTAAGACGCAAAAGATAGCATAAGGTTCAGTGAAATTAAACTGTTTTATGAAAAAAAGTGAGAAATCATGTATAAAAAAGAATATTTTGTAACTTTACCAGATACCGATGCCGCTGGGATTCTCTTTTTTGGGAATTATCTGAAGTTAGCCCACGTTATCTATGAAGAGTTTATGATAGAAATCGGATTCTCTCTGAGGCATATAATTGATGATGCCGAGTTTCTTATTGTCATTGTGCATGCTGAGTCTGAATATAAAAAATCACTTTACTTAGGTGACAACTTTACTCTATCGTTGCAGGTGAGTAAAATCGGTCGGACTTCTTTTGAGCTGAGTTATACTTTTACAAATACCGAGAGTCAAGTAAGTGCAACGATGAAAACAGTGCATGTTGTTATTTCAAAAGAGAAAAAGAAACCAATTCGTATTCCAGAAAAACTACAAGAGCAGTTAACAAAATTTCAATAATTTATTTTTTATTAATATAATTTTTGAGAAAGGTTCTGTTCAGTTTGATTCCTAATGATTGGTATGCATCGGGGAATTTATAAATCTCTTTCGGAATTTCAAAAAGCTGAACTTTAGTTTGTAAATATTCTTTCACTTGAGTAAGCAGTAACTCTTCGTTGTCATTTGTTTTATAAAACAGCACCACAACCTGTCCATACTCTTCACTGTTTTTAGGCACGATACAAACTTCAATAATATCTTCCATTTGCATTAATAGTTTTTCAATCGGCTCAGGATAAATATTTTCGCCACCAGAGATAAACATATTATCTTTACGTCCAAGAACGTTCAAATTTATATGAGGGTCAAATGAACCTAAATCTCCCGTATGGAACCATCCATCATTGTCGATAGAGATTTTAGCATTGAGATATTTTTTACAAAGCACCTCTCCCCTGACAAGAATTTCGTTATCATCAGCAATTTTTAACTCTCTATAGTTTAAAAGAGACCCTGATGTTTTTAAATCATAGGCAGAAGCATTTGAAGATGTGGTTGTTACCTGCGATGTCATTTCAGACATGCCGTAAGTTTTGTAGATCGGAAGATTTAATTCTACAGCCTGTGCTATTAAGTCATCAGGAACCATCCCACCGCCTACTAATATCGCTTTAAGTGATTTTAATTTTTCAGGAAACAACATCATTCTTCTCAACTGAGTCGGCACAACTGATACATGGGTAATGTTATGTTTAGAAATTGCATTCTCTAACGAGAAAGATTTGTCGTAACCAACTAAAGTCGCACCCGAAAGCAAAGTTCGAAACAAAATCGAAAGTCCTCCGATATGATGCATCGGCAAAGACAGAAGCCATCTATCATTTTTTGCTAATACTATATTTTCATTAGAACCTAAAGCCGAATAGTAGTGATTGCTATATGTATGTAATATCGCTTTAGGAATCGACGACGACCCTGAGCTGAACATAATTGTCGCATCTTCATCTGAAAATAGTTCTTCCGTTTTTATTGAATTCAATAATTTCTTACTTTGATTTTCAGATAGTTGCTTCGAAAGCAAAACAGGGGTAGAACTATTATATAAATGTGCAAACAACAGGACAAGCGAATCAAGTGATCTATCAATATGTAAAGGCACAAAATTATTTGTATTAGTATCTGAATCGAATTGAGAGGCAACTGTTTTAAGTTGTTGAAAAAACTGTCCGTAAGTGAGAGAATGTTTGTTGTTAATATAAAACAAATTATCACTATACTTTTCAAATGCATCCCAAACAAATTTAGACGTTATCAAGTGTCACCTCGCTCAGTTTTGAGAAATCAATTTGTGTTGGCAATGCGACATAATTGGACAAATCTATTTTTCCGTTTGTAATAATAAGTCGGTTTTCTACTATGTCATCAGCAAACCAAGAGAGTGTATCAAGACCGATTGGGATCTTTGAATCTATAATAGCACCCATTGATGCCAAGAGATAAGTACCAAGTGAAGTTTCAAACGACGAGCTGATGACTGGTTGAATTCCCAACGCAAATGCTTTCTTGGCAAACATCATTGTATTTGTGTAGCCTAAAAGAGTTGGCTTGAGGACTATCGCTTTTAGAGCATACATTTCATTAAGCATCTCAGGTTGTATCTCAGCAAGTGATTCATCAAGAGCAATCGGCATACTGTCCCCATGTTCAAGAAGCTGTTTTTTCGTCAGTTCAAAAGTTTCAAATGGTTCTTCGATATAATCAATGTTAAGATTTTTTATCTGTTCATAAAAAGAGATCGCTGTTTCATAATCGAAAGCACAGTTGGCATCGAGACGTATCAGCGAGTCATCACCAACTATCTGACGTACTTTATGAATAGTAGAGATTTCATCATCAAGATTACCTCGACCAATTTTCATCTTGAAAGCCCTATAGCCGTCATCATAAAGACTTCTCACACGCTCAACAACTTCAGATTGACTACCTATCAGCAAGGCGTTCACCGAGACAATTTGTTTGGCAGTAGGGTTAAGCAAGTCAACAAGTGTTAGTTTTTTTGATTGTGCCGTTATCTGCAAAAAGGCAGATTCAATCCCGAATCGCACCGATGGAGTATAGACTGTTAGCTGTTGTAAAATATCAGATGGTACAGGTTTGCCGGCAAATTTTTCTTTAAACGATACTACCTCTTTGATAACATCAGACATTGATTCCATAGAAAAAGATGGGAGCGGAGCAATTTCTGAATATGCAGTTACATCTGTTTCCGTTTTTATTTCTATGACAAACCCTTCACGCTCTGCGATGTTTTTTTTGCCTAATTGAAGCTTTTTATAAAGCGGAAGTTTATAGGCATACAACTTGATTGTTTCAAGTATCATAACACCCATCCAATCGCAAAAAGGATCGAATAAACAAACAACAGTTTTCCTGTTTGTGCTAAAAGATTATTGAGCTCACGACCAGTTTTTGTATAAATATTTTTTACAACAAACAGAGCTGGAATAAGTATAAGCAATGGTATCAAGTGAAAACTGTTTTCTGAATTCAAATATAAATATAACGGAACCATCGCACTACCTATGACAAAAAGTGAAAACTGCAACTTTGAAAATGCGATCCCAAACCGAACCGCCAATGTTTTTTTTCCTGAAATTGTATCCGATTCTATATCTCTTAAATTATTGACAACTAAAATAGCCGATGAAAGCAACCCAGGAATCAGACCTGCAATTAATACATTATTTGAAATTGTAAGCGTCTGCACATAATAAGTTCCACCTACGGCAACAGGACCAAAGAAAATCAGAACAAAAACTTCGCCCAGACCGATATAGCCTATCGGATATTTTCCCCCAGTATAGAGAACTCCAAAAAGAATTGAACTTAGCCCAATAACAACAATCGGCATTCCTGCACGAAAGACTAAAAATATACCAAACAGAAATGCGAGGGAAAATGCACCTATGGTAAGTTTTTTTACCGACTGCGGAGAGATAAGTCCTGCTTGGGTTACACGAGTAGGTCCGAGTCTGTCATCACGGTCGGATCCTTTTTTAAAATCAAAATAATCATTAGCAAGGTTGGTTCCAATTTGAATAAACAAGGCTCCAAAAAGTGCCGCTATGGCAGAGAGCAAATGAAAACCACCGTTCGCATACGCCATCGACGTTCCGATGACAACAGGAGCAGCGGCGGCTGGCAATGTTTTGGGACGAGCGGCAAGCCACCATAATCTTAGTCGTGTATTAGACATGAGCAATTGTAAATTGTTTATCCTCTTTTAGGGAATTTTGAAAAGTCAGGTTTACGTTTTTCAACAAAAGCGTTGCGACCTTCCTGCCCTTCCTCAGACATATAAAATAACATCGTTGTGTTGCCCGCAAGTTCTTGCAAGCCAACTTGCCCATCACAATCAGCATTCATGGCTGCTTTGAGACATCGAATCGCTATCGGTGAGTTTGCTAATATCTCCTGACACCATTTGACCGTTTCCTCTTCAAGTTGCGCGTACGGTACAACGGTATTGACAAGTCCCATATCGAGAGCTTGCTTGGCATCATACTGTCGACACAAGAACCAAATCTCGCGCGCTTTTTTCTGTCCAACAATTCGAGCCATATAACTTGAACCAAAACCACCATCAAAGGAGCCTACTCTCGGACCTGTCTGCCCAAAAATTGCGTTGTCGGCTGCGATTGTTAAGTCACACATCAAGTGCAAGACATGTCCACCACCAATTGAGTATCCCGCAACCATTGCAATAACAGGTTTTGGACAGGTGCGGATGTCACGTTGGAAATCCAAGACATTTAAATGTTCAGTTCCATCACCATCCTGATAACCTGCGTCACCACGAATTGTTTGGTCACCACCCGAGCAGAATGCTTTTTCTCCTTCACCTGTTAAAATAATAACGCCGATAGTTTTGTCCGACCGTGCATCAGCCAATGCGTTTATCATCTCTTTTACCGTGAGCGGTCTGAAGGCATTTCTTTTTTCAGGACGGTTGATTGTTATTTTTGCAATCCCATCAAATTTGTCATATTTTATATCGGTGTAGTCACCTGATTTTGTCCATTGAATTTCAGCCATAAATACCTCATTTATTTTAAATAATTTATTACGATTTTATAAATTTGTTCTTCTTGCTCAAAATGCACATTATGTGAAGCATCGTCAATAATTTCATATGAGAAATTTTCATGTTTATCAGAAATTTCATGAGCTATTGATTTGTACTTTTTATCTAAACTGCCAGTAATAAGTAGAACATCCGTTTGAATTTTATCGAGTGAATCCCATAACGAAGGCATCGCACCAGTGCCAAGATGTTTTAATGACAAGGCTAACTTCGATATATTGTTTTTTGATTTTTGTACAATCATATTTTGGAATGCGTCTGAAGTTTTATCTATTGATGAAAAGAGTTCAAGATTATACCAGTCTTCTAAAAACTCAACCATCGGTTGCATGGTCATTCTTTTTGATAGAAGCAAATCTTTTTGCTGACGTTCAATTTTTTCTGATTCAGTTTTCAGACCTGGTGATGATGATTCGACAATAGATTTTGAAAAACTTTCAGAGTAATGCGTTAATAAATAGAACACTACCCTTCCACCCATTGAGTACCCGTAGAGATGGGGTGATTTAATTTTTTCAGACATAAGAAACTTATTGATTGCTTCAGAAGTTTTTTCAATAGTATAATCATCATCTTCGTCGCAACGAGTCTCACCATGCCCAGGTAGATCAAGAGCAATACAAAAGAAATTTTCTTGTAACTTCTCAGCAAGTGAATCGAAATCTGAAGATTCCCCCATGAAACCATGCAACATAAGAAGAGGTTGCTTCGTTTTATCGCCATACGTTTTAAAATGAAAATGTATCATAGCCTTAACGTAATTTTTTAAGTTCGTTTCTGATTTTCTTTTGTTCGCATAGAAATTCGGAATCCTGACATGCAACTTCGATAAGAACCGTTTGGTTTATCGCTTGTGCTTTGATATAAATTTCATGAAATTGTCTTGTGGAACTTATAAAATAATATGGAATATCATATTGTTTTGCGGTATATTTATATGTCATGCCGAGAGGAGTTCCAAAAAATTCTTCAAATATATTTTTATCTTTTGCTATTGGCAATGAAGAAAATATTTTACCACCATTATTATTGAGAAGAACTATAACAAGTGCCTGATTTGATTTTTTTACAAGTGCGAGAGAACCGATATCATGTTGAAATGCTAAGTCACCTAATAAAAGCGTTCCACTTTTATTCAAACCATTGGCGTAACCAATTGCCGAGGCAATAGTACCATCAATACCTGAGAGTCCTCTATTAGCAATGACTTGAGTATTGTTACCAGAAACGTCGCCAAACATATCAAGTAGTCGTACCGACAAAGAATTTCCGGAATAGACAAAGGAATTCTTTTTGATAGATTGCGTAAGTTGTCTTGCTATAGAAATTTCTGAGAACTTATAATTAAAACTTGAAATTTTCTTTGACACCATTTTGTTAGACGTAATAACTGATTTCAGAAATACTGTATGAAATGGTTTTATATGTAGTGATAATTTTTTCAACAACTTTTCAATAGAACCGCTATGACTTTCTGTCATTTTATGATGAGCATTATATGCGTCTGAAGAATTATGTAGCACAAGATAATTTGACACTTTTGCTTTTTCTATAAATTGCATCAAACGTTTTGAGACAATATTACCACCAATATGAATCACCTGATATGCGGAATCAATATCAAGCAACTTCGTTGTAAGTAATTGGTCGTAGTATGTTATGAGGTTTTTAGAACTGTTTGATAGTCGCATCCCAGAACGTATATCAGGAAAAATAGGCAGGTTAAATTTTTCCGCAAAGTTCACAACAGCCTTTGCTTCTTTTTTTGTTTTTAACGCACCCGCGATAAGGATCGTTGGAATTGATGTATTAAACTTTGTGTCAAAAGAAATGTTTGTCCTATTAGATTTCATTTTTGTCATTGGTTTATCAGAATCAATCCAATGTTGAATGTCAGTTGTAAACTTTGAATAATCTTTTTTTGTCTTTTTAAAAACAAGTGGTTCTCTAAACATACAGTTGATATGAACTGGCCCAGATCGGTTTGTTAATGATTTTTGAAACAGGGAACTTATGTCATGTAACAAATCAGATAATAACATTTTTTTGTCAGGAGGTTCAATATTCATAAAACTTCGAACCAGTTGACCGAACATATATTGTTGATTACATGTTTGGTTCGCTAATACACCATGTAACTCAGGAGGACGATCAGCAGTGATGATAATCATGGGAATAGAATCAGCCGACGCTTCACAAACAGCAGGAAAATAGTTTGCCCCCGCAGAGCCTGAGGTACAAATCAGAACACCAGGCTTGCCAGTTGCTCTTGCATAACCGAGTACGGTAAAGGCGGCAGTTCGTTCATCTGTATGAATATATTTTGTAAGTTTTTCGTTATATGCGATAGACGATGTAAGCGGTGTGGAGCGTGACCCTGGGGAGACAAAATAAGTGTCAATTTTATGACGAAATAATTCTTCGATTAAAATATTTACAAGTAATTCGTTGTACGAAGATGCTTGCGAAAGATTCATGATTGTAAAATCTTCAAGAAATTAGAAATCTTGTTTTCGATTTCATCCCATTCCGACTCAGGAATAGAACCATCAATAATACCCGCTCCAGAATATAAAACCATTCTGTTTTTCTCTATAAGACCAGAGCGAATAGCAACCGCAAATTCTGAGGTGTCTTTGCTTATCCACCCAATTGGAGCAGCGTACCATCCACGATCAAATTTTTCTAATTCAGAAATCTGAGTAAGAATATTTTTCTTAGGGTAGCCACCAACTGCTGCAGTTGGATGCAGTGATTTCAATAATTCAAAATCTGAAACAGAGTCGTGTAGATTAAATTTAAATCGTTTTATCAGATGTTGCACTTTGGCAAGTTGAATCAATAGTACATTGCCATCATTTTGTTCTTCACTTCGCTTAGCATATTTTGTGAGAGCATCTAAAATCGAATCGATAACATAACGATGTTCTTTTATATCTTTTTTACTTTGTAAAAGTTCATCTGCAAGCGACCTATCATGACGTTCATCATCACCCCTACTTCTGGTTCCCGCAACTGCTTCGCATTTGAGATTATGAAGATTGCGATAATAAAGCCTTTCTGGTGTTGCACCTAAAAACGCCTTCGTTTCACTTAGTTGAAAGCAAAAGTGAAAACAATGAGAAGTATTGACAAGCAAGTTATGCATGACTGTTGCAGGGCAAACATTTTCTTTAAAAGTAAGTTTTGTCTTACGTGCAAGAACAATTTTCTCATAATCATCATTATTCATCGCTGTGAGAGCAGTATTCACCCGTGACATCCATTCTTCTTGTTCGGGATAATCTGTACGATGTAAGATTTCATTATGATATTCAGAATTTTTCTCAGATTGAAAAACTAACTGAGACAATTGTTTTTTTATCGTTTCAAAATTTTCTTTATCAGTTGGAAAATTTAGATTACATACAAACTGATACGAATCTTTTCGTTTAATAAGTTCAAAACGAGGAAGCACAAATGCGGCAGTTCCAAACTCAGACCATTCGTCAGTCACCGTTGAAGCCGAGTCAAATTTAATCCCACCAAAGTACCGAACCGAGTCATCACCATTGTCAAGACGTGCTTGTATTGTAGCGAATAATTCAGGATGTGCCTGGTCGTCACCATTTTGAATCATGTCAGCAAGGTGAATCCCAGCAATAGCAAACTTGTCATCACGATCTGACCAAAATATTTTTTGGGGAACTTGTTGGTTTTGAAACCAATTTATAATATCAATATGTGGAATATCAATTGTTATACGTTTGATTGTTTGATCGGTCGTATCAGTAGCGTACAGTTTTTGTAATTTTTCAAGAACTACTGTTTGTATTTCGGCAATAATTTCAACTTTGTTTTTTTGAGCAATTGTAGTCATCAGTTAATTCTTTACTCCTTCATAGATCGTTGCTATACCAAATGTCAATCTATGTTCTGATACAGTTGAAAAGCCAGCTTTCTCCATTAAATCACAAAAATCTTTTCCATAAGGAAATGTTTCCACCGTTTTATTCAAATAGGTATAGGCATAGGAATCACCTGAAATTAGCCCACCTACGATAGGTAAAATATACCTAAAATAAAAGAGATAGCCAACTTTAACAATTTTATTTTGCGGTAAAGAAAATTCCAAAATAAGAGCTTTTCCATCTTTGTTCAAAATCCGATGCATCTCCCGAAGCGATTGCTGAACATCGACAACATTGCGAATACCAAATGCAATCGAAACCACATCAAAAGAGTTTTTGGCAAATGGAATATGTACAGCATCCCCGCGTATGAATGACAATTGTTTTCGGTTTTTCTGCTCTTTCGCTTTAATAACAGCATATTTGAGCATCCCAGCTGACATATCCAGCCCGACCCCAGATGTCAGATTTTCAGATTTTTCTGCCATTGAAAGCAGTAAATCGCCAGTTCCTGTCGCTAAATCCAAAACAGACAGATTTTCTTTTTTTGGAAGCAACGAGACGACTTTGTTTCGCCAAGCGACATCCTGCCTGAACGAAAGCAACCGATTGAGTAAATCATAACGGTCAGCAATACGGTCAAACATCTTATGGACATTCTCACGTTTTGGTTCTTTAGGCAAATCTGAGGACAACTCTTTCATAGCCTCTGAATATAATGCATTGTCTGATAATTTCAAGTAGTAGCATCGAAATAATACATTTTCAAAATAGCATGAATTACATTGACTTAGAAAGATTTAAGAGGTTCAAAATGTGATGAAAACTGCCATTCTACCGTTGATATTTCAGTTAAGATTACGTAATATAGAGAAAGTTTAAATTTTTTCAAAAAGGAATGTGTATGAATTATCGTAATATTGGAAAATCAGGAATCAAAATTTCAGAAATCGCAATCGGTGGCTGGCTCACATACGGCGGAACAGTCGATGGTGAAAAAACTGCTCCGATTATTCGTAGAGCAATTGAACTCGGTATCAACTATATTGATTTGGCGGACATCTATGCCAAGGGGAAAGCAGAAGAGACAATCTGTCCGATTATAAAAGATTTCACCCGTTCGGATTTGGTGCTTTCAAGCAAGGTATTCTGGCCGATGACTGAAAATATCAATGACCGTGGCTTGTCTCGGAAACATATTATTGAATCCGTTGAAAAAACTCTCAAACGGCTTGGGACTGATTATCTTGATTTGTATTTCTGCCATCGGTATGACCCAGAAGTTGGCGAAGAAGAAATTGTACGGGCGATGGATGATTTGGTGCATCAGGGTAAAATCCTCTATTGGGGTACCTCAGTTTGGCGAGCCGATAAAATTGAACGCCTTGTCGGAGCTGCTAAAAATTTCAACTGCTACTCACCAATGGTCGAACAACCACGCTATAACATGCTCGACCGTCATATCGAAATTGATGTGATGTCATCATGTAAACATCATGGCATAGGACTCACAGTCTGGTCTCCTCTTGCTCAAGGTTTCTTGACAGGCAAGTATAACGATGGTGTCCCAGATGAAAGTCGCGGTGGAACATCGAACTGGCTCAAAGGTGATCTTACCGAAGAAAACATCGCTACTTGTCGAAAACTTTCTGAGTTGGCACAGTCGCTGGATATGTCACTTTCGCAAATGGCTCTTGCGTGGATTTTACGTCGAGATGAAATTAGTTGTGCAATTATTGGTGCAACTAAAGTTTCACAACTTGAAGATAATGTCAAAGCATCTGAAATTCGATTGGACAAAGAGACACTTAAAACTATTGAAAAGATTTTAGATAACAAACCTCAAATCCCTGTTATGTAGGAGACTGATATTATGTTTCAAAAAATGGAAGATTTCAAACAGGGCTGGGCTGCTGAGTCCAAATTTACCCAATCGGTATTTGATGCTCTCACCGATGA
>JAJRQO010000007.1 GCA_024280215.1 Candidatus Zixiibacteriota bacterium
ACAGAATATTATGAAGAAATGGACTATGCCGATACGGAACTGGCCACTGGCTGTCCATCAATTTGCTATACGATTTGGAGACAGAGTACCAAGAATTTGAGATAACCAATTAACTGTTTACACAAAATTTATGACACAGCCCCATATTTATATAATAAATCAGCGTATAAAAAAGGGTTTACCTTACCATCTAACAAAGAATGTCCTTTTTTAAAATACTCTAAAGCAGCAGAATACTCATAAAATTCAACTAAATTAAAGGCAAAAAATGTCTCAAGATTTCCACGTTCAAATTTTTCAGAATGATTTAATAAAAGTTTTTCAAAAAGTTTTTTTGATTTTACATAGTCACTATGCTCGTATAGATATAATGCTTCATAATAATTTTTTTCATATTCAACTTCACATTCACTAATAGCAAGTTGAGAATATTTATCTGCTTCTGAAAAAGCATCTAACCATGCCATACAATTACTTATAGACCTTAGTAATTCAACCTTATTTTCAGAATCGGGATATTCTTTAAGTATCTGTGTATATATGTCTAATGATTCTTGAAATCTTTTTTCAATAAAGTAGTTATCAGCTTCTTCTTTTAATACTTCTAATTGCAAATCACTCTCCGAATTTTTAGTTTAAACATATTGTATACAAACTACTTAATTTTATATATAAATAAATTTTATTTTACATGTAGTTTTTTACGCATTTCATCAATGAGAATCATGTGACCTTGTTCGAATTTGGAAAGTTCAGTAAATATCTTTTTTCCTTCATCGGTTTCACACATATCGATGGCACCATGAAAAAGTTCGTAGGCTTCCTCTTCCAAACGATAAGCGATATCCAAAATTTTATCCATTGAATCAGCATTTTTAACTTCATCAATTAGATTAGTATGTTCATTGGTCATATCTTCTGAGATTTCAGGAAGTCCTTCAGATTTTAAAATGTCTGAAGTGGAAATCCATTTTTCAGTTCTGATGAGAGAATCATATTGTCTTTCCAAAATATGGAAATGGTCTTTTTCTTCGAGTGCTAATTTTTTTAAAATTTCTTTTTGTTCGTCGTTTTGTGCTTTTTTGGCAGCTTCAATGTAAAAAACATAGGAAGCGACTTCTGCTTGAATACCAGTCGATAATGCCTGGAGAGTATCTTTGTGAACTGGAGTCATACTGTTCTGTCCTTTGAATTTATGTTTTATCTTACTTGTTGATAAGTTATAAAATTCACAAACTTTGTCAAGTCTCAATCCTCAGGTTTCCACATTTGAAAGCCCTACTTTAGTGAAGTCAGGTTTTGCCGATATAAAAAAGAAGTTTCGTAACTAAACAAAAGAGGTAACACAAATGGAATTCTCAAGCTTTTTTAATCAGATTGCCAATAATTTCCGTGACCGCTATCAGCAAATGACCAACTCAATCAATATTGGTCGTAAGCCACAACATTATAATACAGAGCCTACCAAGGAACCAATTCCTCAGGAACAACTTCCATCCGACGCTTATCTGCCATCAAATGAATCAGAAAAGCCAACAAGCTCAACAGATATCGCCAAGACTAATGACCCTACCTATAAAAATCCGACTGAGCCAAATGAAGAAAATCTACCAACGACCCCAGAGTCAGGTGATGTTGCCTATTTCAGTCGTAAGTCAAAATTGGATTATAAAATGATGTTACAATTTGATTTAAGTGCGATTCAAGGGGTTGCGGAATCTATTGAAGATGGTGAAACTCGAGGACTTTCAGAATTTGCCGCTGGTGGTTTCGGACTCAAAGCTGCTTTTGATATTAAGAGTTCAGAAATTATTGAAACCAATATGGCTGAACAGACTGATGGTCGTACGATGGCAAAATCTAAAATGAAAAACAAATCACGATTGGCGGGTGCGTTTGGGGCTCAGTCCCGAAATTTTAATATCGAATCATTCTATAATGAATCGACTAAGATGAGTAGCTCGATGAAATCAGAATCTGTCGACGGTTATCGTCGGACAGTAAACAAATTCGCTTTGCGTTATCGAATGGATTCAAAATTTAGTTTCCAATTTGCCAATAAATTTAATGTTCAGACAAAACAGATTTCAGAATCAGATCCAAGCAACTTGGATAATTATATTAACTCAGCTGGTAATGTTGCCCAATCGGGTTCTACTGAGATGATGGCTACATTCTTTGATACGGTTGATGGCTATCTCAATGCTGCCGAGAGTGACATGCTCTCCAAAGCACAAGAGTTTTTCGACTTAGCAGTCAATGAACTTGGTTTTTCGGAAGAGGCCGTGACGATGGTCAAAGATCAGCTTGTAGATTCTATTGAATCATTCTTTGGAAGAGTTGATGATGCTGTTTCGATTATGGCCTCGCAATTTGTTCCGCAGACACAAGTGATAAATGAACAACCAGTTGTTATCCCAGATATTCCAACAAACAAAGAAGACACTGCTGATATTGCTTTAGTGTAGTTTCATCTGAACAAATCTCTTGCATCTTTTTATAGTTTCATGTTTTATTAGAAGCTATGAAAGATCGGTTTGCAAAAAACTTAATGGAACTCAATGGTCATATTGCCGAAATATGCGATAGCTGTGACCGTGATGCTGATGATATAACAATTGTTGCTGTAACAAAAACATTTCCTTCAGCTTCGATTCAAATAGCAGTCTCTGCAGGTATTTTTAATATTGGCGAAAGCCGCCTACAGGATGCAGAGCCAAAAATCAGAGAGCTTGGACAAATCGCCCGTTATCATATGATTGGACATCTGCAAACTAACAAAGTCAAAAAAGTTGTCGAACTTTTTGATGTGATTCAATCTGTTGATTCAATCAAAATAGCCGAAGAGATTTCAAAACGTGCTGGTGACGTTGACCGTATGATTGAATGCTATGTCGAAGTCAATTCCTCTGGTGAAGAACAAAAAAATGGTGTAGCTCTTTCAGAGTCACTTGAGTTTATCAAGCAAGTATACAAACTACCTCATATAAAATTAGTAGGCCTGATGACAATTGGTCCTCATACCAATGATGAGCAACAAATTCGAAACGCTTTCAAACAATGTTATCATCTTTTTAGACAGAGTCAGCAAATTATCGGTGATCAATTCGTTAATTTGTCAATGGGAATGAGCAACGATTACAAAATTGCAATCGAAGAAGGCTCAACTATGATTCGGGTTGGCACAGGACTATACGGTTCACGCGATTAAGACGGTTTCAAATATCATCTGAACTATCTACTATACAATAAGATACAGCAGAAAAAAAACTCATAATTCATGTTAATATTTTCCTGTTTTTGTTCGATAATAATAAAAGGAATAATTTTTCTAAATGTTTCAGGTAGAAACATGATTCCTTTACATTGAAAAAAAGAACATAATATAAAGAAAGTAAGGATTGTTATGAGTTTATCCCCAAATGATATTCGAAATTATGAGTTTCCTACTCAGATGCGTGGCTATGATAAAGAAGAAGTCGATTCATTTTTAGATACTGTTGCAACGACGCTTGAAAATCTTAAACAGGAATCACTCAAATTATCGATGGAATCAGATTCGTTGAAAAGCCAGCTTGATAGTTTAAAGCAAGTTGAAGATTCAATCAAGGGTGCTGCAATTGACGCTCGTAAAAATGCTGACACTACCATGTTATCGGCAAAAACCGAAGCATCAGAAATTCTTGCTCAAGCACAGAAACAAGCAAACGATTTGGTTTCATCAAAAGAGGCAAAGATTTCTGAATATAAAAAACAACTAAATAGGTTAGAAGAAACAAAAAATTCATATTCTACAGAATTAAAAGATATGATCAAAGTTCATCTGGCAATGGTTGATAAAATCGCCGAAACAGAATTTTCTTACAAGTCTGATAAGAATGATAGCTCAGATTCAGGTAATGATAGTTCTTTTGATGTGACCGATTCTTCAGAAGTGAAACGTGATGAAATGACATCAGTTGGAACCGAGTCCTCATCTTCTACAGGATCAATAGTCACAGAAGAAGCAAATGCAGCAAGTGAAATTGTAGAAGCAACAGAAGCTACTCCTATTGACCCAGAGCTTGAAGAAGCATTGGCAGGGTATGAACATCCTACACCTACATCTCCAAATGTAAACCCAGATACGATGATTGGTAAGAGTTCTACTCCAAAACAAGGTGAAGTGATTGAGACAACAAAGCGTGCTGAAGAAATCCCAGAAGGTTTTATAGTCGGTAATGCTGTTGAAGAGTCCGACGGCAGGGATGAAGAAACAGGGAAGATGAATTTGGCACCAGATGCTGCCGATGAAAATTGTGAACACAATGCGATTAACATTGACGAGAAATCAATAAGTCCTGAAAACATTGTTGAAGAGCTTGATAATGTAGTTGCGAAATTCGAAGAAGAATTAGATAAAGCAGAATCAAACTAAATATTATTGCAAAAGAAAAACCAGTTCTTTAGGGAACTGGTTTTTTTTATATTTGATTGTTACTTATTTTTTTGCGGAACATCCGTCCATAGTAGCACAATTATCACACCAACTTACAACTTTCCCATCAAGAGAAATTTTTTGAACATCCATTGTATGTGCTTTAGCGAATAAAGTACCAGTTATTTTAATTTTTTTACCAGCATATTTGTCACCTTTGAGATCTTTGGCATACTTGTTATCCAAAAAGTCAATAAAACGACCATCAGCAGTTTTTAATGCATGGGCACATCCGTTTAGCTTACATTCTGCACGAGCGCCAAATTCTTTTTTCAATGAACAACTTTTACAGACTAAAGTACCTTCAACTGTTGTGACTTGACCACTCATGTTTTCAACATTTTTCTTGGCATGGTCATGACCATCACCAGCAAATGCCATAATTGGGATTAAAAGTAAGATCGAACAGACAACAAGCAATTTTTTAGTCATTAATAACTCCTTTAAAATAATTAGATTACATACATGTTATTCAAAACAATTTCCAAAGTTGAAAAGTTCCAGAAAATAGAAACAAAGATTGTTTTAATACATGTTTACTTAAAATTATTTTTTCTGAGCACAATTATCCATTTTCTGGCAGCGAGTACACCAATTAAACTTGTTACTATCAATGGTATAGGAGTTCACATCCAAAGTTTGGGCATTGGCGTAATGATAACCAGTTATTTCGATTGGTTTGTGTAGCAATTTTGGGTCTGTTAATAAGTTCGCAGAATATTGATTTGATAGAAGGGTGAGATAGAGACCATTTTGCGATTTAAGTCTAATCGTATGCCCGTCAGATTTACAATCAGAACGAGCACCACTTTCTTTTAAATCACAGCCCAAACAGACAAGCTCTCCTTTGATAGTTCTTTCAACTCCACTCATTTTTTTGTTATGGACTTTTCCAGAGTAAGCATTGTCGTCGACAGCAAATGAAATTGTTCCTAAAAATAGTATGAGGCAACTCAGTATTAAAATTGATTTTTTCATAAAAACTCCTAATATTAAATTATATGCTTTTTGTTAAGAAAGTAAAAAGTGAAATTGATATAAATTGGTTATGTAGTGAACTTTGTTCAACATTGTTTCGGTTTCTAATATTTTCATAACCTACTTCGGTATCAAGATAAAAATTTGCCAATAAGAATCCTTGAAATTTTCCACTAATTCGCTTTGTCGTTTCAACTATACCAAATGGGAATTTTTCGGTATACTCTGTTTCTGATTCAAACCAAGGTTCAGTCCAGTTGTCTAAAATAGAGCCCTCACCATTTCGTTGATATGAAAAATGAAGTGTAAATTTACTGTCTGAAGTGATCCATCTTGATATTGATAGTGAAGTTTTGTCAAAATTATTATCGTCAAAATAGCCGAGTGATTTGTTTTCAAATGTATATCGGTTGCGTTCATAGCCTTGATTATATGTACGGTTGGTGACTTTTGTGTATTCGATTCGCAGGTCATAAGAATTGTATATATTCGTAAAATAACCACCAATGATTAAGCCATACTGATTTGGCTCTTGGTCGCCTTTTGAACTTTGTTCAATTTGATAATCATCAATCATTGCTTGTCCGTACAATTTTGAATTTTGAAATGGGTAATAGGTGAAATCAACACCTAAAAAACTATTATCATTGACATTACTATTTAGTTGTTCAACATGGTATGAGAGCAGCGGGTTGAGATAACTTAGCTCTGCGGTTCGTCCGACACCTCCAAAAATAATTGATTCAAAAAGTCCTATACGTAATTTTTTGTGTAGTCTCATATCAATTCGATGTCCCGCAAAGTATCTGTTGTCAAAAACCGATGTTGTCAAATCAGTTGCAAGTTGGTCAAGTTTTGCAAAACGATAGCTGAGTGATAGTTTTTTGTATTTGAGTCTATACTGGAACCCATCGAGTGCATTTGATTCCGAGAGCAGTAATGATTTTTTGATTCCCCAAAAAGATTTAAACCTTCCGATAAAAACATCGCCATACTGAAACCGTGCTGCCATAAATGATTGTTCAACACCACCAGCTAAGCCATGCCATTTTTTTCCAGAATAGTTTGGGTCTTCCGCTATTGTTTCATCGAGAATTATATTTGTATACAAAAAGAATTTGCCAAAGAGTCCTGTGATACCTGCTCGGATAGTTTCGTTTGCTATTGGTTGTGATAAGGATTGTGATTGAAATGATTCATTAGCCATAAAAAATAGATTTAATTTTTTATCTTTTTGAAATTGTAGATAAGGTAGAAATATCTGCTCTGCTTTGAAGTCTTCTTTGAAGTATGGTGCAACAGTATATATCTGAAATTTCTGCTGAGTTGTTTCAGATTTTTCAAGTTTGTCATAGAGAAAATCATACGGTGGTATACCGAGTGGGAAGATGCCAGATGCAAAAACGACAGATGTTTGGACACCTGCTAACAGTATGAGAATTATAATTTTATTTGTAATCTTTTTCATCGAACTGCTTCCATGCAGGAAAATGAGTATAGCTTATGATGCACCACTGCCTTTCATTACAGCGGGAATCGTTTTCGCAATTATTTTAGTATCGTTCCAAAGTGACCAATTGTCAATGTATTCCAAGTCAAGTTTCATCCAATCATTAAAATCAATATTGTTTCGTCCATTGACTTGCCATGTACATGTAACCCCAGGTTTGACCGACAACCGTCGATGTTGCCATTGTTCGTACTGGGCAACCTCTTTTGGAAGAGGAGGTCTTGGACCAACAATCGACATCGTACCAAGAAGGACATTAAAAAATTGCGGTAGCTCATCCATTGATGTTTTCCGCAGGAGATGTCCAACTTTAGTGACACGTGGGTCATTGGTGATTTTAAATACAGGGCCAGACATTTCATTGAGTTTTTCAAGCTCAGCTTTTTTTGCTTCGGCGTTGACACACATAGTTCGGAACTTTAAAAGTCCGAATTGTTTTCCATTAATACCAGAACGAATTTGTCTAAATAAAATAGGCCCGCCATCTTCAATTTTTATCGCAATGGCAGTTAATAGCATGATTGGTGAGAAAGCGATAATCCCTACTACAGCACCAATTTTATCGATGACAGATTTTGTGAACAGTTTAAAAAGGTTATCTTCAACCGCTCTAAAAAGCATCATCGGCATGGCATTTATATAGCATGGTTTCATGCTGATATTTGGTGGCACAGTAGAGAGGCTTGGAATGTAACTAATCGGTGTTCCCATTTTATGAGCGACTTCAAAAATTGTGTGAGATAAAGCGAGGTCCTCATTTTCCAAGGCACAGATAATAAGATCAACTTGTGAATTAGCAATAATGCCAGCCAACTCATCGGGATGACCAATCATAGGAATATCCCGATAACGCCAGAACCCTTTGCGATGAAAGTCCATAAAGCCTGTTAAGGCAGATTTACTTTCGGGAGCATCAAGGATAGCATCGGCGGCAAGTTTTCCATTTTCGCCGGTTCCGATAATTAAAATATTCTGGCTTGATAATTGTTTTAATTTTTTATTTTTAATAAATGATAGAATACTGTTTGTGATTAACAATCCGCAAAGTTGGACAACAAAATTGAGAGCAAGGGCGAAGAGCAAATCCTTCGGCAAGACAGCCCACTCGGTAAAGAGGCAAAAGGCTGCTAAGGTTGTAGCAACTTTTAACTCATCGTCAATTGTGCGTTTAATTTTTTTACGGATTGGTTGGATACCTAAGGCTGGTTTTGTTGAACGATTAAGATAAAAGAAAAGTCGGATTATTGTCGCAATAGCGATTGTTTCTATAATAAATTCTGATGAGTAACCAAATGAGAGAAACAGAGCTGTAAATGAAATCATCATTAGCAGATAAATCTGAATTTGTCCTGTAAGGGTTAGAATTATATTATATAATCGTTTTTGCATAATTTCTATTCAACAATCGAAAACAAATGTTTGGAATTAATCTTTGGAATTGGTTCGCTTCGTTCTTTCACTTTGGCAACCAATAGTTCTTCGGCAGTTATCTGACGTTCGACGGATTCACCATGCGGTCTGCGTAGAGTGATAGAACGTTTTTCTGGTTTTTGAATTGCATAGAATTCGGAAGACATTTTGTTAAATGACTTTATAAGTCTGTCATTTGAAAAATATGATTCAATGCGATAACGAATATAATATTTCATTGATGGGTAACCGCTGAGATTTTCCACGTCAACTTTATTTGTCTTTAAAAAATTACCAACATCTTTTGGTGATGTAACACGAATCAGTAAAAAATCTGTCGCAGTAATTCGACATTGGACTCCGATTTGTGCCAGGCTTTTGTTTATTCGAAGGGCTTCTTCACGGATTTCATGAAGACGTTCTTCAGAAACATCAATATTTGACATTGTTGCTAAGATAGTTTTTCGAAGAATGGTAGATATTTTTTTTTGTAATGGCCACTCTTTACAGGTTGAAACAATCTGTTTAGATGCGATAGCGTAACCCGCATCAGATGAATAAATTCCAAAAGATGCCGTAAATGATCTGAGTATAACAACATTGTCAAAATTTTCGAGAAGTTTGAGTCCAGTAATTCCAAAAAAGTCAAAATAGTATTCATCAATGATTGTGAGACCATCTCTATTTTTTTCAACGATTTTTCTAAGTCCTGTAAGAGAAAAATTGGCTCCAGAAATTTTATGTGGGTTGGCAAGATAAACAATGTCTCCGTTTTTGATTTTACGTAAAACAAATTCTAATGAATAATTGAATGGATTATTACCAACACACTCTGTGAGAGATATATTTGCTTTATCAGCAGCAATGGCGACATCTGGGGTGGCGACACCAACAGCAATAAGAGAGACATCATCACATTCATGTTGAGTGAAAAGTTGTGTGAGAAATGCTCTATTGTCAGCAAAAGGGAAAATTATATTTTTTGATACTTGATGACTCTGTGCGACCAACTGGGCGATGTCATCGCTTGATTCTCTTAATGTGTTTGTGTACATATTCATTGTTTTCTCCTTCATACTTTATAGTAAAGCAAAGTCGATGCCAAAAAACGTAATTTCGCTGTAAGTATTGGCTGAACAGTATGTTAGCTGTGTGAGTGTGATGTGAAAAAAGTTAGTAAAGTAGCTAAATCAGGAGATTTTTTCTGAATGCGATAGAAAAAAATTCCAATAAAAAAAGCCGAAACTTTGGAAGTTTCGGCTCCTTTATTAGGAAGGTAAAAAAAGATGATATTTATAGTTTCCCGATGATATAAACTGATGTCAGTACTCCAGTCGCAGCAGAAAGAGCCGAGGTGAATGTTTTCATGAAAGAACGTTCTTTGTCGATTTTTGTTGGAATGATTATTACATCACCAATATCTACTCGTTCTTTTATGATGCTACCACCACTTAATACTTCGCCAGTTGCTCGGATGAGCCGAGTTTGTTTTTTGTCGGCTTGTTTTGTGAAGTTTCCAGCACGTTTGATATAATCTTTTACCGATAAGCCTTCTCTATACTTTAGAGTACCATTTGAACCAACAGCTCCGATGATTGAAATCCCAGATGGTGTAGTCGGAATATAAATTTTGTCGTTTGGCTCTAATATGATGTTTGCTTGACGTCCATCAGTTGCGATAATTTTTTCCATATCAATGATTATGCGATTCATCGAGAGAGAGTCATAATCAACTTTTGATTCTTTAACTAATTGTCCTAACGAATCGTATTTAATAGGGTTTGAACGATTGATCACATCGGTGACTCGTAAGCGGTTGAGGTTTTCATTTATTGATGCTCTTTCAAAGACAATTCCTTTTGGGAATGCATTTGCTGAAAATCCACCCGAACGTAAAAGCAGTTGATAGAGTGTTTCAGATTGGTTGGCAAGAGTATACGTGCCTGGATATTTTACAGCACCCTCTATATAAATCGTTCTACTTTGTTCCCATTCAGGAATCTGACGAATATAAATATGATCATCTTCAGTGAGCTTAAAATTGTCAGCTTCATTGTTTTGCATACTTACATGTAAGAGTGAAATTTCGGCGTTCTTATCAATACGGGCAACTTCTGCACGATTATGCTGTGCTGCTCGAGTGTATGAACCTGCTAAAAAGATTAAGTCATTTACAGTCATGTTATCATAAAGAGGGTATCGACCTGGGTTTTGTACTTCTCCTTCGATGAAAACATATTTATCCCATTCGACTTCATCAATAGCGTAGATGTGGAGAGAATCTTTGTCTTGTAATAAAATGTCTGATGTTGCGTCACCATCGATTATTTTTTGAAGATGTATTGGCACTATCTCGATTTTACCATTGGCATGTCTGCGAAAGAGGTCGGCACGTTCGTAGTAGACATCGTATGGTTGTAATTTTGCTTGGTTGATAAGGTCTGAGACATGAGAGGCTTCTTTTCGTTCAAAAAATCCTTCATGTTTTACTTTACCGTATATAGCAACAATATTTTGTTTTGCTTCAAATATAGAATAGATTGTGATTCTGTCACCAGAGACAAGCAGTTTTTTATTTTGTTCATTTGGATTTTTAAGATTTAAATCAATAACTTTCCATTCTGAATTGTCAGAAATCCGTTCAAGCATAACTCTTTCAAGATGTGCCTGTGGAGTTGGGTTTCCTGCGAGAGAAAGAAGATTATCAATGGTTTCATTTCCTTTGAGTTCATAAATTGCTTCACGACGAATTTCTCCACGAATAGCAACTTGGGAACCTGCGACAGGTACAAAAACAACATCACCAGACTCTAAATGTAGGTCGGTAGAGTTGTCTCCCTCAAGTAAGAGTTTGTATAAATCAACTTCCGAGACCGTTTTCCCTTTTCTCTTGAGCTTGATGGAACGCATCGAGCCTCGCTCGGTTGGACCGCCCGATAAATAAAGTGCATTTAAGAGTGAGGTCAACGATGATACCGTGTAGGCACCTGGTCGATAAACTTCGCCAGCGACAAATATTCGGATAGATCTGATTTTACCAAGTGATGCTGTTAGTTGAAAATCGGAATAGACTTTAGAAAAGCTTTTTTCTGCTTTTTGCTTGAACTTTTCAAGCGATAACCCCCAAACGACAATATTGCCAACTTGTGGAATAAAAAGCTTTCCTTCACGATCAATAGTGAGATTAAACTCTTTTTCAACCCGACCCCAAAGATAGATAATAATATTATCGCCAGGTCCGAGAATGTAATCTGAAGATGAACTTATGTCGGTGGGTTGGTTGGTTTGGTCATCAATGTGTGTAAATAGCTCCATACCAAAAGGTTTAAGCTGTTCAAATTCTGTCTGATGAGTAGTCAGTAAATTGTTTTGAACGGAATTTTGTTTTTTCTTATGAGAGTTAAACACTGACAGTTTTTGATGTGTTGTGTCAGTAAAAGATGATTGAAGCTTGTTGCTCTGTTGTTCAGATTGATAAAAATTAGCAGATTGATAATAGTCTGCCCCTTTTTGTTCCTGAGAACTTTGATATTTTTTGAGCAATTCCTGTTTTTGTTCATTAGTCAAATTGGTCAAATCGGCAGCAGAAACTGTCCGAAACCAATTGAGCGAGACTAAAATAATAATTAGAATAGTTATAGTGATTATTTTTTTTATCATAATACCTTCCTATGGTTTTATAAAAAAACTTTTCATAAGAGTCTTTAGCAAAGTGAATGCCAGTTTTGCAGTTGAATTGTAAGATGGTTGACCATAAGATGTTAAGAGTGTGATGCGAAGTTGGGAGAGTGTGGTGTGCGTGAACAAATTAGAAATTGATTCCAGATAAGATGGAATTATTTTCCTGAATTGTCGAAACAAGTTCAATCATATAAAAAGTGTTACAAAATTGACTTTTCAAAAAAGTATCTGCTGTAAGTCTAAATGGTTCAGTTTTTTTTAACTTTCCAACAATTTTTTATGCCCCTCTGTAAATTCGGTCTCAACAAATTTAGAGATGGTTCGTCTGTATTGTGACAAAGTAACACTAATCATAGCAAACAGTTAAATATCTGTTTCTGGTGAAAATAAAAGAGAACTCCTTGACAACGGAGTATAGGCGTAGTAAATTGACAGCTTCATTTTAAGATAGAAATGTGATAGTGTAAACCTGTAATTGAGTACATTTTTTAGTGATAGTGTTGGTATTTAAATTACAATTATAAAAAGAAAAAATAAATGATATATTCTAAATGTATGGAGATGAGAATGAGGTTTTTGAGATTCCTTGTTTTATTCTTAGCAATAGTAACCCTTTGCTCAAGCGGTACAAATGCCAGCGGATTTGAAATTTCTGGTATTGGTACTAAAGCTATGGGAATGGGTGGAGCTTTTCGAGCTATTGCTGATGATTGGACAGCAGCATATTATAATCCAGCTGGATATGCCAAGATTTTTGATTCACAATATGGTGCTTCAAATGGTTTTTTACATGACCGTTTTGAAGTTACCCCAAACTATTTATGGGGTGGTCAATATGAATCAGGTATTTATAATGACCAAATAAATTACAACAACCATGAAATCCTTTCAAATCCATCGGGTGGTTTTGTCACAAGACTTCCATATTTTGGTGAAATTGGTGCGGGTGTTTCTGCGTTCCAATTATTTGATGAAAATAATACATGGAACTTGTATGACTTTCCATTGGCATACAATAGCCAACTAAGTTTACCAAATGATCAGTATAGTATCAATTTGGATGTGGTCGCATTCCAGTTAACTTTAGCAAAAGAATTTATGAATGATAAGCTTTCATTAGGTATTGGTCTACAATTGCTCCGTGCTGATTTAGTCTATTCAAATATTTACTTCAGAGATAACCCATACGAAGCAATCAATTTTCGTCCATTTGAAAAAATTACACAATGGAATAAAAATGATGGTAATGGATATGGCTTTGGTGTGAATCTTGGTATGCTCTACAATGTAACTGAAAAATTTAATATTGGTCTTAATGCTCGTGTACCATTTGCGATTACATTGTCTGGTAACTCATCACTTGAATACTATATGCCACTTATACAAAATATCGATTCTATACAACCTGGAACACCAGGACATCTTTTTGTCGCTGGCAACAAAATTGTTGATAAAGCAGACTTTGAAACAGAGTTGAAATTACCAACTTCGTTTGGTATTGGTTTAGCATATCAGTTGACTGAGAAATTATTAGTCTCTGTAGACGCCGAATATACTATGTGGTCAAACTATGAAGGTTTTAATTTCCTTTATACAAACCATAGTGGTCTTAATGGTGCTGCTGATTCTTCACAATTTGTAAATGATTTTCTTACTGCCAATGTTTCAGATTTAGTAGAATGGGAAAACACTGGTAAAGTAGCATTAGGTTTAGAATATGATTTCAATGATAATTTTACTTTATTGGGTGGTGGTTCTGTTGATCAATCTCCATCACGAGAAAATTCTCTTTTAACACCACAGTTTATTGATACAGGTGATAAACAGACATTTAGTGGTGGACTTATTTGGCATTATAGACAGTATGACCTTGGGTTTGTAACAAGCTATACATCGTATCCAGATTTAAACTCTGGCGATTTAGTTGATGCAAATGCTGATGGCTTATTTGATAACTTTAACGGTTTTTACAAGGCAGAATCTTATGAAACCGTATTTTCGTTTATATATCGGTTTTAAGGAGGTCGTATGAAAATAAAAACAATTGTAGCATTACTCGTTCTGACAGTACTTCTTGTTGCTGGTTGCTCTGATAGAGGAGTCAACTATGATAGAGATGTGACTGAAATCAAGGCTGGTGGGGATTTGACAAAAACTCATGTATTCTATTCAGAGTTATTGTTCCAAATGCAAAATAAATTCCAACAAATGCCTTTTAATAGTTACTGGCCAAATGTTGCCTTTGAAATTGGTGATGGTGGTCAATATCAATCAGTTCCTCTGTTGATTTTACTCCCCCCACAAGATGGAAACTCTAATTACTATTTTCAACATGGTCTGAGAGAAATAGCTGATGAAATGATTGCCAATGGTGAAATTCAACCTATGGCTATTCTTTGTATTCCAAATGATAAAATCTATGGCGGTTATTTTTATGCTGGTAATTCTCCAGCTGCTGGTTTTTATGATGACTTAATTGGTAAAGAACTTGTTCGATATGCTGAAGAAGAATTTTTTGTGAATACTATTAGAACTCAAGAAAAAAGAGCTATTGGTGGTTTTGGTATGGGGGCCTATGGTGCTTATCGTGCCGCTATTATGAATCCTGGTGTCTTTGGTGCGGTCTCTGGTTT
This sequence comes from Candidatus Zixiibacteriota bacterium, assembly GCA_024280215.1. Taxonomy (GTDB): domain Bacteria; phylum Zixibacteria; class MSB-5A5; order GN15; family FEB-12; genus QQUK01. The sequence continues at coordinate 14,690 of JAJRQO010000007.1, forward strand.
TGCTGGTCCTATGGATTTTGATGGTGCTGATAACGCTTCTGGATTTATGGATCTTTTTGATGATGCTTTAAACGAACAAGGTTTGATGGGACAGGATTTACAAAATCCAATTACTGGATTTAACTATCAAGGCGATTGGCATGTATCCAGATTATTTGTAGGCGGTGGTTTTGCTTTTGCTTCTCAGACTACTGGTTTTGATGTTGATACAGTTACTAGCTTCCCTTTTAATCAGCTACCGAAATTAGTATATACTCTTAACTCAAGTGATTCATTACCTACGGACACTTTTCCAGCAGCAAATGTAATTACATTCCCAGGTTTTTCTGTTCCACCAAATACATTTGAAAATTCAGTTGATTATACATTTGGCTTTTATTTACCATTTGATAGTACTGGAGGACTTGTTGCTCCTGTATGGGAACGTTGGATGCAAAACAATTTGGATTCCTTACTTGCTGACCCATCAAATAATTTAGACGGTGTTCAGCTATGGATGGGTAATTCAAGTGAAAGTACCTTTGGTAATTATAATGACCAAACCAATTCATGGATTGCTCATTTAAAAAATGCTGGTCTTGCTATTCAAACATATAATATGGTAGGCTATGATGGACATCCTGCTAATAAAGATCAATACATGTATGATATCTTACGTGAATTACTTTTATTCCATTCTGAGAGTTTTGGAAATTAAGACAATACTATAGTAAATATAACCCGGGTGATTTATTTCACCCGGGTTTTTTTAGATAGAAAGAAAACTACAAATGACTTATAATTTATTATCTATCGGTGCCCATCCTGATGATGTTGAAGTAGGTACTGGTGGAGTGCTTATTGACCAACATAAAAGAGGCAAGAAAACAGGTATTGTCATTCTTACTGAAGGTGAGATGGGGACTGGTGGTACTGCTGAGATTCGGTCACAAGAAATCAAAGATGCTGCTCGTATTATGGGAACCGATGTTGTTAAAGTTTTTAATTGGGGAGATACAAAACTTGAAGATAGCTATTCGCATCGTTTAGAGCTTGCCAGAGTAATTCGAAAATGTCGCCCGAAGATTATCCTCTGTCCGTACCCACACGTTGGTCACGGTCGTAGACAGTCGCATCCTGACCATGTCGCATCTGGGGTTATCACAGTTAATGCTGCTAATTTAGCTGCTTTGAAAAAAGCAGATATTGAGGGAGATCCTCATTTGGTCTCTCGAATCTTTTATTATTTTCTCCCACCGCAAGTTCTTCCTAATTTTGTTGTGGATATAACTCCTCACTATGATCAATGGATAGATGCCTTATCGGCACATCGTTCGCAATTTTTAAATCCTGAGAAATCAAGAAACTATATTGATCATTTAGCAGCTATGTCGAGATCATTTGGATTGCAGGCACGGTGTGAATATGGACATGGGTTTTTAGCACTCGAACCAATCTTGGTCAATGATATAATGGCCTTTGCCGAAGAGCGGTAAGAGAACTATTTCTTTTGTACCACCGCACAGATTCTATATGAACTACGAGTCGCTTTATCAAATGTATAACAATCATAGAAACCTTTGATAACAAATCCTGATGATTTGAGAATTTTTTGAATCGTGGTATTGTTGTACGCTTGTTCATGATGAGTTTCATCAAATCGTTCCCATAGCTTTCCTTTCTTCTTAAAAAATGTTGCATGGCATGTCGCTTTTTTTTCTTTTTGGTCATATTCATTTTTCCAGACCCATGCTACTGATGAATTAGTACCTGCATATATCTGCTCATCCCAAATAGTTTTTAAAGCAAGAGGAGTGTTCATGTCAAAAATAAACCACCCATCTTTGTTCAAATGTTTATGTACAGCTTCAAATGATTTTTCTAAATCTTTTTCGGTGAGCATATAGTTAAGTGAATCATAAAACGAAGTTACCAAATCAAATTGAACGGTCTTAGTAGATTCTTTTTTATCTAAGAGTCGAAAAGTAGGCAATGATTTTTGATACAGTGGAACTTTTAATTTTTTAGTTTTTTTGGCAGCGACGGCAAGCATAGTAGCAGATTGATCAAGTCCAGACATATTGATTCCCAGTTTTTCAAGCTCAACTATTGCTGAACCAGTACCACAACAAAGGTCTAAGCCTGTTTTGGCTTTTATGGAGAATTTTTTAAATATTTTCTTGCAGTAAGGAACCATTATTTTAGAATGTAAATCAGCATCCATTTGGTCGTAGACGGTGGCAAATTTTTTATATATAGACATTGTGACCTTGTTGTTTTTAAATTGACTTTTGAATACATTTCTCTCTTTCATAATGTAGTAAGTAAGTTTTTATGAATAAAGAATAAAAACAATAGTATATATATTACAGGAATCAAAATAAGAAGTTTTGATGATTTGAGAAAGGAGTTGTCTTATGCCTGATATTGTATGGATTTGGCTGGCAGCGTTTGCGATTTTTTTAATACTTGAAGTAATGACACCATCGATGATATTTATCGGATTTTCTATATCTGCTCTTATAAGTGGAATGTTTTCATATTTTTATCCAGAGAGTTTCTATTGGCAGATTGGTATTTTTATTATTGTATCAGCAATTTTATTACCTCTGACTCGTAAGATGGCAAAAAAAATGACAAAAGATTCTCCACAGATTGCTAATGTTGATGCTCTTATTGGTAAAGTTGGTTTGGTTACAAAAACTATTGATCCTGACTTTGGTGGACAGATCAATATTAATGGTGAAGTATGGAAAGCTGCTGCGGAGGAATTAATTGAAGAAAATGAAAAAGCTTCAGTTATAAAAATTGTTGGTGCTACGGCACACGTTGAGAAAAAATCATAGAAAGGAATTAGATATGAACCCACAAATAATTATATTTTTAGGTGTCGCCTTAGTACTTATCTTTATGCTGGTGGCATTTTCAATCAGAATTATTCGTCCGTATGAAAAAGGATTAGTAGAACGACTTGGAAAATATCAACGAATTTTAGATCCAGGACTCAATTTGATTATGCCATTTTTGGATACCGTATTAAAAGTTGATATGCGTGAAGTTGTTTTAGATGTACCTCCTCAAATGGTCATTACAAAAGATAATGTGAATGTCGAGGTTGATTGTATTATTTACGCACAAGTGACCGATCCGTTTCGTTCACGATATGAAATTTCAAACTATATTATGGCAGCTACGAAACTTGCTCAGACTAATTTGAGAAATGTTATTGGTGAACTTGATTTGGATGCTTGTCTGACATCACGTGATGAAATCAACGGACAGCTTCGTGACGTATTGGATACTGCGACAGATAAATGGGGTGTCAAAGTAAATAGAGTCGAGCTGCAACGGATTGACCCACCTCGCGATATTACCGAAGCGATGAGTCGTCAGATGAAAGCGGAGCGTGATAAGCGTGCGGCAATTTTAGAAGCAGAGGGTGTCAAGCAGGCAGAGATTACTCGTTCTGAGGGAAATAAGCGTTCACAGATTTTAGATGCCGAAGGCTATGCTGAAGCGGTAAGAACTAAAGCAGATGCAGAGAAATATCGCAAAGAAACTGTCGCTGCAGGTGAAGCAGAAGCTATTAATAAAGTTTTTAAAGCAATCCATGCGGGGAAACCTACTAATGAATTGATTACTTTGAAATATCTTGAGATGATGCCTAAGCTTGCTGAAGGCGATGCAAATAAAATCTTTATGCCGTATGAAGCGAGCGGAATTATTTCATCACTTGCTGCGATGGTTGAAGGTGTTAAAAGTTCAGACAAGCCACCCAAAAAACCAACAGCAACAATATTATAAGAGCTATAAATTTATAGGCATAAAAAAACCGTACTTAGAAAAGTTCGGTTTTTTCTATTATAGTAGTTCAATTACACTTTAAATTTCTCAACGATGTTTTTAAGAGATTCAGCTTGTTGACTGAGAACGTTGGCAGCCTGTGATGATTCTTCAGCACCTCTTGCTGTTTCCTTTGATACAGAAGAAATTTGTTCAACAGAACGTGAAATTTCTTCAGCAGCAACTGATTGTTCTTCTGTTGCTGTTGCAATTTGATGTATCATATCTGTTAATCTACCTGACATACTGATGATTTCATTTAATGAATTTCCAGCAGTATCAGTAAGCTCAGTGCCAGTTTGCACTTCTTTAATGCCAACTTCCATAGAAGTAACAGCATCATTTGTTTCAGACTGAATACCAGTGATCATCTGAGTAATTTCACCAGTAGCTTTTCCAGTACGTTCAGCAAGTTTACGAACTTCATCAGCAACAACGGCAAATCCGCGACCTTGTTCACCAGCACGAGCCGCTTCGATAGCAGCATTGAGAGCGAGCAAGTTTGTTTGGTCGGCGATATCATCAATAACAGAAATGATTTCACCAATTTGTTCAGCAGATTAAGAAAGTTTTTCAATCGATATTGCTGATTGGCTAACTACTTCTGTGATACGGTGCATCCCAGCAATAGTTTCTGTAATAATTTGTCCACCAGTACCAGCGACTTTAGATGACTCTTTGGAGACATTGTTGGCTTCATTTGTATTTTTAGAAGTTTCAACAATTGTTACGGTCATTTCTTCGATAGCAGTTGATACTTGTAATACTTGGTCAGATTGTACAACAACACCTTTAGTCATCAGCTCAGCATTAGATGCGATTTCTGTTGCTGCGGCAGCAACTTGACTTGTGTTTTCATTTAAATTTTGAACAATATTTCGTAAGTTCAATGTCATTCTATTAAGTGATGTCCCAATCGTATTTTTGATTCTAATGTTTGTTCGATTGCCCCGACTAAAACACTAATTTCATCCTTTGAATTTATCCCAGTAGATTCTATTTTAGATTGTAATATATCCTGAGTAAGGTCATTAGAAGCGATAGCATCAACAACAGTAACAAATGAACTGAACTCTTCGTTCATCTTGTGGGTCAGTTCTACAACTGTTGAAATTGGTTTTGTGATTCCAGAGATAACAAAGAATGTTAATAATAAAGCTGAGATAATTAATATTGACGAAACTGTAATTGAAAAGTAGAGAGAGCTTTGTGCGTTATCATAATGTAGTTCTGTGTTTGCTAAGAGATGCTTCGAGTTTTCATCTTCAATTTGTTTCAACAAGTTAATTTTTTTAGTAATCGTCTTAAACCAGTACGTTGCTTCAACACCAAATCCACCAGTAGTAGCATTGTCAAAGGCAACAGCACGGAGTCTTTTGACTTCCTGTACATCTGGTCCTTGTAGGGTATTATTGTAGTAAGATAACAATTCATCTGTAGCAAGAGTTTTATATGCATCAGCATACGCATTTTGTTCAGTAATCAGTTGAATTAGTTTTTGATACATACCAGAACCAAATTTATCAGCCGCAAACGTATTACTTAATACAGCTCTTTCAATCCCAGCTCTTTCTTTAGACTTTAAGAAATTTGTATAAGATTCAGCTCTATTAGAAATTTCAGCAACAGAACTAAGTTTAGCAATTTCACCAATTGATCCTAATACTTTACTATTAAAAGCAGTGTAGTATTCAATAGCTTCTTTGGCAGAAATATTCAATGAAGAGACTCTTGAACGGATATTATCAATTTTATCAAGTTGTGAAAGTGCGTCATTTACAAGATTTTTAAAAATAGGACTATACAAGGATAAATCCATCTGTTGGACAAATTCTCTTAGTTCATGTTTTTTCGTATCAGTTTTTTGGCGTTGTGCTGGAAGTTCAGAAACGAATTTTGTTCCTTTACTACCTAAATATCCAGCAGTAGCACCACGTTCTTTTTGTGTTTCATGAACCAATGAACTTGCTTTGACGGCAAATTCTGATAATGTTTTCACATTACTCATCTCATTTGACAAATTATTATTGTTAGAGATTTCATTGGCTGAAAAATAAATGAGACCAATGATTGGAAGTAATACCAAAATAAATAACTTATTTTTTATTTTGATGTTTTTCAATAAATTCATCCCTGCTCCTTTTTAATAAAGTATAGTCATAGACAAATTACGCAATGTTGATTATATGTGATTTTCTTTATACTGAATAAATCGGCTTTGTTGTGAAATCTTTAATGGATAAAGACGATTTATTTTGTTTCTTATTAAAAAGCCAGATACTGTATGTACATGCCTTAATAGTTAGAGAGCTAAGTTGTTCAAACTTTGAACTTTGAAATAGCTTCTTTGAGATGTTACTACTGATTCTTAAGTGTTTTTTATATTTTCAATGGACGTAGTAAAAATTTCTTAACGGAAGAACATAAATTTTAGTTACTGTAACTAATTGCTGTTCAATGCAATAAAATTATTTTACTTTCGATGATACTCGATACGGACTATTTTTTATAAAATTATAATATAATAATGTTATTTTTATCTGGATTCAAACATAATTGAAAATAGATAATTTGACAAAACAGTATTATCTATGTACTATTGAGAAAATTATAAAGAGAAAAGAAATGACGACAGAAGATAAAAATATACGAAAAGCAGCATGTGCAGGAGATTGGTATCCAAGCTCTCCTATAGAACTCACAAAACAGATAGCAGGCTATTTTGCCGAAGTTGATAAAATTCCGATTGAGAACAATATCTCGGCACTGATAGTTCCTCATGCAGGATATGATTATTCTGGTAAAACAGCTGCAAGAGCATATAAACAATTAGAGGGAAAATCATACGATACTGTTGTAGTTATCTCACCGTCACATAAAGTATTTTTTCAAGGATGTTCAGTCTTTGATGGTGATGGGTATGCAACACCATTGGGTGTTGTTGAGATAGATAAAGAAATGTCTGAAAAAATTGGAACAATATTACCGTCGGTTTATCTTTCAAATATGGGACATGGTTCAGGAGAAGATCGCCGAGAGCATGCTTTGGAGTTACAACTTCCATTTTTACAAATCGTTTTAGGTAAATTTAAATTAGTAGCTATTGTCATGGGCGATCAGGAAGAATCATCAGTTAATGCATTAAGCGAAGTTTTGGCGACATCGATTACTGGAAGTAATACTCTGCTTATAGCATCTACAGACCTTTCTCATTTCCATTCTGAAAAACAAGCCAACCGACTCGATAAAGAAGCACGCATTGCGATTGAAAAATACGATCCCGACTTGCTTATGGATAAACTTGAACGAGGCAAAGCGGAAGCATGTGGTGGTGGAATTGTTGCGTCAGTTTTAAAAGCGACCAAACGTCTTGGTGGATCACGCATAGAATTTTTTGAATACACAACCTCAGGAGCAGTTACTGGAGATTTTGAAGAAGTCGTTGGATATTTATCAGCGGCAGTTGTAACTGGCAAAGAAGTTCTTCAGAAAAAAAGACAACTCTTGGGTGTCCCTGTAGCAAAACCTAAAAGTGAGTTTGAATTGACTTCAGAAGATAAAGTAAGACTCAAAGAGATTGCTAAAAAAGCAATTGCAGCAAAACTCTCAGGGAAAAGCTATTCTGCTCCTCTTATTGAAAAATTTGAAGCGAAACGTGGTCTCTTTATAAGCTTAAAATTAAACGGAAATCTTCGTGGTTGTATTGGTACTGTAAAACCTCAGCAACCATTGTATGACAATGTTGCCAGTATGGCGGTTGCGGCAGCATTTGAAGACCCACGTTTTGTAGAAATTTCAAATGAAGAATTTCAGCAGATTGAAATCGAACTCTCTGTTCTCTCACCTTTAAAACGAATTCGAGAACTTTCTGAAATCAAAATAGGTAGAGATGGTTTACTTATAAATTTTGAGATGCATTCAGGCTTATTGCTTCCACAGGTTGCGACTGAAAATGAATGGGATGTTGTTGAGTTTCTTGAACAGACATGTCTCAAAGCAGGTCTTGGCAAAAATAATTATAAAGATAGAGCGATTGAAATTTTCCGTTTTGAAGCGATAGTTTTTTAATTAGATTTATTATGATGAATCAATTCCTTGTGTAGGAATATTCAATTGACTACATTCTGTACATGAACGAAGTCAAACGATCAGTTTTAATCACAGGTGCCAATGGTTTTGTTGGCACACGTCTTTGTAAAAAATTCCTCTTAGAAAATTTTGATGTTATCGCTGGTGTACGTAAATCCGCCGACCTTTCAAATCTTGATGGTCTTGATGTTGAGTATCGTTATGGTGATGTGACCCAGCCAGAGACATTTGCTGAAATGGTAAAAGAGGTTGACTATATCATTCATAATGCGGGGATTGTCAAAGCGAAAAAACAGCAGACATTTTTTACTGTCAATGAACTCGGTAGCAATTCTTTGCTGGATGCAGTTGTATCATATAATCCGAACCTGAAAAAACTTATTTTTATATCATCACTTGCTGCTGCGGGACCTACAATAAATAACAGACCCGTTACTGAGTCAGACCAACCTCGTCCGATTACAACCTATGGAAAATCGAAACTTGCGGGTGAAAAAATTGTCTTGTCATATAGAGAGAAGTTGAATGTTGTTGCGATAAGACCTCCAGGGATTTATGGTCCTGGCGATAAAGAGATATTTTCATTTTTTGAAACAATCCACAAAGGAATCAAACCGTATATCGGAAATATTCAACGGAAATTGCAACTTGTGCATGTCGACGATTTATGTTACGGTATTCATAAAGCGATAACCGCTGATACAAAATCAGGTTCAATTTATTTTATCGCAGAAAACAGATCATATACAATGGAAAATTTGATTTCACTTTTAGAAACTGCCGCACACAAAAAATGTTTTCCACTTATTCTTCCTGCTTCAATTTTTAAAGCAATTTCATATATTTCAAAAACATTATTCAAACTTGTCAATGCAACCCCTATGCTGACTCCTGAAAAGGCGAATGAACTTTTAGCCTCATGGGAAGTTTCAACAACAAAAGCAGAAGCTGAATTAGGCTATGTCTCACAAATTCCGTTTGCTGATGGGGCAAAACAAACATACGATTGGTATGTAGAACAACGTTGGTTAAAATGATACAAACTAAATTACTTTTATACTGCTTTGTAGGTGGAGGTGTTACCCTTTTACTTTTAAGTTTCTTCTTAGAATTTGTTTCAAGAAAATTAAAACTACTTAACGGAATCCCTAAAGAAATGCTTGAAGAAAGTTCATCGGCTTGGTTTACATTAAATTACTTAATGGAATTTCTTTTTTATGTAGTGATTCCATCAGTCGGTTATAGTTTTTTCTATCTGATGTTTCCTTTTGAGGGACTTCGGGTAGGGCTTGCCGCTACACTTTTTGCTCTTGTCATGGGTGCGGTTCCTCTTGTTATGGTTCTTTCTGTTCGGGTGAAACTCCCGATGGCGTACCTTACATTTTTACTTTTATCCTACTTCTTTAAACTTGTCAGTTCGATGATTGTCATTGGTTATTTATATTCACTATAGAGGATGCTATGCAAGAAGAAATAGAAAAAAAATTCATATCTGCAAGAAAACTTTTTCCACATACAAAAGGTGTTGTCTATTTAAACTCGGCATCGTATGGACCATTTGCAAACACTCTTGTTGATGCCGTGAATCAGAATATGAAGATTCGTATGGAGGCAGACACCGATGACTCCCCAGCTGCTTTTCAGGTTAGGAGAGATTTACGAAAAAGATATGCAAAACTGATAGGTGCAAAGCAAACTGATGTCGGTATCGGACTGAACACTACTATGGGGTTAAATATTGCAGCCTTTGGATTACCGCTGAAAAAAAATGATGAAGTATTAATTTCTGATATAGAATTTCCTGCGATGGTATACACTTTTAAAGCAGCGGCTCAAGAACGAGGTTTTAAACTGAAAATTGTAAAATCAAAAAACCTTCGTTTTGATATTGATGCCTTAGAAATGGCAATAACAAAACGTACTAAAGTATTAGCTATTTCATTCGTGCAGTTTTTTAACGGATATAAGAATGATATGCAGGCACTTTCTAAAATTTGTCAAAAGCATAATTTGTATTTTGTTGTTGATGGGATTCAGGGGATGGGTGTTGAGCCAATCAATGTCAGAAAATTAAAAATTGATATTTTTACTTCAGGGTGTCAGAAATGGATGCTCTCGCCACAAGGGTGTGGATTTTTCTATCTGAGTGAAAAAGTGCGACCGTCGCTTCATATTCCATTTATGAGTTGGCTTGGAGTCGACTGGCAGATGCAGTTCGGAGACTTGTTTCAGTACGACAGACCATTTTTTGAATCAGCAGTCAAGTTTGAGCTTGGGTATTATGCGGTGTTGAATCTATATGGAATGGCGGCGGCATTGGATATTTTTGAAAATCTAAAAATACGAAATATACAAAAACATAATTATGAGTTGCTTGATATTCTTGCTGATTATCTGAAAAAATCTAATAGATATAAAATTACTTCTTCACTTGAGAAAAAACATCGCTCATCTATGATTACGTTTTCATCTGATAATGTCACACTATTGAGAGAATATCTGTTTCAGAAAAAAATTATTGTCGTTGAACGAGAAGGCTCTATCCGAGTTTCGGTACATCTGTTTAATAACAAATCCGATATACAAAAACTAATAAAAGCTTTAGAACAATTTTAATTTTATGGAATCGATTGTATAAGAGGAATCAATACTTCTTCAATTGATTCTGAGAATACGGTTTGTCCTTTAATATTAAAATGAATCGGGTCATCGTTTGGATTATCAAACAAATCATTATATAAATCAAAATGTGGTTGATGATTTATAAATTGTATATCTTCATATTTTGCTGAATTGATCACTTGTTCTTGATAGCGTAGATGTTGGTTGTGAAATTTAGATACTTGCCCCTTAAAATAATTTTCAACCGATGCAACTGGTGGCACCATCAGAATTGTAGTGATTGAGTGTTCTTTTGCTGTTCTACTAATAGCCCTGAGATTATTTTTAAATTCTTTGATAGAAACTCTTCTTTTACCACTTTGCTTATCAAGTGCGACGACTTCTTTAGTCTCTGTTGTCGATAAAATAATTTTTCGGAAGAGTTGATAGAATTTCATCTTAGAAAAAAAGTTTTGCAGTACTAAAATAATAAAATTAGGCATCTGTTGTTCGGCGTCTGTAATATTTTTTCCTGCTGTCCATTGGTCATTCCATCCAAACATCACTAAGACAATGTCAGGCTTTACTTTTTCAATTAACTCCTGCTTGAAATAATTCATTCCCTGAAACGAAGAATATCCAGGGACACCACCATTGATAATATCAATTTTTTTTTCAGGAAAAGTCGATTGTAATTTTTTCTCTAAAACAGTAGTCCAGATGTAATTGTCAGCAACGCCCCATCCGAATGTACAGGAATTACCAAGGGCTAAAATCCGTAAGCCCTTTTTCTTTGTCAGTTCTTTGCCGCGCAACCCATCATCATTTATATGATAAATAATATCAGAAAATGATTTAGAATCGATTATCTGGTTTGTGCGGAACCGCCAAAAAAGGTCTGGATATTTTTCGTATACTTCAGGAAAATCAATATCACGATTTATAGGAAAGAACTGGTTTTTTTCATAGAGGTCAATATTTGCAAAGAACAACACTGTCTCTATTGACCCAACAAAAATTATCAGGATGAAAAGAGAAAATATAATTTTCATATACAAAGGTTGATGATGTTTATCTTGCGTCATATAATTTTCAGTTTAAAATAACGAATAGATAAACGGTGCTAATGCTGACGACTCAGTAAAGACGACCAACAATGATAACATGATAAACATGATTAAAATTGGAGCCAGCCACCATTTTTTTGATGATGACAAAAAGTAAATCAACTCATTGAATATACGTAATCTTCGGAACATGGCGGTACCACATATATAGGTTAAAATTGATACAACTATGGTAGTTGTTTCTTTTTAATCAGGGCTGAAATAAATATTATTAGTCTAATTTTTTGTCGAATAAGAAATGCTCTACGATTTCTTTCGGCATATTTTTCTTATCAAGAATATAACATTCAAGAAGCAAATTGTCAATACCTCCTGAACAGAAGGTCGCAAAGGCATCTTCGGGTGTGTTCACAATTGCGTGACCACGAAGATTAAAAGAGGTGTTGAGCAACACAGAAACTCCAGTTAACTCTTTGAACGATTGAAGTATATCGTAGAGATAGGGGTTGTCGTTTTTGTCAACAGTCTGGATACGAGAGGAACCATCAACGTGAGTAACGGCTGGAATAATGTTTCGCTTGTTTTCATGTACGTAAAAATTAAAGAGCATATATGGTGAGGCTTTTTTACAATCAAAATATTCTTGAACATCTTCTTTTATCACAACTGGAGCAAATGGGCGGAACGGTTCGCGGTATTTAACGGCAGCATTGATTTTTTCTTTCATATTGTTATTGCGTGGGTCAGCAAGAATTGATCTGAAGCCTAAAGCACGTGGCCCGAACTCCATGGCACCGTGGTAGATAGCCACGATATTTCCATCGGCAATTTTTTGTGCGATAATTTGTGCCGCTTCTTTTTGTTTTTTTTCAATGTGAGGTATCGCATTGTAATCTAAAAATGTTTTGCAATCATCTGCTGAATGTGTCGGACCAATTCCCCAGAATGGTTGCTGCTTTTTTGGTGCATCGGTCAGGGTGTGGTAAGCGTACATCGCTGCCCCGACAGATGCACCCGCATCACCTGCTGATGGTTGAACATATATATCTTCAAAAATGTTTTGTCTGAGTAGTAAACCGTTTGCTTTGCAGTTGAGAGCAACTCCACCCGACATACAGAGTTTGTCTTTGTTGGTAACTTCTCTAACATGAGTCGCCATTTTAAGGACGATTTTTTCTGTTACGGCTTGAATTGATGCGGCAATATTTTCTGCGAACTCATCGGTTTCTGATTCTTCTGAACGACGGGGATGGTCGAAAACATTGGCAAATTTTTCATTGGTCATTGTCAATCCGTAGTGAAAATTAAAATAATCTAAATCTAAATGAATCGAACCATCATCATGGATTTTTACAATTTTTTCTTCAATACGGTCAGCGTAGATAGGTTTTCCATAGGGAGCAAGTCCCATAACTTTATACTCAGCCGAGTTGACCTGAAAACCTAAGTAATAGGTAAATGCAGAATACAATAATCCAACCGAGTGAGGGTAGTGCATCTCTTTGAGAAGTTTGACTTTGTTTTTTTCACCGACGCCATATGAAGCTGTCGCCCATTCGCCGACCCCATCAATAGTCAGGATAGCGGCATTATCATAAGGAGATGAAAAGTATGTTCCCGCAGCGTGCGAAAGGTGGTGAGACAGAAAAAGAATTTCGCCATCATACTCTAATTCTTTTGCGATGACCGAGTCCGTCCAAATCTTTCGACTGAGCCAGACAGGTAATGCTTTTATAAATGCTTTGTAAGATAAAAATGGGGTTGCCATATAACCAGTTAAGATACGGTCGAATTTTGTAAATGGTTTATCGTAGAAAACGATATAGTCGATATCTTCCATACGTAATTTAGCACGTTCCAAACAATAGGCAACGGCATTTTTAGGAAGTTCGGGGTCTTGTTTTTTGCGAGTGAACCGTTCTTCAGAACAGGCAGCGACAAGGGTTCCATCTTTGACCAAACAGGCGGCGGCATCATGGTAAAAGCATGAGATTCCAATAATATTCATTGTTAACTCTGCCTTGTTATTGATTGTTTATCAGGTTCGCTCTCTTTGACTTTTTTCCAGTTGCTTGTTGCAGGATTAGATTTGGAGAGTTTTCCAAGTGGGTTCCATCCGAAAAGACGAAAAATCGCACCAACTGGGGATATGATAACAAAGTACATAACAGAGAGAATTACTTTCGTATTGAACTTTCCGATTATCTGGGCGATTACTTTCCATCTTTCCCACAAATTTAAAAAAAACTGCTTCAAAATCTCTCTTACCTTACTATATTATATTTGATTAACTTGATTCTATATTGTCTTGTCATAATATAGTATAACTATCGGCATTTACGAAAAAAAATAATTATGAAAATTGACCTAAAAGAAAAGAAAATTTTAGTTACCGGAGCTTCCGGCTCATTGGGGAGTCAAATCCTGTTTGTTCTCCATAATATGGGGGTAAAACCAATCGCCCATGTTCGGGAATCATCGAATACAACATATATTGACTCAATAGGTCTTGAAAAACGGGTTCTTGATTTAAGGCGACGGGACAAAATGGCGGAGCTGATGGATGGTGTTGATTTGGTTATTCATACCGCAGCCTATGTCAATTTTAGGCAAGATAGACTGACACAGTTTACTGGGGCAAATGTTATAGGTGCGGTCGACCTTTTTAATGCGGCATCAAAAACAGGAGTACAACGCTTTTTACATGTCTCAACAGTTGCTGCGGTGGGAGCAATTAAACGAAAAGAAAATTTGTCTGATCTTGAAGGGTTGTATTCAAATGAAAAAACGCAGTTTAATTTAGACCATCTGCATATTCCATATATCATGACAAAGCGAGCTGCCGAAGTCGAACTATATAAAGAAGCAAAGGATTCCAAGACCGAGTTGGTCGTAGTGAACCCGTCGATTATTTTGGCACCATCACAAACTGAGTCAGACCGCGAACGAGCATTGCGGTTATTTGGTAAATTTATATTTCCAGAGATTCCGATTCGGATAAATATGGTCGACCTTCGTGATGTTGCCCCTGGAGTGGTCTCTGCATTAACAATGGGTGAAAATGGCGAACGATATATTCTGGGAGGTGATAATATCTGTGTCAAAGAATTTGCTTTGGCAGTCTCATCAGAGCTTGGAAAAATTCCGCATTTGGTTCGTATACCAAGAAAATTTTATGATGTGACTTCACGACTCAATGAGATGGCATCGAAAATTCTTGGTAAAAGTAATCTGATATACTATCCCGACAACGTGCGGATGCTTGATTATGATTGGGCGTTTTCGTCGATGAAAGCACATGATGCTTTTGGGTATAAATGGCGTTCGCTACACAATTCGATCTCTGATTTTGTTAATGGCGATATGATCGGGACGTATCTAAAACCCGAGGCGTAGAAAGACTACCCAATTATCACTGGCTTCTTGTTTTCATCAACTGCGACCATTGTAAAGAGTCCCTCAATCGCAAGTTCTCGCTCTTCGGAATACATCTGCTCTATATAAATTTCAACTTTTACCTGCAGTGAAGTTTTCCCAACTTTTACAACAGTTCCAATAAGTTCAGCAAGTGTTCCAGATGGTATCGGTTTGTTAAAATCAGTTTGGTCGATTGAGACCGTTACCATTCGTTGTCGTGAGAACCGTGTGGCTGTGATAAAGGCGACTTCATCCATCCACTGCAAAGCAGTCCCACCAAAGAGTGTATCATAATGATTGGTCGTATTGGGGAAGACCGCTTTGACAATATGAGTTGTCGCTTTTTTTATTTTTTCTTCTTGAGTCATATTCTATTTTTTGAACAGTTTATAGTCGACTGAATACCGACCTGAACCAGCAAAAAGCAATGAGAGGTAGGGTACTAAATATAAAATAGCCATCTCTTTTTTATCCCAAGGGTTATCACCATGAATAACAAATATTGCAACAAGCATCGTAATTATTAAAGGAACAGTCGCATAGCGAGTAAAAAATCCAAACAGAATCGCAACCGAGCAGAAAAATTCAGCAAAAACCGTCAATCCTAAACTTGTGACAGAACCAAATCCGAGTGGGTCAGGAAAATTAACTGCTATATCTGAAAAGCCGACCAATTTTTCAAAACCATGTCCAAATAGCATCAGTGATGCGATACCGATTCGGAGGGCAAGTAGCCCGATATCTTTGAGCTTTGCTTGTTTGGCTATATCTTTGCTATCGTCATGCCAGTTAATATCATATTTTGTCATTTCGCACCATTAGTTACACTCTCTGTTTTGTTACATATCTCATCAATTCTTGAAGTAAATAAAAGAATTATATAGTCTTTGAACAATATAAAAGAATTTTGTAGGAGATTACTTATCCATTAAAATTAGAATTATAAAATAAAAGCAGAAGCCCGCAAAGAGAGCGGCTCCGATGAGTGAGCCGTAGGCGAGTAGTTTGTCAAAGAAAGATTTTTTTGCCATTTGTGAAACCATTTGTGTTAAAGTTCGTTATCTATATGTTCAGTTGATTAATTCAACCGATGTAGTATATTAAAGATTGGGTATCTTGTAAAGGGTACTCTTCCGTACACTAATCAAAGTGTCGAGCATGACCCAATATGCATATTGGGGGTGACCTGGCTTCGACGGGTAAAGTGATTGGTTGTCGGCGTGTCGGAGATGTCTTGATCTTCGTTACCAAAAACTAGGCAAACTTTTTTAATTGGCGAAAATAATTACGCCCTCGCTGCCTAAATTAATTTAGGATAGAACAGCGCGCTGTCGTTCACTCCACTGTCTCCAGGGTGTTTGTCACAGCGTCGATAAAGGAGACTCAACTGATTGACGCCTTTAATTTCAGTTTAAAATAAAGGCTGGTGATTCATGTAGCTTGTCTGTCTGCAGCATGTATTACGAGAAACTAATGACACGACTACACACGTAGAAGATGACATGTTGTTCTATTCGGACGGGGGTTCGATTCCCCCCACCTCCATATTTTTGGATTATTTAGAAATAATTTACAAAATTTAACTATGTAACTAAATTTATATTACCATTTATCTTCTAAAACTCGTATCAATTGATGATACAAAGTAGTCTTAAATTTTTGGAGAATATAATATGATAAAACTTGAACATGCTAATATATGTGTCTCTGATATTGATGGAATGATAAAATTTTTACAATTAACTTTCCCCGAATTTAAAATACGACATGATGCGATAAGTGCCAAAGGAATCAGATGGGTGCATATTGGAACCGATGAAACATATATCGCCTTACAGGGAGCGAACCATGAAAGAGATCCAAAATGGTTACCGTACTCTGACACTCCTGGAGTAAATCACTTGGCTTATGAAGTAGACGATGTAGATGCTATCCGAGAGCGACTTCTACAAGCTGGCTACAAAGAATCAACTGTTGAGAATAGTCATCCTTATCGGAAACGGATATATTTCTATGACCCCGAAGGAAACGATTGGGAATTTATTCAATACCTTACTGATGACCGTAAAAAGAGAAATGATTACGACATAGTAGATTTTTAATACTTTTGATTTAAAATAGTATTCTAATTTAGTCTATATTAAAATTGACTCTTTATTGTTGAGTATATATATTCATATCATATAATATTATGACAGAACATAACGAAGACAATACACATCACCCTCTGGTTCTTACAAAAGAAACAATGGTTCATCATTACCGCATCATTGAAAAAATCGGTGCTGGTGGCATGGGAGAGGTGTATCTTGCTGAGGATACAAAACTCAAGCGAAATGTCGCTCTGAAGTTTTTATCAATTGGTCAATTGTGCAACGCAGTACTACTCTCTCAGTTTGCTAAAGAAGCCCAAGCAGTTGCACGTCTGCAGCATCCCAACATTATTACTGTCTATGAAGTAAATGAATATAATAAAACGCCATATATTTCTATGACATATATTGAGGGGCAATCGCTTCAGGAACTTTCAGAACTCAAATTATTTTCTATAGAAGAAATTATTGAATTAGGTTTACAAATATCCTCAGGGCTTGTCGAAGCTCATGAAAAAGGAATCACACATAGAGATTTAAAGCCTGCCAATATCATGATAGAAAAATCTGGAACAATAAAAATTCTTGATTTTGGTTTAGCTGTACTTTCAAGCAGAGAATCTCAGGATGATCCAGATCGTACTGCTACCAGTAATCAATTTGAAAATAAACTCGCTGGAACTCTTTTGTATATGGCACCAGAACAATTAACAGGACAAGAGATAACACATCGAGTAGATATTTTTGCCTTTGGACTGATTATGTATGAACTAATTATGTCAAAACATCCATTTGAGGCTGAATCTTTTTCTGAAATTTCTGCTAAAATTCTTCGAGACAAACCAGAAAATTTGACAGAAAAACGTCCAGATATTCCCTATGATTTAAATCGTATTATTACAAGATGTTTACATAAGAATAGTTCAAAGAGATTTCAAACTGTACGTGACGTGTATAATGAACTTGAGGAGATGTTGCACCAACTAAAAAATAACATTTCTGTAAGTGTAAGTTCTCAAGGTCAGATTAAATTAGCTCCAACTATTATAGAAGAAACTTTTGTTCTGACTACCGAATTAATACGAACGTTATCTTCTAAAAATTCTAAGATGATTGGTACCAAGCTTGTGTATTTGGATAATCATGTGTCATCCGATGAGATCATATTTTATCTCCATGGAGTTGGTGCTGATCAGAGACAATTTTCCGATACACTTCGTCAACTACCATATCGAGGAATAGCATTATCATTATATGGATTTGATGAACATGCACAACTTCGAATTCCGATTGATCTTCGTGACCATTCTATCTTACTGCATGCTCTTATGAAAGATATCTGTTGTAGATTAAAACCAAAAAAAATTATACTTGTTGGTTTTTCATCTGGTGCTGATCATCTTTTGCATTGTGTATCATCAGAATTGTTTGATGATATAAAAGTAAATGGTCTCTTAGCACTTGGATGCAACATACATACAGAAGATTGTTTTGCGACAAGCAAGCTTGCAGAACTGACCTCTGGTGATGAGGAACAGATTCTCTCTATTATTAAATTGTTTAGCAATAACACCTCTTCAATAAATGACTGGTTGATTTTACATAATTATCTTGTCATGGCATTCTCAAAATTCGGAATTGAAACAGAACCGTTTAGAAAATATGCTGCTGATATTTTAGAACCTTTTAAAGATGACAATTGGGAAACCTTCCCCATGTGGTATAAAGCTTGTCTGAAAAAAGTTAACCATGTTCGTTATATCGTTGATACTGGTGGATACAGTACTTTGGATGCTCTTATGCAAAAACATCTTGAGGATAATGTTCTTGGTGATGACTTTAATGAAAATACTATTATCAGAGTTGCTGAATCTCACATGGATTTGGTAAAAACGAAAGATGTGTTAAAGCATACACATGACTTTATGGAGTTATTTAAATCGAAGTAAGATTGACTTAAACAATCTATCATAATATATTAAAACCAATACGATGACAGATCAAAATGATGACAACACTCATATCCATTTAGTCCTTGCAAAAGAGACGATGGTACAGCACTACCGCATCATAGAAAAAATTGGTGCTGGTGGCATGGGTGAGGTATATCTTGCTGAGGACACAAAACTGAAACGGAATGTCGCTCTTAAGTTTTTGCCCTCACATATGTGTGATGATAATGATTGTCGCACGCGCTTTACACGAGAAGCCCAAGCGGTCGCCAAACTAAATCATCCAAATATTATTACAATTTATGAAGTATCAGATTTTAATGGACGCCCATTTTTTGCTATGGAACATATTGATGGAAAAACAGTTCATCACTATTCATATCAGGAAAAGCTCTCTTTAAAAAAAATTGTTAAATTAATACTTCAAATTACCGAAGGGCTTGCCAAAGCTCACGAATCAGGCATTACCCATCGTGATATAAAATCAATTAATATCATGGTTAACAAAAATTTACAACCAAAGATTCTGGACTTTGGATTGGCAACTATTAAAGGTGATGCGGGACTTACCAAAGCAGGTTCAACGCTTGGAACTTTTGCCTATATGTCACCCGAACAAGCACAGGGAAAAGAGTTAGACCATCGCTCTGATATTTTTTCTCTCGGGGTTGTCTTCTATGAACTTATCACTCGACAATCGCCCTTTAAAAGTAGCAATGATGCGGGGACAATCAATAATGTCATTAATAATGCTCCTAATTCAATTATAAATTTTAGTTTAGAAATTCCACAAGAATTAGATGAAGTTATATCAAAATGTTTACAAAAAAATCCTCATGATAGATTTCAAGAAACTTCTGAACTTGTAGATACTTTACGAAAAGTTAAACATAGTATAGCTAAAAATGATAATCAACAACCAAAAGAAAATGATACTTCTATCGCTGTTCTTCCATTTGCAAATATGTCTGCTGACCCAGAGAATGAATATTTTGCTGATGGACTTACCGAAGAACTGCTAAACGTACTTGCAAAAAATCCTGACCTCAAAGTCACAGGACGAACATCATCTTTTGCCTTTAAAGGTATTCAAGAAGATTTACGAAGTATTGGTAAAAAATTAGGGGTGAATACAATCCTTGAAGGTTCCGTTCGCAAGGCTGGCAACCGAGTTCGTATTACCGCACAGCTTGTGAAAACTTCCGATGGTTTCCATCTCTGGTCAGAAACGTACGATAGAGTTATTGAAGATATCTTTGCTGTTCAAGATGAAATTTCAGAAGCGGTCGCAAAAGAATTGCATATTACCTTACTTGGAAACCAAAAAAAGAAAATTGTTGTTAACGTTGAGTGTTATGAACTACTGCTTAAAGCGAAACAAGCTATATTTGAAATGAATAAATCATCTTTATTAAGATCAATTGAACTCTTTCAGAAAGTTATTGACATAGAACCAGAAAATACCAGAGCATGGGCAGGAATTGCACTCGCATATTTTATACAAGTAGGCTATGGATTTGATACCCAAGAGTCAGCGTATCAAAAATCTAAAGCTGCTGGTTTAAAAGCATTAGAGCTTGACAATAATTCAGTTGAAGCACTTGAAGTTATGTCAATTATTCGGTTCTTTTTGGAGTTTCATTTTGAGGAAGCACTCAGTTTGTGTAGAAAAGCATTTGAGCTCGCTCCATATAACTCTCAAGTTATCTCAACACTTTCTTTAATGGAAGGGTTCTATGGTGATAGCAAAAAAGCAATTGAGCTATTGAATTTATCTATAGAACTTGACCCATTAAATACAGAAACATATTCTCATGCAGGAAGAATCTATTTAATACATGAACAATATGAAAAATCACAAGAGGGATATAAAAAAGCAATTCAACTAAGTCCAAATAGTACTTATAACTATATGGGTTTAGGATTGGCATTTTTGTTAGATGGTAAGCTTGAAAAAGCTCTCGAGTCTGTAAAACAAGAAAAAGGTCTTGGTTACATAAATTGTGGCTTAGCAATAGTCTATCATGCAATGAATAATAAATTGGAATCAGATAAAGCTCTTAATAATTTGATTGACGTTTCTTCAAATGAAGATAGTAGTTGGGCTTACCAAATCGCCATGGTGTATGGATATCGCTCTGAAATTGATGATGCTTTTAAATGGCTTGATATTGCTTTGAGTGCTGGTGATGTGGGCATACCTCAAACTAAAGTTTTACCGTACTTTAAATCTTTACACTCAGACCCTCGCTGGCCAAAACTTCTCAAACTAATTGGCTTTACCGAATAGCATTATACTAAAAATAGATTTTAACTATTCTCATCGTTACTCACTACATTCATTTTCAAAATGTTTGAAACAACTTCTTCAGCCGACACAACCTCAGATACAATAACATCGGACGCTCCCGCATCGGACAATCTTTGTACATCAAGTAAATATCTTGTTCGTGCTAAAATATGCAACTTCGCATTGACAGACCTTGCTGCTATTACGGCTTGTTCAATTGCCGATTGGTCATTTACCACAATGACAAATGTTTTTGCTTTAGATGCCCCAAGAGATTCTAATACATCAGGGCTGGTAATATCTCCATAGAAAATTGGTTCGTTTCTTTGAAGTCCAAGACGAACATTTTCAGGATTAATATCGACTATCAAATGAGGGATGTTAAACTTTTTAAGAGCTTTTGCCAAGTCATGCCCAGCTAATCCGTACCCTCCTATTATGATATGTTCTTTTAAATGAGATGTTTGTTCAGACGCTTCTTCAGCAGTTTTGACGTCCATCAGTTTTGTAAGCACTTTAATTTTACCAACACCTGCTGCTAAAGTAGGTGCCAGCGTGAGAGCAAATGGAGTCAGGAGCATAGAAAAAACCGCCGCCGCCATAAGGTTGTTGGCATGGTTCGGTTCGATTAGTTGATATGTAGCCGCAACTCCAAGCATAACAAATGAGAACTCTCCGATTTGGGCAAGGGCTGTTCCTGCCAATGCACTCACTCGCAGTGGCATTTTCATTGATAATCCAGTGATGAAGACGATTAAAAATTTACCGAACATAATTCCCAAAAAGAGAATTACGATTGTGCCTAAATTTGGAATTATAATTGATAAATCTAATAACATGCCGACTGAGACAAAGAAAATAGAAATAAAGACTTCTCTAAATGAAAAAATATCTGCCATCGCCTGATTGCGATAACCACTCCCACCAACAATTAAACCCGCCAAAAATGCTCCAAGGGCGAGAGAAATTCCGACACTTGCGGTTATCCATGCGGTGCCTATACAAATAAGTAGTACAGTCATAATGAAAAGATGTCTTTGACGAGTTTGAGCGATGACGTCCATTAACCTTGGTACAAACATTCGTGACGCAACCAAAACAACAGCAATAATAATCAACGATTCGATTAATGTCATAATTACATCAGTTGTCATACCATTTTTAGAACCTAAAAATGGTATAATCATTATCATTGGGACAACACATAAATCCTGAAAAATTAGAATACCGACTGTGAATCGTCCATGGGGGGCGTCGATTTCACCACGTTGTTCAAGCCCCTTGAGAACAATCGCAGTACTTGAAACAGCGACTATAAAACCAGTTAAGAGTGATGCTTCCCAAGCTAATCCAATATATTTTGCAATTAAAAAACTAACACCAATAGAAAGTCCAACTTGTATAAAACCACCTATAAGTATTATTTTCCAAAGTCTCCGCAAACGATCCAGTGGGAACTCAAGCCCAATTCCAAAGAGTAAAAGAGTGACTCCGATTTCAGCAAGAACTTGTACCTGATGCATATCATTAACAAAGCCAAGCCCTTTTGGTCCAACTACCATGCCAGCGACAATAAATCCTGCGATTGTAGGGATTTTAAACCGATGGAAAATTGCGACTATTGCAACACCGATTCCCATAATTACGACCATGTCTCTGAGATAATCTATTTCATGCATGCTATTTTCCTATTACGTGTTAAAAATCTATCTATTTTCATCTTACAAAAACAAATGATATTTATGACTCTCAATCAACAAGAATAAGTGAGAAGATTTTTATAAGTGCAAAAAAACATCCCGACTCTTCTGAATGTTCCTAATAGGGGAGATCGAGTTGATCAAATAGGAAGCAGCAACCTTCTAAAAAAGGCGAAGAGAAGGGATATCTTGAAGTTGATGCTTTAAAGTAGCCGTGGATGCATACTTTAAAACAATCAATGTTTTAAATGTCGTTTATACAAATTTCTTAATTTACATGTGCTCCTAAGTTGTTTCGTTTATTATAAGATGAATATCTTACCAAATTGATGCAGATTATTAGATAAAATTTATAAAATCATAAAGTAAATTTTATTTTTATTTATGTAATAAAAGACTATTCAGGTACCGTTTTTGAAATAACTTAAGTGGTTGTTGTGTAGGGTGATAGAAGTAACATAGTTTTTCCAAAAGAATATTATCAACTAATTATATAATAAATTGTGTTGACATAATTTAAAATACCGATATATTTAACTAAATATAGTTGCATGTGCAACAGTTACAAATAGAACTATAATGGTGGAACGCATGAAAAAAACAGAACATATATTAGGTCGATTAATTGGTGTCAGCTGGAGAAGTATGCGTAAACAGCTGGCTAAGAATATTGACCAAACAGAACATACTATTTCAGCAGAACAGGGAATAATTCTTGCTATGCTGAGTCACTATGATAAAGTCAATCAACAGATGTTGACAGAGTTTCTTAATTGTGAGAAAACAGCAATCACAAGGTGGCTTGATTATTTAGAATCGATGAAACTTGTAAAACGAAACCCTGATAAAAATGACCGCAGGCAAAATATTTTACAATTAACTAAAAAAGGGCAAAAATTTGCTGCTGAGTTTATTGAAATCGGAATTTTAACCGAATCACAGGCACTAAAAGGAATTGACAAAGATAAAGCAAAAATATGTAAAGAAGTATTAATGCAGATAATTTCAAACTTGGAAACAATAGAATAACAATAGAGGTTTTATGAAAAAGTACGCAAAATATTTTATACCAGTTATTATTATAGTGGTTGGATTTTTGGCTATGAATTTTCTGATTAGTCTAAAAAAGAAAACACCCAAACATGAAATTGTCATTAGTTCAAAAATTGTTTCAACTGAAGAAGTCAAACTTCAGTCAGTTGTTACTAATATATCTCTCTTTGGAAGAGCGGCTACATCGGAACCAATTATGTTGAACTCTGAAGTAAACGGTATATTGGAGTCTGGCGATATTGATTTTAAAGTGTCTGAGAGTTTTTCAAAAGGTGATTTGATTTGTAAAGTTGATGACCGTCAGGCAATGTATACTCTCAACTCAGCAAAATCAGATTTGTTAAACGCTCTTGCTAATGTACTTCCAGAGATTAAAGTTGATTTTGAACATGACTATAGAGTTTGGCAGGACTATTTTAATAGTTGTACATTTGATTCGAAATTATCACCTCTTCCAGAGGTATCAAATGACAAGATTCATTTATATTTGTCTCGTTTTAATGTCTACAAATTATATTATAATGTTTTAAATCTCGAAATAATTTTGGAAAAACATTATTTCTATGCGCCATTTGATGGTTCGATTACAAAGGCGAATCTCCAAGCTGGTTCATCAGTTCGTGTAGGTCTTCTTATTGGTGAAATTATAAATACGAAGGAAATGGAAATTGCGGTACCTGTTGAGACCAAAAATATATCATGGATTGATAAAAATAAAAATGTCGTGATTAAGTCTTCTGAATTTTCAAAAGAATGGACTGGTGTTATTACTCGTATCGGTAGCAATGTTGATACAAGAACTCAGACGGTTGATATTTTTATTAAAGTAGATAATGGAAAGGATGGCCAAATACTTAATAATGTTTTTGTCGAAGTTGAGTTCCAAGGAAAAGCAATAGAAAATTCATTCGCGATTCCATCAATGGCTCTCTATGAAGAATCTTACGTCTATCTAATTAAAGATGGAAAACTCGCTAGGCAGAATGTCAATCTTATTCGACGTGAGTCAAGCCGTGTAATTATCTCAAGTGGAATTAAGACTGGGGACATGATTGTTGTCGAAGCACTCCAAGGTGTTGCATCGGGTATGCTTGCTAAATCAAAATCTAATTTGTCGGGAGCTAACTAATGCAAAGACTCATGGCGTATCTTATTAGATATCCTATTTGGGTGCAAGTATTCATGGGGTCTGTAATTCTGTTCGGACTTATTTCGCTTGCTCAAATTAGATTCTCATTTTTCCCAGAAGCAATTCCTCGAATTATTATGGTTGAGGTTAGGTATCCTGGAGCATCACCAGATGAAGTTGCTGAAGGGGTAGTTTTAAAAATTGAGGAAAATTTGGAAGGTCTCTTAGGCATTGAAAGAGTAACATCTGTCTCAAAAGAAAATGTTGGTATCGTAACAGTTGAAACAACAATTTATTCTGATATTGATAAAGTTCTCACCGATGTTAAAAATGCAGTTGATCGAATTATATCATTTCCACAAGATGCTGAGAATCCTATAATTTTCAAACAGGAGTTTAACGCACTCTCACTTGTAATAGGAATCAATGGAGATACCGACTTATATAATCTAAAAGATATTTCTGAAAAGTTCCGCGATGAACTTTTAGCAACCGAGGAAATATCCCAGGTATCTATTACAGGTCTACCAGAACTTGAATTTTCAATTGAGCTTTCAGAAGCAAAACTTCGTCAATACCAACTTCGTTTTGAAGATATTCGTTTATCCGTATTAAAATCAAATCTTAATATTTCTGGTGGTAAATTTGACACCGAAGATGAAGAGATTTTAATTCGTGCTTGGGGGAGAGGTTACTATGCGGAAGATATCATGAACATTCCGATCCGTGGTAATAGCGATGGAACTGTCATACTCCTTCGTGATGTTGCAAAAGTACACGAACAATGGGAAGATATTCCGAACAAATTTTACTACAACGGAAAATATTCAGCATCAATAAATATTAATCAAACAGCAAGTGAAGATATTTTAATTATTGCTGAAAAAGCTAAAGAACTGATGCAAAAATTTAATGAAGAACATACTGCCGTAAAAGCCGTTGTACTTCGCGATATGACTATTATGCTATCACAACGTATAGATTTGCTTGTTAAAAATGGTATCCTTGGGCTGATCTTAATTATTATCACTTTAGGTTTTTTCTTAAATTTGAGGCTTTCGTATTGGGTAGCGACTTCGATTCCATTCTCATTTGCTGGTATGTTCATTGTAGCAAACTTTGTTGGCATAACAGTCAATGTTATGACACTTGCGGGGATGATTATTGTTGTCGGTATATTGGTTGATGATGCCATTGTGGTCGGTGAAAATATCTTTGCTCATTTTGAACGAGGGAAGACAGCACTACAAGCGGCTATCGACGGCTCCAAAGAAGTGATTGCTCCAGTGATGACATCAGTATTTACCACTGTTATTATTTTCTTAGGACTCTTCTTCTTGGAAGGTCGTCTTGGTGAAATGATGTGGCAGATGTCACTTGTTGTAGTTGCTTCACTTTTGTTCTCACTTGCGGAAGCATTTTTAATTCTTCCATCGCATTTAGCACATTCAAAAGGGTTAAGGCATGGACAAAAAGTGTATCCTATTCGGAAGAAAATTGAAGATAGCATAATCAAGGTAACTAATAAAGTATACGGACCTGTCTTAAAATTAGCACTTGCACATAAATGGATAGTCGCAATTGTGCCAATTGCATTTATAATGATTACTGTTGGACTACTCAAGGGTGGTCTTGTGGGTGTAACATTTTTCCCAAATGTTGATGGTGATGAAATCCCTATCAACATCGCTTTAGTAGCAGGAACCCAAGAAGCAAAAACAGATTCTATACTATATGAAATCGAAAAAATCTGCTGGCAAATAAATGATGAGATAAAAGATGAACGGGAAGATCACAAAGATGTTGTCCTATCTGTTCAACGTGAAATCGGTTCCAATGGTCTTGGTGAATCAGGCAGTCATACTGGTCGGTTGTTAGTTCAGCTCTTAGATGGTGAAATCGAGATATGGAGAGCAACGATATTTCAAACCGTATTGCCGCCAAGGTGGGTGATATTCCAGAGGCACTTAATCTGACTTTTACAGAAAGTAATCGATTTGGGAAAGCGGTATCAATCTCCCTCTTAGGTGAAAACTCCAAAGAGTTAGATAAAGCGACAACTTTACTTCGTGCTGAACTTGCCAACTTTACAACACTTAAAGATATTACTGATACAAACCAAAAAGGTCGTAGAGAAATAAATATTAGTCTAAAACCGTTAGCCTACTCACTTGGTTTAACGCTTCAAGATATAGTTGGTCAAATCCGCCAAGGTTTCTTTGGACAGGAGATTCAAAGGATTCAAAGAGGTCGAAATGAGTTACGAGTTTGGGTACGTTACCAACCAAATGATAGATCTTCTCTTAGTAATCTTGAACAACTTCGTATAAGAACTATGAGTGGTGCTGAGTACCCATTTGCTGATCTTGCCTCGTATACTATTGAACGTGGGATTACGCAGATAAATCATTTGACCAGAAGACAAGAGATAAAAGTTGAAGCGAATCAGTCTGACGGTAAGGATGATCTTGGACCGATTCTTGAAGAAATTGAATTAGATGTCTTCCCAAAAATTCTTGCACAAGTGAAAGGTGTCACCGCTCACTTTGAAGGACAATCACGTGAAAAAAATAAAATGCAACGTTCGATGTTGTCTTCATTTGGAGTTGCTCTTATTGCGATGTTTATTCTGATAGTGCTTGTCTTCAGATCATACGCTCAAGCAGGCATGATATTTTCACTCATTCCTCTCGGTGTTTTAGGTGCTATCTGGGGACATGGAATTCAAGGTATTCAACTTAATTTGCTTTCGGCGATAGGTGTCTTGGCTCTCTCAGGAATTATTGTCAATGACTCTATTGTTTTTGTCGATCAGACAAATAGATTTTTAAAAGCTGGGCAGAAAGTTGAAGATGCTGTCTATAACGCAGGGATTGCTCGGTTCCGTCCTATTTTACTAACTACACTAACCACCGCACTTGGAATGGCTCCACTTATTTTGGAAACAAGCCGACAGGCTAAATTTTTAATTCCGATGGCAGCTGCTGTTGCCTATGGACTTGTCTTCGGTACTATTGTAATGCTAATTATTCTTCCTTCATATTTCTTAGCATTTAATAAAATCAGATTAAAATTCGCACATATATATATTGATGAATCAGCAACTGCCGAATCAGTTGAACCTGCGGTCAAAGAACTAACTAATATTTTGGATGCCTATAATACAGAAACGGAGGATAAAAATGCGTAAGCTTATCCTTATTATATTTATACTATCGGCGACATCAATCAATGCTCAGCAATTATTGAGTTTAGAAGAAGCGGTTTCGTATGGTCTACAACACAATTACAATATCCAAATTGTAGAAAACCAAAATAAAATTGCTGATAAAAACAGAGCAAAAGGTCTCGCAGGCTTTTTACCTATTATAGATTTTACTGGCTCAGCGATGAATATTGATAATGAAACCGAAACAGATACCGCATTGATAAATTCTGATATTCAAAATGTCAAAGCTGAGTTGTCACTCAATTGGACTCTTTTTGATGGATTCAGAATGTTTGCCAATAAAAACATGTTTAATGAACTTGCTGAAATTTCTTCCTATCAGACAAAAGATAAAATTGAACAGACAATAGTGATGATCTCGCAAGCATACTTTAATATTATTCAACAGGAAAAACTTCTTGATGCTGCACGTAAATCAAAAGAGATTTCCGAATTAAGATTAAAAAGAGAAAAAACTCGCAATTCAATAGGTGGAGCATCATCGACTGAGTTCTACAAAGCTCAGGTAGCTTATAATCTTGATCATACAAATTATCTGCGACAAAAAACAAACGCACAACTTGCTTATGAACAACTCAATATTTTGTTAGGGAGAGATGCTTTAGAAAAATTTATCGTTGAAAAAGAAATTCGGTTATCAGAACTAAAACTTTCGCAAAGTGAGATTATCAAACAAGCACTTGATGCTAACAGTTCGTTAAAAGCTGCTGACCTACTTCAAAAAATTGCCGATCGAAAAGTGCAAGTAGCAAAATCATTTTTCTATCCACGAGTTGGACTTGTTGCGGGGTACGCTTTAAGTGATCAATCAAGAAGCTCAACTATCAGAGATTTTACATATCCCGATTTTTCAACAAAAACAACTGATGCGACTATTGGATTAGTGTTGTCGTTTAATCTCTTTAATGGTCAGAAGGATAAAACCGATTTAAGCAACGCCAAGATTGAAAAGAAAAACCAAATGCTTGCTTACCGAGATGCTCGCAATAAATTGATTGGTTATGTCTCTGAAATTTATTCAAAACATAATCAACAAAAAGAGATTGTTGATTTGGAGTTGTATAACATTAAGTCAGCAAAACAAAACTTAGAGCTACATCAGGAACGTAATAATTTGGGGGTTTCAAATTCTCTTGAATTTCGTGATGCTCAGCTATCGCTTTTCAAAGCCGAGACTTCGCTTATATCAGCCCAATTTCAAACTGCTGTATTCCGTTTGGAAATTGAAAGGATAATCGGTATACTTTCTAAATGAAAGTTGATGACAACGAAATAAAAAATTTTCAAAAAAAGATACGGAAGTTCTATCGTTTTCACGGACGAGAACTTCCGTTTCGATTTATAGATGATCCCTATGCTGTTACTGTCTCTGAGTTGATGCTTCAACAAACACAAGTCGAGCGGGTTATTCCAAAATTTCATATGTGGATGAAACAATTTCCAACATGGGAAAAATTATCTAAAGCATCAAATCAATCTATCTTATCAGCATGGTCTGGCTTAGGTTACAACAGACGAGCGTTGTATCTAAAGAAAATAGCTGACGTTATAACAAATAAGCATTATGGCGTCATGCCAACCAATCTGCATGAGCTTCAAAAACTGCCAGGTATCGGAGTCTATACATCACATGCAATTCTTATTTTCGCATTTCAAAAACGTCTTGCCGCAGTTGATACAAATATTCGCAAAGTTATCTTGAGTTCATTTGATTTCAGCCCAGAAACTTCTGTGAAAGTGACACAACAATTAGCCGAGCATGTCCTACCAAAATCAAAAATTCGAGAGTGGCATTATGCACTGATGGACTACGCCAAAACTCTCCCATCTGATGTTCATAAAAGATATGCCGCTAAGCACAAACAAACAAAATTTGAAGGTTCTCTTAGACAAATTCGGGGAGAAATAATTAGGCAATTAACAAAAGAAAAACATACAACTTTTATACGAATTTCGAAATCAACTCGAAGAAGTGATATGGATATATCTGATGCTCTTGCAAGTTTGGAAAAAGAGGGTACAATCAATATCTCAAAAAACATAATCAAACTCAGCTGAATCATTATACTAAAAATTAACTGGAACTCTTTTATTCTCTTTGTTGTTTCATGAATAGAGAAAACAAAGGAGATTTCATGCGGTATCAAAAAAAACTATTATTCCTATTTACGACATTTATGATTTTATCCGTATTTATTATGTATAGCAACATTATCTCACAACCCAAAAAGGATACAAGCGTGAAAAAAGATAAAAAAGAGCTCATCCCAAATGCTGAAGGTAAAATTGTCTTAACTGATGCTGAATGGAAGGAGCGACTCACCGATGAAGAGTATCATGTTTTACGCCAAAAAGGCACAGAGCAAGGTGGTACCGGCAAATTCTATCATAATAAAGCAGATGGAAAGTATTATTGTGCGGGGTGCGGATACGAACTTTTCGACTCTGAAACCAAGTATGATTCTGGTTCAGGATGGCCAGCATTTTTCAAACCTGCCACCGATTCATCGGTTGCCGAGATAGACGACTCAACCTTAGGAATGAGACGTATCGAGGTTAAATGTCAAAGATGTGATTCTCATTTAGGACATGTTTTTGATGATGGACCAAACCCAACTGGACTCCGTTATTGTGTAAACTCCGCATCGTTACTCTTTAAACCAGATAGCACTGAGAAAAAATGAATTCAAGATATATTCTCTTAGAATCAGAAGATTTGTTTATTAGACAACCACATCTCAATGATGCTTCTGAAATTGCTGACTATTTTATTCGTAACAGACAATTTCATAAACCGTTTGATCCTGTGCGTCCAGAAGATTTTTTCACCGAAGAAAATTGGATGACCTGTATTGCTGGTGATTTACAAAAATGTCGCAACGATGAGTCGCTTAGGCTCTTTCTTTTCCACAAAGAAACTCCCTATAAAGCAATCGGGATGGTTCATTATTTTGGATTTATTCGAGGAGCATTTCAAGCGGCCTATCTTGGCTATTCACTCGATGAATCCGAACAAGGCAAAGGGTACATGCACAAAGCATTGGCTAAGACGCTTAATTATATGTTTGAGACTTTACATTTCCATCGGATTATGGCAAACTGTATGGTAGATAATATAAAAAGTTTAGAACTGCTTAAAAAACTCAATTTTGTTATCGAGGGAACTGCCAAAGATTATTTGCATATCAATGGTCAATGGGAAGACCATATCCTCTCTGCCTTAACAAATAAAAATTATTCAGTTACTCAGTAACTTCAGATTCATCGGTAGACGCGATTAGCTCAAACTCAGTCTGACCTGTTTTAAGCATAAGTTTTACATAGGGATGACAGCGTTTACAGTTATCACCAAATCGTACAAATTTTTGTAACTCTTCAAGTGATGTCGCATTATGTTTTTTTGCGATTGCTTTTAATTCTACAAATGTTTTCTTGAAACAAATACACCGAGTAACCAAATCAAATCCTTATAAATATAATCAGTCATACTGAGCCTGTCGAAGTCTCTCTCTTTATTATATAGAATATATTTGAAATATATGGAAAAATCAAATTCTGAATTGAAATAGTTATCCCTCGGAGCAGGATGTCCCTGCTGAGAAACAGGAGAAACAACGATGATGCCCAAGCATAACTCGTACATCGATAGATTCTTTTAATGTCTTGGCAAGGTTATATTGATTATCATCATCAACAAGGGTGCAGGCATAGACCCCAGTCTGACCATTTTTCTTAACTATCATGCGACTATAGGCACACATAAATTGAGCCCGTGATTTTTCATCTTTATAGGTTGTCATACAATTTTCAGTTATATGAGGTACATCAACCGATTTGTTTGCCTTAAAGAGATTATAAAAAACTATCAGTTTGGTCTCTTCAGGAAGTTTTGCTTTTATAAAAACCTGTCTAAATTTTTCTTCTACAGCTTTTTTATCTTCACTTTGCCTACCATAGCGAGCGACAGAAACTGAGTAACCATTTTCGTGCAACATCGTAAGCGTTTCAATTGCCATAGCAAATGAACCTTTGCCACGACCATTATCATGCTCTTGTTCATCGGGATGGTCAATAGAGATTCGGAATTTTAACTGATGAGGTCTATTTTTTAGATTAAGCACTTTGTCAAAATGTGTTCGTATCGGACCTGTCCCATTGGTTAAGACCAAGCATGGACGATATTCCAATGCATACGATAATATTTTAACAAATTCAGAATTGACAAACGGTTCTCCACCAGTAAATGAAAACCGTTCAACACCAAGCTCGACCGCTTCATCTATATATTGTTTTGCTTCATCAAAAGTAAGCAGTTCAATTCGTCGGTCTCCTGGTTTTGAATCTTCAAAGCAGAATGAGCAACCTAAGTTGCAATCGGTACCAGTATGAAACCAAAGTTCACGTAATTTTTCTGTTTGTATATAGCCACGCTTTATTCCGTCAGGAGTCACAAGCCAATTATCATTTGTTATATGCATACTGTCTTTTCTATCATGGTTTAGATTTGTCTTTCTTTTCAGAACAATTGCTATTTATAATAGTTCCATGCTATAATAAGAAATTATATATATTTTTTATAGCATAAAATCATATTTGTCATGGTTTTATATAGCATTATAATTCAAATTTTATAAATTACACTACTGGACAGAACTTTAATTGAGAATTGATATGAGCAAAACAGAACAATTAAAACAATTACTATCTGAAAAAATCCTCATCCTTGATGGTGCTATGGGTACTTTGATTCAGGCATACAAACTTACCGAATCAGATTTTCGAGGAAGCCGTTTTATTGAACATCCTGTTGACCTCAAGGGGAACAATGATATTCTTTCACTCACTCAACCTGAAATTATCGCTGAGATTCAAACATCCTATCTCAATGCAGGTGCTGATATTATCGGAACCAATACATTCAACGGAACCTCGATTTCTCAATCAGACTACCAGACCGAAAAATATGCCTATGAAATAAATTTTGAAGCAGCTAAAATCGCTAAAAAATTAGCTCTCGAATTTACTCAGCGAGATAGCAGTAAACCTCGCTTTGTTGTTGGTTCAATGGGACCGACCAATCGTACCTGTTCTATATCTCCCGATGTAAACAACCCCGGACTACGCACAGCAGATTTTGAAATGATGCGAGCATCATACTATGAAGAGGCAAAGGGACTCATTGATGGTGGCGTAGACATTTTAGGCGTCGAAACTATTTTTGATACTTTAAATTCCAAAGCTGCACTTTTTGCAATCAAACAATTACTTGATGAATATAACAAACCAGATTTTCCTATCTGGATTTCAGGAACTATCACCGACAAGAGTGGTCGAACTCTTTCAGGACAAACAACAGAAGCTTTTTGGAATTCTATTCGTCATGTAAAACCATTTGCCGTTGGTTTAAATTGTGCAATGGGAGCAGACACTCTCAGACCATTTATCGAAGAACTTTCAACACTTGCAGATTGTTTTGTATCCATTTATCCCAACGCAGGACTTCCAAATCAGTTTGGCGAATATGACGATACTCCGTCCTACATGGCTTCGGTGTTAAAAGATTTTGCACAGGATGGGTTGCTAAATATCGTCGGTGGATGTTGTGGTTCCACACCTGACCATATCACCGCAATTTGTGATGCGATGAAAGATGTCACACCAAGAGTTGTCCAACCGAAAGAACCTCTCACTCGCCTCTCTGGTTTAGAGCCGATGGTTTTTCGCCATGACTCTCTGTTTGTCAATGTAGGCGAACGTACCAATGTCGCAGGTTCAGCACGGTTTGCCAAGCTCATCAAAGCTGGTGAATATGAAAAAGCACTCGATGTTGCCATGCAGCAAGTTCGCAATGGTGCTCAGATTATTGACGTCAACATGGACGACGCTATGCTTGACGGCATAGATGCCATGGTCAAATTTCTCAACCAAGCCGCATCAGTACCAGACATTGCCAAAGTACCGTTCATGGTCGACTCATCAAAGTGGGAGATTATCGAAGCAGGACTCAAATGTTTACAGGGGAAAGGAATCGTCAATTCTATCTCGTTAAAAGATGGCGAAGAGTCTTTCCTTGGTAAAGCTGAGAAAATTAAAAACTATGGTGCAGCTACTATCGTCATGGCGTTTGATGAAAAGGGGCAAGCAGATAACTATGAACGTAAAGTTGAAATCAGCAGACGTGCCTACAAACTTCTGACTGAGAAAATTGATTTCCCTCCTGAAGACATAATTTTTGATCTGAATATTTTTGCAATCGCAACGGGTATAGCTGAACATAATTCATACGCTTTTGATTTTATCAATGCATGCAAAACAATTAAAGAAGAATTCCCACTTGTCAAAATTTCAGGCGGAGTCAGCAACCTTTCATTTTCATTTCGGGGTAATGACTATATTCGTGAAGCGATGCACTCAGTCTTTTTATACCACGCTATAAAAGCAGGTATGGATATGGGAATCGTCAACGCTGGACAACTGACAATTTATGATGACATTGAACCTGAGCTACGTAACGTTATCGAAAATTTAATCTTAAATCGTTCCGACGATGCCACGGAAAAACTTACCATCTTTGCTCAAAAAACAACTGGCAAAAAGAAATCAGCAATCATCGACCATGAATGGCGTAAGCTCCCTGTCTCCGAACGAATTTCCCATGCTTTGGTGCATGGTATTACCGATTATATTGTAAAAGACGTCGAAGAACTTCGTGCGACTGGTATTATTCCACTTGAACTTATTGAAGGTCCCTTGATGAACGGTATGAAAATTGTCGGAAAACTTTTTGGCGAGGGGAAAATGTTTCTACCACAGGTTGTTCGTTCAGCGCGAGTGATGAAAAAAGCGGTCGAATATCTTGAGCCATTTTTAGAAAAAGAAAAAGAAAAAGGGAAGCAATCCTCACGAGGAAAAATCCTTTTAGCAACTGTCAAAGGGGATGTCCATGATATAGGAAAAAATATTGTCGGTGTCGTTCTTGGCTGTAACAATTATGAAATCATCGACCTTGGTGTTATGGTTGCGGCAGAAACAATTTTAGAGACTGCCAAAGAACATAATGTCGATATTATAGGGCTGAGTGGGCTTATCACACCATCACTTGAAGAGATGGTGCATGTTGCCAAAGAGATGCAACGACAAAAGTTTGACAAACCTGTTCTCATTGGTGGAGCCACAACTTCACGTCTGCACACAGCGATCAAAATTCAACCGCAATATGATGGAAGCACTATCCATGTTGCCGATGCATCCCGTGCAGTTTCGGTTGTGAACAATCTACTTCACATTGACAAAAAAGGTTCCTTCACCGATTTTGTAAAAGAACAATACCAATCTCTTCGTTCAGATTATGCTCAAAAAAATGATAACACAAAACTACTTATCTTTTCTGATGCACAAAAAAATAAATCTCAGATAGACTTTAAAGATTTTAGTCCAGCGCTCCCAAATACGCTCAAGAGAGAAACACTATTCAATTATTCAATTTCTGAACTGAGAGAATATATTGATTGGACACCATTTTTCAAAGCATGGGAACTCCCAGGGAGATATCCAAATGTGTTATCGTCGACCCATACCAAAAAAGAAGCGAACAGACTTTTTGATGATGCCAATGCGATGCTTGATAAAATAGTTTCCGAATCACTCCTTGAAGCACGAGCAGTATTTCAGATTTTTCATGCACAATCTATTGGCGATGATGTACAGTTATTCACTGATGAAACCTATTCAAAAGATTTAGCTACACTATATTTTCTCCGTCGTCAAAAAGAAAAAACAGATCAACCAAACAGTTCGCTTGCCGATTTTATCGCTCCACAAAAATCTGAAATCAAAGACTATATCGGTTTGTTCACCGTCACCGCAGGTATTAATACCGAGACAACTCTTGCTAATAATTTTGAAAAGCATGACGAGTATGGACAAATTATGTTCAAGCTACTTGCCGACAGACTTGCAGAATCATTTGCCGAACGACTTCACCAATTAGTGCGTCAAAAGTATTGGGGGTACGCACAAAACGAACAACTGAGCAATGAAGAACTCATCGCAGAATCATACCATGGCATCCGTCCCGCTCCTGGCTATCCTGCATGCCCTGACCATTTAGAAAAGAAAACAATTTTTAAGCTTTTAGACTCGACAAACCAAATAGGAGTCTCACTTACCGAGGGTTGTGCTATGACACCAACAGCATCTGTCTCAGGGTATTATTTCGCTCACCCAGATGCCAAGTATTTTACTGTTGGAAAAATTTCTGAAGATCAAGTAACAGACTATGCAAGAAGAAAAAATATAAAATTAGAAACAGCTGAAAAATGGCTCGCTCCATACTTAGCTTATCAAAAATAATTTTGTTGATTTCTATGACCATTTAGAATTATTTAAAATAAACGAAAAGAAAAATTATGTATATTATAGAACACTTACAAAAAGCACAAAAACCGCTTTTCAGTTATGAAATAATTCCGCCGATGCGAGGTAAAAGCTGTCAGGATATTTTAGACATTGTCGAACAAATCCTACCGTATGACCCTCCGTTTATCGATGTCACCGCTCACTCTGCTGAAGCATACTACGAAGAATTTGATGATGGCACTATTAGAAGGCATGTCAGAAAAAAACGTACGGGAACAATTTCTATTTGTGGTATTATCCAAAACAGATATAACATCGATACCGTACCACATCTCCTCTGCCGTGGTTTTACAAAAGAGGAAACTGAAGATGCGATGATTGAGTTGAGCTATCTTGGTATTCACAATGTACTCGCCATACGAGGTGATGAGTCCAATTACAAAAAACCGATAGATACTGCTAAATCTGTAAATTCGTATGCCAATGAACTGGTGACTCAACTTGATAATCTCAAAAGTGGTACATACCTTGAAGAAATTGAAAACTCTGACCCAATCAATATGTGTATTGGTGTTGGTGGCTATCCAGAAAAACATCTTGAATCACCAAATCTCAAAACTGGTATTCAATATCTCAAAGCAAAAGTTGATGCGGGAGCAGATTATATTGTCACTCAAATGTTTTTTGATACTTCGTATTTCAACAAATTTGTCGCTGAATGTCGTAAGGCTGGTATTTTAGTGCCAATTATCCCAGGATTAAAAATACTAAGTGGCATTCGTCAGCTTTCTATACTTCCAAAACATTTTAATGTCACCATTCCAGAAGCATTATCAGATGAAATAACTGCAAACCCTAAACATGTCAAAGAAATTGGCGTCAATTGGGCTTATAAACAATCGGAAGAATTACTCAATAGCGGTGTACGGTGCCTTCATTTTTACATTATGAATGACACCAAAGCCGTTACCTCTGTGATAAAACAACTCTAAAGTTGTTGTTGATATTGTAGAGTAAAAGATATAAAATAAAGAAAAAGCAAGCTTGGTGTGTGAGGAACTAATTCACACTTTGAAAATTGGGAAAGATTTGACAAAAGGAATTGTCAGAATGAAGAAACAAAGAATTATATTAATTGTCGGTGCAAGACCAAATTTTATGAAATCAGCTCCGCTCATGCGGTCGCTTTTATCCAATAAAGATTTATTTGATACAAAATTGATTCATACGGGGCAGCATTATGACCATGCATTATCCCAGTTGTTTTTTGATGAGTTAAAAATGCCAAAACCGGATGTCTATCTCGGTGTTGGTTCCGCATCACATGCTGAGCAAACAGCAAAAATAATGATTGAGTTAGAAAAATCTTTTACCGAACTCAAACCAGATTTAGTAATGGTCTTTGGAGATATCAATTCAACTCTTGCCGCCGCAATCGTCGCTGCCAAAATGTGTATAAAGCTTGCACATGTCGAGGCAGGACTTCGTTCATTTGACCATACCATGCCAGAAGAAATCAATCGAATTGTGACTGACAGATTATCTGACTACTTATTTGTATCCGAAGAATCTGGACTCCAAAATTTGAAAAATGAAGGCGTCCCTGATTCAAAAATATTTTATACTGGCAATATCATGATTGATTCACTTGTCGCAAACTTAGAAGTTGCATCGCAGTCTGATATTTTGGATAGACTTTCTTTAGAACCTGATAATTATATTACCATGACAATGCATCGTCCTGCCAATGTCGATTCAGAAAATAAACTCAAAGAACTTTTTTCGAGCATTACAGAAATTTCAAAAGAGATTCCAATTGTCTTCCCATGCCACCCTCGTACAAAACAACGTCTCAAAGATTTTGGTATAAATGAAAATGATAACTCTCACGGACTAAAACTTATCGAACCTCTTGGCTATCTTGACTTTTTGAAACTACAATCAAAGTCAAAGTGTGTCTTAACCGATTCAGGCGGCGTACAGGAAGAAACTACATTTTTACAAATTCCTTGTATAACCATGCGTGAAAATACTGAACGTCCATCAACTGTTGAAATCGGTTCTAACTTGGTGATTGGTGTTGACCCGCAAGTTATCCAAGAGACAACTCTTGATTCTATTCGTGGTAATGCCAAAGTTGGAAACATTCCAAAGCTTTGGGATGGCAATACCGCCGATCGTATCGTTGATATCATGCGTAAGCAATTATAGAAAGTTTAGCGTATGTGTGGAATTGTTGGTACCTTTTCGTTTAGTTCAAATACATTTGAAGTTTCTGAATCTTATATTAAAATTATGCGTGATACGATGGAACACCGAGGACCTGATGGTTATGGTGTTTGGATTAATACTGATAAAAAAGTTGGTTTTGGTCATCGTAGACTTTCGATAATTGATTTATCTACGGCTGCTGCTCAGCCAATGTCGAATGAAGATGATTCTTTATGGGTGACATTTAACGGTGAAATATACAACCATGCTGAAATTCGGACAGAACTTGAACAAACAGGAAACCATTCCTTTAAAACAGACCATTCTGATACAGAAATAATTTTACATGCCTTTGAAGAATGGGGAATAGACTGCCTTCATAAATTTAGAGGTATTTTTGCTTTTGCTCTATGGGATAACAAGAAAAAAGAACTCTGGTTAGTCCGTGACCGTATTGGTGTAAAACCACTTTACTATTCGATTCATGATGGAAGAATTGTCTTTGCGTCCGAAATCAAAGCAATTCTTAAAGATAAAGATCAAAAAAGAGCAGTAAACGAAACATCACTCTACCATTTTTTATCCTTTTTAACTACTCCGGCACCAAACACTCTCTTTGAGGGTATTCAGAAACTCCAATGCGGGAGTTGGATAAAAATAGATAGTAACGGTGAAGTACAACATGAAAAATACTACGATGTATTAGACTATACTTCGGACTATTCACATCTTTCTGAAAAAGATATTACCGATAAAATATTGGAAGAATTACGCACAGCAGTAAAACTTCGTAAAGAATCCGAT
This sequence comes from Candidatus Zixiibacteriota bacterium, assembly GCA_024280215.1. Lineage (GTDB taxonomy): Bacteria > Zixibacteria > MSB-5A5 > GN15 > FEB-12 > QQUK01. The sequence goes on from JAJRQO010000007.1 coordinate 54,505, forward strand.
GTTCCTGTTGGAGTTTTTCTCTCAGGGGGGATTGATTCAAGTACTAACGCTGCCTTGTTTTCAGAAGGCGATGCTCAAAATGTTCAAACATTTACAATTGGTTATAAAGGTAATTATAAATCATATCCAAATGAAACAGAGTATGCCAAAAAAATGGCAGCTACTGTAAATGCCAAATATCATGAACATCTGTTAACAATAGATGACTTATTAGATTTTCTCCCAAAGATGATAAAGCTTCAAGACGAACCTATCGCTGATCCTGTCTGTGTGCCTGTTTATTATGTGTCGAAGCTTGCTCGTGACAACGGTGTAATCGTCTGTCAGGTTGGAGAAGGTGCCGATGAATTGTATTGGGGATATCGAGGATGGAAATATACTCTGCGATTACAGCAATTTAACAATATTCCATTTATGTCTCTTCCCAAAAAAGGTTTATTATCACTTTTAAAAATGCTTGGAAAAGAGAGTGCAGGATATTACGAATATCTTAGACGAGGGGCAAACAATCAGCCAATTTTCTGGAGTGGGGCTGAAGCATTCACCGAAACAGAAAAAATAAAATTACTTTCTCCACGACTCAAGGAAAAATTTAAAGATTTTTCTTCGTGGGAAGCAATTAAACCTATTAGAAAACAGTTTGACGAAAAAGCTTCTGATACATCAGACCTCAATTGGATGACATATGTTGATTTAAACCTTCGACTTCCAGAACTTCTTCTTATGCGAGTTGATAAAATGAGCATGGGTGTTTCGCTTGAGGGAAGAGTCCCATTCTTGGATCATAAATTTGTTGAACTGGCGTTATCTATTCCACAAAAGATGAAAACAAAAGACAACGTTTTAAAATATATGCTCAAAAAAGCTGTGAGGGGTGTTATACCTGATGAACTAATTGACAGAAAAAAACAAGGTTTTGGTGTTCCTGTCTATGAGTGGCTTTTTGATAAACTTGGCGATAAAATTAAAATAGAACTTTCAGAGTTTTGCGATAAAACAGACTTCTTGGATAAAGATGAAGTAATGCGACAAATTGAACTTAAAAACGGACCCAAAATTTGGTACCTTCTTAACTTGGCATTGTGGTGGAAAGAATATATTGAAGAGCAATCTTAATATGGCATTTATTTCTGATTTATAAAGAAGAAATTTCCACATTCTGATTTTACAAAATTATATGCTGTGTGATAAATTATTACTAATCTTATATTGTTCAACAGATTATAAGTCAAATGCGAAGAGCAATGTGATAGGCACAACAATTGCATAACTAAAACGTGATATGGAAAAAATACATTTAAAAAAGAATGCCGAAACTGTCGCATCACCATTTTTTCAATCTGTGATGCTACCGCTTCTACGGTATAAACGAATGACCTACACGATTGTTACCGCAACCTTGATGGTCACATTAGTATATTGTCTTTTAATACCTAACTGGTATACATCCACTGCGACTATTCTACCAACATCAGGAAGCGGAGGTCTTTCGGGACTTTCATCTTTTGCTGGATCACTTGCTGACTTAGGTTTAGGAACTATGATGCAGGCAGATGAAAATTCATCGGCTTTGTTTCCTAAGATATTAAAAAGTAGATTGATTTCTGAAAAAATCTTAAACCATCAATTTGATTTCAATTTTGAAAATCAAAAACAAAGTATGACCCTTGCCGAATATATCAACGCTGACAACCGAGACAAAGAAATTAAAAAACTTAACAAGCTGATAACTATCAATGTTGATAAATCGACAGGCGTTATCAGACTTTCTGCTATGACAGAATATCCTGAACTTTCGGCACTTGTAGTGCATACATATTTAGATGAGCTCAATGATTATAACATGAACAATAGAACATCCAAAGCACAAGAAAATAAAAATTTTATTGAAAACAGATTAACTGGTGTAATAGCTGAGTTATATACTGTTGAAGAAAAGCTAAAAACATTTCAAAATAATAATCGTAACTACTTAGCATCGTCAGATCCAACCCTTCGACAGGAACATCTGCGATTACAACGACAAGTCTCTATAAAAGAAGCAGTTATGTTACAACTAACAAAACAGTTTGAACTCGCACGGGTTGAAGCCGCTAAAGATATTCCGATTGTACGAGTCATCGACAAAGGTTCAGTTCCAATCATGAAAACAAAGCCAAGTAGAACAATCTATATGTTCATGGCTTTGATTGGTTCAATTATATTTTCAGTGATTTTATCATTATCGTTTGAGCTTTTTCAAAAGAGAGAAATTTCAAAACAGATGAACAACATCTTGTTGTCACCTGAAGTAGAAATGAATAAATTTGAAAAAAAGATTTTTCAAAGAACCACAAATAGAATGAATAACAAAGAAAATAAGATAGAAAACATAGACAGGACGTCGGTTTAATTATTATAGGAGTATTAAAAAGATTAAATCATTACTTCGCTCAGGTGCAAAAACAGTATATAAATATATGACAGAGATTCCAAACCGACTTACTATCTCAGCAGGTCGAATGGGTATGATTGAGCTTTACCAACCAATATATGGTGAAGAAGAAACTGGTGCTCAACGGATGTGTGTCGACCGTTGGACAAAGATGAAAGAACATCTTCCCAAAGGCAAATTTTCGTTTATGGACATTGGCTCACAGATTGGTTATTTTACTTTTCAAGCAGCTAAAGAGGGTGGTGTTTCATTTGGTGTAGAGCGTAACAAACGGTATTGTGAAGTAGCCCATGCGATTAAATCAATTCGCAACATGGACCATGTTGCATTTCTCAATATCGGCATTGATTCTTTTACTGTCAAAGGTCTACCAAATGTTGACGTTCTCTGTTGTATGTCAATCTATCATCACTGGGTTCGTGAAAGTGGTTTTGAAGAGGCTGATAAAATTTTCACCGAACTGACAAACCGTACCAACTCAATTTTCTTTGATACTGGTCAATCAAATGAACAAGATGTTGATTGGACGAAAGATCTCGAGTTTATGAATCCAAATCCTATTGAGTGGATTGAAAAATATCTCAAATCAAAAGGCTTTACAACTGTTAAACAGCTTGGTGAATTTGCTACACATCTTTCGCCTGTACCACGTATGCTCTTTTTTGCTTCTAAAGATAAATAAATTATCGAAGTGAGTTTTAGTATGAGCGATTCTGTTACGGACAATACAATAAAAGATGATTGTATAAGTAAGCTTGAGCAATTATCAAAGAATATTTCTTCTACTCAAAGAATACGGGATAGCTTTAGCAAATTTCCAAATGGATTCTTGATTAATGATTCTATTAACGCAAATCGTTTTTTTGAAAATACAATAAAAGAACCAACAAGAAAAGATAAACTTTCTCAATTTATTTCATCTATTAAAGTTATAAAAAAACTTGGCACGTCGTCATTTGAAATAGCTATTCCATCTACCTTCATTGAGAAAAATAATAAAATTGATGCTATTAAACTTATCAATGAAGCAATAATTCTTTGGACTAAGAATTTTGTTTATAAAATTCCAACCTCAGAAAAAGCTCTTAAACGATTTGAGAAAACAAAAGATAATTTAAATACAATTAGCTCTTTAGACCCAAAATTACAAAAATATTTTCTAATTCCTCAATGTATAAATACGGATACAATTACTATTCAGTACTCTGAAAAATGTAAAACCCTTTCTCTTGATAGCAACTCAATTACTCTTATAGACAATTTTTTGCATAGCTACTTTACTAGAATATTTGATATTGCCACAAGTGATAAAACTCTTCTACGTGGCTTCCAACATGGTGATTTACATTTTAGAAATTTACTACAGACCAAAGAAGATACTCTGCTTATTACAGATTTAGATTTGATAAAATTAAACGGTTTCCCATTTTTGGATTTGATGCATTTTGCTATCCATTTAATTAGAACTACCGAAAGAACAAGCCAGTACGAACCTCTTGAATTATTCTTGTCGGACAAAAGCTACTTATATGGTAAACTTCTATCATTAAATTTCTATAAACTTTCTGAATTATGGCTTAAGCATTATAACGATGAATATATACCTCTTTACATACATAGCCAAATAGAGTGGTATCACTATAACAAAGTTGTCTCTGATGAATTATCTCAACTTGAAAAATTGATAGTTCTATATAACCTATGATACTTTCTGAAAGAAAAAAAGATGCGGTACTTGTTGCCGTATATTCTTATAGCGGACTTATATTAAGTTTTATCTATAGTTCTTTGTTTATACGTTTTGATGGGGGAGAGCTATACGGTATTTATGCTCATGCCTTAGCTATTTTGAGTTTTATAGTTGTCGCATTAGGGTTTGGATTTCAGGTTGGTTTAGTAAAAATAAATATATCGCTTGAAAAATACAGATCGATAGCAACCACTACTATGCTGTTCTGGGGGACGGTGGTCTTAGCTGGGATGTTTTTTTATTTTGTTGCATACTACGAGTCAAAATTCAGCTCTTCGTTTTTACTTGTCATAGCCGCAGGATGTGCCGCTCTAACCGAATTAATCGCCGTAGTCTGGCAATGGATGAAAAAAATTGTCGCCTTTCGTGGCTATGTAGTCTTGCGCTCGCTTATAAATATCAGCTTGGTCTCATTATTGATTTATGAACTTATAAATATTGAATTGTTTCTTATCTTGTTAGCTCTTTTTTCAATTTTACATTTTACATTTTTGGTTATAAAAAGTGGAGCGATTTCAATCTTTCATGATTTTAGTTTTAACAAAGAAAATTATAACGAAATAAAAACAAATCTTTGGAGCCAAAGTAAATTTTTCTGGGCTTCATTGTTAGCAGTTGCCGTTTACGGAAAAGTGGGTATCGTCATGCTCAAATTTTTCTCGTTTTCAAATATAGAAATCGGGAGATACGCATATCTATACACTATCATGGCGGCACTTTTGATACTCCCTTCTGCGATACAAACCTATCTCATGCGACCACTTTTTGCAAAAGATATGGATGGCTCATCTGTCTTAAAAAAAATACTTCCAATCTACATAATCATAGGTGCAACCTGTTCATATCTCTTTTGGAAAGAGCTCCCAGTTGTTATTGAATTAATTATTGGGAAAAGTTCTGACCTTGTAGAAATTTACTGGGCGTTTGCTCCAACCATATTAATTGTCTATATTGCAAATTTACTTGGCATGGCACTTATGACAGAGGGGAAAGAAAAAGAGAGGGCAATCATCCAATGGGGGTCAGCAATTTCACATATTCTCTTAACTATAATTTTAATTCCAAGTTTCGGACTCAAAGGTGCAGCTCTTGCAACAACAGGCTCGTATTTTTTACTTCTGTTAGGCTTTCTTTATGTGAATCTCAAACATAATATCTGGAACAGTAGAAAATTTAGTTTAAGCTTAGTTGCTATTGCTATTATCTCAATATCATTTTATTACTATGAACAACTGATTTTACTTCCTCTTCTGATTGCAGTATGGTTACTCATAAAGCAATATATTTCCTCTAAATCATTTAGATAACTTCACATTGCTACTTGGCAATAATTTCCAATAATTCAAGAATATATTTCCGTTCAATCATCTAAATTTCTGAATAAATCAGTTGTGGCTTATCGTAAGTTATAGCAATACAGCAAGATAGGTAATGTGTTTCAGTTTGGCACACTCTTTGATAGTTATAAAGGTGAATAACCTAAAACTTGTCATGGAGTGACAAAATGAGCCGAATAAAGTATTCAAAAGACCATAACAAAAAGACCTCTTTTTTTGCATTTGTCCCACAAGGAAGTACCTTAGTCGAAGTGCTTACCTCCCCAAAAAAAGTAATGGAAAAACTTCGCAGTAATTCATTAGACGTAAAGAAAAACTATAAGATAAACAATAACTAAGGGCTATCATGTTTCGTGTTTACCTTATAAAAATTAGACAAAAAATAATTCATCTGGTAAAAAAATATCAACCACCTATAAAGGTTCTTTCAATAGCTACGTTTTATGAAAAATCTTATCAGGATGAAAAACCTACGTCGTATTATTTCTTAAATCGTAATGAACCGAATTTCTTTTTTAATCCATCTGAATATGAAACATACGCAACGTATCTCAAAACAAATTTCTCAAAGTCTGTGACAACAACAATTGCAAATGCTGACGATGCCATCGGACATACATTTGATTTACTTGGTTCAGGTAAAACTAATTTGTCAAAAAAAATAAACTGGCATACAGATTTTAAATCTGGTAAATTTTGGAACAATGATCACTACACAAAAATACAGATAATAAATCAAAAAGATAATTCTGATATCAAAGTCCCATGGGAACTTTCACGCCTGCAACATTTTACCGACTTAGGAAAAGCATTCTGGCTTACAGAAGATGAGACTTATCTCCGTGAATTTGTCTCAACAGTTGAAAACTGGCAATCAGAAAATAAAATCGACCATGGTCCAAACTGGACTTGCTCGATGGAAATTGCTATTCGTGTTATAAATATTATCTGGGGTCTTTACTTCTTTTCAGCTAAAAATCTTCTTACCGATTCGTTCGTACAAAATACTATTCATATGATCTATTATCATGCTATGCATATTGAAAAGAACCTTGAAATAATTGATGATGGTGCTAATAGCAACCATTTGCTCTCAAACTATCTTGGACTTTTTTATATAGGGCTACTCTTTCCTCAGTTTGATCGCTCACAAAAATGGCGACAACTTGCATGTGAAGGTCTTGAAAAAGAAATCATGGCAGAAATAAACACCGACGGTGCCGACTATGAATGTTCTACTTCATACCATCGTTTAGTCTTAGAGATATTTCTCTCAGCATACATTCTTGGACAAAAAAATAGTTACAACTTTTCCGAAAGCTACAAAAATCGTCTTCAAAAGATGCTTCACTTTTCAGAATCAATCACAACACAGTCGGGAGTTACTCCTTATATAGGTGACAATGATGACGGATTTATCATAAAGCTATCACACGACAACCCAGCATCACACAATCATCTTATCGAACTTGGTGCACACTTGTTTAGTAGAAGTTTACCAGATTTCATAAATGGCTCTGAAGAAATTCTCTTCTATTTTGGGACAGAAAAGTTAGAAAATTTACTTACACGAAAAATCAGTTCATCACTTTTTAAAGAGAGTGGTTATGCAGTTATTCGTTCAGAAAAGTTACATTTGTTATTTTCTGCGACTAAAATAACACCCAACGCATTGGGGGGACATAAACATAATGACAATCTATCCTTTACGCTTGAGCATAACAAGACTCCATACTTCATTGACCCTGGGACATTTTGCTATACCTCAGATTTTGCTATGCGAAACAAAAATCGCTCAGTAAAAAATCATAATACAGTAGCTATTGATTCAGAAGAGCAAAACAGATTTTTTGATTCACGACTCTTCTATTTATTCAATGATAGTAAAGCAGAAATTGACCTCTGGACAAACACTGGTCAGTTTATCATCGTCAGTGGAACTCATCGTGGTTATGCCAGAAATGATTCCAAAATTATCCACCGTAGAACTATACAAGTAAATTTACGTACATCTCTGATAGAAATTATTGATGAGCTTACAGGTGAAAGTAATAGAGAACATCTTTTTGAAACTCGCTTTATTACACCTGTTGAAAATATAGACGTACAAAAGAATAAAATAATTTATCTTAAAAATAATTCCGTAGATGAGCTTGTTATGTCGTTTGATTCATCTGCTCAACAGAAAATTACAGTCACACCATCAGAGTATTATCCCCGGTTTGGTGTTTCTAAACCTGCTCAAACGATAACAAGAGTTCAAAAAACAAAATTACCTTTAATTAATAAAACTTCGATTATATTACAAAAAATAAAAGATGACAATATTGTTTCAACTTGCAAGATGGAAGAATTATCAGCAACGGTATAAATATGAATTCTATTGTAATACAGCAAATTACTCAACCAGTAAAACAAATCGTAGGTGGACTTCTTATCGTAGCAATTCTTACAGCATCTATCTTTATGCAAGTCACATTAAACCAAGTATTGGCAATTCTCTTAGGTTCTGTTGTCTGTTTGTTATGGTTTAACAATAAAGTCTATGGTCTCACATCAGCAGTAATATTTTTTCTAATAAAACCGTTTTGGTTACGTTTAGCATACCATGTTGATATGTCGATGTACGGTAACGCAGGATTTGATTTGTTAGGCATTACACCATCATTAATACTTATTGGACTTATTAGTTCACATATTTATTTATCAATCATAGAAAAGAAAAAACTCAATCCAGATAGAACAAGAATTTTAATTTCTCTATTTACGGCTCTCTGCTTTCTTTCAATCTTTTTTCCAACCAACTCAATCTTTGTTGGGATGGCAGGTTTTCAACGAAATATTTTACCTAACATGCTTATCTTGTTTTTAGCGGCTTCGGTAATAAAAACTAAAGAAGATATATTGATTTTGGTAAAATCATTGGCTGTTGTTGGGCTAATTTCAATTCTCTATGGCATAGGACAATTTATTGTTGGTATCTATCCGTGGGAAATTCTTTGGATGAAAGATGTAGGTTTTGCAAATTCAACTGCAGGATGGCTCACGATTGGTTTACGAGGTATTGAATTTCGAATATTTTCAATGTTTTATTATCGGACAGATTTCTTTTTCACTAATGTGCTTATCTTTTCTCTGATAATGGCATATGCCAAATCTTTAACAGGCTTTATGAGATTTGTAAAAATCAGTTTCTATATTTGCTGGTTTGTGATGATGATAATTACTTTTGAACGAACACCGCTCATCATGTCATTCATGGCATTATCGATTGTTTATTATTTGAATGCGACACAGAAAAAACGAAAAATGCTTCTAACAATTGCGATTACCCTTGCTATTGCCAGTTATTCGACACTTCTGGTTTTTGAACCATACTTAAAAAGTTCTGGAGTCGAGTCACTCATTCGCCTTGCTGAGATGACTAATCCACTGGAAGCAGGTTCAATTCACGATAGAACAGACAATTATTGGGGACCATCACTTGATATTATTAAGGCAAATCCAATAGGTGTTGGTATTGGGAATGGTAGCGGTACAAAAGCTTCAGGTCAACTCGATTTAGCAGACACGGGAAATATACATACTCATAATGAACTTCTCCAAAAAATTTTAGAGACAGGAATTTTGGGTGGAATATTGTTTTTATTGTTGATACTATCAATATTTAAAGATAGCTTAAGATTATCAAAAGTAGATGGCACAATGCACCATTTTGGAATTGCAATGACAACATGTGTTCTTGTCTTTATGATGAGTTCAATGATTACCTTAACCTTTAGTGGTGGGCGTGGTCTTACTTTTTGGTTATTAGTTGGGGTTATGTTAAGTATGTTGGATAAACATCGGTTAAAAAAATCAGCTATGAATTTGTTAAGGGAAAGTAATGCATAAAAATAGATTTAAGCAACATTCACTATTAGTAATAACACATTCATATAAACCGCTTTTAAATCCAAGAGCTTTCAGATGGACGGCGATTTTAGAAGAGTGGGCAACAGATGGAACCAGAATTGATGTCATCACGTCATGGCAACCTGGTCAGGCTCGTGAGGAAATTATCAACAATGTACATGTTTTTAGAGTCAATGATTCTATCATAGAAAAAGTACGGACAAAATTTAATAATTCAGATAGAAAAACAACAGCAACTAAAAACAAAGCAACACATAAAGAATCAACCGTAAAAAAAATAGTAAAATCTACTTTAAAAAATCTTCATGATTTCACTTGGAAAAATCTCTACTGGCCTGACTATGCAACTCTATGGAAAAAAACGGCTATCAAAAATGCCGAATATCTTATTGAGCATGAATCGTATGATACTATTATTTCTATATCTGATCCGTTTACATCGCACTTAGTTGGTTATGCTCTTAAAAACAAATATCCGAATCTAAAATGGATGGTTGATATTGGTGACCCATTCTGCTTTCGTCATGATACACCAACGAATAATCATGCACTCTATTACAAGAAAAACTATAAAATAGAAAAAGAAATATTTGCAAAGACGGACTGTATTTCTGTCACAACAGAGACAACAAAACAAAAATACGCCGAACTCTTTCCTGAGTCATCAGACAAAATCAATGTAATACCACCACTCATGGCACCATCTACACAAGTATCTAAAATACTCGATAATCATACAAACAGCATAAAACTTATTTTTGTTGGTACACTATACAAAGCGATTCGAAACCCTCATTATCTCTTACATCTCTTTTCCAAACTATTACATAGCAATATATCAGATAAACTTGAGTTGCATTTTTATGGCGGTATCAATGATTGTCAAAGTGAATTTACATCGTATCGGTCTATGGTTAATAAAAACTTGTTTCTACATGGTCTTGTGCCAAGAGAAGAAGTACTGCAAGCAATGGACAACGCAACTGTTTTGATAAATATTGGAAATGATAACATGTACCAACTTCCAAGTAAAATTGTAGAATATGTCCTCACAGGTAAACCAATCATAAATATAGCAAAACTTTCAAATGACAGTTCAACGGAATTTCTACAATCCTATCCGTCTACTTTAATTTTATTCGATAATCAAGAAAATAATGTAGAACATGAATTTTCCAAATGTATTTCATTTCTTAACAACCTGCCAGAATTACTGTCAGTAGAAAAAAGAAATATATGGAAAAATAATTTTAGCACATCAAAAATTACAAATCAATATAAGAATCTCATATTGAAAACAGACGTAAAAGAAAAAGAGCTCATCTTATGAAACCAGTTTGGCATATATATTATGGTACTAGAGGTACTGCGGGCTCATATATCGATGCTCTTCTAAAAGCTTCTGAAAAGGCAGGTTTAAAAGCAAAAGCATTTGTAAGTGGAAGATATACGTACCAAACAACAGATTGTGTTCGGTGTTTTTTCCCTATTACAGACAGGTCAGAAAAACGTAATAAATTTATTATGCTATTAAGAGGATTTGAACTTATTCTTGCATACTTTTATATAGCTGTTATAAGTATTTTCATCAGACCTACTATAACTATTCATTTGATTGATGATCTAAAAATTACATACTATCTTTTTCTTTTTTTTAAGAAAATTAATTTACAAGTGTATATTACATGCCATGATATTCAATCGCAATATGTCGGGATGACTCAAATTCGTAAGAATATGATGTCAAATGCAGACAAGCTTATTGTGCATAATACAAATGCAAAAGTTACACTTATAAATAATATAGGTGAGGAAGCAGATAAAAGGATTAATATTTATCCATTCCCTTTTTCATCATACGATGAAATAGTAAATTGCTCAAAAATTCCTACTATAAAAGAAAATTTACTGTCATTAACTCCACAAAAATCTTTCTATCTGTTTCTTGGAGTTATTAGAAACTCAAAAGGTATAGAGACTCTCTTAAAAGCATGGCAAATTTCAGATGCTAAAAAAAATTCAAACCTCGTTATTGCTGGAAAATGGACAGATCCAAGCTATGAAACTAGACAAATGGCAGATAGTGACTCTACCTGTATAGTTATAGACAGCTATATATCAGACGAAGAATATGTTTCGCTAATAGAGATGTCAAAATTTGTAGTACTTCCATATCTAAACTACATACATAGTGCTGTGTTATACTCATGTGGTTATCATGGAGGGGCTGTAATAAATAGTGATATAAAACTATTTGAAGAGTCGATGCCAGCATATCCGTTAGTATTTTCTTCAGGTAATAAACACGAATTGGCAATGCTTCTAAACAAGACATTAAGAATGGATGACGCTGAGGTTGATTATTATAGAAAATTAACGAAAGATGCAATACAAAAAGAACAGCATGAACTTGTAGATAAAATAAAGTTAGTATATAATTAGAAAATACAATAATTAATAGGATAAAATTATGAAACAAGTACTACAATACGATAGAGAAAAAAAAATAAGAGTTAAAGAAATTCCAACTCCTCAGATGAAATCAGTTGGATTGGTAGTTGACAACAAAAGTTCACTCATTTCCGTAGGTACCGAACGTTCGATTATTGAACTTTCACAAATGTCTATTATCGGAAAAGCAAAACAGAGACCAGACGCAGTGAAGATGGTGCTTGATAAAATCAAAACCGAAGGACTCAAATCAACTTATAACAAAGTTATGGGAAAACTTAGTGCTCCATTACCACTTGGGTATAGCTGTTCAGGGATTGTACGTGAAGTACACAACTCAGTAGACGCATATACTGTTGGTGAAAGAGTTGCCTGTGCTGGATTTGGATATGCCTCACACTCAGAGACTATTTTTGTACCAACAAATTTAGCGGTAAAAATTCCAGACTCTGTTTCACACGATGAAGCGAGCTTTGTTACCCTCGGTGCTATCGCTCTCCAAGGTGTTCGAGTCGCTGATCTTCGCTTAGGTGAAACAGTAGCGGTGATTGGTTTAGGCTTACTTGGACAAATTACCTGTATGCTTCTGGAAGCATCTGGATGTAAAGTTATCGGTATGGATATCGATCCAGAAAAGCTTATTCAGGCAAAAGCGTGCGGTGCCTCAAAAACATGTATGTCAGATTCTGCCGCTGTTTCAACTATTATGGAACAAACCTCAGGACATGGTGTCGATGCCGTTATCATTACTGCTGCTACCGAATCTGCTGGACCTGTTTCACTTGCTGGTGAAATCTGTCGTGAAAAAGGAACTGTCGTTGTTGTTGGTGCGGTTAAAATGGATATCCCTCGTAAAGATTATTATAACAAAGAACTATCGCTAAAACTTTCTCGTTCTTATGGACCAGGTCGGTATGACTACTCTTACGAAGAGGCTGGTAACGACTATCCATTTTCGTATGTACGCTGGACAGAAAATAGAAACATGGATGCGTTCATTCAACTCATAGCTAAAAATAAAATAAATATAAAACAACTTATCACTCATCGATTTGATATTGCTCAAGCAAGAGATGGATACAAATTAATTTCTGGCACCACCGATGAAAAATTTATGGGTGTAATTTTAAACTATAACCAAACGACTAATAGAATCAAAGAAACTACCACAGAAGTAAAATTAACATCGCCAAATCAAAACTGTGAAACTAATATTGGTTTTATTGGAGCAGGTGGATTTGCTTCAGGTGTTTTACTGCCAAATATGAAACAAGTTGGTGGGTATAATTTCAAATCTATCGTTTCAGGCTCTGGTATATCAGCTGACTCATCATCTGAACGTTTTGGATTTGAATCTACCGTCTCAACAACAAATGAGTTAATGCAAAACAAAGATATCGGTACTGTCTTCATTGCCAACCGTCATAACCAACATGCCGATTTAGTTTTAGAAGCAATGCAAAATGATAAATCTGTCTTTGTCGAAAAACCTCTTTGTATGAATCAAGAAGAGCTAAATAAAATTATCACACAATACAATCGAAACCAACCTCGCATGATGGTCGGGTTCAACCGTCGCTTTGCTCCAATCATTAAGGAAATCAAACAAAAACTACAAGAGAACGATTATCCTCTTTCGATGTACTACCGTGTCAATGGTGGCTTCATTCCATCAGGTACATGGATTCAGGATGCAGAAACTGGTGGTGGACGAATCATCGGAGAAGTTTGTCATTTCGTTGACTTACTTTCATACATAACAGATTCACCAATTTGCAAAGTTGAAGCAGAGTCACTTGCAATGCCTGATGAACGGTTCCGATCTGATGACAATATTCAAATCACTTTACGATTTGAAAATGGTTCAGTCGGAACTATCAACTATGTAGCATCAGGTAATACAAAAGTTTCAAAAGAATATCTGGAAATTTTTGGTGGAGGTATGGCAATCACTATGGATGATTTCAGAACTCTTACAATTGCTGATGACAAAAATACAAAAATTGATAAAAAACAATCTCAAGATAAAGGTCACAATGCGATGTTAAAATCATTTTGTGAATCTCTTAAACAAAAATCCGCTTCACCAATTCCATTTACAGAAATTGTTAATGGAACCGAAGCAACTTTTGCAATCTTAGAATCACTTTCACAAGGAGGGGCTATATGGCTAAACGATTAAACATTCTCTATCTTTCGCATTATTTCCCACCAGAAGTAAATGCACCAGCTATTCGTGTGTCTGAGATGGCATCACGATGGGCTGATCAAGGACATGATGTAACTGTTTTAACAGGATTTCCGAACCACCCATCAGGTATTATTCCAGATGAGTTCAAAGGGATGAAACGGTTAGTTACAAAATTTAAAAAACTAAAACTTATTCGTACTTATCAATATGCAGCACCCAACAAAGGCTTTGTGAAACGTATCATGAACTACCTATCGTTTATGTTTTCATCGGTTTTGTTAGGTTCATCAAAAGTTGGCAAACCAGATATTATTATCGCAACTTCGCCACAGTTTTTTGTCGCTGTTGCGGGTTATGTTATAAGCCGTATTAAAAAATGTAAATATGTTTTTGAAATTCGTGATGTCTGGCCAGAAGAAATCGTTGCTGTTGGAGCAATCAAAAACCGATTCATCATTGGCTTTCTTGAAGCTATCGAAATGTTTCTATATCGCAAAGCTGACTTATTGGTAGCAGTTGCCCAAGGAACTATTGACCTTTTAGAAGAACGAGGCATCCCGCGTGAAAAAATGGTACTCTATCCTAATGGTGTCAACATTGAACATTTTCAAAGTGGTTCTGATGGTACCGCTGTGCGTCGAATGCTTGAGATAGATGATAAGTTTGTTGTCAGCTATGTTGGTACCCATGGTATGGCACACAAGTTAGAAAATCTTTTACAAGCGGCAAAAAATCTTGAATCTTACAAAGATATTCAATTTTTGTTTGTAGGAGATGGTGCCGAAAAGAAAAAATTAGTTCGCATGGCTTCTGATATGAAGCTCAAAAATGTTATTTTTCATAACCAAGTGTCTCATGATAAAATTGTTGAGTTCTACAAAGCTACAGATATCTTTATGGTCCCACTTCGAAAAGCAAAACTTTTTACAAAAAATATTCCAAGTAAAATATATGAAATTATGGTTGTTAAAAGACCAATAATTATTTCGACTGAAGGAGAGTCACGTAAGTTAGTAGAAATTTCAGGAGCAGGATTGAGTTGTACTCCTGAAAATGTCGATGAAATGACTGAAAAAATTCTTTTCTTATATGAAAATAAAGATTTAAGAACAAAAATGGGTATCGATGGCTCTAATTTTGCCATAGCAAATGCCTCCCGTATGCATATCGCCGACAACTATTTAGAAACTCTCAAAAAAGTTGTTGATGATGTAACTTTTTACGAAGTACATCAAGAAGTAGAAGAAGATATCAAGGCTACCGCGTAACTCCATTACTGGTAAGTCTTTTTTTCTGTAACCCGACTAAAGGCTCATTTAGTCGGGTTTCTTATTGCTTTTTTATGGCAAAGTTCTTTATATTTCATCTATGAAATATTTTATAAGCATTATCACATTCTTATTTATTATTGGATGTTCTGGGAGAGGTACCTCTATTACAAACCAAAAAATCGATATTGATGAACTTATCAAATCGCCTACGAACCTTCAAATTGATTCTAAAAACTTTTCAATATCCATTTATCTTTGGCGAGACTATATGCCGATCTCACCTCCATTAGGACATCCGATGCGTGCCAGTATTGATATTATTGCCTCTGATTCATTATTATTTCCAAAAAATATTGAAGCCGATAAAATGTGGGTTTTTGATTCTTTGGAAATATGGGAATCAGTTTTATTAAAAGATACTCCTCCCGAAGACTATATCCTTTCTAAAAGAGCATCGGGTGGACCACTATGGGAAACTGGTATTTTTGTAGATGTCGTCGTGAGGTTAGTGCAGGATGACTCGATTTATCATTATCTCAAAGCTGAAAATATTGAAATTCATCGGACTGACTAAAAAAGAGATTAGTTAGAGGAGGAAAAAATGTTACACAACTTTCAAGAATTATTTATCTCTCCAATTACCAAAAATAAATTGCATTACAACGGTACTCATGCAAATGAAAAATGGCTGAATGGTTTTATTAGGGAATTAGATGAAGCTATTGAGTATAAAGTTGTAAACGGTATTCCTTGTTTTGTTGATTCAAAAGATGACCCTTGGTCAGATTACGATAAACTTGAAGAACAGCTTGGGATGTCACCTGACGGAATGATTGAAAAAAATTGGTTAGGTATGGTTCAAAACGATTCTTTTGTAAAAAAGGCTCAACGACTCATTTCAATATCAGCCGAACAAGAAGGATTGATTTTAGAAATTGGTTGCGGTCCTTCTGGTGGTTTGACTCCCTTAGTTCTAAATAAAAATTCTAACTCAAAAATTCTACTAAACGACTATGGTTTTTGGATTCTTTCTGAAACACAAAATTTTATTGAAAAAACAAACAAATGGAAGAATATCAGCTACGCTCAATTTGATGCTTCAAAAATGCCTCTTTGTGATACTTCTTTTGATCTTATCCAAAGTCTTGGAGGTTTTTCCAATATGAAAAACAGCCATCAGGTGCTTGATGAATGTTACCGTATTTTAAAACCAAAGGGAAAACTTTGTTTTATTGATGCTGTTGCTAATAAGAATCAATTAGAAAGTCTACCTGAAGATATTTTACAAAGAGCGTTTTCAGATATGCCGTTTCTCGAATTTGGATTTAAAAAATTGCTAAATTTACACCAGTTCAAAAATATTCAGATTGAAATAATAGAGAAGCGACAACTACAAAAAGATGAAAGTAGCTTAGCTGCAGAAGCGTCTAAGTATAATGTTGAAATAGACATTGAATTATCTTCTATCATAGCCGAAAAATAACCCTATCGTCGTTCTTTTATAACCACCACCAAACACACTCCAGCAAAAGCTGCCATTGATCCAAAGATAATATAAGTTCCTACAGTTGGATTAGGATGTGCCGCGACACCAAAAAGAGTCATGTACGAATACATTAGAAAGTTTAAGCAAATCCATGTCAGAACTACATAATACCAAAATGATTTTTTTGTATAATAGAAATATGAAAGTGCCGTTGTTACCAAGGCAATCGAACCATTTAAGTAAAGCGGCATTGTCGCCGATGTTCGCAAGAAACCCGCAATACCCATAAGCATGACAAACCCTGCAAAACAGTAAAGTATTTTTATTTTATCATTCATGATTTAATTCTCTCTTTATATAAATTCTTTTTAGTTAAGCAGTGCATGGCAGACTCCCTCGTCTGCCAATTATTATATCGGATCATTCGTTATTAACCCAAAAACATTTTGAATTATTAATTTCTTTTTAGTCTTTTCATTATCAACTGTCCAGACAATAATTGGCTTACTAAGTTTTACAAGTTTTTTTAGATAACCAATTTTACAAAGAGAAATATGAGGAAGCAGATATTCAACATTTTCAGGAATAGTTTTTAACAAAATTGGTTTATGAAAAGGATACCCCGTATGTAGATTGTTATCTATCATATAAATTGCTTCAACTGTATTTTTATCAAATGATGTAAACAGTAAATTTTCTTTCTCATAATAATTTATTGCCATCTTTACGACAAGCTCTTCATACCCCGATTCTTTCAACTCAATATCTAAAGAAATTTTATCTTGGCAAAATTTCAACGTTTCTTTAAGCGTAGGAATTTGATATTCAGATTGTTTATTGAATCTTTTTATATCAGAAAAAGTCATTTCAGCAATTGTCTGTTTCTGGCTTTTCAAACAAACATCATGATGTACTACCAGCACATTATCTTTTGTCTTGCGAACATCAAGTTCAATACCATCAGCTCCCAACTCTATAGCTTTTTGAAATGCAGCGATTGTATTTTCATGCTCGTACGCCGATGCACCCCGATGAGCGATTGTATATGTCTTATGAGATTTTTGAGCTTTAAATGATAACATCTTACTGCCAATACTTTAATTTAATTTTTTTAAACACGAACACAATTACCAATGCAGAAATAGTTCCAATCAATGCTCCTATTAATATATCAGAAAAATAATGCACTCCCACAAAAACTCTACTGAGAGCAATCAATGATGCGTAGACAAAAAGGTAAACTCGTGCTTGTTTGTAAAAACAGGAGAAGAAAACCGCCTGTCCAAATGCATTGGCAGCGTGAGCCGATGGCATCGATTTCCCTCCACCACAACCAACTAATAGATTGATAGTATCAACATCAAATGTATGACAGGGGCGAAGTCGTCCTATCCAGTTCTTCAGAAACCCCGCAGAGATTTGATCGGAAAGCACCATCACAACAATCGAACCAAGCACCATCCACCTCAGGGTTTTATCACCTTTCCACAAGAGAAGAATCATCGCCAAACCATAAATAGCACGTAAGCCTTTATCATTTGTAATTAGCGGCATCAGAAAATCTGTCACAATATTAGCAAGGGTCACATTGAGAAAGAAAAAAAGTTCACTGTCAATTTGTTGTAATGTCTCAAGCATTTAGTAAGTTCTCTTTTTTGATTTAATAAATGACAACAATTCTTTTCTATTCGGTATACCAGATCTTGCTCCAGCTTTTTGACATTTCAAGGCCGCCGCCGATGAGCCATGTATCATTCGTTCCGCAAGCGGTTTACCTTGTAACAAAGCATATAGATAACCAGTATGATAACAATCACCCGCACCAGTTGTATCAATATTTTTTACTTTGAACGCTTTTTGTTTTACAAACTGCGATGAACCAAATTCTTTTCCTGTTGAGCCTTTAATTCCTTCTGTGATGACAATAGTTCCTTGGCAGAATTTAGAAAGTTTCTCAATAGCGTGTATTATGTTTTTTGTCTTTGTAAATGGAAAGGCGAACTCATCGGCAACAACTAAATGGTCAACATACGGAAACACTTCACTCACATCATTACGCACCGAACCAATATCAAATGAAACAACAATATTTTTCCGTTTTGCCCAACGTGCCAACTTCAACGTCGCAGGCATATCACGTCCATCCAAATGAAGAATCTTCGGAATAGGTAGCTCTGCAAGTTTGATGTCAGATGGCGTAACCGTAATCTCCCTTGAGAGAACCATCGTACGGCTTCCAGATTTTTCTATCCACCCTGTTGCCAGTGCAGTTGGTTTGTCCTTTTGTATAATATAACTTGTATCAACTTTTTCTTTTTGCAGTTCTTTGACAATCACTTTACCAAAGGGGTCATTACCAACAGGAGCAATAATAGCTGATTTTAGTCCAAGGCGAGAAAACCCAACCACAACATTAGGAACAGGTCCGCCACCCTGCATTAACAATGATTCAGCATCAATTTTAATCCCAACAGAAGGATACTTCTTCACTGTATAAAGTAAATCAAATGGAATTATACCCATCCCTAATAAATCAATCTGCTTAGGCAGATTAACTTGTCTAAAGTTTTCCAATTTCTGCCTTACCTCCAGAAAGTTCAACAATCTCACTTGTGAGTTTGTCTACCAGTAAGTTTCGTATTTCAATTTTAATCTCTACAAAATCAGAAAATTGAGCATCAATTTGTGCTGCTCCAATTTTTGACATAACTTGTAACAATTTATTGTATAATGGAAATGCTAATTTGACTTCTAATATTGTCGTCTGATAAATTTTTTGTACTTTAGCTTTTTCTAATACAGCTTTTGTTGTATTACCATAAGCACGAACCAATCCACCTGTACCAAGTTTTGTTCCGCCGAAATATCGTGTAACGATTACTAAGACATTCGTCAGTTCATGACCATGTATGACATCGTACATCGGTTTACCAGCCGTGCCACTTGGTTCGCCATCATCAGAATATTTAAATTGCTCGTCATGATCACTCCCAATGATATAGGCATAGCAATTATGATTGGCGTTATATTCTTTTTTTCTGATAGCTTTTAGTTTTTCATTAACATCATCAAGCGAAAAAACTTTATACGTTCTTCCAATAAAACGTGACGCTTTGACTTTTATCTCACACTCTGCTTCACAAGCAATTGTACAATAAAAATCATTCATAATTTTACACCAATGATTTTATAATGTCATCTAACTTATCTAAACCAACAAGAGGAACCGCACCACACTTAACCGCATAGTTCAGCGACTCAGTATCAACTAATGTATATTGAGGGTCAACAAGGATAAAAACCATTTTACCAATTTGTGAACAACAATCTAAAATATCATACACGAATAAATCATCTTTATAAAATTCAGTCAAAATCACTGCCTGTGAAATTGCGACTAATAACCTATTTGCTGTTTGTTGATTCTCAAATTTATACTCTACATCCTCAGTATATTCGGTCAGAAGCCCACCATTTTCGACAATATCAATTGCAATTGGTCGATTCTCTTCAGGATATATATGTTCAAGTCCCGATTCTAATATAGTAAACGTTTTTCCTTTCGATGCTTTGGCACCTAAGTGGGTTGCAATATTGACACCAGTATGTAACCCCGATAAAATCTGTATTTTTGCTTCAGCGAGTTTTTTACTTATCGATGTTGTCAGTTCGATACCTTCGTTCGATGCTATCTTACTACCTATGACAGAAACTATTTTATCATCAATGACGGGCATGCTACCTCGATAAAAAAGCAAAGATGGTGGATTATGCAATTCAAATAAACTATGAGGGTAATTTGGGTCAAATCGTGTGATAACTTGTATTTTTTTATCGCAAAGAAGTTTATAGTATGTTTTTGCGTCATCTAAAAAATCAGATGACTGGGAAATTTTGTTAGCAGCATCAGTGGTCATTCCTTCAATTGCCATCAACGTACCAGCATCACTTGCGATAATCATTTCAATTGTACCAAAATGTCTCAGTAATGCTTCCATCATGCGAGGTTCAACTTCACAAAAACGTACCAGTGCTAAAAGAGAAATAACTGTTTCTTCAGTTTTTAATTTATTCATGATTACAATGTAGTCCTTTACGATAATTTGTCAACAAACGATAGGTAGCTATGAGCTAAATGTCACCAATATTGCTCCCGCCACAGCGAGGAAAACACCAATAACTTTCTTAAGAGACATTTTCTCTTTAAGAATTAAATAAGCAAAAATAAATATAAAAATTGAGCTTGTCTGGTTGAGTGCAGCCGCAGTTGAAGCCTGTGTATATTTCATCCCACCAAGCCAAAGAATCATCGCAACATAAGCACCTAAAAATGAACCCATAACCGTACTCCAGCGCATACCATTTTCAAACAATGTTTTGATAATTGCAACTCTCTTTTTGTTGAAGCCTAAAAGGAAAATTAAAACAACAACGCCGCTTAACAACCGCACCGTTGTGACCCATATTAGTGGCTCATGTTCCAAAACAGGCTTTACAATTACCACCCCAAAACCAGTCAGAAACATAGCGATGACACCGTATGACAACCCCTTAACAATTCGTTTTTTATCGGTTGGTTTTCCGTCTGATTGATGTGTCGCAGTCAACACCGCTGAAAGAATTATCATAACTCCGACCATCTGCCAAATTGTAAGCGATTCCCCTAAGAGTAAAAATGAAAAACCAATCACAAAAGGTGAATACAAACAGTCAACAATCGCAGTCAGACCCGCACCAAGATAATTTAGGCATTTGAAAAAAAATGTATCGGCAATCCCAATTCCTATAGCTCCACTTAAAAATATCAACAGATAATCATTGGAGGACAAATTTCTGATTTCTAACTGATTGATAAAAAAGAGGGTGGGGATCAATAGTCCCACACCAAGCACATTTTTGAAAAGATTGAGCCCGATTGGATGAACTGTCTCGCCACTTTTTTTGAATAATACAACCGCCATCGCCCAAAATATAGCAGTAGTAATTGCCATTATTTGACCAATATATGGAATAGTTTCTATGTTCATCTGTGCTGCTTTCTCATAGAGTACTAAAGTATCGATTACTCATAGGAAAGCAAGTTAGTTCTGAGGAAATACGTATATTGTGTAAATGGTGTACATATTATCTCATTGTACAAATTCATAATTTGTATTATATTTTAATTTCATAAAAAGAAGCAAAGGATCGTATGAAAAAAAATCTATTATTATTTGTTATTATTATTTTGACTTTGGGTTGCAGTCAAGAACCTCAGACCTTAGAAGAACTCAGAGCAGCAGGTCAAAACGCATTTATTGATGGAGACTATGCTCTCGCTAAAACTCATTTACAAAAAGCACTTCATATTAAAGCATCCGACAGAGATGTACTCTATTATATTGGACAGACATTTCAAAAACTTCAGCAAGACGACTCCGCTGTGTACTATTTTAAACGAGCAGATATTTTACATCCTAACGACAGAGAACTCAATCTTGCGATATATCAATCAGCAAAAAAAATCAACGATTATCAGAGTACCATAGAAGCAATCGGGGCACTTATTCATACTGGTGACAATGCTCAAAATTATTATTATGAACTTGCCGACCTCAATTTAAGACATGGAAACATTTTCGTCTCTTTCCTTTATATGAGAAAATTATATGATCTCAAAAAAGAAGACCCAATCATTTATCTTGGACTTGGCAATCTTGCTATTCAGGTTGATTCGGTTGATTTTGGGATTTCTCTTATGCAAGAAGCGATTGATAAATTTGGGGAAAAAGAAGAATTTGTCACAAACCTCGCAATATATATGGCAGGGGTCCAACGGTTAGATGAAGCCGAATCTGTACTCAAAAAATACCTACGCAAACATCCAAATTCTCAACCGCTTTTATTAAATTTAGCAAATATTTTATCTCTCAATGATGATAAAAAGAAAAAAGAAGAAGCCCTCCAAATGTATAAAAATATACGTCAGGAAAGTGGAAATATTTTCAATATCGACTCTGTAATAACAGCACTTCAAAAAGAACTCTAATGTAATTTATAATATTTTTAAGAGGGGCAGGATCATAACAATCCTGCCCAACGCAGGGCTGTCTCGGAAGAGACAGAGGGGGGTTATTTATTACTTCTATATGTTAAACATATCTGGACGGTCTTTTGTTCAATTAATTTCAAAAATCGCATTTATTACGAATGATATTATGACCCCATCATACTAATGACGGGGCCTGTGTGTGAGTAAAAATGAGTTGCGAATGCATCTGTTTTACATGCCGTCATTCCAAGTGTCATCTGTTGAATCAACAACACTCGCACGACATCTGTTTTTCCATCGACCTTGCATAAAACCACGCTCAACAGAATCAGATGAACGGTATCTGCCGTCCAAAACACCTATCTGAGCTCGCTCAGTATTAAAAATTTCCGCCTGAAACATTCCGCCAACCATCGTTGAATCATGCATATTATCTTGATTTTCATGATATCGGCCTTTTATAAAACCTTCAAATTGCCCATTACGACCAACATATTTCCCAAAGAGAACATTTTCTCCTCTGTCATTTACACCATAATGACCTTTTACAAAGCCACTAATTGAACCATCTTCGGCTATCCACATACCTCGGAAAAGTCCTTGACCGTTTTCATCATAACCCCAGAAACCATTAAAAAAACCAGCTGGACATTCCCGACGGTCTAATTTCAATGCATGAAATGCAACCGCATTTGAATCTGAAAGAGTCACAACGGTGTCCAATGATTCCAACTCTTGCAAACTAAAAGTTCTACTATATGGACCGGTTGTAAATGTCACTTCGACATCATCGCTAATAATAAATGTCGTATCTACAACAAGCACTTCTGTTGAGTCACCAACTGCATCATACTCCCATACATATGAACTATCAAAAATTGGAGGTAGAGGAGGGACGATTAAATCAATTGCAATACCATCATTATGAACCGTTGTTTGTGATTGCCATTCAATGAGCGTACGTTCAGTTCGTGGTAAGATAAAATCTTGATTCAATTCCCAATGTATCAACCGTCTGATTACTTCGCCACCACGACTAATCTGTAGCGAGCCTGACCAATCTGTTGCTGAAGTGTGAGTTGAATCATACCGAAGTTGACCCCAGACAATACGCATATGGTATCGTCCTGCAAATGGATGTTCCGCCAATGAATCAAATCCAGCTGAACTCAAAATTGGGTCATTAAAGTCGACATCATTGCTCGATTCGGTTATGAGTTGTGGCTCATTAAAAGCATACGATTCTGATGTAGCAGTATAACCACCAAATTCTGAACTTAAATCCAATTCTTCAGTGCTTTGGGATGTGTCAGTCGGACTGTCGGAACATCCTACAAATGCTAATAAAAGCATCAGACTGAAAAAAATTACTGTTTTGTGTTTCATAAATCCTCCAAAAATTGTTACGAGCCGGCATATTTAAATTGTTGTAAGCATATTGCTTACCATTATAATTTCATTTATTATGGCTATAAGATAAACTGATGACAAAAAAAGATTAAAATTATTTGACTTTTTATCGAATTATATGTATAAATAGATAGATGAATGTCTATATAAAGAAAGTGATTGTCTGAATGAGTGACCAGTGTTGCCAAATATTTCATGCCTTAGGGGATAAAACCAGACTCAAGATTTTGGAACTTCTAAAATCAAATGAAATCTGTGTCTCAGATATTTGCTCTCATTTTGATATGACTCAACCATCCATTTCGCATCATCTCGATATTTTAAAACGAGCAGGTCTGGTAAGTTCGGACAAAAGAGGAAGGGAAGTATACTACACTTTCAAAAATGATGTTCTTATTGAATGTTGCGGAAAACAATTTTCTATATTCGATTTGGCACTAAAGCCAAAATAATATTTTTTTAACTAACATATAGATAATTACCTATATGTCTATCAAAGGAGTTTCAAATGCTTACATGTTGCTTAAACTATCAAGACCTGTGTGAGAATTTTTCATGCGATGTTCAGAAAATCGAAAATGGTGTAACAATTGTTTTTACAAGTGGCGACAAAGAAAAAGTGGAAGCACTACACAAAATGACCGATGGTGCCAAAACACTTTGTTGCTCATCAGATGATAAAACAAAAACATCTTGCTGTTAATTATTTTAATATAACAGGAGCGTGACGACGCTCCCGTTATATTTATTGTTCTGATTATTCAGATTTATACGGAATATTATGCTTTTTGTAAAACTGTGTTAAAGCAGTTTCTGTTTCACTGATCCATTCAAACAATACATCTTGTTGTTCACCTTCAATCAATGACCCCCAATGAAAAATCCGATACCCCAGTATTGGCATCTCACCCTCTTCAACTTCTTCCTTTAACTCATGCAAAATTTCCAAAATTGGTTCTTTGCTTTTGAATGGAAAGCCATCAGTAAAGTCAAGATGTCTCCGTCCATCTTCAATGTGAGCAATTATTAACCCATTAATACCTGGAAGATTAAAATACCACGGTTCTTTAGTCATAGCAGAGTGACAATCGTAGCAAGAATTCTCAAGTATCGGTTTTACCGATTCAAAACTTTTATTAATTTGTGCAAAAAGTAAATCTTGTTCAATTTGAACTGAATCTACAATAATAGCTTTGACTTCTCCCGTAGGTTTAGAGCTATTGCCTACTTGTACCATAACAAACAAACTCATGATAAGAGTTGTCATTACTAAAGTTTTTTTGTGTAAAAACATATTATACCTCTTTCTTAATTTGAGAAATAAACCCACCAGCATTATCTATCAGCATTTTCGCTTTTTCACGAGAACAATTATGCATATTCATGACAAGTCCGACTTTTACCGAACCAGATGCAGACACAAGTAGGCTATCAGCATCTTCATACGTTATATGAAGTAGCTCCATAAGTGTCTTACGAGAGCGAGCAGAAAGTTTTTTCGATGTTGCCTGCAAGTCAACCATCCTGTTACCGTACGTCTTACCAAGCAAAACCATAGCTGTTGTAGAAATCATATTAAGAGTCATCTTCTGTGCTGTCCCAGATTTCATACGAGTCGAACCAGTGATAACTTCAGGACCAACAGGAAGCTCAATCATAAAGTCAATAAACGTACGATCATCATTACTATCCCATTTGTTACAACAAATAAACCCAGTCGCACAATTAATCGAGTGAGCATATTCAAGACCACTTAATGTATATGGTGTCCTTCTTGAAGCTGCAATTCCTATAAGTATATCTTTACTTGAGAGAGCATTATTCTTTAAATCAACAACAGCAGCTTCTTTATCATCTTCGACACCCTCTTTTGAAAGCACTAAAGTTTCGTAGCCACCTGAAATCAGGCCAACAACTTGTGAGGGATCCGATCCAAATGTTGGAGGGCATTCCGATGCGTCCAATACTCCAAGACGACCCGAGGTTCCCGCACCGATATAAAACAACCTCCCATTATTTTTTAAAGATTCAGCAACTTTCTCAGATGTCTCTGCGATTATATCGAGTTGTGAATGTACGACATCTGCAACAAGTTTATCTTCGTTATTGATGATTGTTACAATTTCTGAGGCGGACTTTTTATCTAATTCAAGTGAATTTTGATTTACTTGCTCCGTAGTCAAAACATCGAGTGTTTGCACTAATTTTTTGAAATCATTCATACGTAATGTATAGGTAGAAAAAAGAGATGGTGCAATTAAAAACTAATTTGAAACAACATGAATCATGGCTTTACTTGAAACAGTAATTGATCCAAAATTCCCCGTTAGATTAGCGTGGTTTATGTTGTTTGATAATTGAGATGGAAATGCAACTGGTAACATTTCTGACGACAAGGCTACATCTGGAGAACCATGATACCCATACACATAAATATTGTACCAACCAGTATCTGGGTTAGTCTGTAATGGATTTATACGGAAAGCATCGCCAGGAATAGTTGTTGAAGTACCCATTTCAGTTACATAAGCAGAATAACCAATATTAGTATATTCAAAACCGTCAAGTACGACCGCAACAACATATCCATCAATATTGGCAGCCGATGACCATTCTACAAAGATAGGAGTACCATTTGTATTAGGAATTAATGGATCGGGCGAATTTGTTATCGAAAGTGAATCTAAAACAAATGTAGATACTGTATCACCAAAAAGTGCTGCATCAGCAATGTTAATAGTCGTGGTAGCAGGGATTTTATATGCTCTTGGTGAAGAAGTAAACGTATATATAGAATCAGTTATGTCAAATCCTAAAACGGAATTTCCAAAAAAGAGCTGAGCAGTTTGTAACTCAACAGTATTACGAGTCATAGTAGCAGCAAAATTGTTAGAGTCAGTTTTTAATGCGGTAACATTAACATCCTGTACAAAAACACCGTTTAAAGTGTATTTATAAGTTGAGCCAGGTGGTTCGATTATATCAGAACTTCCATTACAGCCAGCTAAAATAGCGATTAATACTATAATCGCAAAAATATTAATTCTTAAATTTTTCATCTTTTCCATACAATATATATCGACTATTTCAGACTATATATGAACTAAAAAATAAAAAAAACGGAGCTTTTTACAGCTCCGCCCACAATGAAGGAGGTTTTTCTATTTCTTTTTGTAAATCAACGCTTTCATAATCAGTTCCGCTGGACAAAACTTCGTAATCGAAGATTGAAAAAGATTCACGCCAACAAAAGCCGTCAGATACAACCAGTAACCATCTGGATTAAAATGGTTCAAAATCAGCGAGGCAATAATCATTGTTCCCGCAAGAAACCGAACTGAATTTTATAAAGTCATAATATGTTTTTCCAAATTTAAAAATTATAAGTCATTTTAGTATATATATTATCATTCAATGAAAATTGCCCAAACTCAGTATTGGCATAATTCCCATCAAAAACATTTGCTCCAACTGTCAATCTGATTTCATCGGAGTAGTTATAGGTGGTCGAAAACCGAAAATACAAATCTTCTTCATCAGGAGAATAAAAAACAAATCCCGATACCATGACAGTTTCATCTACCATCATTTTAGTCACACGACTTGTGATCAAATGTTTCACTTCTTCACGATAATGCAGCCCTGGTGTTTGTTGAGCGACAAATGAATCATACTCCATCATCTTATCTGCTTGCCATTGTAAGTTAGCTGTTAAGCCTGTTGCTATCTGACGTTCAAATCCAACCATGCCACTAACCGATGAGTTCGGCATAAATGGATTGTCACCATCTGGGTCATCTTTGGAATTATAATAACCACCTTCAAGCCAAACAATACCGCCAAACTTTGCTCCACGAATTGAAGCACCATGAAGTTCCATCCTTGGATATACTGGCATCATGGTGTTGGCATCCAAGCCAAGAGGGTTTTTGTAAAAACCTTTATAGAAATATAATGCGACAGAATACATCCCAACCTGTTTTTGAAAACGGGCAGCAAATTCTGAATTTCCAAAAGTTTTTGCTGGTTCGTCAGGGTTAAAATAAAAATTCTCATCCATAGCAGTTCCAACAATAGAACCAATAAATGGATTGTAATAACTCAACCGTTCGCCAGTCGGAAGACGGTTTGATTCAAATGATGGAGCAAAGACAAACGAAAAGGCTCCTATTGAATTATAGTATTCCATCCGAAGTGCAGTTTGTGGAGCTTTCAAGTATTGATCATCACGTCCTAAGAAAAATGAACGGTAGTCTTTGGCAAAAACATCATTGATGAAAATCAAATCACCAGTACCCCAAGTAAGAATCTGACGACCGACTTTAAAATCAAGTTTGCTACCTAATTTAAATTTTAGATATGCTTCTCTGATTTCCCAGTCATACTGATTATCTTCATCGGCGAGTCCATCATAGAGAAAATCAACCCGTGAGAAAAATTCACCATTGTCACCAATAGATTCCATGCGTAATTGCAGTCTTGTTTCAGAAACCGATTGGTCGGACTTAGTTGGGTTATCAGATTCAAGTTGCCCACCAAAAAGTCCTTGCAAGTACCCGTCGGTATATAGTTCTGCATGGGTAGGCGAAACTACGACCAGCAGGACTAACAGAGCCAATATATATGTTATGTTTTTCATTGTATCAATCTCACTTACTTCTTAATGTATTTCCGTGGTGGGTTTTTCAAATAACGTTCGGTGAAAATTTCATCTTTGACTCCAACGTTGTAACTAATTTTATTAAAGTCAACTATCGTATGTCCACCTTTTTTGATATTATTCATTCGACGAGTTGTGATTGTAGTTATCCCATCGACAACTTCGATTTTTACCGCGACAAACTCTTTCACTAATTTATCTTTTTTATTGTAGTACTCTTCTTTAAGTGGAAGCATCGACTCTTTGTCAATGTAGGAAACTTTGCGTGAAAAGCCTTTGTATTTTTCTTTTGGAATAGACTCAATAACATAGACAGTCTTTCCGTCCAATGTTTCTTCACCTTTTAAAGTATGATTATCTTCCGTCCAATGACGACCCGAAACATCTTCGTAAGAGAAATCAGAACCTACAAAACTTGAGTTCTTATCATCTGCAGAAATCGGTTTGATTAAATCAATCGATGGAACATAAATCCAACGTTGGTCATTACCAACAGATGTTTTATGAACCATAAATGTTACCCGTGATACATCGGATGGTTTTTTGAAGTAAGTGTAATATTTTTGATCGCCACCTTCTTCATTGTCTAAGCGAATCATAATAAACTCACGAACACGTTCTTTCCCTTTTTTAGAAACGATAGTCATAGTCACATCAGAAACGCCATCGTCGCCAGCATAAAAATATGCAAGATGCGATTTTTTCATAAGTTCATTTGCATCTTGTGCCGATGCGTAACCGCTTGAGATACCAAGTATCAACAACAGTGCCAAAACAGTTTTCATTGTTTGTTTCATAATAATTTCCTTCTATTGTTTTTTTCTTTTCTACTATTTAAATAATGATTTTTTAAACATTTGTGTTATCGATGGTAACAATAACATTGTGACTAATCCCGATACAATCATGATTGCGAAGAAGAACGCTCCCACAGTGATGTATGGTACTAAAGTCGAGAATAACATTGGCAAGAAACCGATAGCAATAACCATAACATTTCGTGAAATCGCTCTACCAGTTCCTTCGAATATTTCATGAAAGGACTCATCAAAGTTTTTAGTCCGTTTATGTATAACCCGTAAACGTTGTATAAAGTGAATCGCAAAATCAATTGAGAGTCCCAGCGTCAGCGACGAGAGCACCGCAACTGGCATGTCGTACGGTTTGCCTATATATCCGATAAAGGCATAAATAGCCATAACGGTTATCGTGAGAGGTAGCATTGAGAAGAAGCCCCATTTGAAGGAGCGGAACAAAAATACCATCATAAAAAATACTACGACAAATGATGATGCCAAAGATTTTTGCATCCCCGATACCATCTGGTTTTGCCATTCGATATTTATA
This sequence comes from Candidatus Zixiibacteriota bacterium, assembly GCA_024280215.1. Taxonomy (GTDB): domain Bacteria; phylum Zixibacteria; class MSB-5A5; order GN15; family FEB-12; genus QQUK01. The sequence continues at coordinate 84,788 of JAJRQO010000007.1, forward strand.
TATGGAAGTCCTGCCCATTTTACCGTGACACCAGCAGGTGGGAGATTTTCTTCGATGAATTTATTTCCACGGTCAACAACTGCCGAGACAGCCATGTTGTCACCATTTCTTAACTGTACCCATAAGTTGGCTTTGTCATATTCAGGGGTAACGAATTTAAAGAGATCATCAGGGTCCCCTCCAGACATCTCAAAAATAAAGAGAAGCTGGGCGATTTCATCACTATTTTTCGGGATGGTCATCTTCGAGGAATCGGCTGCGAACAACTCATAGCGAATTTTCTTAACTATATCAGTTACACCTGTAGTAGAGCCTACTGTTTTATCTTTAGATAGTTCATCTTGTAGTCGCAACATATAGTTGAGCAACTCTGGTGTCTTCATTGACCCTTCATCTTCACTTTCAAAAACCAAGTAGTTCATATAGGTTCCAGCAAGATGAGCGTTCATAGCATTATCAGCAATACGAATAGGATGCGACTTTTTAAACCATTTAACTGGGTTGTCATTTACAACTATAAGTGACAATCCTACAGCCGCAACAATAACAACAACTCCAAATGTTGCGATAATAGCTTTATATCTCTTGTGGGCGAGGTCTCTGAATTTATGCATTAATTTGGCAAGCATACCATGTTCTTCATTTGTATCTTTACCGAAGTTACGGAGAGTTTTGTCAGAAATAAGCATTGCAATTGCTGGGTTTATAGTAAGAGACAAGAACCATGCCACGACAATACCAAAAGCGACAAAAATACCAAAGACTCTAACAGGTGGAATCGGAGTGAGTGCCAAAGAAAGGAATCCTGCAACAGTCGTCATCGAGGTAAAGAGCATTGGAACAAATAGCTCATTTATAGAATGCCGAATTGTTGTATCTTTATGCTTATACTTTTTAAAGTTATCGTGGAACTCTGATATAATATGAATCGAATTCAGCACAGAAATCGGCATTAGAAATATCGGGATCATCGATGACATTATATGAACAGTATTACCAGTATAAATCAAAAGTCCCATCGCCCATATAACAGACATCATCGCAACAACCATTGGAGCAATAATAATTTTTACTTGTCTGAAAAAGAGGAAGAGAAGTAAAAATATCACAGCCATTGCCGCTGGGGCAGAGACCGCCATCTGAACAAACATCTCCGAACCAAATGAATCCTCTGCAAGAGGAAGACCAGCAATATGATACTCAGCGTTACCCCCCAAACGATCAGTGATTTCTTTTATTTCTGTAGAAAGGCGATGTGATATTGTTTTTGATTCAATTGGAATAAATATCGCAACCGCTTTGCCATCGTCAGATGCAATCTTTCCGCGAAGAATTGGGTTGTTCATTATCCTCTGGAATATATGTTGTGCTTCTTCATCGGTTTCAATTTCATCTTCCATGAGAGGCTCAATGACAATCGAACCGCCTGGTCCTTGTTTGATATCATCAACCATTGAAATCGACATTATATCATCTACTATGACACCCTCAAGCTCAGCAATCTCTTCTGTAATACGATAGACACGATTGAGTTCGTCAGGGGTAAATGCGGTTGGTTCAGCAATAATACCAACAGCTATAAAATCGTATAAATTGAAATTATCTTTTGTTGCAGCATGAAACAGACGAGTTGGCTCATCTGATTCCAGCATGTTTTGTGGATCAGTGTCGATTTTAATCTTTGGAAATTGCATCGCAAAAAATGCTGTGATTATTACCGCGAGTCCAATAACTATCATTGGTTTCTTTATTGAAAACTCTATTATTGCTTTTCTCATCGAACAAAAAATCCTTTCAATATAATTTTTCTTTTCATTGTTCTTTAGATGATGTCACTATGCAAATGATGCAAAATATATTGACTGATATTTGATAAATCAAACATAACTTTATAAGTAATAAGAGTTAAGAAGATTGAAATTGTATGAATTACGGGTAAATAAAAAGAATTAACTAAGATAATTATCAGTTCTGTTTGCCGAATTTCTTCTCCCAACGCTCTTTAAGCATATTGTTAAGCTTATTTTCAAGAGTGACAGGCAGTTTTTCCTCTTTTCCTTCGCGGCAGAGTTTGACCGTTTGTTTCATAGTATCGACCATAATACGGCAATTTTTGCATTCACCGATATGTGCTTCAATTTCAGCACACAATGATGAGTCGATTTCGCCATCAAGATAATCATTTAACTCATTTATATAATCAAGACATTTTTTGCCCATATCGTTCCTCGAAAGTTTTTGAGAGTGAGTCTCTGACAACAAGTTTTGCTCGGAGGACTCTTGATTTTGTCGATGCGACCGTTTCATCTATCATTTCAGCTATCTCTTTTATTGATAGCTCCTCAAAATATCGCAAGAGAAAAACTTCTTTGAACTGGTAGGGAAGTTCATCTATCGCAAGTTGAATAATTTTTTTTAACTCAGCTGCTTCAAGTTGGCTGTGAGGGTCATCCCAATCAAAGAGTTGCATGTTTTTATTCTTATGCATCTCATCTGATGATTTCCCAGGAAGATATTCTTCAATTTCTTTAATCTCAGTTTGCTTCTGTTTTGCCAAAAGAGCTCTTGACTGATTTAAAGCTATCGAATATAACCAGGTGCCAAATGCTGACTCTCCTCGAAATTTTTCGATATTATCTATCGCTTTTATAAGCGTTTCTGAGACAATATCTTCAGCGTCTAATTTGTTACCAGTCATCTTCAAAGCAAGGGCATAGAGCTTTGCTTTGTTTGATTCAATCAGCCTGCTAAATGCTTCAAAATCGCCTGACTGTGCTAACTTAATATCTTCTTTTTCATTCATTTGATTATAGTATACATAAAATGATGCAAAAAAATAACAATTATTTCTGTTTTCAAACAATTTATCATCTGACTGTCATTTATATAATGTTGACCTATATAAGTGGGTTAATTTTATCTATTATTTTGTCTATTTTCAAAAAAAATTCTTGATAAATTTATTTTATCTATTACATTAAACGGGCTTGGAAAGAAAAGAGATGGTTTTTTTCAAATATTAAGTTTTAAAATTTGGGTATCCAGATCATCGAACACATGATATACTTCAGTGGTATCCAATATGTTCCCGTAACGTTCCCCTCCCCCGTTGCGGGATTTTTTTTGCTTGAAATTATAACTGAGAAGTGTAGGGCAGAACCCTTTAGTGGTTCTGCTAATGAATCTGTAGGGAAACTGCTCACTGGTTCCGTTTTTGTTACTCATAAAAAAAGGCGGAACCACTATTGGATTCCGCCTTACTATGATAATTATGAATTAACTTTTATTCCTGTTTACCAAAATAAAGCTTCAACATATACCAGACCGTTCCGACCATCAGAACAAAGAAAATCAAAAATATTACAAAAGGCGACCACTGAGCATTGACCGTCATCTCCGATGGATCATAAAATCCGACCAATGATAACTTCCGCAAAACATGCCTTGTATAAATCATCGCTATAAATGACACCGAAAGCATCGTCGTTGCGATCGCAAACTTTTTCTTAAAGAGAAAATGAAGAGACCCTAATGACAACACAAACGAAATCGTCACAAGCCATATCGCTGGAGATTTCATAAATGGTTTCATAAGAGGTCCAAGACCCATCATATAGGCAAATCCAGTCGCCATCGCAGCAACCATACCCCAGAGATAAAAATCCTTACCAACCTTGAACGCTTTTTCATTTTTCCTACCAACAAAGGCGATACAAAACCCACCGACCGTCATTGCACCCGTCAGCATATGAAGCCACCTGAAGAGATACGAACCGATTTCTGGATTGATAATAGTCCCACCCTGTCCTTCGGCATACAGCAGTTTATATAAGTCAGGCTTTTCCGCCAATGAAAATACCGATGAGTAGATAAATGAAACATAGAGCAAACAAGCAAATGCAATCGACAAATATATTTTTTGTTTGGTTGGAGTTTGCTTATTAAATGACAAGGCATACAGAAAATAATATGCAATCATGACGACTACAAATATCATCAACCAGTACCATCCTGAAATAATCGATGCACTGTAAATCTGTCTTGGATAAGTCAGTTGAACAAACAACAACGGAGCCACCCCAAATGATACTGTCATCGCCATGGCATTCGGAAGCATCTTTATATATTTTTGTACAAACGGGTTGTTCCACTTATCTTCAAATTGTCCAAAGAGTAGAACCATAATACCACCGAATAAAAAATTCATCGCAATAAGGTGAAGCGAAAGTGTCACAATATGGAGAACCTCAATTAACCATAATGGAGCCGAAAGAAAATTAGAATCAGGCATTAGTTAGACTCCTTATTGTTAAGTGACATTATATAATCAATAAGAGCTTTACGCTCTTTTTCATCTCCTGTGAAGTCAGGCATTTCATCAGCAAAATCACCAGCCATATCTAAAATATCACCAAGGTCTTCTTCTGTAAGATCAAGCAGTGATTCCGATTTATCATTAAAACCACCAAAAACATGACACTTGCCACAACGGACATCATACACTTTTTTGCCAAGTGCGACACCCTCAAGATTATAGATCTCAGAAATATGCCGTTTGTCAATTTGAGTGTAAATATGCGATGCGACCATCTGAGCCTCGTCTTCAGCTCCAATAAACGGTGGCATATTGCCTCGGATAACATGAGTCCCCATAATTATTTGAGTTATAAACGCTTCATCAGTACCGTCAAAGGCTGGTTTGAGCGGTTTGTATCCATCAATTGTATGACAACTTCGACAGGCACGCCTGAACAAATCGGCAGCCTTATCATCTGTCTTAAATTCCATAGACTCATACAACCCTTCCTCTTGATATTTTTCGGCATTAGCAACATCAATTCCGTTACCATACATATATTGTGTAATCACATATGGTTTCCGAATCGACTCTCGCATCAACTCATATTCACCAAACCATCCAAGAGCAAGAAGCATCGCAACAATTCCAACAACGATGTTATATCTTTTCGGAATCAAAAATCCAAAGACAATTAACAAAACTGCCAAAAGAGCAGCGTAAATATAAGTAGCGTTCATCGCTTTAATCGGTGTCAAATTTGCCTCAAGGGCAGCATCAACAATCTCTTTTGGAATTGCTGAAACATACCATAACATAGTTGGAATCATTATTGCAAGTCCACCAATTGCCCAGAGAGAATTAAACCGTACGATACGTTTTTTAAACTCATCAGCATTTAATCGAGATGCGACAAATAGGGCATAGACACCACCGAGCATGATACAGATTCCTGTGCGAAGCCAAAGCGATGACCAAAATGTCGGATTAAAATAGCCATCCCAAAACTGACCTGTTGTAATCCAATCACCTGGAGTGAGCATATAGGTGACGATGCCATTGATAATAAAAAGTGACATCCAAGCCGAGATAAAATAAATCCACCCAATAATAATATGATTTTTAGCAGAGAGAGTTTTCCATCCATAGAAATACAAAAGTGCCGCTATGATTTCGATAACAAAAAATGTCCACTCACCAGCCCACGCCCATACATAATTATGGATAAGAACTTCAGTAGCAGCAGGGTTAAGCAGTCCGATTATAAACCAGATACCTACACCAGTTAAAGCACCAAAGACAACTGAGACCAAGACAAAAAACTTCGAAAGTTTTTCTAAAAATTGAAGTTTGAGCTGGTCATTATTTTTACGAGCAATAGTTTCAGCAATGACCAAATAGAGTCCGCCACCTATTGCAAAATGTGAGACAAAAACATGTATCACAGCAATCGCCGCCATAATGATTCCGTAGCCAATATCAATATCCCAAAATGGGTAGTCCATACAATTTCTCCAAACTTATAGTTAATATTTCTCAATATTATTAACCAATACGTCACACAATGCAAGTTTAATTGTGAAATTTTTAACAAATTGTAGTTGTATATAATATTGACTAACTATTAATTTAAATTTATGAATAAAAGTATATTACTTAAAGTATTATAAGAGAATTAACTATAAGATAATCTGTGCAAGGCAGACGTCCCCGTCTGCCTGTTTCCCACATTTTTTATATTTAAATGAAATATTATTCCAGTTTCGATAGTTCCTGATTTTGATTCATCAAAATTGTGAACTGTTGATAAGATGTCAGTTCACAATTCACTTTCAGTGAATCAGGAACTTACACAACGTGTAATAATCTATTATTTCTAATATAGTGGGCAGGTAACTCATAAAGTAGTTAGGAAAATAATGAATAAAAAGTATATTGTTCAGTATATACTTTAAATTGAATAAAGAGGCGTTATGGAAGAATCAATTTTAAAGGTCGGTCAAAAGTACAAACTCAAAGGAAACATCTTTGTAGGAAAATTTATTATTGTTTATACTGGAATGCCGAATGAGCATACATTTTCTATTGCTTTGATATTTTCTGAAGGGTATCAGGCATTAGCTTATAACTTGTATTATCCACAAAATCAAAGGTGTATTGAGCTTGAATTTGGAACGATAGAAGTATTACATGTAAATTCTGAATCATTAAGATGCCAAATTACTAAAAAATAATTTGTTCGGTATGGTTTTCTTAATTAAAAGGGCGTTTGACTAAACGCCCTTTTAATAATCTGTAGCGACAGGTCATTGACCTGTCTTATTCATGTAAAATGCTTAAAATGACCAGTTAATAATCGGAAAAATTGGAAACTGCCCATTCTGTTTAATCACATTGATTAAGCCAATCTGCAGACCCTTCATTGTCCCAGCATGATTGATTATGCCAAGTTGAAAACCATTCATGTTTTGAGCATGATTAACAAAACCCCACTGAAACCCTTCACAATTTCCCTTGACAGAATTTACAAAGCCATGTTGAAATCCAACAAAATTCGCTTCATTCATATTTACAAATCCAAGTTGAACACCTTTTGAAAGTCCAGAAGTTGTATGGGTCACTAATCCCCAATCAAGTCCTGTCACTGATGTATTTTTACCATAAAGTAAACTCAGACGAATACCTCGCACGGCTTCACCTTCGGATACAAGTTGAATTGGGTTAAACAATGAAAGCTGAATTGGTTTAGCTTCTTCAGCAGAAATTGTAATTGAGAGGGTGAAAGATAAAAACAATGCTGTTGTTAAAATTCTCTTAGACATCCGTTTGTCCTTTTCATCATTTAAAGTTTTTAAAAGCAGGGAAGACCCAAATAAATTTTCAGTATCGATAGATCATGATTTTAATTTAGCAAAATTGTGAACTGACACAAGGTCATATTAATTTTTTATTTCAACTGATGATGCACCGTAAACAACTGCCGAACGGTAAGTTCAACAACAACAACCGATGTCACAGCGACCGCCATCAATATCATATACATAACTATAATTTGCAAAAGCACCGCATCAAGCGGGTCAGCACCTGCGAGTATCATACCTGTCATCGCCCCAGGCAGTGCCACAAGTCCGACCGTTTTCATACTGTTTAGAATTGAAATCATACCAGTGGTAACAGCATCACGAAAATATAGTGCCGATGACTCCCGCCAACTTTTACCAAGCGAAAGAGCTGTCTCGACTGTAAGACGGTTTGACGATATATCAGATGTAATACGATTCATAGAAAGTGCCGAGGCGTTCATAGAGTTGCCGATTATCATACCACCCAAAGGAATTATGTAACGTGCTTCAAAGGTAATAATATTTAAAAATGCCATTATCCCTATTGTAACGAACGAACCAAAGAGAATAGAAAAGAGAATCAAGACAAATGGTGATTTTATTTTTGTAACTCTACTCGATGCGGCTTGAGCTCCGACAAGTGCCATGACTAAAAGAGTTACCAGTATTAACCAGACCGATTCTAAATCAAAAATAAAGTTCAAAGCGTACCCAACCGCTACCAATTGTACAAATGAACGTACCGAACCAATCGCAATATCTTTTTCAACATTGATTTTCCAAAACCGACTAATCGCTATTGCTATGGCAACTAAGATAAGGGAAAATAAAACTTCTGTCATTCCAGGATTATTCATGACAACTCTCTCGCTTTGTAACGTTTACCAGCATCGGACTGAGGATTTTCAAGAAGTGATTTTATATCAGAACTTTCAGCAATCTTGCCATCAGCGATTAAAATCCCCGTCTGGTCAAACCGCATCGCTTGCTCAGGGGAATGGGTGACAATAATCGTTGTTAGATTTTCTTTAATTGTAATTTTTTGTATAAACTGTTCAAACGCTTCGGTTATCGACGGGTCAAGGGCAGAGGTCGGTTCATCAAGAAGTAAAATTTTAGGTTTTGTTAAAAGCATTCTCGCAAAGGCAACCCGTTGTTTTTCGCCTACTGATAATTTTTCAACAGAACTCTCAAGCATCTTTTGTGAGAGATGTACTTGAGCAAGCAATTCAAGCATTTGGCTATTTGAAACAGTATTGTCAGCAAATAGAAAATTATCTTTGACTGTTTTTTCAAACAAATATGGCGTCTGAAATAGATAACCGATTTTTTTTCGCAACTCACACACTACATACGAATCAATTGTTTGACCATCAAAAATAATCTCTCCCGATGAACTTTCATCAAGACGGTTAAGTAATCGCAACAATGACGATTTACCAGAACCCGATGGTCCCAAAATGGTGTAAATGTTTTTTGGATAAAAAGTATATGATATATCTTCAAGAATTTTTTTGTCGTCAACAATTTTGCTGACATGTGAAACCACAAGCGATGGACTACCCATTAGTTATTATCTTGTTTTGTCGGATCAGCCTCACCAAAATATAAATACCGCCCAATCAAATTCACATAGTCTGACCAACCAACACCGTTATGTCTTTCTCGAATACGGTCGATAGCACCCATCTTGGAATCAATCTCATCACAATAATATAGTATAAACGCTTCAGGCATCTGAGGTACCACAGGTGTCGCATAAGCAAGTTCACCCTGATGCGAAAGTACCATGTGACGAAGTTTCATGAGTAATTTATCAGGAAAATTTTCAATCTCTTTTGCTTTTTCACAAATCCAAACATCGGCAAGACAGATATGTCCGACCAACCGACCTTCATCGGTGTAATCAATTGTCGCTTTGGTAATATATGTGTCTACTTTACCAATATCATGAAAAAGGCCACCAAAAATCAGATAATCTCGTTCTAAATAATCATACCCTTGAGCAACCCTCAATGCTAACTCGGTTACATTGGCAGAATGTTCAGAAAGCCCACCGACATACGAATGATGCCAGAGCTTACCAGCGGGTGCTTCCAAAAATTTTCGCAAAAACTCTTCATCAGCCCAAAACAACTCAACCAAATTTTTCACATAGCTGTTTTCAATCTTCTCAGTCAACGCCATTATCCGAGCTTTTCGCTCATCATTTGACTGCTTTGAAAATGGTAATATATCTTCAATAGTATACTCGTTATCCATAGCAAGACGAATCTGACCTATCGTCATCTGTCTTTTATTGTTATACTCTCCAATTTGACCACGAATTTTGACAACCATTCCTTCCTCAAGCTCAGCAAGAGTAAACTGGTCAGGCTCCCATACCACACCATTGATACGACCCGAATAATCGCCAAGCTCCAAAGAGACAAACTGTCCTTTGGCGTATTCCCGTATTGTTTTTTTACGAATTGAGAAAAATGAGGTTATGGTATCACCTACAACATAGTCGGCGATTTTTTTATCAGATATGTTTTTTTGATCACCCATATAGAAAATATATACATTTTTTCGGAAGAAAGCCAACTGAATATTTCGATAAAATTTAGCAATAAATAAATTGTTATCTTGAATGAATATTGTATAACATATATATTACGTAACAATATTATGAAAATACTAAGCCGCTACATACTCAAAGAACATATCGCACCATTTTTCTTTGCATTTTTTACCATTACATTCCTATTGGTAATTGACTATGTACCAAAAATCACTGATTCTGTCATGGATAAAGATATTTCGGTCTGGATTGCTCTTGAACTACTTGCACTAAACCTCGCATGGATGCTTGCTCTGTCTGTTCCGATGTCTGCCTTAGTTGCAACTCTTATGGCATTTGGACGGCTCACCTCTGATTTTGAAATCACCGCTATCAAAGCCTCTGGGATTAATATGTTGAAAATTTTAGTTCCTGTGCTTATGGCTGGAGGAGTGTTGACCTATGGCATGATTGAATTCAATGATAAAATCCTGCCTGACCTGAACAAAAAGGCTCGCGAACTTCGGGGTGATATCAAAGCGATGCGACCGACACTTGTCTTTCGTTCAGGGGTATTTATCTCAGACATCCCTGGCTATCTGGTTCTTATCGATGATATCGATCATACTACATCACGAGTCGAAAATATCCGTATTACTAATACCAAAAATCCAAGCAAACCAAAGTTCATTATTGCTGAGTATGGTTATCTCAAAATGACTGATGGTAATAAAAATATGCAATTTGATCTCTTTAATGGTGAGATTCATTCGTTAGATATCAATGAACCTGAAAATGCTCGTAAAGTCTTATTTCAAAACCAAGTCATCAATGTCTCGGGGACTGGGTCTGAACTCAAACGAAATGAATCATCAAGCCGTTCCGACAGAGAAAAATCAATTGGTGATATGCAAAAAATTGTAGAAATGTCTAAAAACCAATTTAAGCCGAACCGTGAAAAAATTATGAAAACTTTAAATGAGCATATGAATTATCTTTTTGCGGATTCATTTGTATACAACGGAACTCTTACCACTAATGATTCTACAGCTCAAAAGTATCTAAAAACTTCTATGTCAAATTTAATTCGAAATTTTGAAAGTAGCCGTAAAAATATCAATCATGCAAAAGCAAGAATGGCAAAATTCCAAGTAGAGATTTATAAAAAATATTCTATCCCAGGTGCTATTATTGCATTTATCTTAATCGGAGCTCCTCTTGGTATTATGTCAAAAAGAAAAGGGATGGGGATTGCGATTACTATTTCGATTTTACTTTTTATCTTCTATTGGGGTTCTCTTATCGCAGGTGAAGATATCGCCGACCGAGGAATCCTCTCGCCATTTTGGTCGATGTGGGGTGCCAATTTTATTATTGGTGGCATTGGTATTTACTTGTTGTATCTGGTTGCCACCGAAAAACCAATTTTTAGCTTCTTTCGGAAAAAACGAACATGATACTTTTTAATAAATTAGATAGATACATTCTTAAATACTTTTTTATAACCTTGTTTGTTGTGACTATTGCAATTGGTGTAATGATTGTTGTTATCAATCTTATTGAATTACTTGGAAAATTTATGGATAACAATGTTCCCGTCGAACAAATTGTCGAATACTATTTGTATTTTAGTGGATGGGTTGTCAAATTGTTTGTCCCCGTATTTATCCTACTTGCTTCATTGTTCTGCCTTTCATCGTTCGCCAAGAATAATGAAATACTCGCAATGAAAGCATCGGGACTTTCGCTTTATAGAATCACCGCTCCAATTTTGATTATTGTTCTCATGTTATCAGCGGGACATTTTTATTATAACGAATATATCTTCCCACCTGCTAATAAACGGTTAGTTGAAATAAAAGAGTTTGATATAAAAAAACGATCCAAACGGCGATACAACCAAGTCGTAAATCTAACTCGTCAAATCTCTCCAGAAAGTTATTACACTATCTCGTTGTTTTATGTCTCAAAACGGGAAGGGACAGATTTTAAACTGTATGCATATCAAGAAAGCAGTCTCAAAGAACTTATTATTGCTGATAAAATCAGTTACAATAATCACAAATGGTATGCCCTAAATGGTTTTATTCGCACTTATAAAGATTCAATAAGTCAAACATTTACAAAATTTGATTCTCTACATCTAAAACAAATCAAAGATATACCAAAAGATTTTTCAAAACGAGTTGGTAAACCTGAAGATATGGGGCTCGATGAACTCAGGGAATATATCACTCTCATGAAACGAACAGGCGGACCATACATTCGAGAGTCTATCGATGTACAAATAAAATATGCCTATCCCTTTGCATCTTTTATCGTTGTGCTGATTTCAATTCCATTTGCGATAAATTCTCGTAAAGGTGGTACCGCTGTATCATTTTCCATTGGTGCTTTAATTGCCTTAGTATATTTTGTGCTTTTCAAAGTTCTACAATCAGCAGGCTATAATGAAAAAGTCCCCGACTACGTTGCCGTGTGGGGAGTGAACGCCCTATTTTTTGTTATCGGATTGTTTGGACTTATAAGAGCGAGGAAATAATGGCAGACAAACATAATGAACAAAACCGTGATGTATGGAACGAAATTGTCGAACTGCATTACAACCATCCCGACTATAAACTCAAAGAATTCTTGGGTGGGTGGAACTCTCTCAAACAGATTGAAAAAGATGCTCTTGGCGATGTAAACGTTAAATCGCTGTTGCATCTGATGTGTCAGTTCGGGATGGACACTCTTTCGTGGGCAAGACTTGGTGCCGAGGTCACAGGTGTTGACATCTCCGACAAATCTATAGAATTTGCTAACAAACTCAAACAAGAAGCTGGCATTTCCGATGCCAATTTTATCCGTTCCGATATTTATGATTTGATTGGTAAGACCGATCAAAAGTTTGATATAATATTTCAATCGCATGGTACTCATATGTGGATAGAAGATCTCGACAAGTGGACAGAAGTTATCGCACACTACTTAAAACCAGGTGGGACATTTTTTATGGTCGATGGACATGCCATTGCTGATATGTTTTTATGGGATGATGAGTTTTCATATTTTCATAAAGGTCCTTACAAAGAAAGAGGTTCTTCTGATTATTGTAATCGTGAGTATAAAATTAAAAACGAATCGGTTGAATGGATGCACAAACTTTCAGATTTTGTTAATGCGATTGTAAAAGCGGGGCTGACCATTGAATCAATGAATGAGTACAATCATAGCTATTATAATATTTTAGGCGACTGGATACAAAAAGGCGACTACTGGTACCCACCCGATGGCGCCCCAAAATACCCGCTTATGTTTTCAATGAAAGTTGTGAAGAAATAGTAGGGATAGAACCCCGCCAAGGCGGACTGTGAGCCTTTAGGAACAGTAGGGCAGAACCCTTTAGTGGTTCTGCCATTTACTCCTCTTTTTCCTGTAGTGTATGCTTTTGAAATAAGACATACTGCACAAAAATGCAATCGAACAAAAATAAGTGGGCATGTAAAATAAGTATACCCTGCCACTAATAAAAGCTTGACAGGGGGTAACGAATTTGTTAAGTTAAGATAACTTTAAGCAAGAGGACTTAATATGCATGACTCGGATTTTATAAAAACACTCAATGATAAGAGGCAAGACCACTTATTAGAGCTTGACAAGCTCACTTTAGAGATTGATAGGCTCAATCGGTTAGTGGCAAATATTGATGGACTTTTGGCTGAGTATATAAATCCGATTAGTATTGGCAATTTTAAAATCAATATTCCCACCAAGAGCAATGACAAAAACATAGAGATCGATATTTCTGGTTTAAATCTAACAGAAGCTATTTTAACAGTAATGAAAACATATCCTGATTATCTTTGGCGAGCTGTAGAAATTAAAAATGTATTGGTAAAATTTGGTTTAAGCTCAAATGCTCTTAGCCAGAAGGTTTCGGCTCGACTAGCTGAAAGAGTAAAGTCGACATCTAACAGTCAAATTAAGCGAATTGAAGGAGAAGATGGTTTCCCACGATTTAAATTGAGAGAGAGTTACTTGAGCAAATCGATATAAGAAAACAATATTATCAGTTATATGGTAAAGAGCTTAAGTCTTCTACTATTGGCAATGTCCTTTGGAAGGGTAAGAAAAATGGTCTTTTCAAGAAAGTTGGCTCAAAAGGAACAAGGTATACAAAATGGAGATATGTACATCAAGAGGAAGAAGTAAAATAAAAAAATAGCGGTGCTCTAACACCGCTACTTCAAAATCGGCGGGTAAATTGTGTCACTTAACCGCTTTAATTACATCGGTAATATAGCCCGCCGACTTAATTTAGTCAACTGATATATATTAAAGCATAAATTGAGGTTTTCATATTATGAAAACATTATTTTCTGAATCAACCGTTGAAGCCGCATGGAATCGTGCTGGCGGTAAGTGCGAATGTAGACGCTCAACCTGTGGGCATGCATATCGTTGTAACAAATCTTTAAGATGGGCAAGTAGAGGTTCTGAGTCTGAACTTGGTTGGGAGGCACACCATATAAATCGTTATGGTAGTGGTGTTCTGAGCAATTGTGAGATTCTTTGTCAGGATTGCCATAAGAAGACACAATCTTACGGATCGTAATTTCTATAAAGCTGTTAGGCTAACGCCTAACAGCTTTTTTGTCTCTTATCATACTACAAATTCTCTACAAACTTCCACTACATTCACATCGCATCCTATACTATGAATAACTTTTATCATATAAGGAAATATGCCTTTCAAAATCACTACAATTAATGTAGACAAAAATGGCTTAAAGCCATTTTTCAGGTCAAAGCCATTTCGCTGTAACCCCCTGCGGGGGATTTAATTGTCTTAAAAAAGAGCAGGAAAAACATAAGTTTTAGGGTCCCTTTATATGCGATACGAACCCATTTCAAAATTGATTTTGTTATTGAGTTCTTAAACTTTGAAGAATATATTGAGCAATGATTATAATTATTCGAGGACCATCGGGAGCAGGGAAATCAACCGCCTGCAAAGAACTGGCAAAATTACACAAACCGTCTATTGTTATATCACTAGACGAAATGAGACATTGGGTGACTGACTGGACATTCTCAGATAATGAAGCATCGCTCGCATTACAATCGGCAGTATCCACAGCACAAATATATCATGACAACGGCTACACAGTTTTTATCGACCATGTTTTTTTGAATCGGTGGGAGTATGATAAGCTTGTTGAATCTATAGATTTAGAAGAATCTAAAATAAAGTTATTTACTTTAACAGCAGATTTAGAGATGCTCATAAAACGAGACAACAGTTTACCTGATAATTTGAAAATGGGAAGACGGGTCGAGACTTTGTATGCTGAATTTCAAAACTCCGATGAAGATAGAGGTGTGACGATAGATACAACAAGTATGACGGTTAGTGAAGTTGTTGAGATAATTACTGGTTCCCAGCCTTCGCTGGGATGACAATGCGATTGACCCTTCGACAAGCTCAGGGTGACTCGTTTTATTGTAGGGAACAGGCTTGCCTGTTCCGAAAAGAAGTTTTGTAGGTCAGAAGCCCTGTGCTTCTGACTAATTATATAAAAGTCGGAACCGCAGGCACTCGCAGAGTGGTTGGCTCCGACCTACGATGATTATAGAATTTGTAGGGAACTGGCTTGCCTGTTCCGAATAGAGGTTCGGGCATGCCCGAGCCGAACAACGGAAAAGAGAAAATATGGATTATAAAAAAGCTATAAAATCACAATACCATTCGTCGATGGATATGTTATGTCAGGCGATCGAAAAATGTCCTGACGCACTATGGAACGATCAATCGCACACCAACAAATTTTGGCAACTTGCATTTCACACTCTTTATTATGTAGATGTCTACACTCAAGGGACTGATGGAAATTTTGTTTTTTGGGAAAAACATAAAGAAAATTTCCAACATCTCGGTCGTGATTCAAAAGAAGACCCAATCCCAACTGAAGATGCATACACAAAAGCAGAAATTTTAGAATATTACAATCTTGTTTTGCAAAGTATCGATGCACGAATCGATGCGACCGAGATGGAAGCAATTTCGGAAGTTAGTTGGATTACATGTACATCGTTTGAGTTGCAGATTCATAATATCAAACATATCATGCACCATGTTGGCATGATGTTCGACCGTCTGCGTCATAACAACACCGATGTCGAATGGGGCAAACGGGAGGAATAGAATAAGTCACCCTGAGCTTGTCGAAGGGTCAGACATAATAAAAAGTTGTATGTCAAGAGCCTTGTGCTCCTGACTAGTTATAAAAAAAAGTCGGAACCACTGGGCTTCCGATCTACAATATTATAACTTTTGATAGGGAACAACAAATATGGATATTTATAATAAAATAATCGAAAAAGAAAAAGATCGTTGGACGAAACTCAATTATAATGATTGGGTAGAATTTAATGCAAAAAATCAGTATGAAATTATAAATAATGAAAAGCTTAGTGAAGGTGAAACTAGATACTATATAGAAATTGATTTGCTAGAACAAACAAATGAGTATGTACATCCATCAGTTGTTTTTCATTTTGATAAAGAGGTTATTATTGATAATAAAAAAGTGTCAGTTTCTAAACCTCATTGTAGCGATTGGATAGTTAATAAAGATGGTAGAGTTGACATCTAAGATATAAATTTGGATACCTGCCTTCGCAGGTATGACATTGCGAAAAAACGAAAAAAAAGAGCGGTGATAACACCGCTCTTTCTGGATTCCCGTTTTCACGAGAATGACATTATATAGAAATAGGCTTCAGCCTATGTTCCCATTGTCCAGGATGCTAAGTAAATCTTTTGTTCAGCAGTTAATTTATCAAGACCGATACCCATAGATTTTAGTTTAATACGGGCAATGTCTTGATCGACTTTATCCGGTAATGTATACACTTTAGGTTCGAGTTTTTTATGGTTCTTAATTACAAACTCAGATGCCAGTGCTTGGTTGGCAAATGACATATCCATCACCATCGCAGGATGTCCCTCAGCAGATGCCAAGTTAATCAAACGACCGTCGGCTAAAATCATAATCCGTTTTCCACCAATAAGATATTCATCGATAAACGGACGAACTTCTTTTTTGCGAGTGGATGCTTTTTTGATTGCTGGGATATCTATCTCGGCATTAAAATGACCAGAGTTTGCGATAATCGCTCCATCTTTCATTTTCTTAGCATGCTCAGCACGGATAACATTTAAGTTACCAGTGACGGTGATAAACAAATCACCAATCGGAGCAGCTTTTGCCATCGGCATAACTTGGAAGCCGTCCATGGCTGCCTCGAGAGCTTTAACGGTATCAACTTCGGTCACGATAACTTTGGCACCAAGACCCATAGCTCGCATCGCAAGACCTCGACCACACCATCCATACCCAGCGACGACAACAGTCGAACCAGCGATGAGCATATTAGTGGCACGAATCACACCGTCGAGGGTAGATTGACCTGTACCATAACGGTTGTCAAAGAAATGTTTGGTTTTGGAATCATTTACAGCAACAACTGCAAATTTCAACGCCTTGTCGATTTCCATAGCACGCAGACGAATCACACCAGTCGTGGTTTCTTCGGTACCCGCAAGAATTGTATCGATAAGTTCTTTACGGTCAGAATGAATCACCGAAACTAAATCGGCACCATCATCCATAGTGATGTGTGGTTTAAAATCTAAGGCTTGGTGGATATGTTTGTAGTATGTTTTGTTATCTTCATTGTTAATTGCAAAAACAGAAATACCGTAATCTTTTACCAATGATGCGGCAGTATAATCCTGTGTAGAAAGAGGATTCGAAGCACAGACAGCTACTTCGGCACCACCCGCTTTGAGCGTGCGAGCGAGGTTTGCTGTTTCGGTTGTGACATGCAGACAGCATGCCATTCTAATACCTTTGAGAGGTTTTGTTTTGATAAACCGTTCACGAATTGAACGAAGAACAGGCATGTTACGTTCTGCCCATTCGATTTTTTGTTTACCTTCTTTTGCTAATTTAATATCAGCAATATCATGTTTGACAGCCATCTATTATGCATCCTTTGCGAGTGATTTTGCTTTGTTCGTTTTTTCCCATGAGAATTCTTTTTCAGTTCGACCGAAGTGACCATAGGCGGCAGTATTGCCGTAAATAGGTTTCAGAAGTCCAAGAGTTTTAATAATTCCACGTGGGGTCATATCAAAATGTTTATTTATCAGTTGTACAATTCTTTTTTCTTCAACTTTGTTTGTCTTGTCGCAGAAGACCATAAGTGAAACAGGTTTGGCAACACCGATAGCATAGGCAAGTTGGATAGTACATTTTTCGGCGAGACCTGATGCGACGACATTTTTGGCAATATATCGAGCCATGTATGAAGCTGAACGGTCAACCTTTGTAGGATCTTTCCCTGAGAAAGCACCACCACCGTGTGACGCCATTCCGCCATAGGTATCGACAATAATTTTGCGACCTGTCATACCAGTATCAGATTGAGGTCCACCGATAACAAACTTACCTGTTGGGTTTACTAAGAATTTAGTTTTTTTATCAAGCAGACGTTTTGGGATAATAGGTAAGATAATTTTTTCAATCATTTCATTGATTGATTTTTTCGTGATTTGATTACCTGTACGATCTAAAATATCTTCGGTATGTTGTGATGAAATAACAACGGTGTCAACACGATATGGTTTTCCATCTTTGTATTCAACAGTTACCTGTGATTTTCCGTCTGGTCCGAGATATTTTAGTTTGTTTGTTTTACGAACTTTTGCAAGCTGACGTGATAATTTATGAGCCAGCATAATTGGTAAGGGCATAAGTTCTTTTGTTTCTTTACAAGCATAACCAGTCATGAGTCCTTGATCGCCAGCACCACCAGTATTGACGCCTTGTGCGATGTCGGGTGACTGCATACCGATAGCATTTAATATTGCACATGTGTCGTATGCGAATCCATATTTGCTATGAGTGTAACCGATATCTTTGACAACTTTGCGTACGACGCCTTGTACATCGACATAGCCTTTGGTTGTAATTTCGCCACCGACAATAATGAGTCCAGCAGTTACAAATGTTTCGCAGGCGACTCTGCCTTTTTTATCCTGTTTGAGAATTGCATCTAAAACAGCATCCGAAACCTGATCGCAGAGTTTGTCAGGGTGACCTTCTGTCACCGACTCTGAGGTAAATAAAAAGTTATTAGCCATCTATAATCTCCATATTACTTTTATTTCATTTCTAACATGTTATATATCGCAAATTTACAACGAAATAACAACTTAAAATATTTGAAATTTATCTATAACCAAAAATGCTTGATGAGATAATATTGTTGATGTGATTTGAGTTTGTGGTAAAAATAAATCAGGCAGCTGATGTTATAAGAATGAACCGACCCAGTCGTTGATTAAAAACTGAACTCGTCCGATAAGTAACGAAACACGACCCATCACGGTGTAGCCAAAATGAGAGCCGAATGCTATCATGATAAACCAGATACCAACTTTTGCAGTGACACCTAAAGCTCCAGTATGTTCGTGCGAGAAGTAGAAATATATAAGAGTTGAAACAACACCGACAACAATTATTATTGCAAGGAGGGTCGCCCCAAAGCCATCACCATTGGCAAGCGAAAGCATCGTGCTTTGTATCTGCGGTAAGACCATTCCGTGAAGCTGTGAAATAATAAAAATACCTGCGGTGACACCCATTACAAATGCGAGTGAGATACGTGATATCCATGAATATTTTGCTGAAAATCGAGTGAACATTAAAAAGCCTAAAATCCCCGGTATAACAAGCCAGTATCTTCCGTTGAGCATAGGATCCCAAAGTGATTGTAAAATCACCGCATCCCAAATTAAACCAACTTGATAGCCAACAGTCAGTCCTGCAAATATATGTTCAGCGATACGGTAGAACGGATTGTCTTTGTACATAAATGAGAACAAAGCCAGCGTCACAAACGCCATTAACCAAAGTTGAAAGATTTCTATTCCGCTCATGCGACACCCTTTGATTTTCTTCGTCCAATAAAGAAACTGAGGTTTCCAAGCAGGACTAAAAAGATTATAAGCAGATGCACAAGTGATTGAGCAGACATGCCTTTTACGGCAGCATCTTTATGTCCAACTAAAATTTCATACTCTGCGGCACCTTTCATTCCACCAAGGAGACCTTTAAATTGTCCTGACGCTACGAAGGCGTAGTATTTAGGAGCGCCAACTGCTGTGGTACCACAAACCATTGGAACACCAAATTGTGCATTGACAATTGAGACCCAATAATCGGCGGTAGCATTGTCGGCAACTTCAAAGAGGAATGAAATCGAATCATAGTTTGGAGTCTGTTGCATCAATGGTAACTCTGATAAAAGAGTTCCTGAATTATCAGTTGGGAAAATATCAGAAATCGCTTGTCCCATTCCCGACATTACGGCGACATAGTTTGCTTTATATCCTAAATTTACATAATCAACGCCATACACTTTATTATATTTTTCTGCCATCATACGGGTAATTGTTTCAGCCATCGATGGTCCGCCGAGTGGGATATTTGAAAGGGTCACAACTTTTATATCTTTACTAAAAAATTGGTGCAGGGCCGCTATTGCCATCGGTTCACATTCGGCAATTGTAGATGGGTAGTAGTCAAAGACAAGCATGACAGTTGAACCATCAGGAAGTTCATCAATGGTATCATAGACAGCTTGTGCATGGGGAGAGATAGAAATCGGTAATGACATCGGGAATAAAAACGGTATAATAACCGTAATAGCAACCATCAGATAAATCCATCTGCGATCCATTGATTCCATCTTTTGCCAAATAGACATAATTTACCCTTTCCCCATATATGTGCGTTCGATGCCTAAGATAATACGAAGCGACATCGATGCTGCCCCAAGAGCTGCTCCGATAA
Source organism: Candidatus Zixiibacteriota bacterium (assembly GCA_024280215.1). GTDB lineage: Bacteria > Zixibacteria > MSB-5A5 > GN15 > FEB-12 > QQUK01. The sequence goes on from JAJRQO010000007.1 coordinate 105,380, forward strand.
TAATACCACGCTGAACAGCCATGTTTATACCGCCCATAATATATGTTTCTAAGAAATAGGGAATATCAATCCATGGTACTAAATTTAAAATCCATTCACCCATCGGTACACGCCAAAGCATCACAAAAGTTGCAGTTATCAATAGTAATGTAGCTTCAGCAGATCTGGCACGGAATGCACGATATGCTGCCGATGCGATATAAAAAGCGAGAGTTGCAAACATAGTTGCCATCATTGGTGACATAAGATATTGGAACAACCAGTCATAGACCGAGCCATCGTTTCGTCCGAAATATGAAGACCAGTCAGGAGATAAAACTGATGGAATCGCCATAGTAAAAATTGCTATAAGGGTAAGGACTTTATATTTCCATCCCTCTTTTTTCCGTTTCACCGCTACCCAGTTTACTTTTGTGATAGAAACAACTCCCAAAAGAAGTGTGAAACCACCAACAATAGTCAGCCAAATTTTGAGTTCCTGTCCTAATAATCCGAGCCAGTTTTTATCATCAAAGAAAAATGATACGACTAAAATCAGACCAGAAAGGAAGGCAACTAATACAGGCAGGGTTGTTTTCATTTATTCAGAAACTCCAATAAGTTTTATACAGCGGTGAATAGAGATATAAAAAATTCCCCATATCCAAAGGAAGCTAACAAAACACCTAAAATAATACAAACGATAAGCAAGACTTTTACAAAATCTTGACCTTTTAAACCGCCAAGCATCACAGGTTCGTGTGATAAATAAGCCGATGCGGCATACAGCTCTTCACCCATTAAAGTGTAATCACAGGCGGCGATAAAAAACGGAAGCTGTTCAGGGCGGGCAGTACCAGCAATTTGAATTGAACCTGCAGCATTTCCTGTTTCTGCTAAAAGAAGCGATTCGGCAAAGAATGCTCCCATATATATATTTGTTGCAGGACGTTCCCGCATCATGTAACCGTTTACTGTTGCAGTATATGCAAATTGTTCACCAGCGACGTATTGAACAGTATCTGGATCATAAGAATCTTTTTTCCCAACTTCTATATAGGCTTGCTCAACAACTTCCTGCCCAGCTGCCATTACTAATGGATACCGAACTGGTACATGAAGCGGTGTATCATATTGAGCGGTGATTTTAGCGACTCGACCCAAAATAGATATGCCAGCAATAGTTTCGATCTCATCAAGCTCAGCAATCCCAGGTACAAACAAAACAGGACGACCCATTTCTGTGGCACGTCCAACAGCTTCTTCGATAGCATCGAGTCCTGGGATCTTACGCAAAAACAGCGATTTTCCTTCTCTTGCCCATTTAGTGAAGACTAAAATTGAAACAGAGAAAACTAACACAAAAACTAACGCATTGATACGATCCATACGAAAAACAGAATTTGCTGTTTCCTGTACTGCTTCTGCCGCTAATAAACTATCAACATTCAGAATAAGCTGAAAGAGGATAACGTATAATATGGTATGTTTGAGTTGGTTAGTAGTGGAATTCATTGATGCGAATATACCGATAATTGTGGAAAAGTCAAACGATATAAAGTGAATGCAGAATCTGCTGATTGATATTGTGGGTAACCACCAATAAAGATTCACATATCTCAGCATTATTTAAATATGTATTGACAACGGAATGTAGCCACTGTTAATTGTAATGCTCTATTAGTAGCTCCATAATTGACTAATTTGTAGGAGGATTATGTCACGACTTAGTAAATCACAATTTATGAGAGGGTTACAATGTCACAAATCTTTGTGGTTGTATCGGAATAAATATGACCTCAGAACCCATCCAAATGAAGCTCAAGAAGCGATATTTGATATAGGGACAGATGTTGGTATCTTGGCACAGCAGTTATTTCCTGAGGGAAACGAGATTATCTATTCTTCTGACAAGGTTGAAGAGAATATAGCCAAAACTAAACAATTGATAGAATCGGGAACCAAGACAATTTATGAAGCGACTTTCATTCATGATAACATTTTGGTTATGGTTGACATCCTTCATAAAGGGAAAGATGGTTGGGAAATCTATGAGGTGAAATCATCATCTGCGGAGAAACCTGCTTACAAAAATGATATTTCTGTTCAGTATTTTGTCCTTCAAGGCAATGGTCTTGATATTTCAGTTGCGGCTCTTGTTCATATCAATACCGAATATGAACGCAGGGGTGAGCTTGACATCAAACAGCTCTTTACAATCAAAGACCTTACCGATTCTGTTATTGAAAATCAGCCATTTGTAAAAGAACAATTATTACTCCAAAAAGAAATGCTCGATAAATCTGAACCTCAGATTGATATAGGTCTTCATTGTTTAAAACCTTATCCTTGTGATTTCACGGAGCATTGTTGGAAACATATTCCCAATTATTCTGTCTTCGATATTAACAATCTGACATGGAAAAAGAGATTTGAACTCTACCAAAAGGGAATTCTTAAGCTTAAGGATATTCCGTCGGATTTTCATCTATCGGATAATCAGCAGCTTCAAGTTGACTGTGAACTAAACATGAAAGATTTCATCAACCCAGATGGCATTAAGAAATTTCTTGAACAGCTTGAAGAACCAATCGGTCTGATCGATTTTGAAACTTTTCAACAAGCTATTCCTTCTTTTGAGGGACAGAAACCTTATCAGCAGATTCCGTCACAGTATTCTTTGCATATTCTTAACGGCGACAAACTCGATCATTTTGAATTCTTGGGTGAACCTGGTAAAGATCCACGAGAAGAATTAGCCAATCGTATGATAGAAGACACGAAAAGCTGTAAAACTATTCTTGTTTACAACATCGGATTTGAGAAAACAGTCATTAAGAAATTAGCGTTACTATTCCCTGATAAAGCTGAGCATTTGCATAGCATTATTGATCGACTTGTTGATATGATAATTCCATTTCGGAGCAAAGATTACTATACCAAAGAAATGCGAGGTAGTTACTCTATAAAACTTGTGTTACCAGCCTTAGTTCCAGAGTTGAGTTATGATAGTTTAGATATCGGCGATGGTGGTGCGGCAATGGATGCTTACTCCAGACTACAAACGATGACTAATCTTGAAGATATTGAAAAAATCAAGAGTGACCTACTCAAATACTGTGAACTCGACACCTACGCAATGGTGAAGATTCTTGAGAAGATGAAAGAAGTGGTGTGAGAAATAGATTTCTAATTTAATGAAATTAACAGAAAGAAAAATATCATGGATATTAAGTCCATCTTTAAAGATTTTGTACAGCATTGTGAACAAAACTATAATATAGGTAATGTAAAAATATATAATGCACAATCTTTAACTCAGGGAACGGAAGATTGTATAAACCTACATTTAAAAACAGAGGCTGATATAAAGGTTAAGTTTGGTTCTTTTCTTGAAAACAAGTTAAAGAAAACCAAATCATCACTAACAGTGCACTCGGAACTTAGAGTATATGATAATCGGCATTTGTATGCTGATTTAAGTGTTCATGATATATCAGGACAACAATTTTGGAACGATAGAGATGATTATATGAAATCTTGCAAGGCAGTTATTGAGATAAAATACAAGAACTTCAAACAGCCTCATTTCAACCTGCAAAATATCCAGAGTGATATAAAAAAGTTATCTCTTCTTCCAGCAAAAATTGAGAAGGTTCTAATTGTTTTGGATGAGGCAAATGGAATAAACAATAAAAAAGCAAATTTAATTACTAATATGGCAATTGGAACTGGAGTTGTACTTCTGTCGAACAACAAAAACATAAAATAAGCATAAGTAATTAGAAACGAATCTGGAATTAATAGAACAGAAATAGCAAATCAAGAAGAAATAAGAAAGGAGTGTAGATATGATTAGACATGCTTCACCTCGTGGAAAACAGAAGATAGTAGGTGTATATTACGACCTATACGATGTAATTTGTAATGCCATAACAAGTGGTGGATTTGTTCAACAAAAACCACTTTTCAAAGGGCGAAAACAGAGAGCGGAAGTTTTCGCTAAAGGTGGACTCCTTGTTGTGGTTCAGGGGGCATACAACGTCGAAGTGAAAAAAAGACACGGGTATTTATCTCCCGAACTCATTCAAGATGAATTTGAAGCACATCTAAAAAAGGTAATGCATCAGATTGATGAAACAATATCAGCATTGAATCCTCCAAGAGGCTTGAAATTGATATTACAGGGTGGTGGGAATCTGGTGTTGCCTAAATGGTTTACGGATTGGGCTGCTCAGAATGACATTGAGATTATTAAAATAAATGAAGAGAATTTTACTGAAAAAACAGAAAGAATTCGATCAATGTGAAAATATATAGAGAACGGGCACGCCCGTTCCTTTATTTCCGTGGAGCAGACGCCCTCGTTTATTCAATAAACTTGGGGTATATCTAATGCATACGCCACCCGACCAAACGATATAATGTGAGAGCAAAATCTGCTTGTTGACAATTTGTATCAACTGCTATTAGTTAAACTGGTGAATAAAAAACTTCTCTACATTATAGTAGCATTGTTAATCTGCACCATATCGTCAAATGCCGAGAGTAAACTTTCGACATCGGAGCTTTTGAAAATCTCTGGTTCGTCAATTTCGGTTGCATTACTCGGTCTTTTAGCTGAAAATTTTGTTGACGAGTCGAGTAATTCTCTCATTAAAGGACCGATTCTTTTTGATAGCTATTTTCAAAAACAGATTGGCGGCGATTTGGCAACAACTTCTCGGAAGACAAATTTTTTAGACAATAAAACAGGTGCTACACTTACACCTCTTGTTAGTATGACTTTTCTTCTTATGGCTGATTATGCACATTATAGCGTGGACAAAAAGAAGTTCATGCTACAAGATGCCTTTCTCTTCACAACAGGACTGATGGCGACTGGTGGAGTAACTGGTATTTTCAAAGGATTAGTCGCTCGTGAACGACCATTGTACCATGAACAAAGTGAACAATCTATAATATTTGACGATGAGCAGAAACTTTCATTTTTCTCTGGACATAGTTCGCTTGCATTTTATTCGATGCATTATCTGAACAAAAGACTTTCTACTATAATGAGAGAAAAACAAATTTCAAAAAAATGGCATGTCATCAAATCTACTACATTATATGGTTGGGCAAGTTTTGTCGCAGTATCGAGAATCCACGCCTCTAAACATTACGCTTCAGATGTTATAGTCGGAGCAGGAGTGGGGGTAATGGTAGCGGAACTGTTCTATCGGTTTGGGGAGAAGAAATATGAAAATATTTCGCTTCATTCATCAGGTTCAAAATTTATTTTGAGTTATAACTTTTGAGACAATTACTAACTTTCCATATTAATAGAAAGTGGAGAAAATTTTCGACAACCAAGACAAAAAGTGTCGGTTCCTTATTCGCCTTAGCTAATTGAGAACCGACTTGAATTGAAGTGTCAGGTGTATCACGCTGAAGCGTGAAAGCACCCGACACAACAGACTAATTCTAGATTGGGTTGAAAGTATACCTGATTGTAGGGGCGTTACATGTAACGCCTTTACGAAACTCTATACTACTAATGATAGATTCTCAAATTTTATTTATTAAATAGAAAGTGGAGAAAATTTTCGACAACCAAGACAAAAATCTCTCCACAATTCTTTTTAAATTAGCGATAAGGGGAATCGAACCCCTATTTGACGGATGAGAACCGCCGGTCCTAACCGTTAGACGATATCGCCAATTCAATGTGCAATGCTAAAAAACAACAGGCTTGAATATACACAGATTGGCTTGTCTGTCAAGTAAAGTAAACTCACTGTCAGTCAACAAGTTATAAGATTTGAAAATGTAATGCGATGTGACCAAATAGGTTACTTGATGTCACATATTGGCACTTTTTTTTATTTATTTTGTTATAAGTATAGATAACGAAAACTAACCTGATGGGATTCATAAATTTGTAGGTAGTTTTAATTGTACAACTGTATGTCGCTTGAGTATATTACAATTGACTCATAAATAAAGGAATTAATATGACGCAAAAGAAAATAGCATCAAAAAAGTATAAAGAATTGTCATCTAAGGAGTTAAGCTATCAAATCAGCTATATCCCTCCAAAAACGAAGTCTTCCGATTCAATTGACCCTTGTTTGGAAGTTATTGGACAGGAAAAAGCGATTGATTCAATAAAACTTGGTCTAAATATAAACTCAAATGGCTATAATATTTTTGTTACAGGCCCTGCGGGAACTGGTCGTACTTCAACAATTAAACATCTTTTGGAAGGGCTTGACCACAAAACTCCTGAGCTAAAAGATATTTGTTATGTCCATAATTTTAAAAATGAAGATGCTCCAAAAGTTATGATTTTTAAAGCTGGTGAAGGTGTTCGTTTTAAAAAGGATATGGGTTATTTGGTTTCATCAACTCGAAAAGCAATTCCAAAAATATTTATTTCTGAAGATTTCAAAGATCGTCAAAATAGAGTGATGAGAGAGTTTGAAAACAGACAAAAAGATTTGATTCATGAATTTGAAGAAAAACTTGATAATGACGGCTTTGTCATGGTACAAATTCAGATTACAGGTGGGATACGAAACGAAATCCAACCGCTCATTGATGATGAACCAGCCTCACTTGAAAAATTAGAACGTCTTTCAAAAGAAGGGAAATTTTCTCCTTCACGTTTAGAAGAGCTTGGTCGTATTTGGGATTCTTTGCGAAGAGATTTTGATGTAGTTACTGTAGAATCAAAAAAACTAACTGACAAATTAGATGATGCCTTAGCAAAACTTGAGTTGTCAATAGTATCGCCTTTTGTAATGGATAAAATAAATCTGCTCAAACAAAGGTATCCGATTGAAAAAGTGCTTATTTATTTAGATGAAGTCGAAGAAGCCTTGTTGGATGATCTCGACCGATTCCGTGAAGCACAACCACGACGTGGTGAAGAAGAACCACCTCCGCATCGAAAACGTGAACCATTTGAAGAATTTTCAGTCAATGTGATTTTAGATAATTCAACAACTGAAGAAATTCCGATTATATCTGAAAAATCACCATCGTATAAAAATATTTTTGGTTCACTCGAGCGTGTTGTTGATCGCTTTGGTTATTGGCGTACTGATTTCTCTCGAATATTTTCAGGCTCTCTTTTAAAAGCATCGGGTGGATTTTATATAATGGATGCACTTGATTTATTATCTGAGCAGGGAATGTGGATTCAGCTTAAACGTGCTTTACGAAATCAAGAGATACAAATCGCGGGTTATGACCCATTTTATATGATGGCAGGTGCGGGAATCAAACCAGAACCAATTCCACTTGATGTCAAAGTTGTTTTGATTGGCGAACCACACATCTATAATTTATTACTACGTATGGACCCTGATTTTAAAAAAGTATTTAAAGTAAAAGCTGAATTTGATAATTCAATGAAAGCGAATAAAAAAAATTATCAACACTACTATGAGTTTATTAAACGAATTATTTTAGATGAACAACTCATGACATTTGATATCTCAGGTTTGCAAGCAGTCACGGAGTTCGGAATGAAACTATCGGGAAGTCGTGATAAAATAACAACACAATTTACAGGGATTTCAGATATTGTCCGTGAAGCTGATTACTGTGCTAAACAAGGTAAGAAAAAAATTGTCACACGTGCAGATGTTCAATGTGCAATTGCCAATCAAAAATCTCGCTTAAATCTTGTTGAAGGAAAAATTCAAGAGATGTTTGACAAAGATTCAATTATGGTTTCAGTTACTGGAAAAACTGTCGGACAAATCAATGGATTGTCTGTTTATTCTTTGGGTGAATATTCATTTGGCCGTCCAACGCGAATCACAGTTAACACTTCTCTTGGTAAAGAAGGAGTGATTAACATTGAACGTGAGTGTGACCTTTCTGGTCCAACGCATAATAAAGGTGTATTAATTCTTACAGGTTTTCTGCGGTTGATGTTTGCACAAGATAAACCACTGGCAATGGCAGCATCGATTTCGTTTGAGCAATCATACTCTGGAGTTGATGGTGACTCGGCATCGTCTACAGAAATTTACGCAATTCTCTCATCTTTAGGAAATATTCCAATAAAACAAGGTATTGCAGTAACAGGTTCTGTGAATCAAAAAGGAGAAATCCAACCAATTGGTGGCGTTAATCAAAAAATAGAAGGTTTCTATGATGTTTGTAAATCAAAACGTCTCACAGGAAACCAAGGTGTTATGATACCTCATCAAAATGTCAATGACCTTATGTTACGTCCTGATGTTATCGAAGCTGTAAAACAAAAAAAGTTTCACATCTATCCAATCAAAACTATTAGTCAGGGTATCGAAGTACTTACCGATATACCAGGTGGAAATCGTTTACGTAGTGGAAAGTTTACAAAAAATTCTGTGATGCAAATTGTAGATGATAAACTTTATCAAATGGCAATAGACTTACAACAATTTGGAAGAACTAAGAATAATAATAAAAAATAGTTTTATAAATATTTTCAGTGATAAAAAGATGCATCAGATAGTTGATGCATCTTTTTTTTGCATCACATTGTTGCATTAGTCCAATGTATACAGGAAAAATAAAAATAAATAAATTTACTAAAAAGCAATTTTTTTCTTGACTTAATTCAATAAAAAATCGTTTTTTAAATGTGAACAAACAAAAACAGGAGAATGTTCAATGCGCAAAGCTAAAAAAACAACCAAAAGGAAAGTCGCAAAGAAAAAAGTTGCCAAGAAAAAGGTAGCTAAGAAAAAAGTTGCGAAGAAAAAAGTTGCCAAGAAAAAAGTAGCTAAGAAAAAAGTTGCTAAGAAAAAGGTAGCTAAGAAAAAAGTAGCTAAGAAAAAAGTTGCCAAGAAAAAGGTAGCTAAGAAAAAAGTTGCCAAGAAAAAGGTAGCCAAGAAAAAAGTTGCGAAGAAAAAAGTCGCAAAGAAAAAAGTCCGTTGTGCTGGAAAAACTAAAGACGGTAAACGTTGTAAACGTAATACCAGTGGCAAAGGTAAATTCTGTTCTGCTCATAAACGCAGATAGGTTTATAAAAAAAAAAAAGCCCGCTTTGGCGGGCTTTTTTATTGCAACTATAATTGGTTGATTTAGAAATCAGCACCCATCGAGAAATATGATGTCGATTTATCAGAGACCGAGTTCATATCTGTTTGCCAAGCTAAATCATATCGTAGTAAGAAGAATCCTAAGTTTAATCTTATACCAACTCCAAATCCTGCCTTGATATCTTGTAGTCTGTCAATACCACCTTCGGAAGTACCACCTTTGAAGTTTGAGTCAGACCACGCTGCTCCAATATCAGAGAAGAGTGACCCTTGAATTCGAGAGAAAACCAATGGAAGAGGGAATCGCAATGCGAAGTAGTCAATCAATGGGAATCTAAATTCAAAATTCATTAGTCCATATCTATTGCCAGTCAAATCAGTATAGCCGATTCCACGAAGTGGTGTGACGATGTCGGCTATATATCTATTTTTTATTTCATATACTGATGCGTCAAATGTTCTTCTTCCTATCCAATTAGTTGTTCCACCTAAGAAATATTGTTTTGGAGTTGTGCCAAATGATGCTCCTCCTGAAAGTCTGAAGGCAAGTGAGAAAGAATTTTTAATATGAATATATTTTCTATAATCAAATTCTGTAGCTGTAAATTGAATATCTTCCGAGTTAAACAGATTTAGACCAGCACTAAATGTTAGTTTGGTACGGTTCCCATTGACAGGACCTGTTAAACCCCAGACAACATTGTCAGCGATATATGAAAGTTCACCAATAGAAATTTTAGTATTTTCTTTGATACCATATATAGGGAGATAATAATTTGTAACTACCGTATCACCAGGATAGATATATTGACGTTCTACAAAAAGTTGTGAAAGTGTAAAATCAACACGACTATAAGTTGAAAATGGATATCTGGCAAGTCCCTGAAATCCATAAAAACGATCAGAGAAAATTATGTTATCAACAAAGTTGTAAAAGTTTTTTGAATGGAAAAGTCCAAAACCAATACTTGTCCGTTTTTTATTATAGAAATATAAAAACTGGAAATTTGTCTGATCAATTGTATTGACTAAATCGGTAGCAAAGTAAAACTGATGGTTTCCTAAATAATCTGATAGAAGAAAATATACTTGTCCTTGCAATCCATAAAACGGATCGTAGCCAGTATTACCTTGGACGAAGTCAGGAGAGAATTTTAATTTGTATTTTTTGACATCAAAAACCCCATCATCATCGGCACCAGTACGGAGGTTAAATGATTCAGGCTCTTCCATTGGTTTACTGTTTTGTAGTTGACCTGGGTCGTTAACGCCAATGAGGAGATCATCAAAATTTTTCTCAGCATCTTTATCAGAAACAAACACAAACCCTTCTTCATAGACACCAGTTTCTGGAGTAACTAAAGAATCAACCTCGTTGATTGCCAGAGAATCTGTTTCTGTTGAATCGATTGCAAATTCGGCTGCGATAGAGTCTTCGATAGCAGCAAGTTCATCAGCAGTTTTTAAAATATCATAGTTACCTTTTATAAAATCAGTAGTTGCCAATTGGTTGTTTTCACCTTTTGGTACAAAACTGTCCATTACAAAAATATCAAACGATCCTTTGTTGAATGCAGAGAATGCAATCTTTCTCCCATTCGGAGACCAACTTATGGAGCGAATTCCTGTCAGGATATCGGTAATAGGATAAACAGAGTTAGAGTCTAAATAAGCGATATATAAATTGTCGATTCCATTTCGATTAGATATGAATGCGACTTTGGAGCCATCTGGTGAGACTACAGGGAACGTGTTTGGTCCCTGTCCAACATCGAGCTCTTCAATTTTATTATTATCATTGAGAGAAATTTTAAAAATATTATAAAATCCATAACTAAAATCACCTGGGAGATAAGCACCTTTTGTTACATATCTATTTGTTTCCCAGTTTGGCATTTTTGATTTTGTGTGTGGTCGGTCAGATGAAAAAATGAGTCCATCAGAATTTGACATCCAGCTTGGTTCTTTGTCATCGTAACGATCGTTGGTGATTTGGGTTAGCTTATCTGATTCAATATCATATATAAAAAGATCACGTCTATTACCTTTTAATCCAGAGAAAGCAATTTTTTTATTATCAGGCGACCACTTCGGAGAGAGGATGTTATAAAAATCATATTTTTTCTTGAGATAAATTTTGTCTTTGTCAAGGTCATAAAACATAAGAGTCGGGTCGCCATCTGACTTCGCAACAAAAACCATCTTGTCACCATCTGGAGAGAAAGACATTCCCGATACAAAAGAGTGGAGTGACTCCAAATCACCAGAACGTTCACTCTTGACTAATTTTTCTACTTGATGACCTTTTTCTGCATCGATAAGAATAATCTGTGTGTAATCAGATTTGTCAGTATAGATTGCGATTTTGGTTCCATCAGGGTGAAACTCAGGTTTTTCATTAAAGTACGAACCATCTTTGCGAGCGTGTGTAAGTTGAGTCGAAAATTCTTCTGCTTCTTCACGGAGAGCAATCTCTGGCCAGTACCGTTTTTTCATTGTTTTAGAAAAATCTTTCCATAATTTTTCCTGCGTAACTCCGATGACTTCTTTGAGTGCTTTGTCAAGTGAGCGGAGGATTTTCCCTTTTTTTAATATCTCACCTAACTTATCCTCACCATATTCTTCGGCAATAAATTTTATCATTGCCTGTCCTTGCTTGTATGCTAAAAACCCCCCAAGGTACAGAGGTGGAGTCAGATAATTATTAATTGTCGCATCACGTACAAACATATCGGCAAATGAATCCCAGCCATGACGGGAGGAATATTCGGCGAAGCCTTCGGCGAACCAAAGCGGAAGATTAAAAAATTTACCTCGTGATACTATAGATGAAAAGGAACCGCCAAAAATCAAATCATATACAAAGGCATGGGTCAGCTCATGGTGCAGTACATGGCGGAACTCTTCGTAGGAACCATTGAAAGGTATAACAATTCTGTTTTTGAATGCTTCGGTGAATCCACCAACACCTTCAGGGAGAATCCCCTGAGTAATATTTGTCTGTTGGAAATCATAATGAGAGTTATAGACAAAGACGGGAATCTCTTTTTGAATTTTATAGTTTAATTCTTTAGAAATTTCGACATAAGCTGATTCCATAACGGTAGCGGTAAACTTTGCTGTTTCATAGGCATCTTCGTAGAAATAAATATCAAAATGTCTGGTCTGAATATAACTCCAATCGAAATTTTTATAACGGACTTTATTTTTTCCAAAATAAGTATCCTGAGCTGTGGCTATCGAGGAGAGCATGATGAGAGATAATATTAAAAGTAACAGAAATTTTTTCATATCTATATTTTCCTACATAGAAGTTATCTATATTTAAAACGTATGGAGTCAACAATTTGTTCACAATGGTTCAATAATACGTCAGTTCTAAGCCAGAACATTAGCCAGCTATTCTTTTTATATCGGCTCCCAAGGTAGTTAACTTGTCCTCGATTTTATAATATCCACGGTCAACATGATAAATTCGGTTGATTTCAGAAATACCTTTTGCGGCAAGGCAAGTCAGAATAATCCCCGCACCTGCTCGGATATCTGAGGCCATAACTGAGGCACCATCGAGAGATTTTACCCCATTGATGATTGCTTCATCGGAAGAAATATTAATATCAGCCCCTAAACGACGCATCTCCATGGTGTGAGAAAAACGGTCGCTGAAGACAGTTTCACGGATATATGATGTTCCTGACGAGAGCGTAGTAACCGCCATAAGACAGGCTTGTAAATCGGTAGGGAAACCTGGGAATGGAAATGTTGTCATATTTATCGGTTTGGTTCGTTTGGGAGCTTTTAGCGAGAGACCATATTTTTGGTATTTTATTTCACAACCCATCTCGATTAGTTTATGATTGACCATTTCAAGATGCACAGGGTTAAAACCTGAAAGTTTGACCTCGCCACCAGTAATTGCGGCAGCCATCATAAATGTACCCGCTTGAAGTCGGTCACCCTGAACAGCATACTTAACTGCTTTTAATTCTTTGACTGGTTCGATGATGATATGTGGCGTTCCAGCTCCTTTAATTTTTGCACCAGCTTTATTGAGGAAATCGGCGACATCGACAATTTCAGGGTCGCAAGCAGCGTTGAAAATTTCGGTTTTACCTTTTGCAGTGACAGCACCATAGAGAATATTTTCTGTTCCCGTATGCGATGGTCGGTCAAAGTAAATTTTACCACCTGTTAGTTTTTTTGCTTCGGCGATGACATATCCTTTTTTTTCAGTGACTGTTGCCCCTAATTTTTGGAAGCCACCAATGATAAAATCAACAGGTCGAGAACCTAAAACACAACCGCCAGGGAGCGAAATCTGTGCTTCACCCATCCGAACCAAAATTGGGCCGAGTACCAAAAATGATGCTCGCATTTGACGCATAAGTTCATATGGGGCGGTGTTTTGATGGATAAATGATGCATCGACAGTCATCACATGGGCATCTTCATCGTATGCTACTTTAGCACCGAGATACTCGAGTACTTTGATAGCCGTAAAAATATCACGAAGGGGTGGGACATTGGTAAGAGTCGTCTCACCTTTTTTAATCAAAAGAGTGGCAAATATTATTGGCAGGGCTGCGTTTTTGGCACCTTCGACTTTGAGTGACCCTTTGATTGTTTTTGAACCTCTTATCTGAAACTTATCCATGCTATTCCTTTTACTTATCACACAATTAAAATTGCGAAAGAGTCTATTTTTTACGATTTTTACCTATAGGGTCTCTTCTTTAGACACCTGAAAGAGTAGTATCGATTAATAAAGTTTAAAAGGAAAGTTTTAATTCTGCAAGCGGAATAAAAAGCGGAATTATTGCTTCTATGACTAATCTTTTTGTTGATTTATGGTTATGAACTTTGTACTTATTTGTTATGGCTCGAATAAAACAACCACCACCCGGAAGATTGATTGTTTCAATCATTTATTCCTCTATGGATGCACTCTCTGATTGTCTCAATGTCCTTGAACGAAAATTTGGAAAAATCCAATACGAAACCCTTGAAGTAGAATGCGAACAGTCACCTCTTTATGCCGAGGAGATGGGCGACAAATTGTCACGACGGTACTTTTCATTTGAAAAAGATATTTCCCGTGATGGGCTGACAGCTGCGAAGGCATCCTGCTACAAAATCGAAGCACAGTTTTCCGACAATGTCGATAATTATCATTTTCGTACCGTCAATATCGACCCAGGACTTTTGACTCCATCGACATTGGTGATGGCATCACACAAAGAGGAATCGCATAAGATATATTTGCGAGACGGTGTCTATGGTGAGATTGTAATGATATATGCACATGGTGGGTTCTGTCGTTTGCCTTGGACAAAATCGGATTATTGCGATGAAGAGACGATTGCCTTTTTGGATAGAGTCAAAGCGACCTTTGAAGAACCAAAGTCCGAGCAGGAGATGATGAACTTTTAGGTTTTAAAAAGGGGAGTATGATTTTAAGTATAGTTTGTAATTATTATATGATATTTTTCGTAATGGCGTTACATGTAACGCCTCTACAAAGAATAAATTCTCAGAAAGAGTGATTATTTGTTTTTACACAAATCAATCAGATTAAAAGATTATAATTACACAAGCGGTGGTGGGTATTTCATAACAATTTGTACACAGAATCGTGAAAAATTGTTTGGTGATATTATAGACGAAGAAATGCTATTGAATGATGTTGGAAAAATAACACAAAAATATTTAGTAGAAATTTCATCACATTTTATAAATATAGTAATTGATGAATATATTATTATGCCAAACCATATACATAGCATAATCATATTACAAAAAACAGACTCTCGTAGTGGCGTTACATGTAACGCCTCTACAAAGAAGAATAAATATTCTCAAATTTCACCTAAGCCTGGGTCATTGTCAGCAGCTATTCGTTCGTATAAGTCAGCAGTTACAAGATGGTGCAATATGAATAATCATATAAATTTCAAATGGCAACGGGGATACTACGACCATGTAATCAGAAATGAAATCGAGTTATCGCATATTCGTGAGTACATCCAAAACAATCCACTCAAATGGCATCTTGATATTGAGAATAAAGAAATCAATCAGAAGATAGAATCGTTAAAATATTATCAAAATATTTATGAAAATAATTTGTAGGGAAATAATTGTAACCTCGTAATGGCGTTACATGTAACGCCTCTACAGAAAAGAATAATCATCAATCTTTCAACTTCGCATATATATAATGGTCGTACATGATCTCATTGACACAAAAATGATTTCTGAGTAGTCCTTCACGTTCATAGCCAGCTTTTTCCAATACTTTCCATGAACCAATATTGTCAGGTCTGACGTAGGCAAAAACTCTTGCCAAATCCAGAGTATCTAAAGAATAGGTTGTTATCAATTCAATTGCTTCAAACATAATTCCTTGACCCCAAAACGGTTTTGCGACCCAGTAACCAAGTTCGGCTCGTTTGTGGGTCAGATTGATAGAATTGAGACCTATCATACCAATCAGTTCATTGGTCGCATTATGTATAATTCCGCAATGGAGTGATGAGTTCGAACTCAGGTCGTCGATACACATTGTGACAAAATCGACCGCATCACGGAGCGTATACGGATGAGGTATGAAAGTAAATTTAGATATTTCAATATCGGCACAATATTTTGCAATAGCCTCAGTGTCGTCGAGGGTTGGGTGTCGTAGAGTTATTTGTTGTCCGATTAAGTTCATGGTTCTACAATGTTAAAATGTTTTTTGGCTAATTCCCAAATATTAATTGGTTCAATGTTTATTGAGTCAGTAATTTTCCCCGATTGTCTAACATCTTGATTAGTTGATAAGTTAATTAAATGATAATATTTATTTTCTTGAAAAATTTGAAAATTATCATTTCGTATATTACTCAAATCAAATGTAATTTTTTTAATAGTTTCATTAAATGAAATAGCTGACCATTCTTCAAGGTGAGAATAGAATCTTTGAAAGGAAGAGTCATTGAGTTGTTTATAAAATGAAAAGCTATCCCACACATCACCACCGTCTGCTTCACGACTTTCTAAATAAATCAAATAAGAACTGTCAGGAAAAATAGAAACAAATTTAACCCAAGAATAACCATTTATTGGAAAAGAAGAAATAAAAGTGATAGAATCATCATTAACCCTTTCCCACATAGTCAGAATACTGCGAGCTGTTTCCCAATCAGATATTTCTCTTCCAGCATAAAATTCTTTATTGTATAACTTGTTATCAAAATTGTTAGAAATTCCATGATGTTGGATTACACCATTTTGCAGACTATCAGGAGAATTCAAATTAAACCAAACAAAATCATCATTAAAATTCCAAACGATACTATCTCTCTTATATATATTTTGGGTAAATCTCCAATCTGCGATTTTTGAATGATCTAACATAGGAGGACTAGATTTTTCTGTAATCAATAATGAAAACTGTAGATTTTTCAAATCATCCCGATGAATTGTCTGGCTTGAGATATGTGCAGTAAATATAAAAAGTATGGTTATAATCAGGGTAGTTTTAACAGAAAGTTTCATATTTCCTCCAATTTTTAATATAAGCTAATATACTCTATAATTATTATACAAACAAGCCTTAAAAGTCGAGATTGACTTACACCCTTTGTCTAAGTATATTCGCTATACTATTGAAGGAGTAATTAAATGAAATCAAAAAATATAAAAGCAGCAACTGGTCTCAAACTGTCGTGTAAAGGCTGGCATCAGGAAGCCGCTCTCAGAATGCTAAATAATAATCTCGATGTCGAGGTTGCCGAAGATCCTGACAATCTTATCGTCTATGGCGGTACAGGTAAAGCAGCCCGCAACTGGGATTGTTATAATGGAATAGTCAAATCACTCAAGTCTCTGAAAAATGATGAGACACTACTTGTCCAATCAGGTAAACCGGTCGGAATTTTTCAGACTCATGAACATTCCCCTCGGGTCATAATTGCTAATTCGCATTTAGTGCCAAACTGGGCAACATGGGATAAATTCCGTCAGCTTGATAAGCTCGGTCTCATAATGTATGGTCAGATGACAGCGGGAAGCTGGATTTATATTGGAGCTCAGGGGATTATCCAAGGTACTTACGAAACATTTGCCGCTGCCGCATCGCAACATTTCAAAGGCTCGCTTGCGGGCAAATGGATTCTAACTGGTGGCATGGGCGGTATGGGGGGGGCTCAACCACTTGCTGCGACAATGGCGGGTGCATCGGTTATCTGTGTTGATGTCGACGAAAAGAAAATCAATCGACGGGTCAAACAAGGTTTCTGCGATGTCAAAGTCAAAGAACTTGACAAAGCTCTTAAACTGATAAAAGAACATACAAAATCAAAAGTGCCGATTTCAATTGGACTTGTTGGCAATTGTGCTGAAGTATTTCCAGAAATTTTCCGCCGAGGAATTTTACCTGATATTGTCACCGACCAAACATCGGCTCATGATGAATTGCATGGCTATGTCCCCGAAGGACTGACCATGATTGAAGCGAATAAACTTCGCAAAAAAGACCCAAAAGGGTATATCTCCCGTTCATTTGCGGCAATGCAAAAACATTGTGCGGCGATGGTGAAATTTCACAAAGCGGGTTCGATTGTTTTTGATTACGGTAACAATCTTCGTGGTCAGGCAAAAGATGCGGGACTGGTCAATGCTTTTGACTATCCTGGTTTTGTCCCTGCCTATGTACGGCCACTTTTTTGTGAAGGTAAAGGTCCATTTCGTTGGGCGGCACTCTCTGGCGACCCAAAAGATATAGCGGTTACCGATAAACTGATTCTGGAACACTTTAAGAAAAATAAAATGCTGACAAACTGGATTAAACTTGCTCAGGAAAAAATCCCATTCCAAGGTCTTCCAGCACGAATATGCTGGCTTGGTTATGGCGAACGGGCAGAGTTTGCTGATATAATTAACAATTATGTTAAAAAGGGTAAAATCTCGGCACCGATAGTTATCGGTCGAGACCATCTTGACTGTGGCTCGGTGGCATCACCAAACCGTGAAACTGAATCAATGAAAGACGGCTCCGATGCAATCGCTGATTGGCCACTTTTAAATGGTATGCTCAACTGTGTTTCAGGGGCAAGCTGGGTGTCGATACATCATGGTGGTGGCGTTGGGATTGGAAACTCTATCCACGCTGGTATGGTTGTCGTTGCTGATGGAACCGATGAAATGGCGACGCGTTTGAATCGTGTCTTGACTAATGACCCAGGGACTGGTGTGATGCGTCATGCTGATGCGGGGTATCCAGAAGCGAAGAAATTTGCCAAGAAAAATAAAATTAAACTTCCGATGGTAAAATAAGAGTAAGTGGTTAAAGCTTGAATTTACAATTAAATGAAAAAGAGTTAAACCCAAATGTAATTTTATGGTTTGTCATAGGTCTTTTTTTCGTTTTACACTTATATAATATTTCCTCCCCACCAAATGGGTATCACCAATGGCGTGAATCTGACACCGCTGCGATTTCATTAAATTTCTATCAGGAAGATATGAATTTTTTGCACCCACGTGTTAATCAAAGAGGTGCTGGAACTGGCATTACTGGTTCGGAATTACCAATATATAATTATGCGGGAGCAATTCTCTATAAATTAGTTGGACCTTCGCATGCGGCACATCGTATGCTCACATTGCTGGCATCGTTGTTATCTATCTGGCTCCTATTTCAAATTATTTTCTTTATGACAAAAAACAAAAATATAGCTGCTTACTCAGCATTTGCTTTGGCATTTTCACCTCTGTTTTTTTTCTATTCGTATAAAATCATGCCCGATATTTGGATGTTAACATTTTTATTAGCCGCGGTTTATTTCCATCTAAGATATTTAGACAAACGCACCAAGAGTCATTTAGCTCTCTCGGCTCTGATGCTTGTTTTGTCAGCTACTATTAAGCCGTTGTCTCTTTCTATTTATTTTCTCTTTTTTATTTTGAGTTTAAAATCAAATGTTAAGAAATCAAAAACGTATCTTACAACTCTGTTGTTTGTGGCGGTTACTTTTATTCCGACTTTAGGATGGTACCTGTATGCTCGTTCGGTAAATGAATTGTATCAAACCCCTGGGTTTTATATGGGTGGTATGCTCACAACATTTTATAAATATCTTGCAACACCACAATTTTTTAAGAAACTCTTTTTGCAATGGCCGTTTGAGTTATGGGTTGGCTGGATGCTTGTAATATTTTTTGTTATTGGGTTGTATCTACTTATCAAAGGAAAAAAGAATTACGGCATATTTTCTTGGATTTTTTCCTGTTATATGGTTTTTTCAATCATCAGTTACCATTCATCGTCGCATGATTATTACACACTTATAATTCTCCCACCAATCGCAGCTATTACAGGTGTCGGTCTTCATAAAAT
Organism: Candidatus Zixiibacteriota bacterium; assembly: GCA_024280215.1. Classification (GTDB taxonomy): domain Bacteria; phylum Zixibacteria; class MSB-5A5; order GN15; family FEB-12; genus QQUK01. Next base: position 124,763 of record JAJRQO010000007.1, read on the forward strand.
AACACAGCTGAAATATGGGAATTATCTCTTTATTGCTTGGTTTCTTATAATTCCATTTGTAACATATTTTCGGTTAGAGCATCGACTTGAAAGCGAGCCTCGGTTTGACAAAATACGTGAAGATGCCGCCAACGTAATCAAAGATAATGCATTAGTCATGGTGGAGGATGGCTCAACATCGATAAAGCTGTATAAATTAAATAAAATTGGATGGCCATTGCGTGGCACTATCAAATATGCTTATGTAAAGAAACTTATTGCCGAGGGTGGAGAGTATATCGTTTTAGAGAATGAAATTGAAAAATATGATGATTCTCTAAAGTATTTATTTGATGAGAATTTTCAAACTATTGACAATCTTTATTGTTATACTATACGTAAATAATTGATTGTATTTCTCTGACATTCAATTTATATTTTATACTTAATAGAAACATCTTACACTTGATTTGGATAGAATGAATAAAGAAAAAAAAGCAACTCTCATAATTAAAAATATTGGACAACTTATCACTATGTCTGGACCTGCTCCACGTATCGGTGAACAGATGTCGGATTTAGGACTTATTGAAAATGGTGGCATCGCCGTAGCTGGAGAAGAAATTCTTTATGTTGGCAAATCAGAAAAAATTGAAGGACAAGCAGAGCTTGCCGAAGGATGTCGTGTCATTGATGCCAAAGGTATGGTTGTCACACCAGGTTTGATCGATCCACATACTCATCCCGTTTTTTCAAAAACTCGTGAAAAAGAATTCGAGATGCGTACACAAGGCAAAACCTATATGGAAATTGCTGAGTCGGGAGGAGGAATCCGTTCGTCGGTTCGTGACCTTCGTGAAACCGAATATGTCACTCTCAAAGAAAAAACCAAAGAACGCTTAGACCGTTTTCTTTCTTATGGAGTTACAACGCTTGAGGCAAAATCAGGTTATGGGCTTTCGCTTGAGTCGGAAATTAAGCAACTTAAAATTATTAATGAACTGAATGAAACACATATCTTAGATTTGATACCGACATTTTTAGGAGCTCACGAAGTTCCAGATGAATATCGCTCTGACCGTGAAACGTATATTGATATTATTATAAATGAAATGATTCCAGCGGTAGTCAAAGATAATCTTGCCGAGTTTTGTGACATTTTCACTGAAGATGGTGTTTTTACTATTGAAGAATCTCGGAAAATTATGCAAGCTGCCAAGGATGCAGGTCTCAAACTAAAATTTCATGCTGATGAACTCAAATCAACAGGTGGGGGAGAACTTGCCGCAGAGCTTGGTTCTATTTCTGCTGACCATTTGGTCTATATCTCAAATGATGGTATTAAGGCGATGGCAAAATCTGGGACGGTTGCAGTTCTATTACCGGGGACGACATTTTCACTTTCTGGCAAACAGTACGCTCCTGCTCGGAAAATGATTGATGAGGGAGTTATTGTGGCTCTTTCAACTGATTGTAATCCAGGCTCCAGTTATTCAGAATCACTTCCGATTATAATCTCGCTTGCCGCTCTTCAAATGAAATTAACAGCTGCCGAAGCAATTACAGCCGTGACTGTCAATGCTGCTGCAGCGGTAGATAGAGTTGGAAAAATCGGACAATTATGCGAAGGTATGCAAGCCGATATAACTGTCTGGAATATGGCTGATTACCGTGAACTGCCGTATCATTATGGAGTTAACCTTGTTTCACAGGTCATCAAAAAAGGAAAGCTCGCTTTTGGGAAATAACCATTTTGGAACGTCTGGTACTCTCAATCGTAGAACTATTATGACTCTGAAATCAATCTTCATAGCTTTATTGCTTTTTTCTGTTATGGGATGTTCTGTTTATACCTTTAACCCAAGAGGGAAATCAACTCTTAGTTCTATTTCGATTCTCTTGTTTGAAAACACTACTGGGCAATATGGTCTTGAAGATAAAATGACAGAACTGGTTATTGATGCGTTTATTGATGATGGCTCTATCAAAGTCGTCCCAGAGTCCAATGCCGAAGCTCTTGTTTCGGGTAAGTTGATAAAATATATTCGTCAACCATACGAATATGATGAAACTGATATAGTTCAAAGTTATAAAATCACTATGACTTTTGAAATTAAGCTCATCAATACTGCTGATAATTCTGAAATTTGGGTAAACACATTCAGCCAGTTTGGTGTCTTTATTATTGATGAAGAGGTTGATGAAGATGGTGAAGAGCGAGCAATTGTCAAATTGGTCGATGATATAATCAATAAGACTACAAAAAGTTGGTAAATTTTCTTGTACGTTCTGCCGTTATAAAAGATTGACAGTCAAATTGTTTCCAAGTATGTTCTGTTTAAATAAAAGGATAATAGATGAAATCAAAAAAATGTATAGTAACTTTTTTTATATGCCTCATAATTTTGGTAAGTTCTGTTACTTCTGGTGAGATAAATTCATCGGCAGGTACATCGGCATTTCCATTTTTAAAAATCAACGTCTCAGCTCGTGCAGTTGCTATGGGTGGTGCATTCACAGGCTTAGCCGATGATGAGTCAGCCCTTTATTATAATCCAGCAGGCATAACCTCAATTGAATTTCCAAAATATATCTTAGGCTATCATAATTATTTCTTTGATATGCAAAGTGGTTTTTTGGGATATATCAAACCGTGGGGTGAAAAAAGAACTCTTGGCTTTTATCTCAGTTATCTCAACTATGGTTCTTTTACTCAGACTGATGATGTTGGATCTGTGACTGGTGATTTTGGTGGAGGCGATTTACTTTTTGCGGTGACCCTTGCTCAGAAAAAAAATCATCAAATTTCCTATGGTGCGACTGCCAAATTTATTTATGAAAAAATAGATATATACTCAGCAACTGGGGTCGCTTTTGATCTGGCTGCAAAATATAATTCAGACCGTGGTCGTTTTGGTGCTGGTATCATGCTACAAAATATAGGTGTCCAATTATCATCACTTGGCACCCGAAAAGATGATCTCCCGACTACAGTTCGTTCTGGTGTGTCATTCAAGCCAAAAGGAATCCCTCTCACGCTTACATCGGATCTGATTCTTCCATTTGACAATGATTTGATTTTTGCCTTTGGTGCTGACTATGTTAATTATAGTCCCTTTTATATTAGAGCAGGGTGGAACAGTTTTGGCTCAAACTATAAAGCAACGGGTAATGATACATCTTTTGAAGGACTTTCACTTGGTTGCGGGTTTGATGTCAAAAGAATGCAAATTTCGTATGCCTTCACGCCTTCATCAGATTTAGGTGATTCACATCGTATAACTATAACTGGGGAAATGTAATGAAAAAAAATTATTCTCTTGTAGCTCTTTCGCTCATAGCAATTCTCATGTTAGGGATTGTCGGCTGTTCAGCTATTAGTTCTCATCAGCCAAAACAGGTTGTGATTTCAATGTTTGGTGCTATGGAAAAAGATGACAAGGCTGCCTTGGCACATATTTTAGATCTTCCAGAACTTATGAAAGTTGTCAACGAAGACTACGCTTTACAGTCGGATAATCCTCGCACCTTTACATCTCCACAGCAAATTTTAGATGATTTAACCGAAGATGGTCAAACAAAAGTTCGTTGGTTTGCGTATCAAAGGATAATTAACAAAGAAGAAATACTTGGTGAAACAGCTACTGTTGAAGTTACTTTTGTAGATAAGAATAACTCAAAAGCGTACCTTGTAAAATTTGGGTTACATATAGTACATGAAAAATGGAAAATCTATTCGTTTAATACAATTATGGGGTCTTAAAGTGAATATTAAGAATTTGTTTTTTGTGTTATCATTCATATTTGTCATAAATTGCAGTAATAATGCTAAAACTGACAAAGTAGATACTACAATCGTAAAGGAACAGAGTGTGTCAGCCAATTCTGATGAAGTCACAGTACAATTTTTAAAAGCGGAGTTCGATGCGGGGAAAGAATTTTACCTTCTTGACGTAAGAACTTCTCCAGAATATAACAACGCACACCTGAGTTTTACCGATAACCTAATTCCTTATGATTCGATGCATCTTTATTTAGACAAAATTCCACAGGATAAAGAAACAACAATGTATATATTTTGTCGTTCAAGTCGTCGTTCAGGAATTGCAACGACATATCTTCGTTCGCTTGGATATAAAAATGCCTTTAATGTAACGGGCGGTATTATCGCATGGGTCGATGCTGGCTATGCGGTGACTTCTAAAAAATAATCTCTTAAAAAAATAGCCCACTAATGAAATTAAAACAGAAAAAGAGGGGGATTCTCTGTCTTGGGAGCATTAGTGAGCTACCTATAATATCACTTTGATTCAATAAATGTCAATATATTTATTTTATAAACAATTACTTTTCTTTAAACAAGTAAGAGGTTTTTCTTGTAAGAGTATGCTACTCTTTCCATTAAGAGAGTGCGTGAAGCCACATATTACACTGTTAGAGTCTATGTTACTTGGAACTTTTTATCTTTAATTATTCATAAAATTCTTTTACATATATTCATACTCTGATACGTCTAAAATAGTAGAGAAATATGATTTTTCGGTTGTGTCAGATGGAAATTCTGTTTATATTTTCAACCTGATTTTTAAAAGAGCGAATAGGAGATTTTTAATATGTATTCTGGTTTAAAAAAAGTAACATTAACTGTATTTAGTTTAGCCTTAACATTTGTTATGTTTTCAAGCTGTTCCGACGACATTGTTTTAGAACCACTTGATACCTTATTAGGTGAATATAGTGGACATTACACATTAACTGATTTGAGTCAAGGTGGCACTGGTGTTGTAAAAGCTGATATTCCAGTTGTTTGGATATTCAGAGATTTCACCTATGAATTAGATGATACAACTGCGACAATTTGTTCTCCGAGTGGTGATTATGTTTTAAGCGGTAATGAAATAAATCTTGATGAAAGTATCGATGGAAACGCAGGTGGTGTATGTGACCCATCATTGAATCCGTTTGGTGATTTTTCTCTTCGTCGTCCAGGTGACTCACTTATTATGACCCAAAGTCAAAATGATATATTTATTGAAATAAGACTTGTTAGAAATTAAAATTTGAATTTATATTCAAAAAGCAGTTCGCTAAAGCGAACTGCTTTTTTTTGGGGAAAAAAATAAAAAGGGAGAATTCAAATTTCTATTCGTCGCTTCCTTGATGGCGAATAATCTCACCACTTACCATATAAATAATATCTTCAGCAATATTTGTCGCATGATCAGCGATTCGCTCTAAATTTTTTGAGACTGATAAAAGAGAAATGTAATATGGGACTGCCTCGGACTCTTCTTTTAAGAGCCTTTGAATCTCTTTATATGCTTCTTTATGAATTGCGTCGACTTCGTTGTCGGTCACCAAGACATGCTTCGCTTTATTGGCATCCCAAGCAACCAAGGCATCGGACGCATCTTTAACCATGAGTGTTGTTATCGTGAGCATCTTATTTATATCAAATGGAACTTGCCTATCAGCATAAGGAGCAAAATATTTAATCCTCTTAGCGATGTTAACAGATAAATCTCCAATCCGCTCAAGATCATTGTTAATTTTTAGCACTGCTACAACAAATCGTAAATCAGTAGCAACAGGTTGATGAAGAGCGAGTATCTTGAGACACTCCTCCTCAACTTCAACTTCATAGCTATCAATAGCAATGTCAATTGCCTTAATGTTTTCAACGACAGAGCTGTCACGGTTAATCACAGCCTTTACTGATTTCTCAAGTGAGTCTTCAACCATTGCGGTAAGATGAAGAATCATATTCTTGAGTCGATGAATCTCATTTTCAAAATGTCTTGTCATAAGTTTATCCTTATCACCCGAACCTGCCAGTGATATAATCCTCGGTCTTTTGTTTGATAGGTTTTGTAAAAATCTTTTTTGTGTCACCAGTTTCGATTATGACACCCTCGTAGAAAAATGCGGTTGTATCTGATACACGAGCAGCTTGCTGCATATTGTGTGTGACAATTATAATTGTATAATTCTTTTTTAGTTCTGCTATAAGGTCTTCGATTTTTGATGTTGATATTGGGTCGAGTGCCGATGCGGGTTCATCCATGAGAATCACTTCAGGCTGAATCGCTAAGGCACGGGCGATACAAAGACGTTGTTGCTGACCACCAGATAATAAAAACGCTGACTTATCAAGTTTATCTTTTACTTCATCCCAGAGGTACGCTTTTTGGAGAGTCTCTTCAACTGCTTCGGCGATGATTGCTTTGTCTTTGATACCATTTACTTTTAATCCGTATGCGACGTTTTCAAAAATTGATTTTGGAAATGGATTTGATTTTTGAAAAACCATACCGATTTTAGTACGAAGCATCGAAGTGTCTGAAAAATCATTATAGATATCAACTCCCTCAAGTTGTATCGTGCCAGTTAAACTTGTTCCGGGGATAGTATCGTTCATTCTATTGAGTGTTCTTAAAAATGTCGACTTGCCACAACCGGAGGGGCCGATTAGGGCAGTTACTTGGTTCTCAATAATATCTAAATGAATATTGTAGAGAGCTTGTTGACTACCATAAAAAAAGTCTACATCTCTAATAGACATTTTAATTGGATAGTTAGGTATGAAGGTTTGATTATCAACAATGTTGTCGACAGAAATTTTAGTTTTATGCATCTGTTAGGTTCTCACTTTTTTCATACGGAGTTTATAACGAAATAGAATTGCTAAAAAATTTAATGAAAATGTTAAAATCAGCAACACTAAGACAGTACCATATAAAATTGGTTTTGTTGCTTCAATATCTGGCGATTGTGTTGCCATCACAAAAATATGATAACCCATTTCCATGAATTGGTCATTTAGTTTGCTGGGTAGATAAGGGAGATAATATGCCGCACCAGTAAACATAATTGGAGCAACTTCCCCAGCACCACGGTTAATCGCAAGAATAGCACCTGTCAAAATTCCAGGCATCGCCTGAGGGAGAATAATTTTTCGAATAGTCTGAAGCTTGGTTGCACCCAAAGCGTAAGAAGCATCTTTCATCTCTTGAGGAATTGTTCGGAGTGCTTCTTCGGTTGAAATGATTACTACAGGTAAAGTCAGAAGTGACATTGTAAGCGATGCCCAAATAATTGCTGGTTGTCCCCAGACAGGGCGACTACCCTCAAAAAACATTGAGTCGATACCATTACCAATAAAGCCGATAAAAAATCCAAGTCCAAACAAACCAAAAACGATAGAAGGTATCGAGGCAAGATTGTTGATTGCGATACGGATGAGTCGAGTTAACTTGGATGTTTCGCTTCTGTATTCATGTAGATAGATTGCCGTCATAACTCCAATTGGAATTACCGCAACAGTCATGAGCATGACCAATGCCGCAGTACCAAATATAGCAGGGAAGATTCCTCCACTTTCCATTCCATTTTTTGGTGGTGAACTTAAAAATTCCCAACTGATAGTACCGATACCATGAACGACTATATCAAAAAGTATAATGGCTAAAACAGTGAGAATAATCAACACCGAAGTAAGAGTCAGAGTTTTTGGAATTATCCCCGAAGATTTTTTTGTAAAGAGTGATGTAATATTTTTTTTAAGAGAGATATTTTCAGTATCAATACCCATTATTTTCCTCCCTGTAATTTTTCTTTAAGCCTAATCAATACAATATCACCAGTCATATTGATAATAAAAGTAAAGAGGAAGAGCAAACTGCCTAAAAAGAAAAGTACCGAATAGTGTGCAGACCCAAAAACAACTTCGGCAAGTTCCGATGCAATCGTAGCTGAGAATGTCCGTATTGAATCGGTGAATGCTGACGATACTATTGCTGCGTTGCCTGATGCCATCAGGACAATCATGGTCTCACCAATTGCTCTTCCAAAACCTAAGACAATCCCAGCAGCAATTCCTGGTAAGGCTGCGGGGAGAATCACTGTTGATGTTACCTGCCATTTGTTGGCACCGAGTGCCAAGGCAGCATCGGCTAGTGAACCTGGTACCGAGGTTAAAGCATCTTCTGAAATTGTGAAAATAAGTGGTATGACTGTGAGTCCCAATGCGATGCCTGCGTTGATAGAGTTGAGTCTGTAAGTAAATCCAAACGTATTTTGTAAGAATGTCGCCAGCACAATCAGGGCAAAAAAACCAAGCACCACCGATGGAATCCCCGAGAGCATTTCAATTGCTGGTTTTATAATTTCCCGCATTCTCTTCGATGCGAACTGCGAGGAATAAATCGCCCCGCCAACACCAAGAGGGATTGCAAAAAGCATGGCAATGATAGATGCTTTTAAGGTTCCGATAAACAAAGGTAACAATGAATATCTTGGGTTGTCAGAGTTTGGCTGCCAAGAGAATTTTGCTTCTCGCCCTTCAGCGAACGCCTGCTTGACAATCATTTTTTCGATGGTGACTTCCTCTTGAATATACTCATCATAAAATATTGGCAGGGCTTCTTTGAAAATAAAGATGAATATCAAAAGTACTGCGGCGAGAGCAACAAAGGCATTTACGGCAATAAATTTTTCACCTATAAATTCAATAAATTTTGATTTCTTTTTAAATGTAAGATTTTTCATTTTTTTACAAATGTATGGGCGTTATATATAACGCCCATACAGATACTACAATTTAAGATTTATTTTATGATTTGAGCTTCTGCTTTTTCTTTTGATAAAGGTACGTAGCCAATTGACTCAGAAACTTTTTGTCCTTCTTCTGAAAGGCACCAATTTAATAATTTTTTTACTTCACCAGTAGGTTTTTCTGAAAAGAACCAATACAAGTCACGTGAGATTGGATAGGTACCATTTGAAACAGTTTTTACCGTTGGTAAAATCGCAGCTGTTGTATCACTTTCAGCTACGGCGGCAAACTTGACTCCTTTTGCCCAGGCGATTCCACCGTAACCAATTCCATACTGGTCATTGGCAACCGCATTTACTACTGCTGCTGTACCAGGAAGAGTTTGGGTTCTTTCGGTATAGTCTTCTTTTTGTAAGGCTCTTTTTTTGAAGAAAGCATAAGTTCCTGAATTGTTTTCACGACCATATAAAATAATGAGATGGTCTTCGCCGCCAACTTCTTTCCAGTTTTGAATAGCACCTGTATAAATTCCTTTGAGTTGTGCTAAGGAAAGAGCTTTAACTTTGTTTTCTTCATGTAAGAAAATAGCGATGCCATCTAAGGCAACAGAAACACGGTACGGAGTGACACCATTACGATTGGCGAGTTTGTATTCTTTTTCTTTCATATCACGTGATGCTTCGCAAATATCGGTGGTGCCATTTAAAAGAGCAGCAATACCAGTTCCTGAACCGCCACCCGAAACTTGAAGAACTGTTCCTGGATTTTCTTTCATGTACTCTTCAGCCCAACGCTGACCCAAGCGAACAAGCGTATCTGAGCCTTTGATTGTTATAGCCTGACCTGAAAATACAAATCCAGTGGTTAATACTATTGCGAGAACTATGAGAATTATTTTTTTCATTTTTCTTTCCTTGGGTTCTTAATTAAAATTTAAATAATGTGTTTACGAACAGTTCTGACTCAGAACCAGTATTGTCTTCAAAACTTGTTGTACGTAAATTTAATGAAGCTTTAAATCCCTTAGCTGGATTACATTCAAGCCCTACGATTAACAATGACTTCCCATCGTTATCTAAATCTGTGTTCGGGTCTAAAATATCAAAACGTCCGAAGAGATTAAGATTTTTGGAAGATGACTCAGAGTTGGTGAGACCATTAAAGTAGAGAGTGCCAAAGAGTGAAATACCAGAAGTTTTAACATCTTCAAGAGCGAATCCAGTGGTTTCGTTGTAGCCGTTACCTTTGGTCATAAAGTTTGTTTCAAATCCAAAATCAAATTTCTTTTTGTATCCGAGCATACCACCAACAGAGATGATGTTGTGAGTAAATTGCGATGCTTCTATATTAGCACCTGTCGCCGTTAGGTCAACACCTGGTAGAAGTGATTCATTTTGTGTCCCAAAATAACCTTGAACTAAAAATCTTGAACGGTTGAACTCTTCATTGTTGGCAAATGGTTTTAAAAGAGCAAACAAACCAATATCTTTATTTTTGTTTAACTCTTTAGTATCAGAATAACTTGTACCATTCAAAACTTGAAGTGCGACATAACCAGTTTTTCCTTTTTTGCCAAGGTTCAAAAATGCCGAGGCACCTAAGTCGGATGTAGTCAAAAATTTGTTTTTATCACCTACAGTCTTTTCAAGATATCTGCGACTCCAAAGTTTGTTCATGTTGTCAATAAAGAGAGTTGGTTGTAGACCCAAACGGATTTTGAAATTGCCATTACCAAATTCTGGCTTCATGTCGATATATCCATATTTCAAAATAATTGAGTATCCGTCAAATCCTTCTGTTTCGCGTATGTCAGTTGTGATACGGACCGATGAATTGTTTGATAATTTTGATTTGATTGTGACGTATGCTCTTTTGACGTTAAAACTGTTTGCCGATTCTGCACTATCGCTTAAATCCATGTTCCAGTTTGCGTACAATCGTCCTTGTACTTTTGTGTCTGCCGCAAAAGCAGAGCTGAATGTACCGAGTGTTAATACAATTATTAAAACGTTAACAAAATTTTTCAAAGTAATCCTCACTTTATAAATAGGTTTCTAATTCAGTTTAATTTCTAATCTTATGAAACAGTTTGAATGTTAAGATTGTGTTAAGATAAAGTTTTTTTTAAATGAGTTTTATAGAGCAAGTGTTTTGCTGTAAGATAGTGTTGTATAACTTGTTATGAATTGTTTTTAGGAATGAACATCGAAAAGGTTGAGCCTTTATTCAGCTCAGATTTGACATGTACTGTCCCACGATGAACTCTTGCGACATGTTTTACAATCGCTAAACCAAGTCCAGTTCCACCTAACTCACGTGAACGGGCAGAGTCGACCCGATAGAATCTCTCAAAAAGACGAGAAAGATGCTGCTCAGGAATCCCGCATCCTTGGTCGGTGATGGCTATTTCTATCTTGTCCGAATGGTTGGTCACATCGATACGGATTGGTTTATTTTCATCAGAGTATTTTATTGCATTATCCAATAGATTGATAAGAGCATGTTCAAGATATTTTTGATGAACAGAAACTATCATATTATTTTCACAATGTAACACAATGGTAATATTTTTTTTGACAGATTTCTGTTCAACAGCAAAAATTGACGAATCAATTAACTCATTTAGATTAACATCGGAAAATTGTAATGTTTGTACAACCGTCTCATTTTCAAATTTTGCCAACGATAACAAATCCTCTACAATTGATGTCAATCGTTCGGTATGACGGTCTATTATTTGTGAAAATTTAATAGCATTCTCTTTGTCGTCTAATGCACCATCGAGTAATGTTTCAACCGACCCTTTGATTGCGGTGATTGGTGTTCTGAGTTCATGAGAAACATTAGCTACAAAGTCACGACGTATTTTATCCAAACGTTTGAGTTTAGTGACATCATTAAAGACTATAACAGTACCAATCTTTTTATTATCATGATTCTTTAATAGAGTACCATAGACAGTGATATATCTTTCCGATGAAAGTTTGACGTCAAATTCAGTATCTTTTTCATTTTTTTCAAGTAGAATTGATTTGATAAAATCATGTAGCTCTTTGTTTCGAACGATTTCCTGAATTGATTTTCCTATAATGTCATTGTCAGAAATTTTTAGCAGTTCTAAAACTTTTGCGTTATAATTAACGACTCGTTCATTCATATCAAGAGCAAGCACACCCTCGGCTAGTGAAGATAAAATCGCTTCACGTTCATTTCGTTGTTGTACTATCGTGCCAATACGATTGTGCAGTTGCGACGCCATCTCATTCATCGCATCAGAGAGATTCCCTAATTCTTCCGATTGAAATGGTGGAATTCTTGTTTCAAACTTTCCCTCTGAAAATTTTTGGACACCTTCCTGAAGTTCATGAAGTGGTTTTGAGATTCGTTTGAAAATCAGAAAACTCAAAAGAGTTGCCAAAATAGTTATGATAATTCCGCTTACAAACATTTCACGATTAAATGTCGTCAATGCAACCGAAATAGCTCGCATAGGTAACGCCGTCCGAATTATACCAACAATCTGAGAATTCTTTTTCAATGGAAGAGCGATATACATCATATTGGTATGGAGAGTAGAACTATAACGAATTTCCTGACCGACTGCATCAGAAAAGGCGACAGAGATTTCAGGGCGGTTTTTATGATTCTCCATTGTCTGTGGTTCTTTTTCAGAATCAGCTAAGACTACACCGTTTATATCAATAATAGTGAAGCGAGTATTTGTAATTTTCCCATATTTGAGAATGAGAGAATCAAGGGCGTGGTTGTTTGTGGTTATATCAAAATTTTTTAAAGTACTTTCTACGAGAGCTGCACGAGTGGTCAGTGTATAAGCAATTTCATCTAAGTAGAGTTTGTTGAGTTTTTGCGATGCGACGAATGCTACTGTATACAATGCACCGATGATGATGATGAGATAAAAAGGATAAACTGACCAAATCAGTTTTTTCCGATTCATGAAAACTCCTTGAACTTATACCCAGCACCACGAACTGTTTCTATATAGTCTCCAAACTTACCAAGTTTTTTCCTCAAGTTTGCAATCTGTACATCAACAGCACGGTCAGAAATAATATGGTCTTCTCCTCGTATTTTATCTACCAATTGCGTGCGACTAAAGACCCACCCCGGACGTTTTGCTAAAGTATATACAAGTTGAAACTCTGTTGCGGTGAGTTGTAGATTTTTGTTTTCAAGTGTGACAGTATATTTTCCAGGATCAATCAGAAGAGAGCCGATTTTGATTGAAGGTTCTTTTTCTTCTCCCTTTAATTGATGACGACGAAGCACTGCCCGAAGACGAGCAATCAGAATTTTTGGTGAAAATGGTTTTGTGATATAATCATCTGCTCCAACTTCTAAGCCAGTGACAATATCGATATCTTCATCTTTTGCGGTCAACATAACGATTGGGATATGACCTGTCTTATCATCTGATTTAAGAAGCTTGCATATATCGAGACCGTTGATACCAGGCAGCATTAGGTCAAGTAATATCAAATTGGGAGGATTGCTACGAGCAAGTCGTAACCCTTCTTCACCAGATAATGCCGATGAGACCGTGAAGCCTTCTTTGGAAAGGTTAAAACGGAGCATCTCGATAATATCTTTTTCATCTTCAATAATTAGTATATTTTTACTCATAGATATTTTCTTTCTTACATTACTTTTGCAATCTAAATGAGATTTCAAAAAAAATCAAATAGTATTCACCAGTTCAGCCATCTATTTATACTATAAATATGTTCAACGTATGAATAAATTGTTTAGATTAGATGAATTTTCACTGAAAATGCATTTTGCCTTGGAGTGAGCATCTGATTTCAACATTTTTCATCACTTTTCACTAATATGTTAGAGGGAAATGGTTGTTAAGTTGATGTCTATCACTCGGATAGTATTATAAAAGGGATTAATCCCTTTTTGGGAACAGAAATTGCAATTACCATCTGTAAAATTATACATTATCTCAAATTGAAAGGAAATTCCCCGATGAGAAAATTTCTGCCATTTTTAACTCTATTGTTGATGCTTGCCGTCATCTATGGTTGTGACAAAGAAAGAATAGTGACAACAACAGAAACAGTAATTGATACCGAGTATATCGAACTTCCTCCAGATACGATATTGATAACAGATTCATTCTTTGTAAATACAACTGATACTTTTCAACTGATCAGCACAGATACAGTCTTTGTCAATACAACCGATACATTGACTGTTTATGATACCACCTTCCAAACTCATATATTAATTGATACTGTAGAAATATTTCAAACTCTCTATGATACGGTAATGGTGACAGTTACCGATACGGTCGTACAAAATAATCAAACTGCCGATGCTAACTATGCATACACAGCCCTGCAATTTCATACTGACCCTGCGGTTCTACAATTTATAAATACAGAATTTGGTCTTGCTGATGGATGGATACTTTATTTGTCAACATTCCAAAATACAGTTACTAACCCATCTGTTGGCGTTTATGAATTTACTGGATTTATTGATTATTGGGTCCCTGATTGGTCAAGTTATTATCCTCTTGAATATGCTTGGAGGGTAACATTTAATGGTGGTGATCCATCAAACCCTTCAAGTTGGAGCTTATCTGATCCACCTGCTGTGGTAAATGGGAAAAATGCTGGGATTTCACTTGTGAAAGAAAGAGTAAACGTATCTAACAAATAATACTTTTAGTTATACAGTTTAAAAAGCCAATAATCAAACATACGATTATTGGCTTTTTTATTTTATAAATTTGTTGACTTTTAAACTCAAATGAATGCTATATGTGTAAAGAACTCTTTTTAAGGTAGTGAAAAAGAATGATTAAATCATCACTATATCGGGCAAACAGAGCATCCTTGACAATCCTTCAATGTGGTAAAATTATTGAAACTGAAAAAAATGAGTCGATACTTCTAAAACGACTCTGCGAAGTTATTGTATATAGTTGTGGGTATTTGTTATGTTGGATTGGTTCAATCGATAATGATGCAGCGAAGCGAGTAACACCTCAGGCATCAGTAGGATTTGATGATGGCTATCTTGATGATATTCTAATTACTTGGGATGATGCACCAACTGGGCAGGGACCGACAGGTCAGGCAATCAAAACAAAAAAACCATTTGCTGCTCAAAACATCGTAGAAAATAAAGAGTTTGAACCGTGGCGTGAAGAAGCCCTCAAACGAGGTTATGGTTCATCGTTAGCATTACCATTATATATCGATGAGCAGATGTATGGTGCTATCAATATTTATGCTCCAGAATCGAATGCATTTGATTCTGAAGAAATCAAATTACTTGAAACAGTAGCGAAAGATATTGCTACTGGGATTGTAAATTTACAAAAAAACTAATTATTTATAATAATTGAAGTATCCGTTCTTCAAAATTTTTTCGGGACAATTTCAATAACTCCAAAAGAGTTATCCTCTGTGAAATTAAAATCTGCTCTACCAACTTTAACCCAGCATAATATCCTGCACGATATTTCAAAATATCTTTTTCATCGTTTGCATAAAAGATATTAAGCGAATCATCAAAAGAATTGAAGTTTTTATAAACGATTGTTTTTCTCAATCCAGATAGAAATATCATAGCAACTTAAAAAGTTCTTTGATATTTCAATAATAGATATATATTATCCATATAATCCTTTATGTGAAATTGTAGGAGTTTTTAATGATAAGACAAAAATATTTTTTACTAATTGCAAGTCTACTAATTGTAATATCGTTATCTTTCTTAAGCTGTTCCAAAAGTAATCCAACCGATGATGGCTCAGGTAATAATGGCCTATCGATACTCACCGTTTCACCAGCACATTCTGCTCCCGGAGTTTTGCTATCTCTTTCAGGTTTTACAATTGATACATCAAAAATGACAAACTATACAATTTTTGTAGGTGACCAGCAATCTATTTTAATCTCTGACTCACTTGGAACAGTCTTAACTATTGTTCCAATGTATTTTGATGACACTTTAGATATTTGGCCAACTCCTCCAGCTTCTGCTTTGAGTATTGAAATATTTTTAGATTCCACTCTTGTTGCAATTGGAAACAGTATCTTTACTGTCGATTCGTTACCGCATGCCCCCGGTGCAACATTAATGCTTGTTGATAATTCGATAGCAACTGTTGAATCTTACAAGTCAATACTTGCATCACTTGTAACTGAGCCGGGACCTTTTGAACAATTGGTGGAAGGAATAACAGTCGGCATGGATTCTCTTATTTATGGTGGTTATGATTCGACTCTTACCGATCTGCTTACTGCTTTACAAAGTTCTGACCCCGATGCGGTCGAATTGATAGATGCTTTATTTAGTTCAAGTGGAGCAGTAGAAAACTCGCAACAATTGGCTGATGCTTTGCAAGCTATTTCAAACAATCTGAATCCTCCTCTTTTAAAAAGTTCATCAGTAGCTGCCAATGATGTTGTCCTTGCAACCATGATGCAGCTATCTACCATAGTGAAAGATTTTGGTGATTCCTATATTAGTGGTGTAGCACAATCATCATCAAATGCTTCATCTATCTTAGGTGGAATTGGTTTGATTGCCAGTGCTAATCCGGTTGTGCTCGCTGTAAAAGCTTTCGTTGGAGCTCTTGCGGTTTCTACCTCTATTGCTAATTTACTATTTAATAAAATAATAGTCGCAATATTGCCAACCAAGCTTGATTCAATGACGGTAACTTTGGCTTCTGACACGATTTCAAGCAATGATACAACTACTTCAACTCTCATGGTGTATGCAAGCAACAATCCTCCTCAAATTACTTTTGGGGATTTAGTTGATCAATTCTTAGCCTTTGCTGGAACACTGGTACCTGGTGCGGAAACAGCACGCCAGAGAATATTAGATTCGTATAATTATCTTATAGGACAAATGAAAAATGCTTTGCAGGCCTATGCTTCGGCTAATCCTGATTTTAGCTTTGACCCTGCATTTTTTGATTTGACAGGTGTCCCTGTTATACATTGGGCCGCGGAAGTACAGGATACACGACTCTTAGACCTTCATTCAACTGTTCCTGATAAACTTAGTGTAAATGATACTATTCTTGAATGGTATGCGATGGGACGTTCTGGTTCAAGCAGTATCACTATTACACCAGCAACTGGAGCGGAGGCGGTACTATTGCCTATGCCTCCATTTTTTGAATACCATGGTACCGCATTCGGAATTCTTGATAACTCATCAGTTTTTAGTTCAACAGAAAAAACAGTAACAATAAAATCCGCATTGGCACTTGTAGTTGATTTTGCTCCTACAATTTTTAAAACAGGCTCGAATGTGCTTGGAATCAAGGCAGGGACAATTAGTTTAACAGGTGACACTACTTGGGTATCAGGTCTTAATGTAACCCTGACTCCAATCGGTGGTACCGCTGACCCTATTTCGGGAACAACCGATTCCAGCGGACAGTTTTCATCTATAATTAAACTAAGTTCTGGTTTTGATTCTGTTATTGTTGATATACGAGTTACCAGTTCGTTGGGAGATTTTGCTGCTACTGAAGTTAAAGCAATTGTAGTCCAACAATCTACCAGTATGATTGCATACTTATCTGATTCTGACGGTACATCTGCAATTTGGAAGATGGACCCAGACGGAAACAACAAAACAAGATTGGCTGGTTTCAATGGCGGATTCAATAGAACTAATGGACATAATCTTCATTGGTCTCCAAATAATTCATATATCTCAATGGACATCGCTGCTTTTAGTCATGAAATACATGCTATTAGGGCAAACGGTACATTAACAAACTCTATTCGGCTAATCAGAGGTTCAATATTCAGGCTTTCATCTTATAACACTTCTAATCAATCTTGGTTTCCGGATACAACTTTTAATAAATTACTATTTTCAGGCAGACATCAAACAATAAATAACACAACTGGCCCCTATACTGCATTTATTCCTGGAGGTTATACCAAGTTATTTGATAGTAGTTGGCCAAGCGGTATGCTACGCTATTCTCCGGATGGCACTAAATTTGCGTTCATTAGTGGATCCACGGATTCACTTTTTATAACAACTATTAATCTTGATGGAACTGGGATGGTTCATATAACGGGACCTTTTACTGGAGGCGTTAGATCAATTGAGTGGACTGCAGATGGAACAGCATTTGTATATATAAGAGAGATTGGTTCATCATCAAGATCAAGTAAAATAATGAAAACTACAATGAACGGTACTACAACAACACTCGCAACTGAAGCAACCACCTCTTTTAATCTTACACTGTTACCGACAAAAAATATGCTCGCCTATATTGTTGATTCTGATAATACAGGTACTGGTTATAATATAAAGCTGGTGTCATTAGATGGTGGTTCGGTAACGACTATCCCTAATCTCTTATATAATATCCATACCTTATCAGCATCACCCGATGGAAATGAAATAGCTTTTGATGACCAACCTAATGTTACAAACTCAAATGTATATAAAGTGAATATCAATACTTTTGTTGTTACCCAATTAACTTTTGATGGCATTAGTGATTCCCCCGGATGGTCGAATTCGATTGCAGCACCTTAGATTAATTCAAAATATATTCTCTGTAAACGGCCTACCTCTCGGTAGGCTGTTTTTTTATAAGTGAATTCTTCTAAATTTCGTTGTCAAGAGAGCGAATATTAACTATGCTATAGAAGTATCAATTACTCACATAAGGAATATACTCAATGAGAACAAAATCAATATTAACAACTATTTTTCTTTGTTGTTTTTTAGTTTCTACGACAATAGCTAAAATCGAGTTGGGAAATTTACAAGAAAACCAATCTGTTCACGGATTTAAAACTGTTTCACTGTATGAAAACGGAGCAGGCAATCCGATGGGGGCGAGGTTTGTCTCAGAACGGTTTGGCTTTATCGTCGACTATCTGCAAATAGAATCTGTTCCTCAGGCATTTTTCTGGGTAAAATCTCCACCATCATCTTCCAAAGGTGAGCCACACTCATGCGAGCATCTTCTGCTCGGTAAAGGTAACAAAGGTCGTTATGTTGCAGCCCTCGAAGATATGGCACTCTCAAACTCTACTGCCTACACTGCTCAGACAAGAACCTGCTACCACTACAATACTGTTGCTGGTGGCGATACATTTTATAAAATATTTGAAGCAAAACTACAAGCGTTGTTACATCCTGATTTTACCGATGAAGAGATCCGCCGTGAGGTTTGTTTTGTCGGTGTCAATGTCGATCAGGAGACTGGTGAACTATCTATTGATGAAAAAGGAACCTGTTACACCGAGATGGTAAGTTCGTTTGAAAAACCATGGTACTATTCTTATGGCACCATGAACAAGCTCATGTACGGCGAGAACCATCCGCTTGTAAATAATTCTGGTGGAGCTCCTGATGTGATGCGGACTATGGAACCAAAAGATATGTGGGCATTTCATAAAGAGACCCATCATCTTGCCAATCTCGGCTCTATCATTTCGATGCCATCATCCGTTGAGTTGGAATCATTTTTAATTGAGATGAATAAGATGCTTGAAAATTGTCAGTCATATGATGACCCCAACGAGAACCCATCGATTAAAGTTCAAAATCTTCCTCCAGCACAGTCTGCTCCTATTGGTACATCGACAATGGCGTACTACCCATCTGCCAATGAATCCGACCAAGGTTATGTCATGTATGCTTGGCCTCCAACTCTCGAGATGGATGCAACCGAAGAGATGTTGTTTTCTCTCTTTTTAGAAACATTCGCATCGGGACAGACATCAAATCTCTACAATTTATTTATCAATTCTAAAACCAAACAAGTCGACATCGGTGGTAACTATATTTTTGGTACTTATGATTCTGATATAGAAATTGCACCATACTTTGTATTTGGTGGAATAAACAAAGATGCTATTACCCTTGACAAAATGATCGGTATAAAAGAGATGATTTTGGATGAACTCAAAAAAGTACAAGCGTACAAAAAAGGTTCTCCAGAATTAGAAGAGTTTAACAACCGAATCAAAAGTTCTTTAGTACAAAATAAAAAACAAATAGAAAACTATCTCAACTCACCACCTATGTTTGGATTTCGTCGTGGTGCTGCTGGTGGATGGGTTAATTTACTTTTGGATGTTGAGAGAGAACCATCATTTCGTAAATCACTCGTTCTAAAAGAAAAGTATGCTGCCGTAGAAAGTGAAATTGCAAAAGATGAAAATATCTGGTCAAAGAGAATAGATGAATGGAAATTACTTTCTATGGCTCCTTACTCAATCGGAACTGTACCAAGCAAGTCAATCCTTGAGAAAAATCAATCTGATAAAGCTCTTCGACTTGCTAATTATATTGAAGGCTTTAAAACAAAATATAATACTGACAATGCTCAAGAAGCAATCGCGAAATATAAAGAAGCATTTGATGCCAAGACCGCTGAACTTGCCGAACTAAATTCAAACGATAAGCTCCCAGGTTTTATCTCAAACCCACCACTCACTCGTGATGACCAGCTTAACTATGAGTCAATTACTTTGACTGATAATATAAATCTGACTGCCTCAACTTTCGATAACATGTCATCATCGACAATTGCACTTGCACTCAATCTTGATGTTATCCCTGAATCTTTGCTTGTCTATGCCCCACTTATCCCGAGCATGTTAACTTCGATTGGTGTTGTCAAAGATGGTGAAGTTATTCCGTATGATAAAATGTCGGAACAATTAAAAAATGATGTGCTCGGCTTTAACGCATCATTTGATTTTGGACTTGAATCAGGACGTATCGAGTTAGTGCTTTCGGGGCAAGGTAGCAACATTGACGAACTACACAAGGCACTGGCATGGATGGACGCATCGCTCTATTCATCTTACCTTGAAGTTGATAATTTACAACGCATCAACGATGTTATCGAGCAATCAATAATTTCGTATCGCAACAGAGTGAAAAGTTCCGAAGAAGCGTGGGTCAACAATCCATCGAATGCCTATCGTTTTCAAAACAACCCACTCTATCTTTCGACCAATTCATTTTTAACAGAAATGCATCACCTCAACCGAATGAAATGGATGTTCACAAATCCTGGAAACGAATCTCAACAACAAGCACTACAGTCCGAAATTGATTTACTTACTCAAAGCGGACAAGGAAAAAACCGTGAAGAGCTGATTGTATACTTAGATAATTATGAAACAATTAAGAGTGATAAGTTACCTGAAAATGGTTCAAAAATTATTAAAGATATTACAAGCAGTCTGCGTACGACTCTTTCAGATATTCCTGATGCTAACCTTGCCGACGATTGGACATATCTTTGTGATGAGATAAAAAATGACTTGATGAAAAAACCAGAAGATGCTTTAAGCCAGATGAAACATATTTTATCTCTGATCTCAAAAAGAGATAACGCTCGCATGTATATGATTTCAAATAAAACTGATAGAGATGATACGATGGATAAAATGAACTCGTTCCTATCTAAACTCGACAATAGTGCTCCGTCGATTCGTCAATCATACAGCACAGTTGACAATATTGTCGAGCGATTGAAATCTCGTGAAGCTTTGCTTGACGAGAAACCTGTGTACACAGGTTTAATCTTTGACGGTACTCGCAATGGTGTTCTGATGTTCTCGGCAAAAAATGCTGAGAAATATGATACTTCAGAAGATGCACTCCTAAACACCCTTGCAGGGAAATTGTATTCAGGTGGTGGACCTCATGGTTTGTTCATGCGGACATGGGCGGCTGGACTTGCATATAGCAATGGCTATCGTATGAGTCAACAAACAGGAAGAGCAAGATATTACGCCGAGCGTTGTCCCGATGTTGCTGAGACAATGCGGTTTGTAGTTGATGTTTTAAAAAATGCTAAAGATAATCCAGACTTAGCAGACTATACCGTCGCACAAATTTTTGGTGCATCACGAGCTCCAAGTAGGTATGAGCAACGTGGCGAAGCGATTGCTGCCGATTTGGTAGATGGGGTCATTCCTGAAAAAGTCGCTAACTACCGTAAACATATTTTGCAAGTTAGACAAACCGACGACTTTTATGCAAATATTAAAAGTCGGATGGAAGATGCATACGGTTCAGTACTAATCGGCTATGGAAAACCACTTGCCGAAAGCAATGATGGAAACTTCTTTCTCATTGGACCAGAACAACAATTTGAATCTCTTGAAAAATATATCAAACAAACCGAGGGGGAGCAGACTGTTTACCGTTTGTATCCACGTGACTTTTGGCTAACCAATTAAGATAATTCAGTGTTAATACAATTTTGTAAGGCAGAACTTTTTTCGGTTCTGCCTTTTTCAATTTTAACTTTTGTTGACATCAACTCTTTAGTAGAATATTTTATGGTAGGATTAGAAACTCTTAATCAAGGTTAATGCATTTTGAAATCACTAAAACATCTGTTTGAAAAAAATAAAGTATGGGCCGAATCAATTACAGAAAAAGATAGCGAATTTTTCTCACATCTATCAAAACAACAATTACCAAAATATCTTTGGATTGGTTGTTCAGATAGTCGTGTGCCTGCCAATCAAATAGTTGATTTACCACCAGGTGAAATTTTTGTCCATCGCAATATCGCCAATGTTGTGGTGCATACTGACCTCAATTGTCTTTCCGTCTTACAGTATGCTGTTGAAATTCTCAAAGTCACAGACATTATCGTTTGTGGTCATTACGGATGCGGAGGTATCCAAGCAGCGATGGAAAACAAGCAGCATGGACTTATTGATAATTGGCTCAGGCATATTAAAGATGTCGCTCGTTTTCATGATGCTCAATTACAAGCGACCGATGATGACAAAAAATTTGATCTGCTTTGCGAGCTTAATGTTATCGAACAAGTCAAAAATATCTGCAATACTACCATTGTTCAAAATAGCTGGGAAAATGATGCCAAACTGACTGTGCATGGATGGATCTACAATATAAATAACGGTATTTTAAAAGATTTAGACAGATGCATCTCTTCTAATAAAGAACTATAATTAAAATTACTTTATTTAATTTACTGGAGTATAGTTATGAGAAAAATATTTCTTCCTTCATTCCTATTTGTAATTTTGTTTACAATCGGGGCATGTTTTGAGGAAACTCAAAATAACAATTCGTCCGATTCCGCAATGATACTTTATGACTCAGTCCTTGCTGAAAAACTTGGAGCCGATGATTATGGTATGAAAAGCTATGTAATCGCATTTTTAAAAGCAGGTCCAAACAGAGACCAAGATTCTTCGACTGCAGTAGAGCTTCAAAAAGCTCACCGTGCCAATATTGGACGACTTGCTGATGAAGGCTTACTTGCTCTTGCGGGACCTTTTTTAGATGACTCTGAGTTTGCGAGACTATTTATATTCAATGTATCTACAGTTGAAGAAGCAAAAGCGCTAACAGAAAGTGATCCTGCGATTCAAGCGGGGAGACTCGTCATGGAATTACATCCTTGGTATGGAACTGCGGGTTTAATGCAAGTGAATGAAATTCATAAAAAAATTAAAAAATAAAAATTACTGTTTTTCATGTTTATATAAGACAAATAGTTTTGTTTGTAAATAAAGACCAGCTTTTGACTGGCCTTATTATATAAAATTTATTTCACACGAATTAGAGCTGTTTCTACAATGGGAGGAGTGGAAAGCTCTGTCCATGCTATCAGAATACCATCTTCGGCTTTAGTCATACGAGGTACACCACTCAATCGACTGGAACTTGATTGAGCAACTGTTAGAGGTTGTGATAAAATGCCCGACTCATTTATCGTTCTCACCGCTATTCGAGTAGTGTCGCCTACATACTCAAGCCAACTGACAAGAGCAATTGTTTCATTGACAAATTCAATATCAACTCGACCTAAAGGTTTACCAGTATCAACTGAAAATGGTTCGCCAAATGTTTCTCCAAAGTCATTTGAAAAAGAACAAAGCACTCGAGCAGAATCATTGTCACCGACCGTGTACCAACTGATTGCTACCAATCTCTCACTCGATGCAATCGATGGACCATTGACAGGACAACCTTCAATTAACCAATTGTCATGTGCGACTGCTTTTGGTTCACTCCATTGGTTATCCTTTTTGCGAACCAGATAAATATCTCGTATCTCGGTCTCTGATCTATCTCTGTAAGCTACCAATGTCGTTCCATCACCAGCAACAGTCATTGTCGTTTGACAACAATCGCACACTCGGTTGTCTAATAAAACTTCATCAGTCAAATTATTATCATTGCCGACATTTGCATATCTTAAAGTCATGCTTCCATCTTCTTTGATAGTCTCACGACCATCCAACCATGCCACACCGATTGTATTTTTATCTATTGATGCCATCGAAACAAATCCATGCTCACTATTTGTACTGTCACTATGAACGATAAAAGACTGCGACCATGAGTTACCACTATCGATTGATTGGGACATATGTATATCATAGGCATATGTCCCATTAGCCGATTTGGCCAACCAACTGGCAAGCATTATACCATTTGTATTTATACTCACCGATGGGAAGTCCGCCCAGTTCACAAACCAATCATCCCCTTGAGAGATTAGTTTTGATTTTGACCAACTGCTATCTTGCCAAGTCGAAAAAAGTAGTCGACTAACCTTAGCCGAATCTTTTTCAATCCAAGAAAGAACAGCTCCACTATCAGGGCTGAAATTCAGATTTGGCTCACCAGAATTATTCATTGCAGGTGTTTTGATATTTGATATTGTAATCACAAGACCTGTTATTGATTCATTGCCACAACCAACGACAGCAATTAGCAATAAGGTCAGACATAAAAATATAGTAGTTATTTTTTTCATTTTGAAAATTAAAGAATTAAGCAGGATAAGTCAATAGTTGATACATAAAGTTGTGTATGATTTGGAACCTGATATTTGTGTCCTGCAATTAAAAAAGCCAACTTTTCAGATGGCTCGAAATTTATTATCAGAGTATTAGTTTGAAGTAGCAAGGGCACTTATATCTTTGCCTATCGCTTTGGCTTATTTTGTTAGAAATTAGTCCAGTATGTCATCGATGCTGTTGAGTCCATACACCGGAGGAATGCCGGACATGAATTCCGAGGTCAGGCTTTCGCTGTTCAATAACAATTTATTCCCCTCAATGATTTTCTCATTACGCAATTGCTGTGCCCAGTCGATGATGCTATCAATAGTAGGAACGTCCAAAGCTAATTGATCGGCAAACCATTTTGCGATGCATAGACCATAATGAATGTCGTCTGTAAAGAAACGATGGTTTTTGTCAATAGTCCATTCGCCGCTTTCTAATCGAACGGTGGGTGGTTTGATGGCTCCCAATGTCAGCGAAGTCGTGAATGACTTACGAATGTCGGTACTTTCAGACTGATAGGAGAGTCGCTCAAGACCCAAATAATCAAGCATGTATTTGAAATTCTTCTGAGGATATTTTGCCTTGATACTGTCTCGAATCTTAGAGAAATCTGCATCTAACTCCTGCAGAAGGTCGGCCGATTTTTGGTCATAGTCATGGTAAAAATATGGGATATCTTTTTTATTCACCCATTTCCCACCATGTTTAAGAAACAAACCGTAGCAACGCGAAGGATGGATAATTTGATTGTCGACCGACAGAGTCAGTGACAAAAAATTATCAGCCTGTACGAAAGATCCTTTTTTTAACCATCGCTCACAAAGGTTCTTTAACAAAAGGTCATTGAGTTCTGCGAAACGATTCGGCGGTGACACCGCTACGACATTGAGATCTTTACAACCATAGGTTACGCCCACCTTACCATACTCAATGATACGGCATATCCACGGAATCAAACCGATAGCAAAAGTGGTGATATTCTTTAGTTCGAATTTCTTCTTGATTTCATCGACCATCCAGTTAAATCCTGCTTGACCATAGATAGTACCGACAAACACCTCTTTATCTTTGGCAAGATGCGGTGCAAGGTTGTGAAGAGCCAAGCGATATTTACTAACAGGCATGCACAAAATCACAAAAGTTGACTGTGGGATGACTTCAGCCGGATCGTTACTGATTTTCTTCAAGGAACCAGAAAATTCTTCCAAAAGTTCTCCATGAATTGAGTGCAACTGAACATCGACTTTCTGGGACCATTCCTTCGGTTTTCGTGTGAGAATGTTTACGTTAAAACCCGCACCAGAAAGAAAAGGGATCAAAACATGTGCACTACTTCCACCACCGACTATTGTTACTTCTTTTATTACTTGTTCAACCATGTTGTTACCTTACTTGTCTGAAATTTTAAAAAACGACAGGACTGTCTTTAAGATTATCCGCTACGAGTAATCGCTTTCTTCATTAATATAACTCTCCCAAACACATTATTTGATTAGCGTATAACTCCCGCCTACACTTTTAAAGCATATGTGTGGTGATGTGAGATATTCAGAAATTGAATCTTCTACATCTGCTTTCAAAATGTTCCCTCTATTCTGTTAATCATAAATTAACTATATTTTTACGTGTTAGCTTTCTTATATCATGATGATGCAATGAGTTGGAAGCCGTTCTATCAAGCTGATTGATAAGTTCCATTACTCGTAGGTTACAGCAACTGTTTCGGCAGAAAATACCTTCTTCAAATTGCCATTTATGTGTGGTATAGTCATATAAATATCGACCCGGCTTACCGTCGATATACATTTGAGATTCTATGTATGCCGCAAAGTGAGACTGAATTTCGTTGACAACAAAATGTCCATTTGGAGTTTCAAATATGTCCACATTGATTGCCGTGTATCCGGCATCGTCTGTTAACTCACGAATAAAATCCAACAGTTCTATCGGAGGGTTATACCATCCCACTTTTCCGGAACCACTATGAAATATCCCATCGGCAAGTTTCTGGTGTCCGAAATATGAATCACCGATACGAATCATTCTCCACTCAGCGACTTCTGGAAGAAATTCCTGAAACACGATATACCCCCATTCGCTATCACGACTATCGGCTCCTTTGCAGACAAGTCCTTTCCCGAAACGCTTATTAACATATTGCATAAGTTCTCTTCGGTTATGAAGAATCTCTACCCCTGCACTCCTTGAGCCCATATCGTGTTTTACTACAAGCGGTAAGTCAGCTTCTTTGGCAATTTTCAAAGCTTGTTCATGAGAATATAATACCCATGTCTTCGTATGCGGTATGTTATGTGATTCAAGCCAATAAGACATCCGTAGTTTACTTTCATTCAACCAAACTTCATCGTAGGTTGGATAAATCGTCTTATGCATTTCATCAACTATTATCTTCAATCGTTCGTCAAACATACGTTTATGTATGCTCACTTTAAAGGATGGCCACACAAGAAAAGCATCACATCCGCTATTCTGTATGACCTGAATCCAGTCAGAGCCTGAGATATCGAGAGTCTTATAGTGAACCTCTAAGTCTTCACATGCCGAGATATATGGTAAATGGTTGTTATCAAATTCTTCAATTATCCCAAGCAGATACTTCGGTTTATTTCTAATTTTATCTGTTGATTTGATATCTCTATGAGAATCTAACTGCAGTGGGATAGTTGCTTGAATCTTTGATATTTTCATTTGTTTCTCTTTCATAAACCTATTTTTAAACTCACCCATTTAATATGAGAGACTCCAAAAAAATCTGGTCGTAATCTCGCAGTTTTCCATATGCAACAATCGTTAAGCAAAACGAATTTGTTTGCTACAGTTGCTATAGATTAAAGCATTATTAAGTTTTGGGGGGGCTGATATATAAGTCCGACAAAAACCTGCTATAAGTATAGCAAAAGAATAGTGCTTACCCTAAGCTTATTATATCAAGTTATGGAGATAGTTTGTAAGTAGGATGGTATCATGTGGTTAAGGTAGAAACTGTATAGTCGGAGCTGATGGCTTATTTTTTTTTACCCTATATAACTGTGTAGTTTTGTATTTCAGAAGCCCTGTACTCCTAAACTGCGGTGAATCGGTTTAGTAATTACGACAATAAGACGTCTGGAGTATCTGTTTCTTAACTATTATATTTGATGAAATCGAGTTAAGAAAGGTATAGAACAATTATATAATAAATTTAAAATAATATTGTAGACTTGTAAAATCTATTATTCATGTATATTTTGTAGTTATAGATAATAATCTCGTTTAAATAAGGAATATAGACAATGGGAACAGCAGGAAATCAAGGTGAACTTTGGAGTAAAATCCCTCATGATTGGGCAAAACTTCAGGAACCAATGCATGCACCACTTTGGGAAGCTATGTTTGATAGTGGTGCAGTTTGTTCGGGAACTCACTTTCTTGACGCTGGTTGTGGTGGTGGTGGAGCAAGTATGATGGCTGCTGAAAGAGGAGCTTCAGTTAGTGGAATTGATGCGGCTGAAGGGTTGATAAAGTTTGCCCATGAGCGTTTGCCAAGTGGTGATTTTCGAGTTGGAGATATTGAAAGTTTACCATATGAAGATGAGATATTTGATACGGTGTTTGCTGCGAGCTCAGTACAATATTCGGGAAATCGAATAGCAACGCTACGTGAATTTGGACGTGTTTGCAAACCAACGGGAAGTATTGTTGTGGGATTGTTCGGGCCTCCTGAAAAAGTGAAATTCTCTTCTATCTTCAAGGCAATGCGTGATGCTATGCCAGAACCACCAAAAGGCGGTGGACCATTTGAACTTTCTGGCGATGGAATTTTAGAAGGGTTGTTTACAGAGGCAGGGTTGAGAGTGATTGGTGGTAATGAAATAGATTGTCCCTTTAAGTATACCGATTTTGAAATGTTTTATAGAGCCAATGTTTCAGCTGGACCAATGCAAGGAATGCTTCAGAGTATTAGTGAAGTAAAATTAAAAACGATATTACGTAATGCGGTCGAGCAGTTCTGTCTACCCAGTGGAGAGATTATCATCCAACCCAATATTTTTAAATATATCGTTGCTACCCGTTATTAATTGTGACAATCAAAATAATGTAGGATATTGTAAAGTAGAACTCTTTAGATGTTCTACAATTCTTTCTGTTTTTTAATTTAATCTGCAATAAAAAAAGACCAGCTATTCAACTGGTCTTAAAATTTGGTAGCGGGGAGTCGGTTTGAAGCCTTTGGCTCTTTCAATTGTTGATAAATTCAGATATTGAATAAATCAGGCTTAGCCTGTGGTAGCGGGGGTCGGTTTGAAGCCTTTGGCTCTTTCAATTGTTGATAAATTCAGATATTGAATAAATCAGGCTTAGCCTGTGGTAGCGGGGAGTCGGTTTCGTATCCTGCCATTTGTGTCCAGCAATAAAAAAAGCCAACTTTTCAGTTGGCTTGAAATTTGGTAGCGGGGAGTCGGTTTCGTATCCTGCCATTTGTGTCCAGCAATAAAAAAAGCCAACTTTTCAGTTGGCTTGAAATTTGGTAGCGGGGAGAGGATTTGAACCTCTGACCTTCGGGTTATGAGCTTGCTCAGTTGTCCGAACAACAGAAAGCACCAGACACTAACCTGTAGTATTAGCAACTACTTACAGGAAACAAAGTGTCTGGTGTTTTCCCTTATTATCTGTTGTTCTTGCTTGTTTTGTTAGAAAACTGTTAGAAAGAGGTGTATGTCAAAAATCTTGTAATCTTAATTTTCGTTTACTTTTACTTGACAATGTAAACAATATTTGCTAATCTGTTGACATTAATGAAAAGATGTAAACGGAATTAATATGGAAATTGGAAAATTAGTAAAACAAAAAGAAGGCTATAAGGCATTTATTCCTAATGAATTTCCACCTGATGAGGGATTAAAGCTATCTCAAGAACTTATTCTCAAGCATTCCACAGCAGAACGTCTTTTAGGGAAATTAGATGGAATAACTCAACTTCTACCTGATGTAGATTTCTTCCTATACATGTATATCCGAAAGGATGCGACTTCTTCTAGTCAAATAGAAGGTACTCGGGCAACTATGATAGATGCTATTGAAGCGGAAGCAAAAACCAAAGAATCTCTACCTGATGATGTAGATGATATTTTACATTATATTAAAGCTCTCAACTACGGTTTAAAAAGATTAGCAGAATTTCCAATGAGTCTCCGCTTTATTAGGGAACTTCATAAAGAACTTATGGAAGAAGCCAGAGCAACTCATTTTTCTGACCCAGGTAATTTTAGAAAAAGTCAAAACTGGATAGGAGGTACGACTCCAGCAAATGCCAGTTTTGTTCCGCCCCCACCTATTGAAATGCAGATAGCTCTTAATGACTTTGAAAAATTTCTTCATTCTGAAGATGCAATGTTGCCACTTCTCAAAGCTGGCTTGATTCACGCACAATTTGAAACTATTCATCCATTTCTTGATGGTAACGGAAGAACTGGACGTTTACTAATTACGTTTTATCTTTGGTTAAGTAATCTTCTTGAGAAGCCAGTTTTGTTTCTTGCTACTTATTTTAAAAAACATCAAAAAATATATTACACCAAACTTGATGGTTATCGTAATGGCGAAGTGAAGGAATGGCTTGAGTTCTTACTTGATGGTATAATTGAAACTGCTGAAGAAGCAATATCTACTGTTCAGGCAATTACTGAATTAAGACAAGAAGATATGGAAAAAATTCAGGCACTAAGTAAAACATCTTCTGAAAGTGGGATTATAGTCCTACGTAATTTATTTGCTTTACCAATTGTTAATGTTAATACGGTAAAGAAATGGACAGGCTTCACAAGACAAGGTTCTCAAAGAGTAATTGATCGCTTTGTAAAACTTGGCATACTTGAACAAAAAGACAAAAACGAAAAATACGGTAGGTCATTTATCTACCGACGATATGTAGATATATTTACAGATTAGAATTTAAAATAAATTATAAAAAAATAATTTTATATATGCTAAGAGAGTATGTGATGAATATATTTTATCTATTGTATTATAATGAGTTAGGAATATGAAAAAACTTAATAAATTTGACATTGAATTTTTAATTGAAGCACTCAAGAGTAGGAAAGAAATTCCTCTTGAGTATAAATATGCTCTTTTCCCAACGAAGCAAAAAGAGTATGAGCTAGTTTATGCTGGGAAAATGCGTAAAGAGGATATTCTAGCAGATAATGAAGAAGCAAAAGCAGTACCGTTACAGGTAGAAAAAATATTTAATGGCAAAAAATATCCTTTATTTACAAAGAATTGGCATAACTTTTTAGTCTTTGGTGATAATTTGCAAATATTAAAAACTTTTAATAAAAATAGTGATCCTTTGATTAAAAATAAAATAAAAGGAAAAGTAAAACTAATTTACATTGATCCACCATTTGCGACAGAAAGTGATTTTAAAAGTAAAGATGGTGCGAAAGCATATACTGATAAAACAAAAGGATCAGAATTTATTGAATTTTTAAGAAAAAGATTGATTGTTGCTCGTGAAATTCTTGCTGATGATGGAACTATTTTTGTTCACTTGGACACTAAAAAAGGACATTATATTAAGTTGGTTTTAGATGAAATATTTGGAGAATCCAATTTTCTGAATGAAGTTATTTGGCAAAAGATAAACAATCCCAAAAAACAGTCAAGTTCGTTTGGAAAAGTTCATGATATCATCTTTGTATATTCTAAATCTGGCTCAAATACTTTTAATCAAATTTTTACTGAATATGATGAAAAATATGTAACTAACACGTACAAGTATATTGAAGAAAAAACAGAAAGAAAATTTGGCTCATTTGATTTAACTCAGAAAGGTAGTGGTCCAATTAGATATTTTGGCAAAAAATATGGAGATTTAAAACCGCCAAAAGGTAAACATTGGATATGGGGTCAAGAAAGAATTGACGAAGCTCTTAAAAAGAATCTAATTATATTCACAAAAAATGGAACACCAAGAGTAAAAAAATATTTAGACGAAATGGATGGCAAAGTCATTTCAGACCTGTGGACAGATATTTTAAACATTCAAGCAAATTCAAATGAAAACATTGACTATCCTACACAGAAACCTGAAAAACTAATTGAAAGAATTATAAAAGCATCCACAAATGAAGGTGATCTTATTTTGGATTTCTTTTGTGGCTCTGGTTCTACTCTTGCAGTTGCAGAAAAACTTGGAAGACGTTGGGTTGGTTGTGATATTGGGAAATTAGCAATTTATACTACGCAAAAACGACTATTGAATATTGATCAAAGCAAAGATATTGAAAATCCTAAAATAAAATATGGTAAGCCTGCCAAATCTTTTGGAGTTGTTACTTCAGGGCTTTATAATCTTAGTAAAATATTTGCTCTTAAAAAAGATGAATATGTTGATTTTGTAAAACGACTATTTGAAATTGATGAGAGAACTAAGAAGAAGATTAGTGGTGTTGAAATTGACGGAAAGAAAAGAGAATTCTATGTGAAAATATTTCCATATTGGGATTTAAAAAATGTAAGTGTGGATGAAAAGTATTTAAAAGAACTACATAAGAGTATTGGAAATAAAATTGATAGCAGGTTTTATATTATAGCACCTGCTAATAACGTAGATTTTATTAGTGATTATCATCAAATAGGCAATGTCAGATATTATTTTTTGAAAGTACCATATCAAATAATCAAAGAATTACACAAAGTACAATTTAAAAAATTAAGACAACCTCAAAGCAAAAAAAATATAAATGATCTTGATGAAGCAATAGGTTTTCATTTTATTCGTCAACCAGAAGTGAAATCAGAAATTAAAAAGATAAAAGATAAGATTGTTTTACGAATTAAAAAATTTGAATCTGCTTATAGTAAAGATGAGACTGGGGAAAAGCTTGTTAATTTTGGTAGTTTAGCAATGTTACTTGTAGATTTGAATTATAACGGTGAAGCTTTTCTGATGACTGATTATTATTTTGCTGATGAATTGTTGGATATAAACAAAGATAAGACTGATGATGAAATTAAAGCGGAACTAAAAAAGAAGCGAGTAATTAAGAAAGAGTTTATTAAAAAAGATTGTGGTAAGAAGATTATGGCTATTTATGTTGATATATATGGAAATGAATTTAAAGAAATTTTTAAAATATAGATATGGCAGATGTAAAAAAATATAAAACTAAGGATTTAGTTTTAGAAGTTAAGAAAAATTACAATCCTCAAAAACTCAATTTAAAACAATGGATAAATTTTCTAGATGTTCTTTGCGGAGATAGAGAATATCAAAAAGAAGCAATTAGTAGTGCTATTGTTTATCTTGCGTCTGGTGAGTATAAATCTATTGAAAATTTAATAGAGGAGAACTATAGTAATAATCCTGAATTACGAAAAAGATATAAAGATATTTATGAATATCAAAAAAGCTTGCCACTACCACATAAATTATCTGCAGTTATTGATTTGGCAACAGGTACGGGGAAAAGTTATCTAATTTATGGAATTGCACAAATTGCACTAGGGATTGGATTAGTCGATAAGGTTTTAGTGCTTTGTCCCTCATTAACTATTGAGTCTGGTTTAAAAGAAAAATTTGAAAACCTTTCTGGAGATGACAAAATCAAAGCAACATTACCAGATACAGCAGTTTTTAAAAATCCAAGAATAATTGATGCTAATATAACAATTAAAAATGGTGATATTTGTGTTGAAAATATACATGCTGTATATAAAAAAACTGGCTCGTCAATTAATGATAGTTTAAAAGATAACGGAGAAAGGGTTTTAGTTCTTAATGATGAAATTCATCATACCTATAATTCTATTGGTGATAAAGATATTAAAAAATGGAGAGAATTTCTACTTAGTCCAGACTTCAATTTCAAATATATGTTAGGGTTTACTGGTACGGCATATTCCAATAATGAATATTTTAATGATGTTATCTATCGCTATTCAATTCGTCAAGCAGTTGATGAAAAAGTTATAAAGTCAGTTGATTATGTCGTGAAAGATGAAGCTGTAGGAAAAGATGAGAAGTTTCAAGAAATTTATGATAATCATAATGAATTTGTGAACAAATATCACTTAATAAAACCTTTAACAATTTTGATTACAAAAGATATTTCAAAAGCAAAATCACTCCAAGAGGATTTGATAGATTTTTTACAAAAAAGAGAAAAAATATCACGTGAAGCTGTCGAAAATAAGGTCTTAATTGTAACATCACATAAAGACCATAAAAAAAATCTTGTTGAATTAAAAAATGTTGATGATAAAGATAATTCTGTTGAATGGATTGTTTCTGTCTCTATGCTTACGGAGGGATGGGATGTCAAAAATGTTTTTCAAATAGTTCCTTGGGAGGACAGAGCTTTTAATTCGAAGTTACTAATCGCTCAAGTCTTAGGTAGAGGTTTACGTATTCCAGAGGAATACAAATCTCCACAACCTAAAGTTCGAGTTTTTAATCATGATGCTTGGAGTCGTAACATTAAAGGACTTGTGAATGAAATATTGGAAATAGAAGTTCGCTTAACAAGTGAAATATTAACTAAGGGGGAACGTTCTAAATATCATTTTGATTTATATCATATAAACTATGATAAAAAAGAAAAAGCTGTTAAAGCAAAAAAAAATACCGAGATATTTGACTATTCAAAAGGATATATAAATCTAGTTGCTCAAGTTGAAAAAATTGAGAGAGAGGCTGAATATGAAGATTTGGGTGGTATTATTAAACCAAAAACTACGATTATACACAAAGAAGTATTAAGTATAGACGAAGTTGTGGATAAAATAGTAGAAACATTCAGAACTAGAGATTTCGAAGCAAAAATTAGATTTCCAAAAGGTGAATATAAAAAAGAAAAATTACCACCAAAGGATGAAATAAGAGAAATTGTCGAAGAATCCATGAAACGTCGAGGAATTAAAAGCGGAGTACTAACAGAAGATAATGCACTTAGAATATTCAAAGCTTTTCAGACTTTATTTAGGGCAAAAGGATCAACTATTGTTTTGGATCGCATTGTAAATAAACCAATCAAATTGAGCACTAAATCACTTGAAAAAGAAAGTGCAGGAGTTAGTGCTGTTAGACATGGTACAACTGTTTTTCATACTGAAAATTATAAAGATGAGTGTAATGAAGAACTCCCTGATGTTTTAAAAGATATTATCGAAGATCAAAATTTGCCAAGAAGTGCCAGCAAGGAAGTTAATCATTATTGTTTTAAAACACCTGTGAATATTGTTTTAACAAAGCAAGAGCCAGAAAGAAAATTTGTAGAAATACTTATAAATCAAAAACTACATGAAAAAATTGATGCTTGGATAAAATCAAGAGATGTCGGTTTTTATAGTATTGAATACTCTTGGAGAAAAGGCGAACATCCAACACAGAGTGGTTTTAACCCCGATTTTTTCATTAAAGTTGGAAATAATATTGTTGTTGTAGAAATTAAGTCCGATGGTGATGACTCACCTGAAAATAAAGCTAAGTATAAATGGGCAAAAAAACACTTTGAAGCATTAAATAGTGAATTAAAAAAATCAAAGATAAAACAAAAATATTACTTCCATTTTTTAAGTCCTCAAAGTTATACAGAGTTCTCTGAATATCTTGCTGATGGCAGATTATTTAAAGGTAAATTTGAAAGTACACTTGAAGAATTATTAGAAAATTGATGAGATAATTAACTTGTTAAGTTCTGTTGAATAATAATATGGATATCAAAGAAAATCTAAAAAAATTTATAGATGGTGAAGGAAAGAACAAAGGTAGAAAACCAAGTGAAAGATATGCATCATTTGATTATTGCTTTAACTATTTCCAATCATTCAGAGATAATAAAAATATAAAAGCTCTTAAAAATGTAGATAATATACAAACTAGTTGTGTTCAGTTAGCGTTTTATTTAGCAAGTTGGGGTATGTTTAGAGGTTCTTCATTTCTATTGGAGCGAAGTAGTAAGTTTTTTGAGCCTTTAATTGAGACTATAGTAAATTGTAATCCCAGAGTTTGGGATATTGATGTAAATAATTATGACGATATTAATGATCGTCAGCTTTTACTTTTATGTAAAAAAGAAATTATCCAAGCACTAGGTACCAATAATAATCCGACAGATACTTTAATAACAAAGATTATGTTAGGAGTTTTTGGTAATGTACCTGCGTTTGATTCATACTTCAAAAAGGGCTTTAAAATTAAGCGTTTTGATGATGAATCTCTCAAAACTATTTATTCATTTTATAAACTTAATCAGTTAGACATTGACAGTTTTGATGTACCTACCATTGATTTTCTTAGTGGACAACCTAGTAAAAACGTCTATACAAAAGCAAAAATTATCGACATGATTGGCTTTATCGAAGGGCAATCATAAATTTCCAATTCAAGTCTCATCTTGACCACATCTCTTTTTTCAATAATCGAACGTAATTTCATATTAACATTGTTGTTTCCGTGAGGAGTTCTCCTTCTTACGGTTTTTTGGATTCCTGTTTTCTGGTGAAGGAACCAAAAAACCATTTTACGAAGGAGAATATTTTGAAAAACAACAAAGCAAAAGACTTAATTGAAAACGCTCTCACATCATTAACTGAATCTCTTGAGAACGGTCAAAGTGATGAATTAAAAAAATATCTTAAGACTATGAGTAGGTTTCATAATTATAGTTTTCGAAATGTTATGCTTGTAGCTCTTCAAAAACCAAACGCAACTCATATATCTGGATTTCACACTTGGAAAAAGCTTGGTCGATTCGTCAAAAAGGGTGAGAAGGGAATTACTATTATTGCTCCGTTAGTATTCAAGAAAGAGTCTGTTGAAAATAATGATAACAGTTCTAACGTTTCTGAAATTAACGGATTCAAAGCCGTATATGTTTTTGACATCAGTCAAACTGACGGAGATAAACTACCTGATGTTGCTCGTGTGCAAGGCGATCCGACCCATTATCAAGAAATACTAAGTAATTTTATTTCTGCTAACGGTATTACTCTTGAGTATTCGGATTCCTTACACGCCGATGGCTGTTCATCAGGAGGCAAAATAACTATCCGTTCAGGTTTGACACCAGCTGAAGATTTTAGTGTGAAAGTCCATGAGTTAGCTCATGAATTCTTACATCATACAGGAGAGAAGCTCTCTAAGACTCAGAAAGAAACAGAAGCTGAAGCAGTTGCCTATGTTGTTTGTCAGTCTATTGGTCTTGATACTAATACCGCATTTAGCGACTATATCCAACTCTACAAAGGCAAAAAAGAAACACTTATTAATTCAATCCAGAGAATTAAAGAAGTTTCAGGAAAAATACTTAATGCCCTAACATAGGGCATTATAGGAAATTTATAACGACTTGTGATAAATGGTTTTTAATTGACCTTTAATTGCTATTACTATAAGCTGTATTATATGTTATTAACGAAAACAAATTATTTATTGTATAAACAATGCCCTCAAAATGCTTGGGTGAAAATCTTTGAACCTAAGATTTACTATTCTTATGAACTTTCTGATTTTGACAAAATGATAATGGAAACAGGGAACGAAGTTGATAAACTTGCTCGAGAATTATTTCCAGATGGAATTTTGATTGATGATAGAAAAGACAATAAAATAACGGCTGAATTAATTGCTAAAAAAGAAAAAATAATATACCAACCTGTGTTTTTTACAGAAAAGTTTGAAGCTATTGCTGATATACTTGTATGGAATGATGAATATAACGCTTACGATATTTATGAAGTAAAGTCTACTAATAGTGGTGAAAATAAAAAGAAGAGATTAGAAGAATATAAATATGATTTAGCTTTTCAATTTAATGTTTTAAATAAGTTATCTATACCTATCAATAATACATTTATTGTTAGATTAAATTGTGATTATATCAGACAGAAAGAATTAAATGTAAAAGAATTATTTGATATAGTAAATTTAACAGATGAAGTAAAGAGTATTTCAGAGGCTGTACTAGAAGAGATGGATAATATCCATAGTGTATTGAAAATAGAAAATAAGCCAACAGATTGCTCTTGTATTGTTAAAGGAAAAAATTCGCATTGTACAACATTTAGCTATCTAAATCCTACAGTACCAGAATATAGCGTTCATAGCATATCAAGAATAGGAAGTTCTAAGAAGAAATTAGCTGAACTAATTGATCTAGGTATATATTCTATTTATGATGTTCCTGAAGATTTTCCATTATCAGATATTCAAAGAAATCAGGTTAATGTCGCTCAATCCAAAAAAATCATAATAGATAAAAACGAATTAAATAAATTTTTAGAAACAATTGAATACCCTATATCTTTTATAGATTACGAAACTTTTCCATCAGCTATACCTAGATACATTGGTTACAAACCATATAATCAAATACCC
Source organism: Candidatus Zixiibacteriota bacterium (assembly GCA_024280215.1). Classification (GTDB taxonomy): domain Bacteria; phylum Zixibacteria; class MSB-5A5; order GN15; family FEB-12; genus QQUK01. The sequence continues at coordinate 162,522 of JAJRQO010000007.1, forward strand.
TTTCAATTTTCTTTACATGTATTAGAAAAAGAAGATTCAGAATTGAAGCATTTTGAATTTTTACATACAGAAAATAGTATACCAGATATACATTTTATAAAAGAAATAGAAAAAGTTTTGCCAAAGACAGGATCAATAATTGTTTGGAATAAAACTTTCGAATGTGCAATTGTAAATGACAAAATAGCAGAAAGAAATAACGAATATTCATTATTCATTAAAAATTTTAATGATAGAGTAATTGATTTAGAAGTACCTTTTAAAAAACAATTTTATATTCATCCTGATTTTATGGGGAAAACATCAATCAAGTATATTTTACCTACATTATCACCTGAATTTTCCTATAAAACCTTAAATATCCAAGAGGGAGGAACTGCCTCAGAAACTTGGAACAAAATTGTGTCAGGTAACTTTGATGAGCATGAGATTAAAGAAAAATCAGCAGACCTACTTGCTTATTGTAAATTAGATACTTTGGCTATGTTTGAAATTTGGAAAAAATGTTTAGAATGATTTAAATCCCATGAATTACTATGTGATGAAATAAGCATAAGTCCCACTACTTTTTAAATCAGCTTTTTGTTAATCAATTTATTTTGTTGATTAATTATATCAATAAGAGTAATATAAAATTATCTAACAATTAAGGAGTAAATATATGAGCAATCCAAGAGCCTTTATAAGTTTTGATTTTGATCATGATGAGACAGAGAGAGTTCTTTTTATTGGTCAATCAAAACTCTCAAAAAGCCCTTTTAACATTGAAGATTGGTCTTCAAAGTCATCTTTACCACAAAGTGAGTGGGAGAAATTGATTGAAGAAAAAATTAATAAGTGCAATATGGTTATTGTATTAGTAGGTAAAACCATGTCTTCAGCTACTGGAGTGGCAAAAGAAATTTCTTTTGCCAAGGCTAATGACGTTCCTGTATTTGGTGTATATGTTGATGGAGCCAATACTGTAAGCAATTTACCTAGTGGACTTCAACGCAATAGAGTTATTAGTTGGGGATGGACTGCGATTGCTTCTGCCATTGATCAAATGATGAAAGAAGGAAAAAATAAATAATATGAGGATGGCTATAATTTTATGAGAAAAGCACTTATAATTGGTATTGATAAATATCCTAATAATTTACTTAGTGGTTGCGAAAACGATGCAACGTCTATAGCTAATATTCTCGAAAAAAATGGTGATGATTCACCAAATTTTGATGTAAAATTAATAACTAGTGATAACACAAATGTAACTAGTGAGTTAATTTATTCTGCCTTGGAAAAACTTTTTAAAGATGAGGCAGAAACAGTTCTTTTTTATTTTGCTGGGCACGGTATAATAAATGAGTCTACGAATGCTGGTTATATAGTTAGTCAAGATGGTAAGAAAGGAAGTTGGGGTGTAAGTCTTTCTGAAATATTAGAAATGGCAAATGGAGCACATCCACATATTAAATCTACGGTTATTATTTTAGATAGTTGCAATTCTGGATACGCAGGAGAAGTTGCTGGATTAAAAAATAAGGGAATTTCAATCATTGGAACAGGTGTAACTATTCTAACAGCATGTCATCGTGAAGGGACAGCAGATGAAGATAATGGTCAAGGTCTTTTTACTACACTTTTATTAGATGGTCTCAGTGGCTCATCAGCTGATATATGTGGACGTATTACGCCCGCCTCAGTATATTCGCATATTGATCAAACCCTTGGTTCGTGGGAACAACGACCAATATATAAAGCCAACGTACAGACTTTCGTTACACTCCGTGAGATAACTCCCAAAGTTCCACTTGATATTTTACGTAGGTTGCCTACCTACTTTAAAAATCCTACAGATCATTTTTCATTAGACCCATCTTTCGAGCCAGACAGAGAAAATATTCCAGAAAATCTTAGACATATTCCTGTAAATGCGGACAATAGCCGTGTTTTTAAGGAACTTCAATTATGCAATAGGTATGGGTTAATAATTCCTGTAGATGCTGAGCATATGTATTATGCAGCTATTAACTCAAAAGCATGTAAATTGACCGCACTTGGTTCACATTTTCGCAAGCTTGCTGAAATGGGTAGAATTTAATCTTTTTTAGAAAATAAGCACAAGTGCCTATGTAAATGTGTATAACTATCAATAATTCTTTCTATTTCCAATCTTTTTTATGAAAAAAGTTCCCAGTTCGTTGAGTTGCCCCTGCCAGTTGTATTTTAGGTCATTTGTATCCATTTTATGGATACTTTTTGTTTTACCTAAGCCAAAATTATTGGTTCGAATATCTTGATTTAACAAGTTAGAGGGGAGTTGTAATTTAGCAATTTTCTCAAATGGTTTTTTACTTTAAGCACTAGTTTTTTGTTAGTAATTACGTGGTTCGAATATATTTTATTTAAGATAGTACGTTTACGTTTAGAATCACCAATCTGAAACCATTTTCGAGCATATACAGAAAGTTCAAATGTTTCTTTTGTCAGTTCTGTAAATTCCTTTTTACTGTTTTTATAAAAATTTAATGAACTCTGGAGTTTTAACTTTTCTTTTGTTAATACATTTTTCTGTTTAAGATATTCTTCATTGGATATCAGTTGATTATTATAATTATCAGGAGATATTTTTAGGTTTAATAAGTTGTGAAGTTTATTATCAATATTATTCAATTCTTTTTCAATAGAGAATTTTTCTTGTTCTGCCTTAATAAGCTCTTTAAATTTAACAGATTTATAGTATTTAAAAATCCAATCAAGATATTCTTGCGGAATCATTACAGACTCTAAGCTTTCATCTACTTGTTTCATCAAATTTTCTTCTGTAATTGATTGTCGTGGACAGTTTGGGTCTTTCGAGTATGTACAATGATAATAGATGTATTTTTTCCTTTGATTAGTAGATTTAATGTGTTTGAACTTATTTTCTGCTGTAATCATTGCTCCACATAAACCACATCTAAATATACCTGTAAAAGCAAAATTATATGTTTCGGGTTTTGATCTTTCCTTTGTTCCAAGTATAAATTGAATACGTTCAAACTCTTCAATGGAAACCATAGGTTTATGTTTACCTTTATGTAATTCGCCTTGTTGATTGAAATAACCATAATAAAAAGGGTTTATAAATATTCTATACAAAGTGCTTTTTGTGAGGGGGACTGCTCCCAGTCTCTTAGTTTTCCTAGTCTTAAATCCCCATTGGTTATTAGCAATGTCTGTAATTTGATCTACAGAATAATTGCCCGACAGCATTAAATCCCACATCTTTCGGATAAGTTTAAATCGTTCTGGATCAGGGAAAATTTTATTATAACCATCTTTAGCTTTTTTATTAAGGTATCCCATTGGAGCTCTGCAAGGCATCCAACCACTTTTAACTTTTGCTTTTAATCCTCGCTTAACATTGTCGGACAGATCATCAATATATTTTCTTGCAAACAACATATCAATACCGCTCATCAGTCTATCTATACTGTTATTTTTATAGACTTGCATAGGAGTACGAATTTCTTTAATAACATTGTTTTCTAATAAATCAGAGATGATGGCTCCGTCTAATAGATTTCTAGTTAAGCGATCAAGTTTCCAACATAAAATTCCTGAAACTTTACTTCGTTTCAATTCTTTTATCATTTGATTCAAAACAGGTCTGCCAGATTTTTTAGCAGACTTTGATTCTGTAAATACTTTTTCAATTACAAGGTTATCTTTATCAGCAAGTAATTTTAATTCGTTAATTTGGGATTCAATAGAAAGAGCCTGTCTATCTTCAGACTCTGTAGATTTACGAGCATAGATAAAATATGTTATCATATAATTGTGTTACTATTTTTTTGGAATCTGTTGATAGATAGCATCAAAGAGGTAGAATAAGTCCTGTGCCATAACTTCTACTTCTTGAGCAGATAGTTTTTCACCAGTTTGTTCTAAATGTAATTGTTTTAATTCAGTTTTTGCTTCTTGTGATATTTCCATTTTTTAGAAGCATCGTACAGGAACTATCAATAACTTCAATATACCAACCCGCATTAAACAGTGGACAAGTTTGGAGATAATTATTACTTGACTTCTTTAATGTCATGTCCTACTTTCCCTATTACAGGACATTTATCTGACATCATAGAATTTTATTTGAGTTTAAGAATTAGCTTTGTATATAGGTAAATATTGAGATTTAATACTGATATTGGAGTGAATTTGTAATTAATATAATTGCATGCTAAGCTTGTATTAAGAAGACAGGACGGCTCGTATTTTGTTGATAAACAGGAGGTTACAATGAATTAGAGAGGTCTTACTTTAGGGAAAGTAGGACTAAGCAGAAGTATCGTTGAATTGTTTCAACGGTTTTTTGATCTCTTAAACCCTTTATCGAAACGAAAAAAGATTATTGATAAGCAAAAAACAAAGAAAAGAATCCTATCTAATGCAGGGTATCATTTAACAATTAAGCAGGTTCTCAAAATCATAAATGTTTGTTCAAATGAACGAGATTCTGTTTTGATACAAACTTTAGCTTTTACGGGAATGAGAAGAGCTGAAGTAACTGCTTTATCGGTTAATGATATTCTATGGGATAAGAGCTTACTGTTGATTCGACATGGTAAAGGGGATAAGCAAAGATTAGTTCCGATCCCTAAAGCGTTGATGGAAAATCTTAAGAACTTACTCGGGAATAGATCAATTGGAGCAATCTTTCAAAGTAGATATGGAATAGGCTTAAGTATGCGACAAGTAAATCGCATTGTTGTAAACGCAGGTAAAAAAGCAAGAGTCGAAAATCCAAACCCTAAGTATGAAAATATTACCTGTCATCTTTTCCGTCATACCTTTGCTCGTTTATGGAAAGAAAAACAGGGAAGTATCGAAACATTGTCAACCCTTTTCGGACATCAATCAGTTCGTACGACTTGGGATGAATATGGGAAAGAAAGTTTGGAGGATATAAAACATAATTACAATCAGGTCATCAAACAGATGTTTGAAAAGAAACGCAGGAAATAAATCAAAGGATAACCATTATGAGAGTTACAAAATATTTAATTATGACACTTATTATATTTGTAATAACACAAATGCCTTTAGCTTGTTCAGGTTTAGGTTCTCCTGACAGTACAAATATCGAAACTGCTATTAAAAATGCTCTTAAAGAGAAAGTACCAGTTCAGCTTTCAGGCTACATGGGAGGAGGTAGAGACGCAACTATTAAGGAGATAAAAATCATTGAGGTTGGTGAGAAAAAGATAGTGAGAGACAAAGAGCTTTGGGCAGTAAAAGTCTATCTTGAAGGTGATTGTGAGGTAGGTTCAAAATGGTCAGGGAATATAGATCCTTTAAGAAGAAAAGCATTAAAAGGCGAAGTCATATTTTATTTATATAAGGATGAATTTGATAAATGGAAAGCAAAACATAAAGGGTTCTAAATAAAGACTTTAATATAAGGTAAATCTAAAACAATTTAGGAGATTTAAAATGAAGAAACTGTTATTAACTCTAACTTGTGTCGCCATGATTATGTTGATAGGTTGTGCAGGTTCAAAACAATCAGTACCAATGGAAGTAAAAAACATTCCAACCTTTGATTTTACTCCACCAACTACCACCCAATCAGATACTAATAGTGTTGTCTTTGCTGTAGTAAATCCACAATTTCCAGATGAATGGAAAGAGTACAGAAAAGAAGCTCCATATCCTTTTAATAAATTCTCAAAGAATATGGCAAAAGATTTTGATGAAATACTCTCCGCTCGTGGTTTCCGAGTTCGTGGAACATTTCGTACATATGATGAATTAACCTATCCTGATAAAAGTGAATCTGACCTCATCTTAATGCCAATTATGGAGATTGAAGTCGTGCCTATGGGAACCCCAACATCAGGCAAAGATATATTTGGTACACCTAAATACGGTTGGAAAGGTGAAATTCGTTTAGGTGGAAGAATTACTATCAAAATCAATGAATCATTATCCAATGAAAAGATGTGGACGAAAAGCATAGAGTTAGATGCCGTTTCATTTAACTATGAAGTAAAATCTCTGAAATCTCCTGTAAGTCGTCCTTCTTTTAGTGATGCGAAGTTATACAATGTATTAGCAGAGCATTTACAAAAATACTATACTCAAACTATGGATAAAATTTGGGTTTATCTTGATCCAAATGAAATGGCAATGGTGAAAAAACAAGCCGTAGAATTAAAGGCAAAAAAACGCTATTAGTTAATATATACCCTCCGTACCCCTCAACAAAAAGGAACAGGTTTAATCGCTTGTTCCTTTTTTTTTGCTATATGAGCCAGATTGACAATTATCTATTTTTATGCTAAGGTTAGCCGTTTTATTTCACAAATTCATTATATAATTAACTCTGTTTTGTTTTCTATTCTAATTCAATTATCCACATTTAAGTGCGGTTTGGTATATTGAATAAATATTACAATAGTCTAAACTACGAATTGTAGAAAACAAAAACAAAAAGAATACTGTATGTCTCTCAATGTTCATGAAATCAAATCTAACCAACTTCAGAGATACCGCGAGAAGCGGTCTCTCTGTCAGAGAGATGTTGCCAAGCTCATAGATGCAGAGCAGGCATCAGTAATTTACAGATGGGAAAAAGGGCAAAGATTGCCATCACTGGTAAACGCATTAAAATTGTCTTCTGCCTTAAAATGTCCTGTTGAAATTCTGTTTTTAGATCATTTTAATCAAATTAGAAAAGAGATGTATCAAGACGAAATATAAATTGTTCATTGAAAATTAAATAATTAACAAAAAAATATGTCCAAAGAAACAGAAAAAAGAGATGAGTTGGCAGGTGAGATTGCGGTAGCGTTTAGAGAGGAAGAACAAATAAAGCTGTATCAACATGTTTGTAGCCAACATGATTATACAACAATAAAACAAGCTTTTGATGACACAATGAAAGTGCCGTCAGATAAAATTAAAAAATCAAGATCAGCTTTATTCTTTTACCTACTTAAAAAAAATGTGTAAAACAAAAATAAAAATAATTTCAATTGACCCAGGTACTAAGCATATGGGTTTTGCCTCGTTTGAGGGAATAGAGTTAATTGACTACGGAGTTAAAACAATCAAACAAGGTTCAGTTGAAATTATCCTTGAACACATAGAGGAAATCATCAATCGAATGATAGATGAGAAAAAACCAGATTGTATAGTTTTAGAAAAGAACGCCTTTTCTCAAAACAAAAGTAATCTTCGTTTGGCTATGGTTGTTGCCAAAATCAGGAAAATAGCCAAAAAGAAAAGTCTATTAGTTTATGAGTACGACCCTCGAACTATTCGTAAAGAAATTTGTAATGATGGTAATGCGAGTAAAAAAAGGGTAGCTCAAACTTTGATAATATTCTTTCCAAATTTGAAAGTGTATCTAAAGTCAAATAAAGACTGGGTTTTAAAGTATCAGATGAATATGTTTGATGCGGTGGCAGTAGGGATGACATTTTTAAGAATAAATGTAAGTTCAACATTACCAATACAAAAATGGCAAAAAGTAAAACAAAAAAAGAAATAAAAAAGCACCAATCTCAAGATTGGAACAACCACTTATGTCGTGGTTGTAAAAGATTAAAAACGCCCCCTCGTCTTGTCGGTTTTACTCCATAACTTTCCCCGAATAAAATTTAAAAGAAGCATTTTCTGCTTCTTTTAAAAAGTAGAATTGATTTACTATCATTTCTACTTTCAAAACAGCTTTTAGGCTGTATTTGCTGGGTAAAGTTATGTCGCTCACCGCCCGACTATTATCGTTTCCCTCAACCTCTGCCTACTCTGCTTTTGACCATATATACAAATCAAAAACAGAGCAGGTTCCCAGAGGTCTCGGCTTCATAAGAAATAACAAGTTATTTCTTACTCGGGTCTGCTCACTTCCAAATTCTTATGGTGGAGCAGACCGAAACGATAATAGTCGGACGGCTCGAATCGCCATCCACAAAATATGAAATAACTATTTTGTGGGGCGAGTTCGGCTTCCGACGAGGGGGCTTAAAAGGAGTCCAACAAGTTGGATAAAATCATTATTGTATACATGAAGAAAAACAAACTAATACTTAAAGAGAGAGATTACATAATATTGAAACATGTATATGATTACAGGTTTTTAAGTGGTGAACTCCTTTGGCACCTTTTAAAATCTGATAATCATACAGATTCAATCATTTACTCAACAGGAAAAGACGGAAGGAACCGTCCTAAAAAATATGGATTCAAGCAACAAACTCTATCAAAACGTTTAAAGCAATTATACGATGCGAAGTATGTTGAACGTCATTATATGACAGATCAGCCTTATGGTAGGGGATATGGCTCTCCAAGAGCTATCTATGGACTTGGGAAGCAAAGCTCTAAGCTCTTACAAGAGATACATCAAATACCCCAATATAGCACTCGAAAGATAGTTGAGAGCAACAAAGTTAAATCACCCTATCTAAGACATGCTTTAGAATTAGCAACATTTAGAATTGTACTGGAATTAGCTTGTCAACAGTCAAAAGGAAAATTCTCATTATTAAATTGGGAACAAGGTCAGTCGATAAAGGACTATGTAAATGTGATTGATAAAAAAGGAGAAAAACGAAAAATCATAATTTATGCTGATGCGTTCTTTGGAATAAGAATCAGAGGTAGGAAAAATAAGCATTTCTTCTTAGAAATTGATAGAGGAACCGAACCAATAGTATCAAGTTCAATTAGAAGCAACATCAGGAGTAAATTGACTGGTTATCAATATTATCTGAAATCTAAGAAAATACACAAAAAGTATGAATTTATGGTTAACGGATTTCAGGTACTTTTTGTAACAACTGGAAAGGTTGAAACCGATAATACTCTTTCAGGTCGGATAGCAAATATTTTTAATGAATTAGTTTTAAATAAAATACTATACTCATCAGAGGCTCTATTTTTATTAACAACACCTCAATCAATATTTTTATCAAATTCAGAATCTATTATTTCAAATATTTGGATTTCTCCAAAATCTCATAATTTACTTAGTTTAATTGAATAGAATATAATCCCAGCCCCATTTATTTAGGAATCCTCGTCTTATGACCTTGCTGTCATGTAGGAGCAGAATTTGTTATTGGTGGTAACAAAATTTCTGGTTGTGAGAGCTTCCACTCATCATAAGCTGTCGCAATACTGAATAGTGGGGCTTGGTTTGTATAATCAAATTATCTTCTAAAAAAGAACTTTACAATTTTAAGCGATTTAATTATTGTTATAATGAAGAATACCTTTGGATGATTAACTATCATCTTTAAGGTTCCCCGAAGCGATTTTGTAGAGTTTACAGGTAGTCTTTATAAGAGACTGTAAACTTTTTTGAGAAAGGAGTATTTCTAGTCGGGGAATAGGAATACTAGTAGGATTATCGCATTTTTTTAAGATTTACATTTCTGACAAAAGCCCGATGAAAATCGGGCTTTTTTTCTTGATTATTATTACGATTATACTTATTATATTTGTACAGTTGTCAGATTCTGTAAATTTAATTGCGAATTAATAATCCGTATTTTTGAAAAATTATATATCGGTTAACGGTGTGATGTATCATAAACACACAGTTAGGCGTTTTTTTTATGTCTAAAATTCTGATAACCGATTATCCCCCAATAAGAAAAACCCCCAAAAAACTTAAAGCCAACAAGTCTCTACTACAAGATTTTTTGGCAAATCAGCTTTTTAAAGGGGTCATAAAGAGATAACGACTATCTCTAAATCTTATATTTTCATTTTTTGACAAAAATGTCAAGGGTATGTGATATTGTGCTTTTTGACTCTAATTTATTAAAAAGTCTAAAAAAAGAGGATAGTTATGAACTATTCAGAAAATAAATATAAAAATAGCTTAGATGCTGTGAAGAATAAATCTTTTAATCAAAACTATATTGAAGATGTTGAAGTTTGTATTGGATTAAAGTCTGTAATTGAAGAACTTGAGTTGTTTTTTGATGTAGAAGAATTAAAACTTCTTTGTGGTAAAACTGGGGTAGGCAAAGAATACTTCGCTCATTACATACATGCTAAAAGTAATAGAGCTAATGGATCATTTGTTGCTATAAACATGGCTTGTTTCTCTGAAAATTTACTTTTGTCAGAATTGTGCGGACATGAGAGAGGTGCGTTTTCTGGAGCGAGTTCTAAGGAAATAGGTTTGTTTCAGCATGCTGAAAACGGAACAATTTTTCTCGATGAGTTTAATTCTATTTCTCATGTTAATCAAGGTAAGATTTTAAGAATTATTGAAGAACGTAAAGTTACGCCAGTTGGAGGTCTTAATCCTATTAAAATAAACTGTCGGATTATTATTGGAGTAAATGAAAATTTATCAGATATGGTAAAGGCGAAAACATTACGTGAAGATTTGTATTATCGCATTAATGCTTTGGAGTTTATCATTCCAACTCTCAAAGAACGAAGACAGGACATCCCGATACTTGCAAAACGTATAGTTTCTAAAATAGCAAAAGAGAAAGGAGCTATTACACCTGTTATAACTAATGAAGCAATGATGTTACTCTTAGTCCAAAAGTGGTATGGTAATGTCAGAGAATTATATAATATTCTTTATAACATAGTTTACAATTGCCACGATGAATTAATAACAGCAAAATTAGTAAGAGACATATTTAAAAGAAAAAATATACCTCTTCTAACATACAAAGAGGCTTTAGTAAATTTTGAAAAAGAAATTATTGAAGCAACCTTACTATCTACCCCTTCAATTTCTGAATCTGCTAAGTTACTTGGCATTGGACGAACTACGCTGAGAGATAAAATGAAGCGTTTGGGAATTAATGAAAAGTAAAATTTCCTATGTATATAAGGCGGATATTCGTATTACAAAAATTGTAAAAAACGGATATCCGCCTTTATTGTTTCTTTTTTATTTTACTTACTTTCAAAAATTGACATGTAAGTTCTTACTCATAATTTATTTATAAATTTCTGTAAAATCAATTCAACTGTGTGGCATACGCATTGCTTAGTCCTAATGTGAAAACATTGTAAGTGAATAAATTACTTACAAACCTTAAACATTCTTATAGGAGTACGCAATGAAACAAGTAGTAGTCATCACCGCAGGTACAGGTAATCACACCGACCTAACTATCGAAGCTGGTACAACAGCATCTGATATTTTAAAACAATTAAATCTAACAGGGTATGTGTTGAGTAAAGATGCAGGACAACATGTCTTTGGCGAAAGCGAAAATGTGTATACCAATGTTGACGACGGAGAAAAGCTTCATGTCGCATCAAAGACAGATGTTGGAAATGATATTAACCATTAAATAAGGAGTAGGTGAAATGGGAATGTTCTTGTTAAAATTATTATCGTGGACGCTTGAAGCACTTGTTGTAATTCTTTCGATTTTGTTGAAGATTTTTACATTTTTCAAAAATGTTGTTAAGGAAAAAGTGTCTTCTTCAAAGAAGAATGTTGTTAAAAAAGATTATGATAAGACTTTAAAAAGCCAAAAGACTGTTAAACGAAATATTGCTCCTTTGTGGAAAGAGAGAAAATGGAATAAAGCAGGTAATACATATAATGGATTCTATCGTACTCAGTATGGTTCTTATAAAGGAAAAATCATTGAACGTTATCAAGGTTTAATCCAGTTCTATATTTTCAATCCACCTAAATGTTTAGCTCAACATTCCCATTTTGCCTGTTTTATCCCAAAAGAAGGAAAAAAATATGAAATACATTTTTCAACAATGGCAAAAACGGCTGATGAGGGTATTTTGGCAATCGAGAAAATACTTACAGAAGCTCACCAGTTACTACAAAAAAGATAAGGAAGACCAAATGATTAAAATATCAAACAATGCGTTAGTGCGATTACGATCACATTGTGATTTAATAACTGAAAAAAGTCGGAAAGAATTTGTTAAATTAAAAGAAGCAATTATTGATAATTATGATATTGAGCATGCTGATAGCATATTTACTCGGTTATGTGATTTTAGTCAAACAAAACTTGTTCTATCAGAAATTTCCAATGAAATATCATCTTCAACTATTGAGATTCCAGAATTTATGATGAGTTCAGAGATTCTCTATAAAGCATTTCATAAATTGAATTCTATAAAAACTGAATCAATATTGTATGCAGTTGGAAATAATTATAATAATTCATACTCAATTGAACGTCTGATAGAATTAGAACTTGATCAATCAGAATATGGATACGCAAAGGCAAATGATATATTTAGTTCAAAAGCTCTTATTGATCTTGAGGAGTATGGTACTTTATTAACTTGTTATTTCCACGCTCATCCAGGTCGGGGAATAAATTCAAATAATCCTTCTGATATTGACTATTCATATCAGAAAAGATTGGAAAGCGGTAAATATAAAACAATCGGAGGAATCTTTTCAAGAGATGGGTATCTTCGGTTTTTCTCAGACAAGCTCCAATATAAAATCAGTATATCTGGAAAGGGAGTTGAGTATGTTTCAAGAAATGTTTATAAACTCACAGAAATTTCATAAGTCTAAATGTAAAGACTTAAGAAATTATAATCGCCTGAACGATAGGATTTTTGAACGACATCTTGGAATCTCAGGTTTTGATCCAAACCAATATTCGAATTTAAAAATTTTGATGGTTGGTGCGGGTGGATTAAATGGGGAAATTGGTGAAGGGTTAGTGCGAAAGGGGATTGGAGAGATAACGTTCATTGATGGTGATACTGTCTCTTTATCAAATCTAAATCGCCAACAGTTTTATAAAAAAGATATAGGAAAAAATAAAGCTGTTCAAATAGTAAAAAATCTAAGTAAAGTTGGATTTATGGGGACAAACCTAAAAGGGCATCCTCTCTTTTTTCAAGAATACTTGGAAAAAGAGAATTGTAACCCTGATTTAGTAGTGTGTGGTGTTGATAATGATGAAGCCCGAATTTGTGCATCAAAGTATGGTCTCAAACATAATATCCCAGTAATCTTTACTGCTGTATCTCGTGATGCCAATCAAGGATATGTATTTATTCAGGAAACAGAATGTGCTTGTTTTGGATGTATGTTTCCAGACGCTATTAATAATCAAGTAACTCCATGTCCTAATATTCCTGCTATGAAAGATATTTTGAAAGTAGTTTCAGGAATGGTTTTGTTTGGAATTGATTCGGTATTAATGGATCGAAAACGAACATGGAATTATCGTATGATTTACTTGGCTGGTTTTATGTCAGATTCTAAATCTCTAAAGAAACAAAATCCGACGTGCTTATTATGTTCAAAATTTGAAGGTGTTTCAAATGCGATCAAATAGAAAAGATAAATCTAAACTTGAATATTCATCATTCTTGGAAGATATATTTTTTAAACCTATTTCAGGGCTAACTAATTACTTTCTATCAAATTCTGGCAAAGGACAGATTCCTCATGACTCCATAAGTCTTGGGGAATCTCCTAATTTTTTTAATCAAAAGAAAATTGAAGAAATTTATCTGAGTTTACAACAATTAGGTAAGCATGCTTACATTCTTGGACAATCAGGTTCTGGTAAGACATATTTAATTTTATTAATGCTTATGTCATTCGTAAGACTAGAGTCAGGATTTGCTGTTGTAGATATACATGGCGATTTATCAAGAATGATTTTTAATTATATTGCTTCTGAAGCTGTAACGCCTGAACAAGAAGCAATTATTTCAAAAAAATTAGTTCTTATCGAACCTTTTGATAAAGACTATGCCCCTGCCTTTAATCCCTTGAGTTGTTCAAACTCAAATAATTCTTACTCGGAAGCATTTGACATGTTAGGTGTTTTTAAAAAGATATGGAAAGATGTTTCATGGGGAGCAAGGATGGAAGAATTACTTAGAAATTTGTTAATCACTTTGTCATTATCAAAAAGGTCTTTGGTTGATGCTCCTTTGTTTTTAACAGATGAAAATTTCAGAACTAATATAGTTGATAATTTACAAGACTACGAAATTAAGCATTATTGGACTAATAGATTTGGAGCATTATCTGATAGAATGAAACCAGTTTATATAGAACCTGTTCTTAACAAACTAACTGTTTTTACTTCTGATCCATATATCAGACACATCCTTGCTCAAAAAGAATCTACTTTGAATTTCCGTAAACTGATGGATGAAAAGAAATGGGTAATAATCAATATTAGCAAAGGTGTGCTTAGCGAAAACTCTCATCTTTTAGGTTCATTATTTATCTCAAAGATTAAATCAGAGGCTCTTTCAAGAGCTGATATTCCAGAATCAAGAAGAGTTCCCTTTCATTTAGTTGTTGATGAATTCCAAAACTTTATGGGATATAATTTTGAAGAAATTCTTTCAGAAGCTCGAAAGTATAAACTCTCATTAATTTTAGCACATCAGAACTTAGCCCAAATAGATAAATCAATGCGTGAATCAATCTTTGGAAATGTGGCGACTACATTATTTTTCAGATTGGGTCATAATGATATTCGAGAGATTTCAAATGTCTTCAAAGAAAGTGATAAATCTTTACTTAAACAATCATTATCAACTTTAGGAGTGGGAGAAGTTATACATCGTGTTTCAGATGGAAGTTTTAAAAAGATAAATATACATCATATCAAATCTACAGCACCAAATAAGCATATTGTTAATAGATTGCGTAAAAATTGCCATGACAAATTTTACAAGAAGAGAACTATTATCGATAAGGAATTAAGGTTATCAAGAAGTAATAGTCATAATGCTATTATAGTTTCCACAGTAAAATCAAAAGTTAAAGTAAAAACTCAAAAAAATGTAAATGGTGATATTAAAGAGGGAATCCTTTAGTGTGTAATAAATCTGATAAACGCCAATCGAGACACAAGAGGTCAAAAGTGCCTTCTGTTCTAATAATCCAAAAAAGAGATATTGAGATTATTAAAGCAGTTTTTCAGTATCGTTATCTAACTCGGTCTCAAATACAACTTTTGTTTGATATGAAGTCTGTAACAAGAGTCAATATTCGACTTCGAAAACTTTATGATAATCGGTTTTTGGATAGATATTATCAACCTACTTTATTAGGAAGCTCGGAAGCAATCTATACCATTGGGTCATGTTCTGTTCATTTAGTAGCTGAAAGTTTCGGAATTGATATAGACGAGGTAAAACGTCGCCGTAAAATAGATAATGTAGCTAAAAACAAATTTATAAATCATAACCTCATAGTTAATGATTTCAGAATCAATCTAATGGTAGATATTAAGAATCACCCAAGTTTTAAATTTATCAAGTGGCTTGATTCCAGAGATTGTGAATTCAAGTTCAAATATAATCATACTAATAAAGAAGTTATGACAAGTATCAAGCCTGATGGATATTTTGAATTTATTTATCAGAATTGTTCGTACTCATTTTTTGTTGAGATTGATCTATCAACAAGCAATCACTCAAAACTAAAATATAAGTTTAAAAATTATCAGGTTTTTAAAAACTTGAACTTATTTAAGCAAGAATTTAAAAAAGAAGTATTCTATGTTCTTGTTGTTACAAAAAACAACTCTCGTACAGAAAATCTGCATAGAATATCAAATGAACTCAAAACAGATATGTTCTGGTTTTCGACAATAGACAATACAGCCCAAAATATTCTATTTGGCAATATTTGGAAACAATCAGGACGTGTAGAATCAAGAGCATTTTTCAAACAATCTAAAGTTAGGATTGTTAAATGAAATATTGTCCACACTGTCAGCAGTGGAATCATGGCAGACCTATGAGATGTCGTTATTGTGGAAGAACATGGAATGCGAAATTATGTCCAGCTGGTCATCTGAATCCAGTTAATGCCAATTTTTGTGGTGAATGTGGAAACACAAATCTTTCCGAGCCAGCAGGTAGAAGTCCTCTTGTGATAAGAATGTTTAAATATCTCAAATATATATTTTATTTCTATCTCATATTTATAGGGTTCTTAATCATTTTAGAATTATTTCAAGTTCCGATTAGAGAAAATCATATAAGTCTTCTCATCTCGATTGTGATTTTATCTCTTGGTTTGAACTTCGCATTACAAAAGTTTAAAGTGTCATTTGGTTTTTCAGGGAAATCAATTTTTAAAATAATAATTAAGTTTATTAGATGGGTATTCTCATCAGGTGATAGATAAAAGATTAAAGTATATAATCTCCTTGAGTAATAAATTTTATAATAGGTAGTGCAATGGACAATAGCTTAGAAGACATAAAGGATTTATTTAGAACAGTTTATGAGAATTGAAATTAAGAAAATTTAAATTTATAAAGTAGTGTTACTGAATACACTACTCTTAACACTATATAAAGTGTAAATAATGAATAATTTACTCACAATTGAAGAACTTGCAAAGATTCTTAAAGTACCCAAATCTTGGATTTATGATCGGACAAGAAAAGACGGTCCCGAAAGAATACCACATTACAAAATAGGTAAATATGTAAGATTTGTGGAACAAGAGGTTATTGAATATTTAAGAATAAGGTGTATGGACAGTTCGTAATAGTCTATGTGATTGACAATGTTTGATCAGATTAATACATTACAGTATGCTCTCGACCGTTTACCACAATCAAAAAATCAATCCGTTAGCTCTAAAATTATCGGATATGGTTTTACTCAATCAATTTGTCATACTGAAAGGAGGTGAATACAAATTGGCAAAAGGAAGCGTAGTACAACGCTCAGGAACTTGGTATGCGGTTTATCGGGATGGAGGAACCCAGAAATGGGAACGAGTAGGTAATAGTAAAAGAACTGCTGAGAAAGTATTAGCAAAAAGGATTAACCAGATTAATAACGGAACTTTTCAAGAGTTTGAGAAAATTCTCTTTGAGGAGTTTTCAGCAAAATGGTTATCTGACTATGCTAAAATCTCTGTGAAAATATCTACTTACAACAGCTATGAAACCATTGTGAGGCTTCACTTGAATCCTCAATTTGGTAAACAATATTTACATCGGGTATCGACAGCAGATATACAGAAATTTGTATCAGAAAAGATTACAAAAGAAAATCTGAAACCGAAATCTGTTGTGAATTTTTTGGTTCCTCTTAAAGAAATGTTCAAGCATGCGGTTATATGGGGATTTATAAAACGTGATCCCTCACTATATGTAAAACGACCTCGCATAGAATTGGAAGAAATGGATTTCCTTATACCTAAAGAGATTCGACTTTTTCTTAATCATGTTAAGTCTAATTATTATTCGCTGTTTTTGACAGCAGTAATGACTGGTATGAGACGAGGTGAGATTTTAGCTTTAAAGTGGGGTGATATTGATTGGAACTCCAATCAAATATCAGTTAAGCGTTCTATTTATAAAGGAGAATTTGTCAATCCTAAATCGAAGAATTCCATTCGACGGATTGTTATAACTCCTTTACTTCGTCAGGCACTTGAACAACACCGTTTGATTGGAAGAACATCTGAACTCGGTTTAGTGTTTTCCAACGAAAATGGATTACCTCTTAATCCCGATAACCTAATCAAGCGGGAATTTCATCCCGCATTAGACAGAGCAGGCTTACGCAGGATTCGCTTCCATGATCTTCGACATTCTTATGCGTCATTATTAATTTCTCAAGGAGAGAACATTAAATTTATCCAATCACAACTTGGTCATTCGTCAGCAAAAACGACTCTTGACCGTTATGGACATTTAATGCCAAACCTTGAAAATGATGCCGCTCGGAGATTAGATAAAACAGTTTTTGGAAGTTTTGTTAGAAAACTGTTAGAAAATCCGAAATCTGAAGGAAATCCCACTCAAAAAGAAATCCCCGAAGTTATTGAACTTCAGGGACTTAAATTTGGTAGCGGGGATAGGATTTGAACCTATGACCTTCGGGTTATGAGCCCGACGAGCTACCAAGCTGCTCCACCCCGCGGTATCGGATGACAATATAGAGAAGTACGGCTAATTGTCAAGTCTTCTTATTATCTGTTTTTCATCTTTTTAAAAGTTTATCAAAATCGATATATTTATAAAAAGACGGTAATCTTCATCAGATTACCGTCTTTCTATGTTAGTGTAATATGACTTTTATTCTTTTTCACCTCTGAGCATCGACATTTTCAACAATGGAGGTGTTACCAATGTCGTTATGATTACCATAATGACAACCGCCGAGTATGTTTCATTTGAAACCACAGCTTGACCATCAAGCATCAGTTTTGCACCTATACCAGCAAAGATTAGACCGACCTCTCCACGAGGAATCATACCTAATCCTACTGCAATTCGGTTGAGAGATTTATCAAAAATAGCAAGAGAACAAAATTGTTTTCCAATTATTGCAGCTATTGTCATAACCGCCGCAAAACCAAGTATCTCGACTTTAGCAAATGTTGTCAAGTCTACCATCATACCCATTCGTACAAAAAATATCGGTACCAAAAAGACAGCAATTGGTTCAATGAGTTCTTCTATAGTATGTTCGCCTCTTTCACGGAATTTTGTAAAATGAACATCTTCTAAAATCAGACCAGCCGCAAAGGCACCAACAATCGGAGCCAATTGTATTTGACCGGCAACATAAGCAAGAGCAAAACAAATGAATAACGAGATAGATAAAAAGACACCTTTGACTTTTAACTTAAATGCCATATTAAAGAAATGAGGGAGTACATAGGCTCCAATGACAACCGCACCTACTATAAAGAGAACTGCTTTTCCAATAATCATGAATACATCCAAGGAGCTTATACCTTCACCACCTTGGTTGGCAGCAGTAATAACACCAGAAACAACAGCAAGAATAATCAACCCTAAAATATCATCAATAACCGCTGCCCCTAATATAATTTTAGATTCTTTGGCGTTTATTTTTCCGATATCTTTGAGTACTCGAGCAGTAATACCAACTGATGTTGCTGTCAATGTCGCACCGATAAACAGATGTACAAGTGTATTAGCATCAGGTAAGAATATAATTCCAACTCCCCATCCTAAAAAGAACGGTACAACAACACCAAAAACAGCAACCATAAAAGCAGTTCCGCCGACCTTCAACATATCTTTTACCGTTGATTCTAAACCAACTTCAAAAAGAAGAATAATCACACCCAGTTCAGCAAGTATTTCAAGTGTTAAATCTTGTTGGAAATGAATAAACATATCTACGCCGAGAAGATGCATATTCCCAATAAGCATACCAATCACGAGTTCACCTAATACAGCAGGTTGATTAACTCGTTCAAATAAATCACCACCCAATTTTGCGGCTAAAAGTATAACAACTAATTCTAAAAGTACATCAAGAATCGGTCCACCGTGTCCACTACCACCATCTGATGAGGCATATGCTATATTGTAGCCTGCATATACCAAAGCAAGGACTACAAAGGTAAAAAATCTTCTTGGGGTTATTAAACGCATTACTGCTCCTATTTTTTCTTTTCTTTTGCTTCAAAATGTAAAGAAATGTATCAGAATGTACAAGTTTTTATATTAGATTTTCTTATCTCACTTCATAAAATCAGATGCATATATCTTGTTTTCTTACAATAAAATAGCTCATGTTTCATAGAAAATTGACGAAATTAATAGAAAGAGCATTAAACTTGAATATAAAAAATTGAAGAGAATATTATGTTAGTCATTGTAGGTATTATTACTGTTTTTGCTACTGTTATTGGTGGTTATATTTTAGAGGGTGGACATATTATGGCTCTCTATCAACCAGTTGAAGTTCTTATTATTGGTGGAGCAGCTGTTGGTGCTATGTTGGTTGGTAACTCGATGCATGTAATTAAAGGAATGGTATCACAACTTACGGCGATATTTGGTTCGGGATATACCAAACAAGATTATCAGGATATTTTAGTTATGATGTTTGAAATATTTAATATTGCTCGTAAAGATGGACTTATTGGGCTTGAAGCTCATGTTGAACATCCTGAAGATTCTGACATTTTTAAAAAATATCCAAAATTTTTAAAAAATCACCACGCTGTTGATTTTTTTGCGGATACAATGAGAGTGATTATCTCTGGTGCGGTGCAACCAACTGATTTAGAAGACCTCATGGACAACGATATCGAAGCCTTGCTCGAGGAGGAACTTCATCCTTCACATGCTTTAAATACTGTCTCGGATTCATTACCAGGTCTTGGAATTGTTGCAGCTGTGCTTGGTATTGTTATAACTATGGGAGCAATCGATGGACCACCTGAAGAAATTGGACACAAAGTTGGTGCGGCTCTGGTTGGTACGTTTTTAGGTATTTTGGCTTGTTATGGTTTTGTTGGACCACTTGCTGCTAATATGAAATTTAGAATAAATGAAGATATTCAATATATCGGATGTATGAAGCATGCCTTGCTTTCATTTAACAAAGGCGTTGCTGGTGTTATTGCAGTTGAGTTTGCGAGACGAACTCTCTTTGCCGATGTCCGACCTGGATTTACCGAGCTTGAAGAAGCGTGTAACGAAACCAAACGGAAATAATTGTTGTGGCCGAAAATTCTGAACAACCCATAATAAAGAAAATCATTAAAAAAGGTGGCGATGGTCATCATGGTGGAGCATGGAAAGTTGCTTTTGCCGATTTTATGACTGCGATGATGGCATTCTTTTTGGTTATGTGGCTTGTTGGACAAAAACCAGATGTCCGTGAATCGGTTGCGGGTTTTTTCCAAGATCCTGGTAAATTTTCATCAGATGGGAAAGAGGGTGTTCTCAAAGGGTCTGCATCTCCAATTAAGAAACAGAATCCTGTAGGCTCAATGATAAAGAAAAAAAATACTGGGGAAGCTTCTACAAAAGAGAAAAAAGAACTTGAAATAGCTGCCAAAAATATTGCCGAACAAGTCAAAAAACAATCAATCTTTAGTAAACTTAAAGATAATATTAAAATAGAGATGACATCTGAAGGTCTAAGAATTATTTTAAATGAATCTGAAGATTCTCCTGCATTTTTTGAGCCTGGTTCCGCTAAACTTCTTGATAAATCAGCCAAGATTCTGATGATTATCGCTGAGGAACTTGGGAAACTGGAAAACCATATTGTTATTGAAGGACACACCGATGCATCATACGGTGGACGAAAAAGATATTCAAATTGGGAGCTCTCAGCTGACCGAGCCAATGCGGCTAGACAATTGATGGAAGTTTCTGGGTTGTATAAAAGACAAGTTCGTGAAGTACGTGGATTTGCCGACCGATTCCCTATGATAACTGACAACCCAAACGATGACCGTAACCGTCGAATCTCGCTTGTTGTTCTTTTCTTATCACAAGAAAGTAAACAAAACCAAGTCAAAGTCGGCGATGATCTCATGCACGACGCTAAACATAGTTCCAACCGCGGATAAAATTTATAAAATATCATTTCTGACTTCACGAACCCTTATTCCCTTAGTTGATTGTGCTTCTAGCCACACCAAAGCTCCAGTGAATTCAACTGGGCAATGCTATGTTTCTATAAATCATAAATAAAATATTCATATAAAATCTTGCCTTACAAACATAATTATTTATGTTTAAATGTGTGAAGCTATAACAAATTTTAGTCAGAGAGATAATATGAATACAAATTTTAAATATCGCGGTGCCAGAGCGATGACAATATTGCACGCACAGCATATGCGTTCATGCCTTGCTGCTTGGTATAAAGCCAAAGATGCCAAGATAGAATTACCTAAAACTGATGATAGTGATTATGATTCGCTTGAACATCTTATATATCATGTCTTCTCAGCCGCTCGTGGATATATGGTATGGATGTGTGAAAAGCTTGAACTACCCGACCCACAAATTCGTGAAATTCCAAATCTTGATTGTATAGAAAAAGAAGCAGAAGATTTTCTCGACCATCTGCTTGCACGCTGGGCTTTGCCATTAGTAGATGTTGAGCCAAAACGATACAGCGAGATGTATGTTTCAAGTTGGAAAATGGAAATGTGTATTGAAGCGATGATAGAACATGCTGTCATGCACCCGATTCGCCATGAATTCCAATTAAAAGAATTGTTGGAGAAACAAAGTCAATCATAAACAAATCAATAAAAGACCAAAACAAAAATTTAAAAATTTATATATCAAACAGTTCTGTTGGGTCAATTTTAAATTGGAGCATATTTGCGGTTGGACGTCCACTGTCACCGGCTGTGTCATAAATTTTGTGTAAACAGTTAATTGGTTATCTCAAATTCTTGGTACTCTGTCTCCAAATCGTATAGCAAATTGATGGACAGCCAGTGGCCAGTTCCGTATCGGCATAGTCCATTTCTTCATAATATTCTGT